>NZ_JAMAXX010000007.1:0-246623 GCF_023712625.1 Curtobacterium sp. ODYSSEY 48 V2
GCCCACCCGCCGCTCGCCCGACCTCGCCCGCCTGCCCGAAGGAGCCGATGATGCCCTCCACCAGCACCACCACGCCGCTCGCACCGCACCCCGACCGGCTGTTCCCGGCGGACCCGGGGACGCGCTCGGTCGCCCGCACCGTCTACGAGGCGGTCCGCGACGCCCCGATCATCTCCCCGCACGGGCACGTCGACGCGGCGCTCATCGCGGACGACCAGCCGTTCCCGGACCCCGCTGCGCTGCTGGTCACGCCCGACCACTACGTCCTGCGCCTGCTGCACGCGAACGGGGTCGGGTTGCAGGAACTGGGTCGCCGCGACCTGACGGGCACGCACCCGGACCCCGACGGCCGGGAGGTCTGGCGCCGGCTCGCCGAGCACTGGGACGACTTCGCCGGCACGCCGGTCCGCTACTGGTTCGAGACCGAGCTGCACGACGTCTTCGGTCTGACCGAGCAGCCGTCGGCCGCGAACGCGGACGCGCAGTACGACCGCATCGCAGCCGCGCTCGCGACGCCGGCGCTCCGACCCCGCGCGCTGTTCGACTCCTTCGGGATCGAGGTGCTCGCGACCACCGACGGCCCCGCGGACGACCTCGCAGCGCACGCACGGCTCGCCGCCGACCCCTCCTTCACCGGTCGGGTGCTCCCCACCTTCCGCGCGGATGCCGTGTTCGACCCGTCACGCCCGGACTGGAGGCACGTGGTCGCGTCGATCGGCGAGGCGTCCGGCATCGACACCGGCACCCACGACGGGCTGCTGGCGGCCCTCCGGGACCGGCGCCGGTACTTCATCGAGCACGGCGCGACCGCCACCGACACCGGCGTGCTCGACGCGGGATCCGCGCCGCTGTCCGCGACCGAGCGCTCGCGCATCCACGCGGCGGCGATGCAGGGCCCGTCGGGCGTCACCGCGGCCGAGGCGGTCGCCTACCGCCACGACATGCTCTACCGGTGGGCGGAGATGAGCGTCGACGACGGCCTCGTCATGCAGCTGCATCCGGGCGTGCTCCGGAACCACCACATGCCGACCCTCGAGCGGTTCGGCCCGGACACGGGCCACGACCTGCCGGCCGTCGGCGCGTTCACGGAGCCGCTCCGGCCGCTGCTCGAGGCCTTCGGGACCGCACCCGGCTTCCACCTCGTGCTGTTCACCGTGGACGAGACCGTCTTCTCGCGCGAGATCGGCCCCCTGGCAGGCTTCTACCCCGCCGTGTACGCGGGCGCCCCGTGGTGGTTCATCGACACCCCGGCGGCGATCGGCCGCTACCGGGCGGCGGTGACGGACTCCGCCGGGTTCACGAAGACCTCCGGGTTCATCGACGACACCCGGGCGTACTGCTCGATCCCGGCACGGCACGACATGGCACGACGGGCCGATGCGGCGTACCTGGCGTCGCTCGTGGTGTCGCACCAGCTCTCCGAGGAGGACGCGGTGCGGACGGCACGGAGGATCGTGTCGGACATCCCGCGGGCGACGTTCAAGCTCTGAGCGGGATGCCGCACATGTGACATGCGGAGTGTTCGGTCCTGCGGCGTCGGCGGGGTCAGGGTGAGGCGTCCGTCGTCCATCCGATCTCCGACCGAGGAGCGCCATGTCTCGTCGTCCGTCGTCCGAACGTCCTCCCTCGCCCGCCCCTGCCCGCTCCGGCCGACCCGGCCGACCCGGCGGACCCGACGGGCCGCCCTCGCTCGGCCGCGCGGTCGGCGCCCTGGGGGCAGTGGCCCTCGCGGTCCCCTCGGTCCTGCTCGGACCGGCCGGTGCTGCCGCTGCCGCGACCGCGCCGGCGGCGTTGGTCGGCCTGGCCGTCGAGGTCGCCGCCGACGGCCGCGGGCCCTTCACGCCGGACGACGGCCCGGGCGGGGACCGGGGTCCCGCGAACGGCATCGTCCGGACCCGCGACGCCGTCACGTACCGGGTCACGGTGAACGCCGTCGACGGGACCGCGCACCACGAGCGCTTCGTCCTCGACGCTCCGGCGGGCACGGGTTGGGCGGGGGTCCCGCTCGCGTGCACGGGTGCCGGGTCGGCGGTCGAGGGCCAGCGGCTCACCTGCGACCTCGGCGACGTCCCCTCGGGGCACGCCGTCGCCGTGCCGGCCGTGCTCGACGTCTCCGGGGACCTGCGGAACGGTGACCGCATCGCCGTGACCGGCACCGCGACCGCGGACGACGCCGAGCCCACCGCACCGGTCACGTCGGCGACGACCGTCGTGTCCGCCGCGCCGCGGTACAACCTCAGCAAGGCCGTGGTGGGCTCGACCCTGCGGACGGACGTGCCGGGGCCGGACGGCACCCCCGGCGTGCAACTGCGCTACCCGATCACCGTCGACTGGCAGTCCCCCGTCCCCGGGCAGGGCCTGCTCGGCTTCGAGCGGAGCACGGGCGACATGCACTTCACCGACGACCTGTCCCACCTGCTCGGCGACCGACCGTCGGGCGCGGTGCTCTGGAACGGCGGTCGACCCGCCTGCGGCCGCAACGGCGAGGACGGCGTGCAGTTCGGCGGTCTGCCGGGCGGCCGCGGCGGGGGCGACCGAGCCGTGGCCGACTCCGGCACCGTCACCTGCACGCAGGCAGCGCCGGGCGGCGAGGTCGACGTGACGATCCACGGCGCCGTGACGGACGCCGCGCGCATGCCGGGGCGCAACATCGGCGGCGGCCCGATCAGCGGCGGCGCGAAGCCGTACGTCGTGAGCGGGTGGATCTCGCTGTGGATGCCCACCCCGTCGGTGCCGACGTCCGTCGAGTCGGTGAACACCTTCACGCCGCTGCAGACGACCTCGGTCAGCGGGACACCGAACTTCCCCGGCGGGTCGGAGCCGACGGCCGACAACAGCGCCCGGCGGAACCTCGTCGAACTCGGACCGGGCAGCGCAGGCAAGCGGCTCTGGCGCCTCGGGAGCGACGGCAGCGGCGTGACCGCCGGATCGGCGAAGGACGGGGACCCGTGGGCCACGGGCGGCACCCGACTCCGCAGTGACGTCACGATGGCGAACACCGGTCTCGCACCCTTCCGCGGCGCAGCGCTCTGCGACACCTTCGACCGCCGGACGCAGCGCCTGACGACGGTGGCGGGGCGGGCTCCTGCGTGGTCGAGCGGCCTCGAGCACGCGCACGTGCAGTACGCCGCGTACGACATGGCGTCACCGCCGGCAGGCCAGGTCCGCACCTGCGACGACGGCGACGGTCCCTGGTTCGACGACCCGGCGGAGGTCCCCGGCGGCATCGCGGCGGTCGGGGCGGTCCGCGTCACCGGCGACCTGGCCGGCGGCGCGAGCGGCGGCCTGTACTCCACGGTGACGACGCAGCGCGCGCCCGACGGAACCCGGGTGTACGACTTCGGGCACGCCCGCTTCGGTGACCACCGGCCCGAGTGGGTGCACGACCACCAGGACCCCGGGCTCGGTGCCGGCGGGCTGGCCGACAGCGTGGTGCTCACCGAGGACCTGGTCCGCGTCGACAAGGTCGTCGTCGATCCGGGTACCGACGCTGCGGACACCCCGGACCGGACGAGCTCGGTCGTCCCCGGCAACACCGTCGACTACGCGCTCCGGCCGACCCTGACGAACGGCTTCGCCGACGGACGCCCCACCGACGTGACCGTCCGTGACGTCCTGCCCGCGCACACCTCGTACGTCGAGGACAGTGCGTCGAGGACCCCCGAGGTCGACACGGTGCCGGGTGCCGACGGCCAGGAGCACCAGCGTCTGACCTGGACGCTGCACGACGTGGAACCGAACAGCCGCATCACCCCGATCACCTACACGGCGCGGATCGACCGCTCGGCGCCGGCCGGTCCGATCAGCAACACGGTGACCGTGGCGTCACCGGCCGACCGGTCCGACGAGCGCTGGCGCACCGCCGAGCGCGGCCTGGAGGTCGTGACCACCGGCGGGGTCGGGGTCGAGAAGCGCACGCCTGCCCCCGTCGTCGTGACCGGCGACGATCCGGAGTGGGACCTCGACGTCACGAACACCGACGACGCCGCGATCGGCGGCCTCGACCTGATCGACGTGCTCCCGCACCACGGAGACGCACGAGGCTCGGACTTCCACGGCACCGTCGGACTCGCGGCGCCGGTCCCCACCGACCCCGACGCCGGTGAGGTCGTCCGGTACACCGACACCGAGGCCGCCGACGTCTCCCCCGACGGTGCCGACCCGAGCAACCAGCCCGGCGGTACGACCCACTGGTGCACCGAGGACGAGTTCGGTGCGAGCGGCTGCCCGGACGCACTCGACCGGGTGACCGCCGTCCGGATCGAACGGCAGACGCCGGTCCCCGCCGGCGAGACCGTCACGCACCGGCTCGTGCTCGCGACGAGCGGCGCGCACGACGGCGACCGCTACGTGAACCGGTTCGGCCTGCGGACGTCCGACCTGGCGCTCCCGGTGCAGTCGAACCCGTCGACGGTCCGGGTCGTCGCCGGCATGATCGGTGACCGGGTGTGGGACGACCGGAACGACGACGGCCTGCAGGACGACGACGAGCCCGGCGTCCGGGGCGTCCCCGTCGCCCTGACCGGGACCGACGACCACGGCGACGCGGTCGATCGCCGTGCGACCACCGACGACGAGGGTGGGTACCGGTTCGACGGGCTGCGGCCGGGCGACTACCGCGTGCACTTCACGGCGCCCGACGGCATGCACTTCACCGAGGAGCACGTCGGCGACGACCCGGCGGTCGACTCCGACGCCGGACCGGACGGTGAGACCGCGGCGGTCATGATCGACCGGGTCACGAGCGCGGAGGGTGCGCTCGAGGGGGTGCGCCGCGACACGACCGTCGATGCCGGCCTGGTCGAGGCCGGACCCGGCGACGGTGGGGACGGCGGTGGTGGGGACGACGGCGGGGACCCGGGGGCAGGCGACGGGACCGATGGCCCGGGGAACCCCGGTGACGGTGACGGCGGCCGTCCTGGTGGCACCGGTGCCGGTACCAGGGGCGGTGACGCGCCGATCGGCAGCGGTCACGAGCGGACCGGCGCGGCGCAGGCCCTGTCCGCCGGCCGACTCGCCTACACGGGGACGACCGTCGGTGCTGCGGTGGCGCTGGCGCTCGCGCTCCTCGTGCCCGGGCTGACCGTGCTCATCAGCCGACGACGGTCCCGTCGGTCGTCTGACTGACCCGGCGTCCGGCGCTCCGCACGGCGGGGTCGGGTCACCTCCGGGGGGCTCGACCCCGCTGTCGTGCGCCCACCGCTCACCGTCGGGCAGCAGCGGCCCCGGTCGTGCGCCCGTCGGTACGTCGGCGGTCGGCGGTCGGCGGTCGGCGGTCGGCGGTAGCGTCGCCCCGTGGACCCTGCCTCGATGAGCGCCCCGAGCGCAGCAGCTCGAGCGGACGCCCGTGTCGTGGCGGCCTACGACGACCGGGCGGACGAGTACGCCGAGGTCCTCGGGTCCATGGACGCCGTTCACCCCGAGGACCGGACGCTCGTCGAGGACTGGGCGGACACGACGCACGGACTCCTGCTCGACGTGGGATGCGGACCCGGCCATTGGACCGCGCACCTGCACCGTCGTGGCCACGCCGTCATCGGGATCGAGCCCGTACCGCGGTTCGTCGAGCTCGCGCGCGCTGCCGCTCCCGAGGTCGACTTCCGGACCGGGACGATCGAGGCGACCGGTCTGTCCGACGGCGGTGTCGGCGGTGTGCTCTCCTGGTACTCGCTCGTGCACCACCGTCCGGACCGGGTGCCGGTCGCGCTCGCGGAGTGCCGCCGGATCCTGGCACCCGGGGGCGGGCTGCTCGTCGGGTTCTTCGAGGGTCCGACGCTCGAGCCGTTCGACCACGCGGTGACGACCGCCCACCGATGGCCCGTCGAGCGGATGGTCGCTGCGATCGAGGACGCGGGTCTCACGGTCGACGCCGTGCACCGACGCTCCGACGACGGAGCGCGCCCGCACGCGGCCGTCCTCGCGCACCGGGCCTGATCACGGCTGCCATCCCGGAGTGACCAGCCCGGTCTCGTAGGCGAAGACGACCAACTGCGCGCGGTCGCGGGCACCGAGCTTGATCATGGCGCGCGAGACGTGCGTCTTCGTGGTCATCGGACTGACGAAGAGCCGCTCGGCGATCTCCGTGTTGGTCAGGCCGAGGGCGACGAGTTGCATGACCTGGCGCTCGCGTTCAGTGAGGACGTCGAGGGACGGGGCCAGCGCGGACGGCTTCGCGTGCGTTGCGTAGGCGGCGACGAGCGAGCGCGTCGGACCCGGCGACAGCAACGACTCCCCGGCGTGCACGGTACGGACGGCGCGGAGCAGTTCGGCGGGTTCGGTGTCCTTCACGAGGAAGCCGGCCGCACCGCCACGGATCGCCTCGAACACGTACGAGTCCTCCTCGAAGGTGGTGAGGATCACCACGTGCACGCCGTCGAGGTCCGGATCCGCCGAGATGCGCTGGGTCGCGACGAGCCCGTCCGTGCCCGGCATCCGGATGTCCATCAGCACGACGTCCGGACGCTCACGCCGGACCGCCGCGACGGCCGAGTCACCGTCGCCGGCCTCGCCGACCACGGTCATCCCCGGTTCGGCGTCGACCAGGGCGCGGAGCCCGGCGCGGATGAGCACCTGGTCGTCCACGAGCACGACCCGGATGGCCTCGTCGGTGGTCGTCACGATCGCTCCTCGTCCTCGTCCTCGTGCTCGTCCTCGTGCTCGGCCGCGTCCGCGTCCGACGACCGCGCGGCGACGGTCGAGGGCAGTCGTGCGACGACGCGCCACCCGCCGTCCGGCGTGGGTCCGGCCGACAGGGTGCCACCGACGGCGGAGGCCCGCTCGCGCATCCCGATGATGCCGTTGCCGGACGGTCCGAGCAGCGGCGTGACCCGGGCGTCGGCCGGGTCACGGTCCGGGGCCGGGGAGTCCTCGACCGACAGGTCCACGATCTCCGGTCCGAACCGCACCGCGATGCGGGCGCGGTGCTCGGGAGCGTGCTTCATCACGTTCGTCACCGACTCCTGCACGATCCGGAAGGCCGTGCGGTCCGTGGTCCGGTCCACCGGTGCAGGGTCACCCTCGACCGCCGCGCTGATGTCGACCCCGGCCGCGCGTGCCCGCTCGACCAGGTCCGCCAGGCGGTCGAGCCCCGGGACGGGGGTGCGGTCCGGGGCGCCGAGGTGCGGCTCGCTCCCGGCGGACCCGCGGTCGGCCGTTCCGCCGGTCGGTCCGTCCGTCCTGTCAACGACCCGGTCCCCGGACCCGTCGACCGACCGGAGGACCCCGAGGATCGTCCGCAGCTCGACCAGTGCCTCGCGGCTCGTCTCACGGATGTCGGCCAACGAGGTGCGGGTCTGCTCGGGGAGCGCGGACCCCAGGTGGAGCGCGACACCCGCCTGCAGGTTGATGAGCGACATGCTGTGGGCGACGGAGTCGTGGAGCTCACGGGCGATGCGGACGCGCTCGTCACGGGCGCGTTCCTGCTCTGCGGCAGCGCGCCGACGCCGTCGGTCCGCGACGCGGTCGAGACGGACGCGGACGAGCTCCGCCACGGACAGGGTCACCGCTGCCCAGGCGACGGCGAGGACGACCGCGTCGAGGTTCCGCGCGGGTGCACGGCCGAGGAACTCGTCGGCGGTCGGCAGCAGCGTGACGGCCAGTCCGAGCGCGACACCCACTGCGGTGCGGCGCCCGTGCAGCCACGCGTTCACCGCCGCCATCGTCAGCGCGGCCACGAACGGCCCCCGCGGACTGACCAGCAGGGCGTAGCCGATCGTCGTCACGAGTGTCACGGCGAGGACGCCCGTCGGCCACCGCCAGCGCCACGGCAGGACGAGCACCCCGACGACGAGCAGCACGATCGCGAGTGGACCCGGCTGCGCTGCGTCGACGATCGAGGAGCCGAGGACGTGGGTCGCCCAGGGCGGGCCACCGCGAGGGCCGACGGTGTCGGTCGGCCCGTTCGGGAAACGCGCCGCCAGCAGGGTCCCCACGATCTGCACGAGTGCGACCGGCAGCACCCGACCGAACCGGGCGAAGCGACGGACGCCGTCTCGCTGGTCGTCGGTCGCCTCGGCGGCGGCAGTGGGGGTGCGGTGCATGCGTCCGAGCCTAGGGTCGCCTCGGCGGCACGGCATCGGGTCGTGGCAGGAGCTGTGGACTACTCCCACGGGAGTAGTCGGCGGTGCAGGAGGACCGGTCGTACGGCTGCGGGAGCAGGCGGGAGTCGGCCTCCGTGGCGGACGCGGGACGAGCCTCCGGACCGGATGCTGGGAACGTCGCCCGACCGGGCGACACGATCCGCCCAGGAGGCAACCGTGCACACCGCTCTCACCACCTTCGCCGCCGTCGGCCCCCTCGGGCACGGCGGGCCGCCCTTCTTCCTGTTCCCGGCGTTCTTCCTGCTGGTGCTCCTGGCCACCGCCGTCGTGTTCGGCGTCCTGCGTCGCGGCGGCTGGCGGGCGCGGTCCGATGCCCGGGCCGTCCTCGCCGACCGGTTCGCCCGGGGTGACATCGACGCGGACGAGTACCGCTCGCGGCTCGCGGAGCTCAGCCGGAAGTGACCGCCAGCGCCGACGTGATCGTCGCCACGGTGTCGTCGACCGACCCCTCGATGGACACCGCGACGACGGTCTCGTCGGGCTGGGGCCGCTCGAGGGTCGCGAACTGCGAGTCGAGCAGCGACGACGGCATGTACTCGTGGTGACGGTGCGCCTGGCGCTCGGCGATGAGGTCGTGCGACCCGTCGAGGAAGGCGATCACCAGGTCGGGTGCCGCGCTGCGCAGCCGGTCGCGGTAGACGCGCTTCAGCGCGGAGTTCGCCATGACGCACCGGCGCCCCGACGCCTGCACCTCGGCGATCCGTGCCGCGCAGGCGTCCAGCCACGGCCATCGGTCCTCGTCGGTCAGCGGCGTACCCTGCCGCATCTTCTCCTTGTTGGCGGCCGGGTGGAGGTCGTCGGCGTCGACGAACGTGCTCGGCTGGCCCTGCTCGGCGAGCGCGTCGGCCAGCGCCTGACCGATCGTGGACTTGCCCGAGCCGGAGACACCCATCACGAGCACGGGCGGGAGGACGTCGTGGTCGGTCATCCCTCCACAGTACGGGTCGTCCGCTTCCCGTCCCCAGTTGACCGGATCCCCGTGCCGACCCCAGGTGTCGGTCGTACCGTGGGCCGCGACACGTCAGGACGAAGGAGACTCAGGTGGCGGACAACGAACAGCACGACGACGGCGGCACGGCGAACATCGGTGTCGTCGGTCTGGCGGTGATGGGGTCGAACCTGGCCCGCAACCTCGCCTCGCGCGAGGGCAACACGGTCGCGGTGTACAACCGCACCTACGCGCGCACCCAGGAGTTGCTGGACGAGCACGGCGACATGGGGTTCATCGCGTCCGAGGACATCGACGGCTTCGTCGCGTCGCTGTCGAAGCCGCGCACCGCGATCATCATGGTGCAGGCGGGCAAGGGCACCGACGCCGTCATCGAGCAGCTCGCCGACCGTTTCGAGGAAGGCGACATCATCGTCGACGGCGGCAACGCCAACTTCCACGACACCATCCGCCGCGAGCACGACCTGCGTGAGCAGGGCCTGAACTTCGTCGGCACCGGCATCTCGGGTGGCGAGGAGGGCGCGCTGAAGGGCCCGTCGATCATGCCCGGCGGCTCGGACGAGGCGTGGGAGACCCTCGGCCCGATCCTGAAGTCGATCGCCGCGGTGGCCGAGGGCGAGCCGTGCGTGACGCACATCGGTACCGACGGCGCCGGTCACTTCGTCAAGATGGTCCACAACGGCATCGAGTACGCGGACATGCAGTTGATCGCCGAGTCCTACGACCTGCTCCGTCGTGCCGGCGGACACTCGGTCGACGAACTCGTCCAGATCTACGAGAAGTGGAACGAGGGCGACCTCGAGTCCTACCTGATCGAGATCACCGGCGAGGTCCTCAAGCAGCAGGACGCCGACTCCGGGAAGCCGCTCGTCGACGTCATCCGTGACGAGGCCGGTTCCAAGGGCACGGGTGTGTGGACGGTGCAGAACGCGGTCGGGCTCGGCATCCCCGTCTCCGGCATCGGTGAGGCTGTCTTCGCCCGCGCGGTGTCCTCGAAGCCGTCGCAGCGCGCAGCCGTCCAGCGCTCCGTGACGAACCGACCGGACGTGGTCGACGTCCCCGACACGTTCGAGGACGACGTCCGGGCCGCGCTGTACGCGTCGAAGGTGGTCGCGTACGCGCAGGGCTTCGACCTCATCATCGCCGGGGCGAAGGAGTACGACTGGGACATCGACCTCGGCGCGGTCGCGAAGATCTGGCGCGGTGGCTGCATCATCCGCGCCCAGTTCCTCAACCGCATCGTCGAGGCGTACGACAAGAACCCCGCGCTCGAGAGCCTGCTGGTCGACCCGTACTTCGCGGACGCCGTCGCCGAGGGCGAAGCGGCCTGGCGTCGCATCGTCGGCATCGCCGCTGCGTCCGGCATCCCCGCCCCGGGGTTCTCGTCCGCGCTGGCGTACTTCGACTCGCTCGCGTCCGATCGACTGCCGGCGGCGCTCATCCAGGGGCAGCGTGACTTCTTCGGAGCGCACACCTACCAGCGCGTCGACAAGGACGGCACGTTCCACACGCTGTGGTCCGAGGACGGCCGGCGCGAGGTCGAGCAGGAACCCTCCACGCACTGACCCGGTCGGGCAGCAGGCCCCGTCGGACGGCGGGGCCTGCTGCCGCAGAGTCGACGGGGCGTGTTCCCGCCGGGTCGGCGGGGCCTGCTGCCGCAGAGTCGGCGGGGCGTGCTCCCGCCGGGTCAGCGGGGCGTGCTGCCGCCCGGCCGGAGGAGGCAGCTGCCGCGGCCGGTCGGTCGATCCGTTCGGCCCCGGGGCCGGACACGGGCGACGCGGTCAGGCCACGATCCGCTCCCGCGCGAGGTCGGCGACGAGTCGCTCGAGCCGAGGTCCCCGTCCGAGCAGCCGTCGGGACCCGGGCGACGAGCGGACGAAGAACGTCGCGACGGCAGCGGAGTCGTCCGGTCGGACGTAGTGCATCGCCACGGCGCTCGCGTCGCGCTCCCCCGGGACGTCCTCGACCCCGACGTGCACCATCCGGCTCCAGCGGATCACGAGCAGCCGCGTCGCCCGGCGCTCCTCGAGTTCCCAGAGCGACGCCTCGGTGGCTCCGAACGCCCAGGTCACGCGCTCGCCCAGGGTGGCCTCGGGGCGGGCCCGCAGCACGTCCTGTCGCAGTTCCGGTGTCGGCGCCGCGGGGACCAGCCAGACCGTCGGGTCGATGCGACGGATGGCCAGTGCGAGCGCTTCGTCCGCGCGTCGCCGACGGATCGCGCGGGCGCGGACGACGGCGACGACGAGCCCGACCACGCCGACGGAGATCGCGACGAGCTCGGCGATGCCGAGGAACGCCAGGTCGGTCTGCGGCGCTGCCGCCACGACCACGATGCGGCTGACGACGAGCGCGGTCCAGACACCGACGAGGGTCCACCGCAGGACCGCGAACCGGCGGCCAGCGCTCCCCGGCGTCCGCGGCCGGTGCGCGCGGCGGCCGCTGGGCACGCGGTCTGGTCGGTCCAACACGCTCCCGATCCTCGCACGGCCGCGGTCGGCGGCGCTGTCCCGGAGCGGCGCACGACCGACGAACCCGGCGCGGAGCGGGACCGAGGCGTCCACCGCCGTGCTGTTGTCAGCCCATCCGCGGTGGCGCCGACCTACGCTGCACGGGTGAGCACGTCAGCGGCACCGACCACCGAGCAGGCACCGACCCCGACCCCGGTCAGTCGCCCGGCCCTGCTCGCCGCGGTCTGCGGCGTGATCGCGATCGCCGCGTTCCTGGCGGTCGCCGAGCTCGGAGCACTGCTGCTCGGCGGGGCGGGCAGTCCGCTGGTGGCCGTCGGCTCCGCCGTGATCGACCTCGCTCCCCCGGCGGCGAAGGACCTGATGGTCGGCCTGTTCGGCACCGGGGACAAGGTCGCCCTCTTCGTGCTCATGGCCGTGGTCACGGCCGCGGTCAGCGCTGGCGCCGGTGTGCTCGAACGTGCCCGCCCGCCGTTCGGCGCGCTCGTCCTCGCGGCCGGTGCGGTCCTCGCGCTGATCGCCGTCACCACCCGATCGGGCAGCGGCACGTGGGACGGAGCGCCCACGGTCCTCGGCGTCGCAGCCGCGATCGTCGTGCTCCGCGTGCTCCTGCGTCGCCTCCGCCGGTGGGAGGCAGCGACCGCCGCGCCGTCGGCCTCGCCCCGCCCCGCGGCGACCGAGCGGCGCACCTTCCTCGTGTGGAGCGCGACGACGGCCGTGGCGGCGATCGTCGTGGGAGGAGCGTCGCGAGCCGGCACCGCGGCGGTGCAGGCCGCCGCAGCGGCACGGCGGGCGGTCCGGCTGCCGCGTGCGGCGACGACCGCGCCCGCCGTTCCCGGGGGCGCGTCCCTCGACGTCGACGGGATCACGCCCTACGTCACCCCGAACGCCGACTTCTACCGGATCGACACCGCGCTGCGGGTCCCGTCCGTCGACCCCGCAGACTGGTCGCTCCGCATCCACGGCGCCGTCGACCGCGAGGTCGAGCTGACGTGGGACGAGCTGCTGGCACTCCCGCTGCAGGAGCACATGGCCACGCTCAGCTGCGTGTCGAACGAGGTCGGCGGCGACCTGATCGGCAACGCGCTGTGGCTGGGCTACCCGATCCGTGAGCTGCTCGCTCGTGCGGGTGTCCAGGACGGTGCCGACATGGTGCTGTCCCGCAGCATCGACGGGTTCTCCGCGGGCACGCCGCTGGACGTGCTGCAGGACGAGGGCACAGCTGCGCTGCTCGCGATCGGGATGAACGGCGAACCGCTGCCGGCCGAGCACGGGTTCCCGGTGCGGATGGTGGTCCCCGGGCTGTTCGGGTACGTCTCCGCGACGAAGTGGGTGACGGAGCTCGAGGTCACCCGCTTCGCCGACGCCCAGGGCTACTGGACACCCCGCGGGTGGTCGGAGCGCGGGCCGGTGAAGCTCGAGTCGCGGATCGACACCCCTCGCGGCGGTGCCTCGGTGACCGCCGGGCAGCAGGTCGCGGTCGCCGGCGTCGCGTGGCAGCCGCACACCGGCGTGAAGGCCGTGCAGGTCCGCATCGACGACGGCGCGTGGCAGGACGCCACGCTCGCCGACTCCGTCTCGGCCGACACCTGGCGACAGTGGGTGTACCGCTGGACGCCCGACGCCGGCTCGCACACGATCCGGGTCCGGGCGGTCAGCGCCGACGGTCAGGTGCAGACGAGCGTCGAGCGGCCGCCGGCGCCGAACGGCGCGACCGGGTGGCACACGGTGCAGGTCAGCGCCGGCTGACCCCGCTGCCGATGCCGTCGCTGCCGCTGCCGGGCGCCGCGACGACCGTCACGAGGTCCATGCCCGGTCCGTCCTCGTGCCGGCGTCCGAAGCCACGCTGCTCGTAGAAGGCAGCTCGGCCCCGAGCCGCGAAGAGCTGCACGTCGTCGACCCCACGACGGCGCGACTCGTCGACGAGCCGCGCGAGCACCTCGCCGCCGACGCCCCGGCCGCGCGCGTCCTCCGCCACGATCATCTCGGTCACGAAGGCGTGCAGGGCGCCGTCGCTGATCAGCCGACCGATGCCGACCAGACGTCCCGTCTCGTCGCGTGCGCTGCACACCACCCAGCTGCCGGCCAGCGCCCGACGGAACCGTTCGAGGTCCCACGCACCCCACCCGGTCTCGTCGTACAGGGCCCGGAACTCCGCTGCGGTCGGCAGTGCGAACGAGTACTCCACACCGCGACGGTACCGCGGCGGACGAGTGTCAGGCGGGGAGCTCCGCGACGATGCACGTGCCCTCGACCTGGTCGTCGGACTCGACCGTCACGGTGAACCCGGCACCCTCGAACAGCGCAGCGGACTGCGGCGCCTGCGTCGACGAGACCTCGATGACGACCGCGCCGCCCGGGCGCAGCCACTCCCCCGCTCCCGCGGCCACGCGCCGGTGCACGTCGAGCCCGTCCGGCCCACCGTCCAGCGCGATGCGCCGCTCGTGCTCCCGCGCCTCGGCCGGCATGGTGGCCAGCGCGTCCGACGGCACGTACGGTGCGTTCACCGCGATGACGTCGACGACACCGCGGAAGCGCTCGGGCAACGGCGCGAACAGGTCGCCCAGGACGACGATCCCCCGGTCGCCGATGTTCTCCGCCGCGACGTCGACGGCGTCCGCGTCGATGTCCGCCGCGACGAGGTCGAGTGCGCCGACCCGTCCGAGCAACGCCACCGAGATCGCCCCGACACCGCAGCACAGGTCGACGACCCGGTCGTAGCGGTGCAGGCGTCGCGCGGCCTGCTCGGCGACGACGGTGGTGCGGGTCCGCGGCACGAAGACCCCCGGGACGACCCGGACACGGTGCCCGTCGAACGCGGCCCAGCCGAGCACGACCTCGAGCGGCTCACCGCCGAGTCGCCGCTGCACGAGCCCGCGCAGCTTCACCGGATCGCCGTCGCCGGCCTCGAGCAGCAGGTCGGCCTCGTCCTCGGCGAACACGCTGCCCGTCGCCCGCAGACGGGCAGCCAGGGCACCGCGTGCCGGGTGGACGGGAGGCACGGCTCAGCCCGCCGGCCGGGTCACGCCCGACACGCGTCCGGTCCGCCTACGCGGCACCGTCGAACATGGAGGTCACGGACCCGTCGTCGAAGACCTCGTGGATCGCGCGGGCGATGAGCGGCGCGATCGGCAGGACCTCGAGGCGGTCCCAGCGCTTGTCCTCGGGCAGGGGCAGCGTGTCGGTGACGACGACGCGGTCGATGAACTCGCTCTGCAGCAGCTCGGTGGCCGGGTCGGAGAACACGGCGTGGGTCGCCGCGACGACCACGCCGGTCGCGCCGGCGTTCTTCAGCGCCTCGGCGGCCTTCGCGATGGTGCGGCCGGTGTCGATGAGGTCGTCGACGAGCAGGCACACGCGGCCGGAGACGTCACCGACGATCTCGTGCACGGACACCTGGTTCGGCACGAGCGGGTCGCGCCGCTTGTGGATGATCGCCAGCGGAGCACCGAGCTTCTCGGACCAGATGTCGGCGACGCGCACACGGCCCATGTCGGGCGACACCACGGTCAGGGTCTTCGGGTCGAGGATCTGCTGGAAGCGCTCGAGCAGGACGGGCATGGCGAACAGGTGGTCCACGGGGCCGTCGAAGAAGCCCTGGATCTGTGCGGCGTGCAGGTCGACGCTCATGATGCGGTGGGCACCGGCGGCCTTGAACAGGTCGGCGACGAGCCGGGCCGAGATCGGCTCGCGCCCGCGGCCCTTCTTGTCCTGGCGCGCGTAGGGGTAGAAGGGCGCGACGACGGTGATGCGCTTCGCCGAGGCACGCTTCAGGGCGTCGACCATGATGAGCTGCTCCATGAGCCACTCGTTGATGGGCGCGGTGTGCGACTGGATGACGAACGCGTCGCAACCGCGGACCGACTCGTCGAAGCGGGCGTAGAGCTCACCGTTCGCGAAGGTCCGGGCATCGGTCGGCACCAGGTCGACTCCGAGCTCGTCGGCGATCTGCGCCGAGAGTTCCGGGTGCGCCCGGCCCGACACGAGGACGAGTCGTTTCTGGCCCGTGGTCTTGATTCCGGACAAGTGCGGTGCTCACTCCCTGACCCGCTCGGGGTCGTCTCGATCGACCCGACCGCCGTCAGATCTGTTCGCCGTGCGCGCGCCGAGCCGCCTCGGCCGCCGGCGAACCGGGTCGGTGTTCCTCGACCCATCCGTCGGTGTTGCGCTGCGGGGCGTAGCTGATCGCCAGCGACCCGGCCGGTACGTCCTTGCGGACGGTCGTACCCGCGCCGGTGTACGCCCCGTCACCAATCCTAACCGGGGCGACGAACACGTTGTGCGAGCCCGTGCGGACGTTCGACCCGACCTCGGTGCGGTGCTTGTGCACGCCGTCGTAGTTCGCGGTGATCGTGTTGGCCCCGATGTTCGAGTCCTCGCCGACCTCGGCGTCACCGATGTACGACAGGTGCGGGACCTTGCTGCCGCGGCCGATCACCGCGTTCTTCGTCTCGACGAACGTGCCGATCTTGCCGTGCTCGCCCAGGACCGTCCCCGGTCGCAGGTAGGCGAAGGGACCGACCGTGGCGCCGTCGCCGATGACCGCCAGCGTCGCGTCGACGCGGTTCACGACCGCGCCGGCTCCGACCTCGGTGTCGCGGAGCGTGGTGTCCGGTCCGACCACCGCGCCGGCGGCGATCGCCGTCGCCCCGACGAGCTGCGTGCCGGGGAGGATCTCGGCGTCGGCCTCGACGGTGACGTCGACGTCGATCCACGTGGTCGCCGGGTCCTGCACGGTGACACCGGCGAGCTGGTGCCGACGGACGATGCGGGCGTTGAGCTCACGCGCCGCGTCGGCGAGCTGCGCGCGGTCGTTGATGCCGGCGACGAGCCACGGGTCGGTCAGCGTGACGACGTCGATCGCTCCCCCGCGCGCGGCGACGAGCGACGGGACGTCGGTGACGTACTTCTCGCCCTGCGCGTTGGCCGTGGTGAGCGAGGGCAGCACCGCACGCAGGTGGGTCACGTCGAACGCGTAGATGCCGGCGTTCGCCTCGGTGATGGCCCGTTCGGCCTCGGTGGCGTCCTTGTGCTCGACGACGCGCACGAACGCCCCGGCGGCGTCGCGGACGACCCGGCCGAGCCCCGTCGGGTCCGGGGCGATCGCACTGACCAGGGTCACGGCGTTGCCGGCGTGCGCGTCCACGAGGCGTCGGAGCGACGCCGTGTCGAGCAGCGGGACGTCCCCGGAGAGCACCACGACCGAGCCGTCGAAGTCCGCCGGGAGCGCCTGCACCGCGACCTCGACGGCGCGTCCGGTGCCGGGGACCTCGTCCTGGTCGACCACGATCGCCCCGGGGGCACGCTCGGCGACCTCGGCCGCGACGCGCTCGCGCTCGTGCCGCACGACCACGGCGACGTGCTCCGGCTCGATCGAGGACGCCGTGCGCAGCACGTGCGCCAGCAGGGGCAGGCCGGCGAGGCGGTGCAGCACCTTCGGGGTGGACGACTTCATGCGCGTGCCCTGCCCGGCGGCGAGGACGACGACGGCGATCCGCTGGTCGGTCATGCACCCATCCTGGCGCATGTGCTCCGACCGGGTGCTCGACCCGCACCGGCAGCGCCGGCCCGGAGTGGGGAGAGCGGACCGTGCGCTACGCCCGCGCGGGCTCCCGCTGCACGAACGCCATGAGCACGAGGCCCGCGACGAGGACCACGACCACGCCGATGATCCCGTACCGCGTCGAGCCGCCGATCGTCACCGCGATGCCGAACAGCGCCGGCGCGAGGAACGACGCCGCTCGCCCGGTCGTCGCGTAGAGGCCGAAGAGCTCGCCCTCGCGTCCCGGGGTGGCGAGGCGTGCCAGGTACGCCCTGGACGACGACTGCACCGGCCCGACGAAGATCGCCAGCGTGAGCCCGAGCACCCAGAACCCGGCCGTCGCGCTCCCGATCAGGAACACCCCGATGCCGGTGAGCGCGAGCCCGACGAGCGCGACCG
Organism: Curtobacterium sp. ODYSSEY 48 V2; assembly: GCF_023712625.1. NCBI lineage: Bacteria > Bacillati > Actinomycetota > Actinomycetes > Micrococcales > Microbacteriaceae > Curtobacterium > Curtobacterium sp. ODYSSEY 48 V2. Next base: position 17,455 of record NZ_JAMAXX010000007.1, read on the forward strand.
TGATGACCGCCCGCGAACCGAAGCGGTCGTCGAGCCGCCCGGACGCGAAGGTCGCGACACCCGCCACCACGTTCGCCGCGATCGCGAAGAGGATCACCTGCGACGGGCTGAAGCCGAACACCTGTGCGGCGACGATGCCGCCGAAGGTGAAGACCGCACCGACGCCGTCGCGGAACACGGCGCTCGCGAGCAGGAAGACCAGGACGTTGCGGCGTTCCCGCCACAGCCGGGCGACGTGCCGTCCGAGGTCGCGGTAGGCGCTGAGCAGACCGCCCGTGCGCGAACGGTCCGGCGCCGCCTCGGGCACGGTCAGGAAGAGCGGGACCGAGCTGACCGCGAGCCACACCGCGGCGATCCCGATCGCGACCCGGACGTCCCACGACCCGGACGCGACGGTCGACGGCAGCTGCAGGAGGCCGGCGACGCCCTCGGTGCCGAAGTCCTGGATGCAGAGCAGGAGCAGGACGACGAGCAGCACGATCCCGCCGAAGTACCCGGCGGCCCAGCCGATCGCCGACACGCGGCCGGTCTGCGGGCCCGACGCCACCTGGCCGAGCATCGCGTTGTAGCCGACGGTGGCGACCTCGTACGCGACGGTCCCGATGCCGAGGAGCGCTGCGCCGAGCACCAGGTACGGCTGCTGCGGCGCGACGAACACCATCGCCCCGATCGACAGCGCCACCCCGATCGTCCCGATGAGCACGGACCGGCGGCGGTGCCCGGACGAGTCCGCCAGCCGCCCCACCGCGGGTGCGACGAGCGCCACGACGATCCCCGCCAGGGTCAGGGCCGTCGACACCGTCGCGGCGTTGTGCGCCAGCTCCCGCTCGACCGTCTGCGCAGCGGCCGTCGACGAGTCCTCGGCAGCGACGAGCCGCGGGTCGACGAACGCCCGGCTCGCCAGGTAGGTGCTGAAGACGAAGGTGGTGACGACGGCGGTGAACGCCGAGGACCCCCAGTCCCAGAGCGCCCAGGACACGAGTGCCCGCCGGTCGGTGCGTCGCGGCACTGCCGCCGCCGGTGTCGCGGTCATGGCCGAACCGTAGCGCGTCGCGGTGTCGCGGCGGGGCCGACCCGGCCACGGCTCGCCGTGGTGACCGGACGACGGACGGGAGGACGGCACCCGCCGGCACCGCGCCTCCCGTCCGACGACCGCTCACCGGACGGCGCGACCCGCGTCGCGCACGTCGGCTCGCGTCCTCACGCGCCCGCGGGCACGCCGTTCGGGTAGACGACGGACTTGAGCGAGGCCGGGTCGGTGTCGCTCTCGAGGGCCTCGCGGACCGCGTCGAGTCCGAAGCGCCCGGTGACGAGCGCGTCGAGGTCGACCTGGCCCGACGCGACCAGACCGATCGCGACCGGCCAGGTGTTCGTGTAGCGGAAGATGCCGGTGACCGTCACCTCGAGGTTCTGGATGTGCTCGACGGGCAGCACCATCTCGGAGTTGCCGAGGCCGACGAGCACCGCCGCGCCGGCCGGTCCGACGGCCTTGATGCCGTCCGAGACGGCACGGGGCGCACCGCTGGCGTCGATGAAGGCGTCCACGGGGACGATGTCCGAGGTGACGTCGACGGCGACGGGGTCGACGACCTCGGTGGCGCCGAAGGACAGCGCACGCTCGCGCCGCTCGGGGACGAGGTCACTGACGACCACGCGGGTCGCGCCGAACGCCCGGGCGACCTGGGCGCAGATGACCCCGATCGGACCGGCACCGGCGATCAGGACGCTCGAGCCGGGCACGATGCCGGCCTTGCGCGCCGCGGCGATGCCGACGGACAGCGGCTCGAGCAGTGCGCCGGCCTCGAAGGACACCGTGTCGGGCAGGGCGTGCGCGAACTCGGCCTCGATCGTCACGTACTCGGCGAAGGCACCGTCGACCGGCGGTGTCGCGTAGAAGCGCATGTGCGGGCAGAGGTTGTAGCGGCCGGCCAGGCACTGCGCGCAGCGGTGGCAGGGGCGCTGGGGCTCGACGGCGACGCGCTCGCCGACCCGGGCGGGGTCGACGCCCTCGCCGACGGCGGCGATCGTGCCGGAGAGCTCGTGGCCGAGGACGAGGGGCTCCTCGACGACGAAGTCGCCGATGCGGCCGTGGCGGTAGTAGTGGACGTCGGAGCCGCAGACGCCGACGGCGGCCACGCGGACGAGCACGTCGCCGGGGGCGACCTCGGGGACGGGGCGGTCCTCGATCGTCAGGTCCTCGGTGCCGAGCAGGACGCTCGCGCGCTGGGTGTCGGAGGTGGTACTCATGCGGATCTCGCTTCCTCGACCGCGTCGTCGCGGTCGGCTGTGGTGTGGTCGGTGTCGGTCGCGCGGGTCCCGGTCGCTCCGGTCGTGGTCGCGCCGCTCGGGCCGGTCGTGGTCGCGCCGCTGGTTGTCGGGAGGGCCCCGTCGCGCAGCAGGTCGGCGAAGCCGAGCTCGGCGGCGCCCCGGACGAGGACGTCACGGCCGAGCTCCGCCGGCACGATGCGCAGCCGGTCGGTCATCGCCGCCATCGTCTGCGCCCGGACGTCGTCCTCGACACGGTCCCCGACGTGCCCGAGCAGCACGCCGAGGAACCCCCCGAGCACGACGACCTGCGGATCGACGGTGTGGATGGCGTTCCGGATCGCCGTCGCGAGCGCGGTCACCTGGCGGTCCACGACCCGTTCGACCGCGTCGTGTCGCTCGGCCAGGGCGGCGGCGAGGGCGTCCAGGTCGTCGGGCGCGGTCCGGGTCACCGCGGTGAGGGCCCCGCGTGAAGCCTCGGTCTCCAGGCACCCGATCGCCCCGCAGTGGCAGCGGATGCCGTTCGCCGCGACGAAGGTGTGCCCGAGCTCGCCCGCGTACCCGTCCGCGCCGCTGAACGGGCGGCCGGCGCTGACGATCCCACCGCCGATGCCGCTGGCGCCGCCGTTGAGGTACACGAGGTCGTCGACGCCGCGCGCGCTGCCGTAGAGCCGTTCGGCCCACGCACCGACGTTCGCGTCGTTCGCCGCGCGGACGGGCAGCCCGAGACGCTCGGCGAGGGGCCCGGCGAAGGGCTCGTCCCGCCAACCGAGGTGCGGGGCGTCGCGGACGACCCCGTCCTCGACCCGGACGATGCCCGGGACAGCGACGCCCACGCCGACGAGCCGCAGTGCCGGATCGGCGCGTGCGGTCAGCGTGGCGAGGACACGGGCCACGGCGTCGATCGCTGCGGCGGCACCGGGCACGCTCGACTGTGGTTCGACGAAGCGGTCGCGCACGGTGCCGTCGAGCGCGACGAGCGCCACGGCGACGGCGTCGATCTCCACGGTCACCGCGGCGGCCACGACGTCGCGCGATGCCCGGACGACGGCGCTCGGCCGACCGACCCCGGCGGGACGGTCCGCCCCGGCTCCCGGGAGCTCCTCGTGCACGAGCCCCTGCTCGACGAGCTCCCCGACGAGCGCCAGGACCGTCGAACGGTTGAGTCCCGTCCGACGGGTGAGCTCGGCACGGGTGACCGGCCCGCCCTCGTGCACGATGCGGAGGACGCGCGCGACGTTCCCGGGCGTGGTCGTGGCCGACCTGGCCATGGGTCCTCCTCGTGGTGGTGTGGTGTGGTGTTGGGGGGCCGAGTCTCGGCTCGGCGGACACCTTCGCGGGTTCGGCACCGCGGAACTGTCCGCGGTGCCGAGTCTCGCGGGTCCGTCCGTACCCGCGCGCGGCTCAGCGCGAGCGGGAGAACGCGGCGTCGAACGCGGCGTCCGGTGGGGCGATCGTCCCCAGGCGACGCACGAACGCGAGCGCCTCGGGGCCGCCGACGAGTCGGTCCATGCCGGCGTCCTCCCACTCGACGCTCGTCGGGCCGTCGTACCCGATGTGGTTCAGCACGCGGAACACCCGCTCCCACGGCACGTCCCCGTGCCCGGCGGAGACGAAGTCCCACCCACGACGGGGGTCGCCCCACGGCAGGTGCGATCCGAGTCGACCGTTGCGGCCGTCGAGCTGCTTGACCGACTCCTTGCAGTGCACGTGGTACACCCGGTCGGCGAAGTCGAGCAGGAACGCGGCGGGGTCGAGGTCCTGCCACACGAAGTGCGACGGGTCGAAGTTGAACCCGAACGACGGGCGGTCCCGGAACACCTCGAGCGCCCGCTTCGCGGTCCAGTAGTCGTAGGCGATCTCGGACGGGTGCACCTCGAGCGCGAAGCGGACGCCGACCTCCTCGAACACGTCGAGGATCGGCGACCAGCGGTCGTGGAAGTCCTGGTACCCGGCCTCGATCATCGCCGGGGGCACGGGCGGGAACCCGGCGACGGTCTTCCAGATCGAGGATCCCGAGAATCCGGTCACGGTCGACACCCCGAGCGCAGCGGCCGCACGGGCGGTCCACTGCAGCTCCTCCGCCGCCCGCTGCCGGACGCCCTCGGGGTCGCCGTCGCCCCACACGTGCGGCGCGAGGATGTCCTCGTGCCGCTGGTCGATCGGGTCGTCGCAGACGGCCTGGCCGGTCAGGTGGTTCGCGATCGTCCAGACCTGCAGTCCGTTGCGCTCCAGGACCGCCTTCCGGTCGGCCACGTACGCCGGGTCCGTCGCGGCGCGTCGGACGTCCAGGTGGTCGCCCCAGCAGGCGATCTCCAGCCCGTCGTAACCCCACTCGCCCGCCAGCCGTGCGACCTCCTCGAAGGGCAGGTCCGCCCACTGCCCGGTGAACAGGGTCACCGGCCTGGTCGAGCGGCCGCCGCCGTCCGGCCTGGAGGCGCCGCTCGCCCCGGTCTCGCCGGTTCCGTCCGTCGTCGTCATCGTCGTCGTCCTTCCTCGCCTGTCGTGTCGTGTCGTGTCGCGTCGTGCTGCTGCTGCTGCTGCTGCTGCTGCTGCTGCTGCTGCTGCTGCCGAGTCTGGCTCACCAGGACCCGGGGGTGGCACCGGCCGGCACGGTGTCGGGGCGGTCGACGCGCGACCGGACCTCGACCACGGTGTGCTCGCGGGCCGCGGTGGAGACCGCCTCCATCACCTCGAGCACGTGGAACGCGAGGTCGCCGGACGCGCGGTGCGGGCGATCCGTCGCGATCGCGTGCGCCATGTCGGCCAGGCCGTAGCCGCGTCCGGCGTCGGCGTACCCGGCGCTCGTCGGCAGGTCCCGCCACTCGCGGGTGGCTGCGTCGGCGATCGACACGGTGTCGGAGAACCGGTTCGGGTCGGGGACGCCGAGGGTGCCCGCGGTGCCGAACACCTCGAACAGCGGCGCCCTGGTGGCCCAGACCTCGAACGACACCGTGACGGTCGAGACGACGCCGTCCGCGTGCTCGAGGACGGCGACGACGTGCGTGTCGATGTCGACCCGGAGCGGGGTGCCGGCCGCGGGGCCGGTCGCGATGGTGCGCTCGCGGTCCGACCGGGTCGAGGCTCCGCTGACCCGGACGACCGGGCCGAAGAACGACACGAGGCTCGTCAGGTAGTACGGCCCCATGTCGAGCAGCGGGCCGCCGCCGGGCTGGTAGTAGAACGCCGGCGCCGGGTGCCAGAGCTCGTGCCCGGGCGCCGACCACGACACGGCGGCGCCGACCGGGGTGCCGATCGCGCCGCTGTCGAGCGCCTGCCGCGCCGTCTGGATCCCGGTGCCGAGCACGGTGTCCGGCGCGCTGCCCACCCGCAGGCCCGAGCGACGGGCGAGGTCGAGCACGGGGCGCGCCTCGGCCGTCGACATCGCCAGCGGCTTCTCGCCGTACACGTGCTTGCCGGCCTCGAGCGCCCGCGTGGCGATCTCGGCGTGGGCCGCCGGGATCGTCAGGTTGAGCACGACGTCGACGTCGTCCGCGGCGATCAGCTCGTCGACCGAGGAACCGCGGACGCCCTGCGTCTCGCCCACCGACCGTGCCCGGGCCACGTCGATGTCCGCGACGGCGGTGAGCTCGAGCCCGGGCAGTGCCGGGAAGTGCTCGAAGTACTGCTGGCTGATGACGCCGACCCCGACGACACCGACCTTCATCGGGCTGCCCACAGGAGTCCCCTCTCGATGATCGTGCGGAGCGGCTGCGACTCGACGACCTCGAGCCGGTGCCCGGGTGCCGAGACGAACACGCGTCCCTGCCCCCACTGCCGGGTCCAGATCGCCGGCGCGGTGACCGGACGGTTCCAGGCGTCGAAGTCCCGGGCCTCCTGCGTCGTCGTCGCCAGCACGTCGTTGTACTCGTCGGAGAGCACCCAGTACTGCTCGGTCACGAGGTCGAAGTCCTCGATGCCCTGCGTGATCGGGTGCTCGTGCCCGGCCTCGGTGATGTGCACCGTGTACGGGATGTAGTTGTCGGACTGCTCGCCGGTGCGCTCGGACGGGTGCTTGCCCGCGTGGTGCGCGAACTGCCCGCCGACCATGTGCAGGTAGTCGGCGGTGTTCCGGAAGGCGTCCGCGATCCCGCCGTGCCACCCGGCGAGCCCGGCGCCGCCGAGCACCGCCTGCTGCAGTCCCGCGAACTCGTCGTCGGCGATGGTCGACATCGTGACGACCTGCACGATCAGGTCGACGTCCGCCATCACGGACTCGTCGGCGTACACCGCCGTCGAGTCCGACACGTGGACGTCGAAGCCGTTGTCGCGCAGGAAGGGGACGAACAGGTCGGTGGTCTCGACGGGCATGTGCCCGTCCCACCCGCCACGGACGACCAGCGCTCGCTTCGTCGTGTCGTTCATCGTGTCGGCCATCAGATCGCCGTCCAGGCGCTGCCGTCGGACGCGCTGCGCTCGACCGCGTCGAGGACGCGCTGCACGTGCAGGCCGTCGGCGAACGACGGCGAGGGGTCGGTGCCCGCGACGATCGCCCGCACGAGGTCGGCGACCTGGTGGCTGAAGGTGTGCTCGTAGCCGATGAGGTGCCCGGTCGGCCACCACGCGGCCATGTACTCGTGCTCCGGCTCGGTGACGAGGATGCGACGGAAGCCCTGCTCCCCCGCGGGCGCCGACGACTCGTACAGGCGCAGCTCGTTCATGGACTCGAGGTCGAACTGGATCGCGCCCTCGGACCCGCTGACCTCGAGCGTCAGGCCGTTCTTCCGCCCGGTCGCGTAGCGCGTGGCCTCGAAGGTGCCGATCGCACCCTCGGCAGCGCCGCCGGTGAGCCGACCGAGGAAGAACGCGGCGTCGTCGACGGTGACCTGTCCGCGCTCGCTCGACGCGGTGCCGGAGAGCCCGACCCCCTCGGCCATCAGCGGACGTTCGTGCACGAAGGTCTCGAGCGTGCCGGACACGGTCGACAGGTGTGCGCCCGTGACGTGCTCGACGAGGTCGATCGCGTGCGCACCGATGTCGCCGAGCGAGCCCGAGCCGGCGAGCGCCTTGTCGAGGCGCCACGTCATCGGGCCGTCCTCGTCGGACAACCAGTCCTGCAGGTAGAGCGCGCGGACCTGGCGGACCGTGCCGATCCTCCCGTCCGCGACCAGCTGCCGGGCGAACGCGATCGCAGGGACGCGGCGGTAGCTGAAGCCGACCATCGCGCGGACGCCGCGCTCGGCGGCGGCCTCCGCAGCGGCGGTCATCGCCTCGGCCTCCTCGACCGTGTTGGCGAGGGGCTTCTCGCAGAGGACGTGCTTGCCGGCCTCGAGCGCGGCGATCGCGATCTCGACGTGCGAGGAACCGGGCGAGACGATGTCGACGAGGTCGATGTCGGGGTCCGCCACCACCTGCCGCCAGTCCGTCGACGCGGCCTGCCAGCCGTACTGCACGCGCGCTGCCTCGGTGCGCTCGGCGTCACGGCCGACCACCACGGCCATCTCGGGCTCGACGCCGAGGTCGAAGAACCGCGGTGCGGTCCGCCATGCCTGGGAGTGCGCCGCTCCCATGAAGCCGTGCCCGACCATGGCGACGCGCAGTCGTCCCGGTCCGTGTCCGTCCTGTGCCATCCACTCGCTCCTTTGCGATCCGGTGTTGCCAGGATCCACCCTACCGCTTATGTTGGGCGCGGCAACATTTTGTTTCGACGACGAACGGTGATCCACCATGGCAACGACGCCCACCCGCGACGACAAGTTCTCCTTCGGTCTCTGGACCATCGGCTACAACGGCTCCGACCCGTTCGGCGGCCCGACCCGTCCCGCGCTGGACGTGGTCGAGGCGGTCGAGAAGCTCGACGAGCTCGGTGCCTACGGCCTGACCTTCCACGACGACGACCTGTTCGCGTTCGGCTCGACCGACGCCGAGCGCCAGGCGCAGATCGACCGCCTCAAGGGCGCGCTCGACTCCACCGGCATCATCGTGCCGATGGTCACGACGAACCTGTTCTCGGCGCCCGTCTTCAAGGACGGCGGCTTCACCTCGAACGACCGGAACGTCCGTCGCTTCGCCCTCCGCAAGGTGCTCCGCAACCTCGACCTGGCCGCCGAGCTCGGCGCGAAGACGTTCGTCATGTGGGGTGGCCGCGAGGGCTCGGAGTACGACTCCGCCAAGGACGTGCAGGCCGCCCTCGAGCGCTACCGCGAGGCCGTGAACCTGCTCGCCCAGTACGTCACCGACAAGGGCTACGACATCCGCTTCGCCATCGAGCCGAAGCCGAACGAGCCCCGGGGCGACATCCTCCTGCCGACCCTCGGTCACGCGATCGCCTTCACCGAGACGCTCGAGCGTCCGGAGCTCTTCGGCATCAACCCCGAGGTCGGCCACGAGCAGATGGCGGGCCTGAACTTCACGGCCGGCATCGCCCAGGCGCTCTACCAGGGCAAGCTCTTCCACATCGACCTCAACGGGCAGCGCGGCATCAAGTACGACCAGGACCTGGTGTTCGGCCACGGCGACCTGCAGAACGCCTTCTCGCTCGTCGACCTGCTCGAGCACGGCGCCCCGCAGGGCGGCCAGGCGTACGACGGCCCCCGCCACTTCGACTACAAGCCGAGCCGCACCGAGGACATCACCGGCGTCTGGGACTCGGCGCAGGCGAACATGCGCATGTACCTGCTCCTCAAGGAGCGCGCCCAGGCGTTCCGCGCCGACCCCGAGGTGCAGGAGGCCCTGTCCGCCGCGAAGGTCGACGAGCTCTCGACGCCGACGCTGAACAGCGGTGAGTCGTACGACGACTTCCTCGCCGACCGCTCGGCCTACGAGGACTTCGACGCCGACGCGTACTTCGGCGGCAAGGGCTTCGGCTTCGTGCGCCTGCAGCAGCTCGCGATCGAGCACCTCATGGGCGCTCGTGGCTGACGTCGTCGAGCGTCGGCTGGTCGCAGGGGTCGACTCGTCGACCCAGTCCTGCAAGGTCACGGTCCGTGACGCGGCGACCGGTGCGGTCGTCCGGGAGGGGCGCGCGTCCCACCCGGACGGCACCTCCGTCGACCCCCGCCACTGGTGGGACGCGCTCGGCACCGCGATCGCGGACGCCGGCGGGTTCGACGACGTCGCCGCCGTCGCGATCGCCGGGCAGCAGCACGGCATGGTCGCGCTCGACGCCGACGGTCGCGTGGTCCGCGACGCACTCCTGTGGAACGACGTCCGCAGCGCCGACGCGGCCGCGCAGATGGTCGAGGAGCTCGGCCGGGAGGCATGGGTCGCCCGGACGGGTCTGGTCCCGGTGGCGTCCTTCACCGGCACCAAGCTGCGGTGGCTCCGCGACGCGGAGCCCGACAACGCGGCGCGCGTCGCCGCCGTCGCGCTCCCCCACGACTGGCTGTCGTGGCGACTGCGCGGGTACGGCCCCGCCGACGAGAGCCCGCTCGGGCCGGACCTCGACGCGCTGGCGACCGACGGTTCGGACGCCAGCGGCACCGGCTACTGGGACCCGGTACGCCGGGAGTACGACGCGGAGCTGTTCGAGCAGGCGCTCGGGCGTCCCTCACGGGTCGCTGCCGGACCGCACGACGGCGACGCGCACGCCGACGGCGACGGCCCGGTCGTGGTCCCGCGGGTCGTGGCGCCCGACGAGGCGATGGGCACGCTGGCGTCCGACGTCGAGCTGCCGGGCGGCGCCGTCGCCCGCGCCGGTCTCGTCGTCGGCCCGGGGCTCGGCGACAACGCCGGGGCAGCGCTCGGCCTCGGGCTCGGCCCGGGTGACGTCGCGGTGTCCCTCGGGACCAGCGGGACCGTCTTCGGCGTCACCGACACCGAGGTGACGGACCCGAGCGGGACCGTGGCGGGCTTCGCCGACGGGACCGGGTCGCGCCTCCCGATCGTCACCACGCTCAACGCGGCCCGCGTGCTCGAGGTGATCGGCGGACTCCTCTCCGTCGACCACGGCGAGCTCGGCGAGCTGGCGCTGCAGGCGCCGGCAGGGGCGGACGGGCTCGTGCTCGTGCCGTACTTCGTCGGCGAGCGCACCCCGAACCGACCGGATGCCACCGCCTCGCTCGTGGGCATGACGCCCGCGACGACCGACCGGGCGCACCTCGCCCGCGCCGCCGTCGAGGGCATGCTCTGCGCCCTGGCCGACGGCCTCGCCGCGGTCGAGGCCACCGGCGTGCAGGTGTCGCGGCTGCTGCTGATCGGCGGCGCCGCACGGAACGAGGCCGTCCGGGCCGTCGCCGCGCAGGTGTTCGGCCGCGACGTGTCGATCCCGGAACCGGGCGAGTACGTCGCCTCGGGTGCCGCTCGACAGGCCGCGTGGGTGCTGACCGGGAGCCTGCCGTCGTGGGAGGTCGCCGCGACGGTGGTGCCCGCGGACCCGCACCCCGAGGTGCTCGAGCAGTACCGCGCCGCCGCACGCTGATGCGCTGAGGCGCGTCCACCTGGTGGAATCGGGCGTACCCGGTCGGACCTCCCGACCAGGTACGCCCGTTCCGACCAGGGACACCCGGAACGACCCACCACCAGCAAGGACCCCATGCCGCTCACCGACCTGCCCCTCGACCAGCTGCGCGCCTACCGCCCGACCGTGCGGCGACCCGACGACCTCGACGCCTTCTGGACGGCCACCGTCGCCGAGGCGCGGGCGGCCGGCGCCGGGACCGAGCCCGTGCTCGTCCCCGCCACCACGCCGGTCACGGCGCTCGACGTGCAGGACCTGACGTTCCCGGGCTTCGGCGGCGACCCCGTCCGCGCCTGGGTCTCGCGGCCGGCGGACTCGACGGGCGACCTGCCCGCCGTGGTCGAGTTCATCGGCTACGGCGGTGGTCGCGGGCTGCCCGGCGAGCGGGTCGCGTGGGCGCTCGCCGGGTACGTGCACGTCGTGATGGACACCCGCGGGCAGGGCAGCGGCTGGGGAACCGGCGGCGACACCCCCGACCCGCACGGGTCCGGCCCGAACGGTGGCGGGTGGATGGCGAGCGGCATCGCCTCGCCCGCCGAGCACTACTACCGGCGGGTCTACACGGACGCCGTCCGACTCGTCGACGCCGTGCGGACACTGCCGGGCGTCGACCGGGACCGCATCGCACTGACCGGCGGCAGCCAGGGCGGGGGCATCGCGATCGCGGCGGCCGCCCTGGTCGAGGCACACACCGCGCCGCTCGTCGCCGTGCTGCCCGACGTCGCGTTCCTGTCCGACTGGGAGCACGGCACCGACGTCGCGACCGGCGGCCCCTACCTCGAGCTCGCCCAGTACCTCGCCGTGCACCGGGACGCGGTCGACACCGTGTGGGACACCGCGGCGTACTTCGACGGCGTGAACCTGGCCGCAGGCATCACGGCCCCGGCGCTGTTCTCGGTCGCCCTCATGGACGACGTGGTCCCGCCGCGCACGACCTTCGCTGCGTACAACGCGCTCGCGTCGACCGACAAGCACATCGAGGTCTACCCCTACAACGGCCACGAGGGCGGCGGCCACCGGCACTGGGAGCGGCAGGCCGCGTTCCTCGCTCGGCACCTCGGCTGACCCGCAGTTAAAGTTAACAACGTCGGACCGGCGACGATGAATTTAACGCCGCAACGCCGCAACGCCGCAACGCCGCAACGCCGGAACGCCGCAACGCCGGAACGCCGCGACGCGCACTGCACCACTGGTCCTCGGCGAGGAGGCGCAGACTGGTCCGCGCATGCGAACCGATCTCCGCACCCCCACCGCCACCGAACAGCACGGCGCAGCGGTCGACGACGCCGTGGAGCTGTTCGAGGGCGTCTACAGCAGTCACGACATCAACATCGGACAGGCGGTCTCCGAGGGGTTCTCGTATCGGTACCGCGCGGTCGGCGACGACCAGGTGACCACCGCGACGTCAGCGGTCGCGGCGCACCGCTGGGGCACGATCAACCCGGGGCGCCAGTACACCCTGGCGTGGGCGACCGGGCCGGGCATGGTCCTCGACACCGACCGCCGTGACCGGATCACCATGCGGCCGAACGTCCCCGTCATGTACCCGGCAGGACGCCCGTTCACCTTCGACGCCGCCCCCGCGGTCCAGCACGTGATCCGCTTCGACGGCGCCTTCCTCGAGTCCGTCTCGGCTGCGGTCCGCGGTGACCTCCCCGGCCCGCTGGACCTGCGCGCGGAGGCCGACCCGGACGCGCTCCCCGCACTGCGCCGGACCATCGCGGGCGCCGCCACGACCCTGTGGGACCCGGGCGCCGACCCCGTCGTCCGCTCGGTGCAGCACCGTCGCGTCGCCGAGGCCGTCATCGGGGCGTTCGACGTGACCGCTGCGTCCGGCGTCACGGCCGCAGGACGGGGATCGGTGCGGATCGCGCAGGAGTGGATCGCCGCGAACGCGCACCGCCCGCTCACCACTGCCGACGTCTGTCGCGCCACCGGGCTCAGCGCCCGCGGGCTGCAGGCGGCGTTCCACCGCGTCGGAGCCGCGAGCCCGATGCAGTTCCTGCGCGACGTGCGACTGCACCGGGTCCGTGCCGCGCTCGAGGCCGGGGACCCGACCACCACCACGGTCTCCGAGGTGGCGCAGGCGTGGGGGTTCGCACACCTCGGCCGGTTCGCGGGGACCTACGCCGGCGCCTTCGGCGAGCGCCCCTCGGACACGTTGCACCGCAGGGCCCGACGGGACACCGGTCAGTCGCCGAGCAGCGCTCCGACGGCGTCCACGACGACCTGACGGCGGCGCTGCGGCACGACCGCGGCGACCGGAGCGGACGCCTCGGGCTGGAGCGTCGACCAGACCTCCGCGAGCTGGACGACCAGCCCGTAGAGCACCGCGGGGCGGAAGCGCCGCGGGAGCACACCGGCGCGCTGTGCCCGCTCGACCTCGGCGACGGCGTCGGCGTACTGCTCGGCGAGCGCCTCGATCGGTGTCTCCGGCCGCTCGAGCCGGTGCCAGGTGGCGAGACGCTGCACCCAGGGACGCTCGACCAGGACGTCGTGCAGGCGTCCGGCCCACGCCGCCAGGTCGGCCGTGTCGAGCGGCGCGGCCTCGTGCACGGCCGTCAGCTCGCTCGTCAGCAGCGCGTCGAACAGGCCGTCCTTGCCCCCGAAGTAGTGGAACACCTGCGCCTTGTTGCTTCCGGCGTCTGCGGCGAGGCGCTCGATCCGCGCCCCGCCCAGCCCGTGCGCAGCGAACTCGTCGCGGGCGGCGGCGAGCAGGGCCGCACGCATCGCGTCGGCAGCGGGGGGTGTGAAGCGGGCCATGCCCGACACGGTACCGATCCGCGGCCCGGTCCCGCAGGCGACGCGGCGACCGGGGACGCAACGGGAGGCCCGTGGCGGCGTCGCCACGGGCCTCCCGTGCGTCTCGTGCTCGGGTCGGCTACTCCGCCGTCTCGTCGTCCTCTTCGGGGTTGAAGTGCGAGTCGTCACCGGCGAAGCCGGCGGCGACGCCCTCGGGGTGCGCGGGGATCGTGCCGTCCTCGCCGAGGCCGTCGGCCTTCTCGGTGCCCTCGGGGTCGTTGGTGGTGTCGCGGGGGTCGTGTGCGTCCGACATGGCGTGCTCCTTCACGGTGTGAGGAGTGCCACGGTACCCACGCTCCCCCGGGGTTCCCGGAGCGAGGTCGGGTCCCGGACCTCCCGGTGCGGTCCGCGGCCGTGTAGCCTCACGAGCACCGACACCGGGAGGGGCGTCATGGGGCACTCGGACGACGACCGACCGTGGGGTGACGACGCGTTCGAGCATCCGCGGAAGCGCGGGTGGTTCGCGACCGCGGTGAGTATCGTGACCCGCTCCGTCACGGCCGTGGGCGCTGCGAGGAACGGCGGCCAGTCGCCGCGACAGCTGCCGCTCGACCCACCACCGGGTCGGTACGACCACCGCCCCTGACGGGGTCGAGCGACCACGGTGACGGACCGCCTCGGCGCTGCGCGGTCAGACCCGGCCGAGGACGACGACCGTCACGTCGTCCTCGGCCCGCTCGGCCGCACGCAGCCGCACCGTCTCGAGGAAGGCGTCGACGCTCGACGCGGCGCGCAGGGTCCGCGCGAGGTCCAGCAGGGTGTCGATCGTCCCGTCACCCAGGTCGAGCGCGCCGTCGCTCACCACGACGAGGGCGTCCCCGGGCTCCAGGACCGTGGTCGACGCCCTGCGCCGTGCACCCTCGGCGTGCAACCCCAGCGGCAGCCCGTGGGACCGGAGCACCCGAGGCGTCCCCGCCGCCGGCACGTGCACCGCCAGCCCGTGGCCCGCGTCCACCACGTCGACCACGCCGCTGGCCGGGTCGAGCCGGGCGTGGAACAGTGTGGCGAAGGCGCTCGCACGTCCGAGGTCCTCGGCGAGGGCGGGTTCGACGGCGGCGACGGCGGCCACGGGCGCGACGCTGCGGTGCTGCCGGAGGGCGGCCCGGATCCCGGCCGCGAGGAGCGCGGCCGGCTGCTCCTTGCCCATGACGTCGGCGAGCGTCAGCACGAGGTCGCCGTCGACGACCGACCAGTCGTGCAGGTCGCCGCTGAGGTCGCCGTAGGGCACCGTTGTGCCGGCGATCCGGTAGCCGTCGGGCGCGACGGTGCTCGGCGCGAGTGCGCCTGCGACCTCGAGCAGGCGGTCGTGGTGCAGCCCCTGGGCGAGCGCGCGCTCGGCCCAGTGTCCGAGGTCGATGAGCGCGGCGGTGTCCTGGGGTGAGAAGGCGCGCGGTCGCGTGTCCATCAGGCAGAGCGTCCCGACGGGCTCCCCACCCGCGATCGTGAGCGGGACGCCCGCGTAGAACCGGATGCCGCGCCGTGTCACGCCCGGCAGGTCGGCGGTCCGGGGGTCGGCCGTGGTGTCCGGCACGACGGTCGGCTCCGTGTGCTGCACCGTCAGCTGGCAGAAGGACCACCCGACCGGTCCGGAGACGATCTCGTCGGGCACGTTCGGGGTGAGGGTGTGCAGCAGGTCGTCGTCGAGCACGTTGACGTACGACAGCGGCACGTCGAAGACCTCGCGCGCGACCCGGACGATGCGCTCGAAGCGCTCCGACGGTGGCGCGTCGACGACGTCGAGTGCCGCCACGAGCGCGCTGCGCACGCGTGCCTGGTCGTCGGTGCTCACGGGTGTCGTCCTCCTCCTGGTCCACCGGGGCCGCGGTGCGTGGTGGCGCACCGTGACGCGGTCCCCGTGGAAGACTCGTTCCACGCTACCGGCCGGACGTCGGAACGCACGCGGACGCCGCCGCGGAGGCCCTGATCCGGACACTCCACGGCGGCGTCGGCAGCTCAGACGGTCGTCCAGGTCACGGTGCGCCGGTCGGCCAGCGTGACCTCGTGCACGGCGCCGGTCAGGCGCACGACCGCACGGTCCGTCGCCGACCGGGGGAACTCGTGCCGGACCGGTCCGTCCCCGGACGCGACGATCCCGCCCGTCTCCACCGGGCCTCCCGGCCGCGACGCCGCCGCGTCGGACGCGACCCACACCTCGACGTCCCCCGGCTCGACCACCTTCCGCATCGCGCGGTCGGTGAAGGCGAACCGCTGCACCGGCACGTCGAACCGCACCGTGACGCACTCCCCCGCCGCGACCGCGACCCGGGCGTAGCCGAGCAGCTGCGCGACCGGGCGCGTGATCGACGCGTGCGGGTCGTGCCCGTAGAGCTGGACGACCTCGACGCCGTCCCGGTCGCCGGTGTTCCGCACGGTGACCGACGCGGTGAGCGCTCCGTCCGTGGACGCGGTCCCGTCCACCGTCAGGTCCTCGTACGCGAAGGACGTCCAGGTCAGGCCGAAGCCGAACGGTCGGACGGGCGTGGAGTCCGTCGCGGTGACGTCGGACGGTCCGCCGAGACGAGGGTGCAGGTACGAGTACGGCTGCGCGCCGGCCGACCGCGGCAGCGAGACGGGCAGGCGGCCGGACGGCGCCGCGGCACCGGTGAGCAGGTCGGCGATCGCGGTGCCGCCCTCCTCGCCCGGGAAGAACGCCTGGACGACCGCCGCGGGCTTCGGCTGGTCGCCGTCGAGTGCCCAGCCGATCGCGTACGGACGACCGGTCAGCAGCACGACGACGGTCGGCGTGCCGGTGGCGACGACGGCCTCGACGAGCTCGCGCTGCACGCCCGGCAGGTCGAGCGACTCGGAGTCGTTGCCCTCGCCGACCGTGCCACGACCGAACAGGCCGGCCTGGTCGCCGACGACGACGACCGCCACCGAGGACTCCCGCGCGACCGCCACCGCCTCGGCGAACCCGGCGCGGTCCTCACCCTCGACCTCGGCACCGCGGGCGTACCGGACCGTGTCGGACCCGAGCGCGTCCTGCATCGCCTCGAGCACGGTCGGGATCGCGAAACCGGCCTCCAGCCCGGTGTGCGTGGCCAGCACGTGGTTGGCGAAGGAGTAGCAGCCCTGCAGGGCCTCGGCGCGGTGGGCGTTCGGGCCGATCACCGCGACCGGGCCCTGCAGGTCGGCGCCCGGGGTCGGGGAGACGGGGGCTGCGGCGCCACCGTCGAGCGGCAGCACGCCGTCGTTCGAGAGCAGCACGAGCGACTCCGCCGCGAGCCGCCGCGCGAGCGCCCGGTGCTCCGGCGAGTCGAGGTCGACACCGGTGGGCGGTTCGTCCTCGAAGACGTCCGGGTCGAGCAGGCCGAGCCGCTCCTTCTGCCGGAGCACGCGCAGCACGGCGCGGTCGACGAGGGCCTCGTCGACGAGTCCGCTGCGCACCCGCTCGACCAGCGGCGCCAGGTAGGCGTCACCGGTCGGCAGCTCGACGTCGATGCCGGCGGCGAGCGCCGTCGCAGCGGCCTCGCCGCGGTCACGGGCGACGCCGTGCATGACCTCGAGGAACGCGACGGAGAAGTAGTCGGCCACGACCGTGCCGTCGAACCCGAGCCGGTCGCGCAGCAGGTCGGTGAGCAGCGCGGGGTCGGCGGCGACGGGGACGCCGTCGACCTCGGCGTACGAGTTCATGACGCTCCGCGCGCCGCCGTCGACGAGGGCCATCTCGAACGGCGGCAGGAACACGTCGGCGACCTCGCGCGGTCCGGCGTGGACCGGGGCGTGGTTGCGGCCGGCGCGCGAGGCCGAGTAGCCGAGGAAGTGCTTGAGCGTGGCGTCGACGCCGGCGCTCTGCACACCGCGGACGTACGCGGTACCGACGGTGCCGACGAGGTACGGGTCCTCGCCGATGCACTCGTCGACCCGTCCCCAGCGGGGGTCGCGGACGACGTCGAGCACGGGCGCGAGGCCCTGGTGGACGCCGAGCTCGCGCATCGAGCGGCCGATCACGGCGCCGACGTGCTCGACGAGCTCCGGGTCGAACGACGCACCCCACGCCAGCGGTGTCGGGAACGTCGCGGCCTTCCACGCCGCGAGCCCGGTCAGGCACTCCTCGTGCACGAGCGCCGGGATGCCGAGGCGGGTCTCGCGCTTCAGCCGACGCTGCTCCGCCCACAGCCAGGCGGCGCGCTCGTCGGGCTCGACGGGACGGGTGCCGTACACGCGGGTGTACTGGCCGAGGCCGTGCCGGGTGACGTCGGTGAGCGTCGTGCCCTGCTGGGCCGCGGCCATCTCGCCCTGCATCGGGGCGACGACGCCGTTCTGGTCGAGCCAGTAGCCGACCAGCTGCGCGGTCTTCTCCTCGAGGGTCATCGCGGCCAGCAGCGTGGTGACGCGGTCGGACGCGGTCGCGTCCGTGACGTGCCCCGGGTCGGACGGGAGGCCCGTGGCGGCGTCGCCACGTCCCTCCCGTCCGTCACGGGTGGCGGCGGGCCGCGGTGCGGACGTGCCGCGTGCCGCCTGGCCGTCGGTGGTGCCGTCGGTGGTGACCGTGTGGTCGAGCGTGGTCACCCCTTCACCGCCCCGGTCAGACCGCCGACGATGCGCTTCTGGAAGATCGTGAAGAACACCAGCGCGGGGATCATCGACATCGACGTGAAGGCGAGCACCTTCGCCGTGTCGACGGAGTACTGCGACGAGAACGCCTGGACGCCGAGCGGCAGCGTGTAGGCGGCCTCGTTGTTGAGGATGAACAGCGGCAGGATGTAGCTGTTCCAGCTGCCGATGAACGCCAGGATGCCGACGGTCACCACACCGGGCAGGGACAGCGGGACGATCATCCGGAAGAAGAAGCCGAGGCGGCTGGCCCCGTCGATCGAGGCGGCCTCCTCGAGCTCGTCCGGGATCGCCCGCAGGAACGGCACCAGGATGATGACGGTCGTCGGCAGGGCGAAGGCGATCTGCGGCAGGATCACGCCCGCCAGGCTGTTCGTGAGACCGAGGTCCTTGACGAGCAGGTAGAGCGGTGTGATCGCGACCGTGATCGGGAACATCAGGCCCGCGGCGAACAGCGCGTACACCGCACCGCGACCCCGGAAGGAGTAGCGGGCGAGCACGAAGCTGACCATGAGCCCGAGCACGACGACGCCGAGCGTCGTGGTGACCGCGCTGATCGTCGAGTTGCCGAGCTGCTGCCAGAAGATCCCGCTCGACAGGACCGATCCGTAGTTGCCGAACTGGAACGGTGCCGGCAGACCGGCCGGGCTCGTCGTGATCTGCGAGTTCGTCCGGAACCCGCCCAGCACGATGTAGAGCACCGGGGCGAGGTTCGCGGCGACGAACAGGATCGCGACGACGTAGGTCAGTGGGCTCGCCTGGCCGAGTGCTGCGCCGGACTTCCGTGCCCGGGCACCGCGGCGGCCGGGGGCGACGAGGTTGGTGGTGGCGCTGGTGACGGCCATCAGTGCTTCCTCTCGGTGATGGCGCCGGCGGTGTCCCGACGGAGCACGAAGTGCTGGTAGACCAGGGCGACGGCGAGCGAGATCAGGAACATGACCACCGCGACGGCACTGCCGAAGCCGTAGTTGCCCGAGGTCCGGCCGTTCGCGACCATGTACGTCGCCATGGTCGAGGTCCCTGCGGTCGACGAGATGTACTGGCCCCAGATGATGTAGACGAGGTCGAACAGCTGGAGCGAGCCGATGATCGACAGGAACGCCCAGATGCGGATGGTGGGGCCGAGCAGCGGCAGGGTGATGCGGCGCTGGATCTGCCAGTAGCTCGCACCGTCGATCGCCGCGGCCTCGAAGAGCTCCTCGGGGATGCTCTGCAGACCGGCCAAGAACAGGATCACCGCGAAGCCGATGTACTTCCACGAGATGATCGCGAGGAGGCTCCAGATGGCGATGTCCGGGTTGGACAGCCAGTCCTGACGGAGTCCGCCGAGTCCGATGCCCTGCATCAGGTCGTTCACGGCGCCGTTCGACTGCAGCATGAGGCTCCAGCCGGTGCCGACGATGACCTCGGAGATCACGTAGGGCACGAAGACGAGCACGCGGACGAGTCCGCGGCCGCGCATCTTCTGGTTGAGCAGCAGGGCGAGGACGATGGCGATCGGGCCCTGGAGCACGAGCGACATCACGACGATGAAGCCGTTGTGCAGCAGGACCGACTGGAACGCCTTGTCCTGGAAGATGATCAGGTAGTTCTGCAGCCCGACGAAGTTCGTCGGCGGGCCGTAGCCCTGCCACTTGTAGAAGCCGTAGTACGCGGCGAGCGCCACCGGCAGGATGACGAACGTCACGAAGACGATGACCGCGGGTCCGGCGAGGACCGCGATCTCGACGCGCTTGCGCCAGTCGGCGACGCGCTGGGCGGTCCGCCGGGCGGGGAGCGGCGAACCGCTCCCCGCCGGGGACGTCCCGGGAGCCGTGCCCGACGCCTTCGCCGGGGTCGTGCCGAGGGAGGTGTCGAGCGCCATGATCAGCCCTTGGCCGCGGCCTGATTGGTGGTCTCGACGATGTCCTTCGCGCTGCCCTTGCCGGCGAGCAGGTCGACGACGCTGGTGTTCAGCGCGTTGCCGACGTTCTGGCCGTACAGGGTGTCGAGGTACTGCGAGACGAACGGGGCCTCCTGGTAGGCGGCGAGGGCCGTCTTCAGGTAGGGCTCGGACACGACGGACTGCGCGTCCTTGTTGACGGGGATGGCGTTGAAGGCCTTGTAGTACGCCTCCTGGTTGTCCTTCTGCACGATGAAGTTGAGGAAGTCCGTGCAGGCCTTCTTCGGGGCCTGTGCCGAGCAGGAGTTGCCGTCGACACCACCCATCATCGACTTCGGGTCACCCTTGCCGCCGTCCACCGCGGGGAACGGGAACCACCCGAGGTCACCGAGCGGCTTCGCGTCGGGGGTCAGCGAGGCGATCACGCCCGGGTCCCAGGCGCCCATGAGCTCCATCGCGGCCTTGTGGTTCGCCAGGAGTCCGGCCGAGCTGCCGGCGCCCTGCTGCGCGGCGGTGGTGAGGAAGCCCTGGTTGAAGGGCTTCGTCGCGTTGAAGTCCTCGAGCTGCTGGCCGGCCTTGGTCCAGCACGCGTCGTCGAACTCGAGCGTCTTCGCCGCGTCGTTCAGCGTCTTCTCGCTGCACTCGCGGAGCGCGAAGTTGTAGTACCAGTGCGCGGCGGGCCAGGCGTCCTTCGCGCCGACGGCCACCGGGTCGATGTCCTTGGCCTTGAGCTTGGCGATGTCCTCGTTCAGCTCGTCCATCGTGGTCGGGGTGCCGTCGATGCCGGCCTGCTCGAACAGGTCCTTCGAGTACCAGATGCCCTCGGGGAGCACGGCGCCCGGCATGGCGTAGGTCTTCCCGTCCTTCTCGTACCCGGCGAAGGTGCCCTTGCTGATCGACTGCTTCGCGTCGTCGCTGATCGAGTCGGAGATGTCCATGAGCTGACCGGCTGCGATCATCGCGTCCATCTTGCCGCCGCCGCGCTGCAGGAAGACGTCCGGGCCGTCACCGGAGTTGAGCGCGGTCTGGAGCTTGCCGTCCAGGTCCTCGTTCTGGATCGCCTGGGTCTTGATGGTGACGTTCGGGTACTTCTCCTCGAACGCCTTGACGGTGCTGTCCCAGTAGGCCTTGCCCGGACCGGTGGTCGAGTTGTGCCAGAAGGTCATCGTGACCTTGCCGCCGTCCTCCGACGGGTCGCTGCCGCCGGCGGAACAACCCGCCAGCGTGAGAGCAGTGGCCCCGACCAGCGCGATGGCTGCCGCGGCACGGATCTTCCTCGTCATCGTGGAACTCCTCGGTGTCGTCGTTGACGTTCGCGGCAGTCGATGCCGCTGCGGAGAGCGTGCCAGCTGCTCCACGGGCTTGTCAATCGTTATCGATAACGTTTTCTAACCGTGATCTGTTCGCTGGCGGAACGCTGTTGCGGCGGTACGGTGAGCACATGCAGACCGCCGTCGACCACACGCCCGGACCGGGGCGGGTCACGATCGCGGACGTCGCGCGTGCCGCCGGCGTCTCGATCCCGACCGTGTCGAAGGTGGTCAACAACCGCGACGGCGTGGCGCCCGCGACCATGCTCCGCGTCCAGGAGGTGGTCGAGCGCCTGGGCTACGAGACGTCCCTCGTCGCGCGCAGCCTGCGGAGCTCCCGCACCAACGTCATCGGCATCCTGGTCCCCGAGTTCGAGCCGTTCTCGACCGAGCTCCTGCGCGGCGTCTCGGCGGCGACCACGGGGACCGGCTACGAGCTGCTCGCCTACGCCGGACTCGAGGCCGGCACGGGGCAGCCCGGGTGGGAACGCCGCTCGCTCTCACGCCTGTCCGGAACGCTCATCGACGGCGCCATCGTCGTGACCCCCTCCGCCGCCCTGTCGGGAGCGTCCATCCCCGTCGTCGCGATCGACCCGCACACCGGGCCGGAGGGCCACGCGACCGTCGACACCGACAACGTCGCCGGGGCCCGGGACGCCGTGGACCACCTGCTCGAGCTCGGGCACACCCGCATCGCCCACGTGCAGGGGCGCAGTGACCTGGCGTCGTCGCAGCTCCGCGAGACCGGCTACCGGGACGCCCTCGCCGCCGCCGGCATCGCGGTCGACGAGCGACTCGTGCGCGCCGGTGACTACCAGGAGGAGCGCTCGGCAGCCGTTGCTCACGAGCTCCTCACGCTGCCCGACCGGCCGACGGCGGTGTTCGCCGCGAACGACTCGTCGGCCATCGGCGTGCTGCACGCCGCAGCGTCGCTCGGGCTGCGCGTGCCCGAGGACCTGTCGGTCGTCGGGTTCGACGACGTCCCGCAGGCGTCGACCACGACGCCGCCGCTCACCACCGTGGCCCAGCCGCTCGCCGAACTCGGCGCGAGCGCGGTCGCGATGCTCCTCGCCATGCTCCGCGGCGAGCCCACGAGCGACCACGTGCGCCTGCGCTCGACGCTGCGCGTCCGGAGCAGCACGGCGCCGGCGCACGCCTGAGGCGCGCGGCCGCTGCGCGGCGCCTGCCGTCAGTACGGCGAGCGGGCCACATCCGTCACATTCGGCGCTGCTGGCAACCGATCGCACCCGCCCGACGCACGCCCGCGGCGTGCCGTACCCGCTCAGCCGTCGCGACGGGCCGACGGACAGGTCGACGGACGGGAGGCGCGCGACGACCCGGCACCGCGCCTCCCGGCGGTGCGGCGAGCGGGCAACATCCGTCACGCTCGGCACTGCTGACAACCGAACGCACCCGCCCGACGCACGCCCGCGGCGTGTCGTACCCGCTCAGCCGTCCCGACGTCCCGACGGATCGACGGACGGGAGTCGCGCGGCGACCTGGCACCGCGCCTCCCGTCCGGCGGTGCTCGCCTGCTGCGCGGTGGCGCGAGTCGTCCGCGGAAGCGACAGTGCGCCGCGGTCGGGAGACGGAATCACGTCGTTGCCGCGGCGCGGGCCGCGCCGCTCGCGCCCGCGGCGCCCGCGGCGCCAGCGGCACAACCGACGGCACGTCGCGCCACGGCTTTCCGTGGCGCGACGTGCTCCTGGTGTTGCGTGAGCACGTCGCACCCGCCGACAGCGGCGCAGGCCGCGCCGCTCGCGCCCCTCGCGCCCGCGGCGCCAGGAGCACAACCGACGGCACGTCGCGCCACGGCGTTCCGTGGCGCGACGTGCTCCTGGTCGTGCGTGAGCACGTCGCGCCCGCCGCTGCGCGCTGCGCCGACCGGTGCGGCGCCACCCGCGGCGCAGCGCTCAGCGCCGCAGCGTCTGCTTCGGGTACTCGCCGAAGCGCTCGGCGTAGGACGCCGAGAACCGCCCGAGGTGCGCGAAGCCCCACCGGCGCGCGATGTCCCCGACGGCACCGGCCTGCGGCCCTGCCTCGAGGAGCTCCTCGTGCACGCGGTCGAGCCGCACGTGGCGCAGGTAGGTCAGCGGGGAGACGTCGAAGACCCGCCGGAAGGACTCCTGGACGGACCGCACGCTCAACCCCGCGGCCTCGGACAGGTCGACGATCGACACCGGTTCGGCGGCGTGCGCGTGGATGTACTCCACGGCGGCCCGGAGCCGGGCGTTCCGCGGCTGCTCCAGCACGTCGGGCAGGTCGTCGCTCTGCGGCGGGAACATGTCGAGGAAGACCTCGGCAGCGGTGACCTTGGCGTCCTGCCACGCGTCCGAGTCCGGTCCGCCGACGCGCAGCGCCCGGGACAACGCCGTCAGGGCACCCTGCCAGCGGTGCTCGATCGACTCGTCGGCACCGCGTCGTGCGTCGAACCGCATCGGCCGGTCCGCGATGTCCGACCGCGCCGCGGCGACACGTCGGACGAACTCGCGGTCGAAGTGCACCAGCCGCTGGTCGTAGTCCGCGGTGACGAAGCCGAACTCCTCGTCGGCGGGGAACATCACCGGGGTGTCGTGCAGCATGGGCCAGCGCTCACCGCGCATCTCGAGCTCACCCGTGCCGGTGCTGATCCACGTGACGACGTAGTCGACCGAGCCGACGGGCATCCAGCCCCGGATCTCGCCGTGCATCTGGGAGCGCCGGATGGTGACCTCGCTGTCCCCGATCGCGGTGTAGCGGTAGTCGAACCGCCCGTGGGACGGCACGGCGCTCCACCGCTCCCCCGCGTAGATGCCGCCGAGGTCGCGGACGGCGGTGTCCGGGCGCGTCCCGGACACCTCGAACCGCACCGGTGCGATGGTCTCCTCGGCGCCGAACGCCTCGATCAACGGGTCAGCCACGGCAGGTCCGTCGGCGTGGCTCTGTCCAGATGGCGCATGCTTCCTCGTTATCCGGATACGGTTCTGGGGTGGGTGCCGCGTAGTGTCGCGCACGACCGATGCGCACAGAGGGGGCGACCACGTGAGTGAGATCGACCTGACGGCGGCGATCACCCGGCTCGAGGCCGCGATGGGTGCCCTCCGCGGCCGGCTGCGCGAACGCCTCTCCGTCTCCGGCTCGGACCTCACGGTCCTGCAGTTCGTCGCCCGCGCCGCTGCGGCCGACCGGACGGTCCGGGTGAAGGACCTCGTGTCGCACCTCGGCCTGACGGGCCCGGCGGTCACGGGGACGGTCGACCGGCTCGAACGCGCCGGGCACCTGTGCCGCGTGCCGAACCCGGAGGACGGCCGCAGCCGGTTCATCGAGCTCACGCCGGAGACGCAGCGCGCCTACGCCGCGGCGATGGACAGTACGAACGAGCACCTGCACGAGCTCCTGTCCTCCTTCTCCGAGCGCGAGACCACGCGGTACGTCCGCGTGATCGATCGTGTGATCGAGGCGCTCGAGTACGGCGCTCCGACCCCCTGACGGCAGGCTACGGGCGGCCGAGGACCCTGCTCGAACGTTTGTCCAACAAGCGCAGTTAGGTAACTTCCCGACCTATCTTGCCGGACGCGGAGCCGCTCTGCCCGTACCGTCACCACTGGGTACCCCCACACGGGGGTGGATCAGGGAAACGGGGAGGAACCATGGGTTCGTACCAGTCCGAGCCGGGCATCGACCCGGTGCGCATCGAGACGTTCCGCCGGATGCGCAAGCGGTGGAAGTACGGCGAGCTGCAGGACGTGAACGGCCTGTACGCCGACTTCTTCACCGACACCGCGCGCGACGCACGTCGCTGACGGCACGGCACCGCCCGGGCCGCGACGAGCGCGCACCGGCCGGGTGACGGACGGGAGGCCCGTGGCGGGATCGCCACGGGCCTCCCGTCCGTCACGGGGCCGGCGACCGGTCCGCGGTCACCGAGGCTGCGGACGTCACCCCTTGACCGCTCCGCTGGTGAGCCCGGAGACGATCGAGCGGCGGAACACCAGCACGAGGATGACGATCGGGATCGTCGCGGCGACGCTCGCCGCGAAGATCTGCGCGAACGGCACGGTGAACTGGGTCCCGAACAGGGCGATGCCGACCGGGATGGTCCGGAACGAGTTCTCGCTGTTGAAGGTGAGCGCCATGAGGAACTCGCTCCACGACGCCGTGAAGGTGAACACCCCGACGGTGAAGAGCCCGGGCTTCGCCATGGGCAGGATCACCGACAGCACGGTGCGCCAGGCGCCGGCGCCGTCGATCTCGGAGGCCTCCTCGATGGTCGAGGGGATCCCCTGCAGGTAGTTGCGCATGATCCAGATGGCGAAGGGCAGGTTGAACGCGACGTACGGCACGACCAGGCCCGGGTACGAGTTGAGCAGCCCGAGGTTCCGCTCGAGCAGGTACAGCGGCGTCAGGACCGCGATCGCCGGGAAGACCGACAGCATGAGCAGCGAGGTCATGATCGCCGTGCGGCCCTTGATCCACCGCCCGGCGAGGGCGTAGCCGGCGAGGAACGACAGCGCGAGCACGATGACCGTCGTCGCCACCGACACCACGATGCTGTTCACCATGTACTGCCCGAGGGCGTTGTCGCGGAAGGCCACGACGAAGTTGTCGAACGTCAGCGACTGCGGCACGACGGTCGGCGGCGACTGGGCGATCTCCGACGACGGCTTGAGCGAGGTCGAGACGAGCCAGTAGAGCGGCAGCGCGGTGAGCACGGCGATGACGACACCGCTGACGTTGACGGTGTTGACCCACTTCCGCCAGCCCTTGCGGACACGTTGACGGGGCATCAGGCATCCCCTCCCTTCGCCTGGTTCCGGAACGCCCGCAGGAAGAGCAGGCACCCGACGGCCACGATGACCGCGGTGCTGGTCGCGATCGCTGCGCCCGGTCCGATGTTGATGTCCTGGAAGAGCACCTTGTAGCCCATGATCGCGAGCGACTGGGTCGTGGTGCCCGGTCCGCCGTTCGTCAGCACGAACGGCAGGTCGAAGACGCCGAACGCCTGCAGTACGCGGAACAGGACCGCGATCGTCAGGGTCGGAGCCAACTGCGGGACGACGACGCGCCAGAACGTCTGCCACCCGTTCGCCCCGTCGAGCTCGGCGGCCTCGTAGAGGTCCTCCGAGATCTGGACGAGGCCCGCGAGCAGGATGATCGCCACGAACGGCGTGGTCTTCCAGATGTCCGCGACCATCAGACCCGTGATCGCGGGGACCGGTTCACCGAGGATCACCGGGGCGTCGCCGAACAGCCCGAAGAACCACGTCGCGACGCCGTAGGTCGAGTCGTAGATGTACTTCCACAGCTGTGCGTTCACGATCGTCACGAGCGACCACGGCACGAGGAGCAGCGCGAGCATCCAGCCGCGGGTGACCCCCAGCCGTTCGAGCACCAGGGCGACGAGCATGCCGAGGACGAGCTCCACGGACACCGTGACGACCGTGTACAGCACCGTGAAGCCGAGCGCCCGGTACCAGTCGGCGCTCTGCAGCAGGGCCGCGTAGTTGCCGAGGCCGAAGCCCTGGATCGTGAAGCCGTCGTAGCCGATCTCGACGTCCGCGAAGCTCAGGACGATCGAGTACACCACCGGGAAGATCGTGACCGCGGCGACGACCAGGAGCGCCGGGGCAGCGAAGCCCCACGCGCCCCGGGCACGGACGCGCTCCATCCGCGACCGAGCGCTCGTCGGGCGGTACCCGTCGGGCCTCCTCACCGGAGTCCGTCCCCCGGCCGCACCGGCCGGCGTCCGCGTCGCGGTGCCGGCGCTCACAGCGCGTCCCCGGTCAGGGCGAGCGAGATCGCGGAGGCCATCGCGCGGGTGCCGCCGTCGACGGACGCCTGCCCGCCGAGGATGCTGTTGCCGTTCTGGTACACGCCCTGCGAGACCTTCGGGTAGTACGCCGTCGAGGTCGGACGGGGAACGAGCGTGATGCCCGCCGCGGTGTCGTACGTCGGGCGGTTCTGCCGCTTCGCGTCGTCGCTGACCAGGCTCGCGCTGCGGGCCGGCAGGACACCGCCCTCGCGGGTGAGGAACTGCTGCGCCGTCTCGCTCGACATCCAGGCCGCGAAGGTGAGCGCCGCCGCGGGCTGCTGGGTGTGCGGGTTGATGTAGTTCCCCCACCCACCGATCGTCGAGTGGTGCTCGTCCGTGCCGTCGAACGTCGGGCGCGCGGCGAGACCGACCTTGCCCGCGACCGCGGAGTCCGGCCCGTTGGCGATGCCCCACG
Organism: Curtobacterium sp. ODYSSEY 48 V2; assembly: GCF_023712625.1. Taxonomy (NCBI): domain Bacteria; kingdom Bacillati; phylum Actinomycetota; class Actinomycetes; order Micrococcales; family Microbacteriaceae; genus Curtobacterium; species Curtobacterium sp. ODYSSEY 48 V2. The sequence goes on from NZ_JAMAXX010000007.1 coordinate 44,875, forward strand.
CGTACGACCAGTTGCGCAGGAACGCGGCGCGACCGCCTGCGAAGGCGTCGTTCGTGTCCTGCTCCTGGTACGTCAGGGTCGCGCGCGGTGCGGCGCCGTCGGTGATGAGCGACCGCATGAACTCGAAGGCGCGCTTCGTCTCCGAGCTCGTGGTCGCGGGCTTCGTCAGGTCGTCGTTGAGCAGCGAGCCGCCCGCATCGGCGACGAACTCGGTGACGTTGCAGGTGAGGCCCTCGTACACGTCGCCCTGGAACGCCAGCCCGTAGTCGACGTCGCCCGTGTCGACGAGCTTCGCGGCGGTCTCCTTGACCTCCTCCCACGAGCGCGGGACCTGGAACCCGTGCTTGTCGAGCAGGTCCTGCCGGTACAGGAAGAACGACTCGTCGATGTAGAGCGGGAACATGTAGTAGGTCCCGTCGACGCTGGCGGCCAGCCGGAGTCCCTCGGGGAACTGCTCGAAGAAGTCCTCGCCGACGAGCTGGTTCACCGGGGTCGCGAGCTTGTTCTTCGCGAACTGCCCGGGCCACGCGACGTCGCCCAGGTACACGTCCGGTGTCGGGCTCCCCGCGGCGATCTGCGTCGTCAGGCTGGTGCGGTTCGTGTCGGTGTCGCTCGGGGCGCTGACGATCCGCACGCGGATGTTCGGGTGCTCCTTCTGGAACTCCGCGATCAACCGGCGACGGAGGTCACCGCCGTCCTTCGAGGCCACCTGCCCCGCCCACCAGCTGATCGTGACGTCGCCCTCGGGCGGGTCGGTGGGCCACTGCTCGACGGTGGTGCGCTCCGGCCGGGTGGAGCAGCCGGCGAGCAGCAGCACCCCCGTGCCCCCGAGCAGGAAGAGCCTGCGGTCGATTGCCATCCGTCCTCCTCGACGAAGGGTGCGCGAGCACCCGGCGATCACGTGGCACCACAGAACCAAGCGCGCCTGAGCGACCGCACAGGGAGCCTGAGTAGGCGACGGACGGGAGGCGCGGTGCGGGCCCCGCCACGTGCCTCCCGTCCGAGGCATGGCCGCGCTGGTCAGCGGGTGGGTGCGGGGGCCGTCGACTCGGCGGGGCGGAGCACGCAGGGCAGCAGGAAGTGCGGGAGCTCGACGGACGTGCCGTCGAGGCGGTCGATCAGCGCGTCGGCCGCGCGCACGCCGAGCTCGCGACCGGGCGCGATCATCGTCGACAGGCGGGGGTGGTGCTGGTCCCCCGCTGCGGCCGACGACGCGATGCTGAGCACCGAGACGTCATCAGGCACCCGTCGACCCGCGGCGTAGAGACCGACCAGCAGACCGGCGGACGAGTCGTCCTTCATCACGAGCACCGCGGTGACGTCCGGGTCCGCCTCGAGCAGGCGTCGGGCGGCGTCGCGACCGCCCTCGCTCCCGGGGCCGGCGTACACGATCGTTCCCGCACCACCGCGCTCGGCGACCGAGCGGCGGAAGGTGTCCTCGACCCGCAGGTGCGGTGCGTACCCGGCCATCGGTGTGCCCTCGAGGCTCTCGAGCACGAGCCCGAAGCGCCGGTGGTCGAGACCCTGCAGGTGGTCGAGTCCGTCCTCGATGGTGGTCTCGAAGTCGATGTCCACGTACGGCAGCTCGTCCGCGTCGCGCGTCCGGCCGATCAGGGTGAAGGGCACCCCGAGCTCGGACAGCTTGACCACGCGCGGGTCGTCCATCCGCACCTCCATGAGGACGACGCCGTCGACGAGACCGCCGGAGACGAGGTCGTCGAGGTCGTCGCCGGCCGGGTCGACGGGCCAGAGCACCAGGTGGTACCCGCGCTCGGAGGCCCGCTCCGCGGCGTTCATGAAGAACTCGGACGTGGTCGGGCTGAAGCGGTTGCCCGTGGTCGGGAAGAGCAGGGCGATGATCCGCGTCCGCCGGCTGGCGAGCGCGCGCGCCACGACGTTGCCGCGGAACTTCAGCTCGCGCATCGCCGCGGTGACCTTCGCCGTCGTCGCCGGCGTGACGTACTTCGTGCCGTTCACCACGAACGACACCGTCGCGATGGAGACGCCGGCGCGGTCGGCGACCTGCTGCATCGTGGCCATCGGCCCCTCCTGATCGATCGGCACCGTCGGGTTCCGTGCAGGTCCGGCGGCAGGCCGGCGACGGTGCCGTCCTGCTCCGCGTGCACTGCGGTGGTCACGAGCATAGACCCGCACCGGAACCAGAAAAGCGCTTTACAGGTGAAGCGCTTCTCTGTTAGCTTCTCGCCCCAGGACCACCGCGACGACGACGTCAGTGGAGTCGACGCACCGTGTCCTTCCCCGCATCCGCGAAGAGAAGAGCAGTGCAATGAAGCCTGGTTTCCGCTCCACGTCCCGCCGGGGCCGCGCCCTCGTCGGCGCCGCCGCGATCGTCGCGACGGTCCCCCTCGTCCTGGCCGGGTGCTCCGGCTCCGGCAACGCATCGTCGTCCGGCGGCGGCGGCAAGACCCTCACGATCGAGGACTACTACGACGCCAACTACGACCCCGTGTACCAGCAGTGCGCGAAGGACGTCGGCGTCGAGGTGAAGATCAACCACGTCGCCGGCGCCGGCCTCATCTCGAAGGTCCTGCAGCAGGCGTCGTCGCGCACCCTGCCCGACGTGCTCATGCTCGACAACCCCGACGTGCAGCAGATCGCCTCGTCCGGGGCGCTGTCCGACCTCGCCGACTACGGCCTCGACGCGGACGACGACGTCCCCGGCGTGAAGGGCGCGAACACGTTCGAGGGCAAGCTCTACGGGCTGCAGCCGAACACGAACTCCATCGCGCTGTACTACAACAAGAAGCTGCTCGACGAGGCAGGCGTCCAGCCGCCCAAGACGTGGGACGAGCTCAAGGAAGCCGCGAAGAAGCTCACGAACGGGTCGACGTACGGCTTCGCGATGAGCAACATCAACACCTACGAGGGCACCTGGCAGTTCCTGCCGTTCTTCTGGTCGAACGGCGGCGACGAGAAGGACATCGCGACGCCCGAGGCCGCCCAGGCGCTGCAGCTCGTGCAGGACCTGCAGGACGACGGCTCGATGTCGAAGAGCTCGATCAACTGGGCGCAGGCCGACGTCAACAACCAGTTCATCGCCGGCAAGGCCGCGATGATGATCAACGGTCCGTGGCAGCTGCCGGCGCTCAAGAAGGCGAAGGACCTCGAGTTCGACAGCGTCCCGATCCCGACGCGCACCGGGTCCGAGACCGTCGCCCCGCTCGGCGGCGAGGCCTTCACCGTCCCGCAGACCGGGAACAAGGACACGATGCAGCTCGCCGGCAAGTTCGTCGGGTGCCTGAACAGCGACAAGATGCAGGCCGTCCTGGCCGGGGTCAGCGGCAATGTGCCCACCAACATCGAGGTCGGCAAGAAGTGGGCGGAGGACCACGCCGACGTGGCCTCGTTCGTCACCACCGTGCAGACCGCCCGGGCCCGGACGGCCGAGCTCGGACCGGACTGGCCCAAGGCCGCCACAAGGATCTACACCGCCGTGCAGCTCGCACTGACCGGCAAGGCCGACCCCGAGCAGGCGCTCGAGCAGGCGCAGTCGCAGAACCAGTAGCGGAGCCGGGGAGCCGGTCGCGAGACCGGCTCCCCGTTCCCTGACGGAAGGACCTGACATGAGCGCCTCCACGCAGATCCGGCCCCGGGCGACGACGCCCGCGGCCCCCGCCCGCCCCGGACAGCGCCGCGCGCGCATCCGGTCGTCCATCACCCGCTGGCTGTTCGTCGTGCCGGCCGCGGTGTTCGTGGCCCTGTTCTTCGGCTACCCCGTGGTCAAGAACATCCTGATGTCGTTCCAGGACTACACGACGAAGACCTTCTTCACCGGCGAGGCCCCCTGGGTCGGCCTCGGCAACTACATCGCGGTCTTCTCGAGCAGCGTCTTCACGACCAGCGTCGTCAACACCGCCCTGTTCACCGCGGGCTCGATCGTCCTGCAGTTCGTCCTCGGCCTCGGCCTCGCGCTGTTCTTCCGGCGGCACTTCCCGCTGTCGGGCTTCCTGCGCGGCCTGCTGCTCCTGCCGTGGCTGCTCCCCCTCATCGCCTCGAGCGCGGTGTGGAAGTGGCTGCTCGACCAGGACAGCGGTGCGCTGAACCAGCTGCTCGGCGTCGTCGGCATCGGCCCCGTGCCGTGGCTGGTCAGCCCGAGCCTGGCCCTCATCGCCGTCATCGGCGTGAACGTCTGGCTCGGCATCCCCTTCAACACGACGATCCTGTACAGCGGGCTGCAGTCCGTCCCGCCGGAGCTCTACGAAGCGGGCGCCCTCGACGGTGCCACCGGCGTCAAGGCGTTCTGGTACATCACCTGGCCGAGCATCCGGAGCGTCGTGAGCGTGGTCATCGTGCTCGGGGTCGTCTACACGCTGAAGGTCGTCGACATCATCCTCGGCCTGACCGGCGGCGGTCCCGCGAACTCGACGCAGACGCTCGCCACGAACGCCTACCACCAGTCGTTCATCAACTTCCAGTTCGGCATCGGAGCCGCGGTGAGCAACGTGCTCATCGTCGTCTCGTTCGTCTTCGCGATGGTCTACATCGCGATCTCCCGGAAGGCGGTCGACGAATGAGCGTCGGACTCGCGAACCAGACCGTGACCGTCACCCGCGCGATCACGACGAAGCGGAGCGCACGAGCGCCCCGCCCGCGCCGCACCGCGAAGGGGTTGCCGTTCACCATCCTCGGGATCGTGTTCCTCGCGATCATGGTCTTCCCCGTGTACTGGATGGTGAACACGAGCCTCCAGGCGACCTCGGGAGCCGCCACCGCGACCTGGTTCCCGTGGAACCCGACGTTCGCCGGCTACCGGGCGGCCTTCGCCCAGCAGGGGCAGAACTTCGTGTCGAGCATGATCATCGGCCTCGGCACCGTCGTGCTCACGCTGGCGATCGCGACCCCGGCGGCGTACGGCCTCGCCCGGTTCCGGATGCGCGGCACGAAGGTGTTCCTGCTCGTGCTGCTCATCACCCAGATGATCCCCGGCATCGTGATCGCCAACGCGCTGTACACGCTCTTCAACAACGTCGGGCTGCTCAACAGCTACGTCGGGCTGATCCTGGCCGACAGCGCCGTGCAGGTGCCCTTCGCGATCCTGCTCATGAGGGCGTTCATGGAGTCGATCCCGCCGAGCCTGGTCGAGGCCGCGCTCGTCGACGGCGCGAACGACCTGCGTGCCTTCGTGTCGATCGTGCTGCCGATCAGCCGCAACGCCATCGTCACCGCGGCACTCTTCACGTTCCTCGGCGCGTGGGGCGACTTCCTCATCGCGCTCACGCTCACCTCGACCGACGCGGTCCGACCGATCACGCTCGGCATCTACAACTACATCGGCTCGAACGTCACCGACTGGGGACCCGTCATGGCGACGTCGGTCCTCGCGTCCCTGCCGGCGGCCGTGCTCCTCATCGTCGCCCAGCGCTACATCTCCGCCGGTGCACTCGGCGGGGCGGTCAAGTGACGACCGCCCCCGACGTGCTCCACGCCACCCCTCCAGGAAGGCCCACACCATGACCACCACCCCGCTGCGCATCACCGTCTGGGGCGAGAACGTCCACGAGCAGGTCGAGCAGCACGTCGCCGAGCGCTACCCAGACGGCATGCACGGCGCGATCGCCGACGGCATCCGCGAGAACCTGCCGGATGCCGTCGTCCGCACCGCCACCATGCAGGAGCCCGAGCACGGGCTGACCGATGCCCTGCTCGCCGAGACCGACGTCCTGACCTGGTGGGGGCACGCCGCCCACGCCGACGTCGACGACGCCGTGGTCGACCGCGTCCACAAGCACGTGCTGTCCGGCATGGGGCTCGTGGTCCTGCACTCCGGCCACTGGTCGAAGATCTTCGGCAAGCTCATGGGCACCACCTGCACCCTGCGCTGGCGGAGCGAGCACGACCAGGAGCTCGTCTGGACCGTGAACCCGCAGCACCCGATCACCCGCGGTGTCCCGAACCCGATCGTCATCCCCGAGCAGGAGATGTACGGCGAGTACTTCGACGTGCCCACGCCCGACGAGCTGGTCTTCATCTCCGGGTTCACCGGCGGCGAGGTCTTCCGGAGCGGCATGACCTACCGCCGCGGCCTGGGGAGGATCTTCTACTTCTCCCCCGGGGACCAGGACTTCCCCGTGTACCACCACCCGGACGTCCGACGGGTGATCGCGAACGCGGCCGAGTGGGCGCGACCGGAGCGCGAGCGCGAGCTGCCGACCCTGCGCCGCTACGACCTCGGCGAGTACTTCGACGGGCAGCACTACCGCGGCCCGTTCGACGACGCACCCGAGGACGAGCTCGCCGAGCCCACCGAGCCGACCGAGCCGACCGAGCCCGCTGAGCCCGCCGAGGCCCGCGCATGACCGAGCACGCCCCGCTGCGGGTCGTGCAGGTCGGCGCCGGCGGCATGGGCCGCGCGTGGCTCGGGACGGTCGCCGCCGACCCGGACGTCGAGCTCGTCGGAGTCGTCGACCTCGACCTCGACGCCGCCCGCGCCGGGGCCGAGCTCGCCGGGTCCCCGACGATCCCGGTCGGTCGTGACCTGCCCGCGCTCCTGGCGGAGACCGGCGCCGAGGCCGTCCTCGACATCACGGTGCCCGTCGCCCACCACCCGGTGACGATGGACGCCCTGCACGCGGGAGTCCCCGTCCTCGGCGAGAAGCCCGCGGCGCAGACCGTCGCCGAGGCGCTCTCCCTCGCCGCCGCCGCCGAGGCCACCGGGCAGCTGTTCATGGTGTCGCAGTCGCGCCGCTACAACGACCAGCTCGTGGCCTTCCGGCAGCACGTCCGCGCGCTCGGCGGCGTCGGCAGCCTGAACACCCGGTTCGCGAAGGCCCCGCACTTCGGCGGCTTCCGCGAGGAGATGGACGACGTCCTGCTCCTCGACATGGCGATCCACGCCTTCGACTCCGCCCGCTACGTGCTCGAGCGCGACCCGGTGTCGGTGTACTGCGAGTCGTGGAACCCGTCGTGGTCCTGGTACCGCGGTGACGCGGACGCCGCCGCGGTGTTCACCTTCGAGGACGACGTCCGCTACGTCTACGACGGCTCGTGGTGCGCGCCCGGTGACGAGACGTCGTGGAACGGTGACTGGCGCGCGTCGGGAGCGTCGGGGTCGGCGTCGTGGGACGGCGACCACGACCCGTCGAGCGTGATCGACGACGCACCCGGCACGCCGGCGGGTGCGCCGGGAGTCGGTACGGAGATCGCCGGGGCGCTCGCGTCCTTCGTGCGGGCCGTCCGGACCGGGGTCACCCCCGACGGCGAGGTGCACGGCAACGTCATGAGCCTGGTGATGGTGGACGCGGCGATCGCCTCCGCCCGCTCGGGTCAGCGCGTCGTGGTCGACGACGTGCTCGAGCAGGCGCACGCGACGGCGCTCGAGGTCGAGCGGGACGACGCCGTCCGGGAGCGGCTCGCCGCGTGGGGGTCGGTGCGGCAGGCGCTCGCCTCCGCGCCGGACCGCACGCCCGCGGGCTGACGCAGGCACGCACGGACGGGAGGCGCGGTGCCGGCCGGCACCGCGCCTCCCGTCCGTCCCGGTTCGCGCCGCCCTGCCGGACGGATCCGCGCGTCGCGGGCGGATCCGCGCGTACCAGGTCGTTCCTCCTGACCAGGTACGCGCGGTTCCGCTTCCCACTCCAGGCGTGATGGGAAGGAACGGGCACACGACACACGGTCGGCTCGTCCGGCATCCGCGACCAGGACGCGAGTGCAGCTCAGGGCGATTACGGTTGCTCCGTGCGTGGACACCGGGCGTCGACCAGCGGGCAGCCGACCCCGGTCGTGCTCGTCACCGCCGACCCGCGTCGTCGTGCGGCACGGACCCCCTGGCGGCGGGTCCTCGTCGGGGTCGTCGTCGCCGCGCTGCTCGGCGGCGCCGTCGTCGCGACCGCGGGCACCCTCGTGTCGCAGCGCGTCGCCGAGTCCTTCGCCGTGCGGGACGCCACCGCCGACACGGCTGCGCTCGCCCGGGTGGTGGTGGAGCCCGCCCTCGTGGACGACGTCACCAGCGGCGACCCGGACGCCCGAGCCGTCGCCCGAGCACGACTCGACGACGCCCTGGCCGGCGAGTCCCGCGCCGGCTCGACGGTGCGTCTGAAGCTCTGGGGTGCGGACGGCACCGTGCTCTGGTCCGACGAACCCCGGCTGGTCGGCGAGCGCTTCCCGCTCTCCGACGAGGACCTCGCGGCGCTCCGGACCGACCGGTCCGACGCCGAGGTGTCCGACCTGGACGAGCCCGAGAACCGGTACGAACGCGGGCACGGACCGCTGCTCGAGGCGTACCAGGCGGTGCACACGCCCTCGGGCGAGGCCCTGCTGTTCGAGGCGTACCGGCCGTACGACCAGGTCATCGCCCGCGCCGCCGACCTGCGGGCCGCGTTCGCCGCGCTGGCGTTCGGCACCGTCGGGGTCGTGCTCGTGCTGCTCGTGCCGCTGCTGCTCTGGCTGCTCGTGCGGATCCGCACGGGCCAGCGGCTCCGCGAGCGGTTGCTCGGGCGCGCGCTCGACGCCGAGGCGGCCGAGCGCCGACGCCTCGCGGGCGAACTGCACGACGGTCCCGTGCAGGACGTCGCCGGGCTCGCACTCTCCCTCGGTGCGGTGCCCGAGACCCGTGCCGCCGCCGAGACGCTCCGGCAGGCGGTGTCCGCCCTCCGGACCTCGATGGCGACGATCCGCCCGGCCGCTCCCGGTCGCGACGGCCTGGGTGCCGCGCTCGACGACGCGTGCGCCCGTGCCCGGGCCGCGGGGGTGCTGACGGACGTCGACGTGCCGGAGCCGCTCGAGGCCTCCACGGCCGCGCGGACCGCGATCGTGCGCTTCGTGCGTGAGGCGGTCTGGAACGCCGTGAAGCACGCCGACGCGACCCGCATCCGGGTGTCGGTGCGGGCCGACCGCGGGGACCTGGTGGTGCGCGTGTCCGACGACGGGGTGGGGTTCGACCCGCGGCTCCTCGACGGGCCGGCTCCCGCCGGGCACCTCGGCACGACGCTCCTGCGCGAGGTCGCCGAGGACACCGGCGGCGCGCTGCTGCTGCGGACCGCACCTGGGGCGGGGACCGCCTGGGAGCTGACGCTGCCCGCCAGGACGGAGTCGCTGCGGTGAGGGTCCTGCTCGTCGACGACCACGCCCTGGTCCGACAGGGCCTCCGCGCCGTGCTCGCGACCACGACCGACTGCGACGTGGTCGGCGAGGCAGGCACGGGTGAGGAGGCCACCGAGCGTGCCGCGTCCCTGCACCCGGACGTCGTCGTGATGGACCTCTCCATGCCGGGCGCGGGCGGGGTCGAGGCGACGCGGGTGATCCGCACCTCGATGCCGGCGGTCCGGGTGCTCGTCCTCACCACCTTCTCCGACGACGACCGCGTGCGCGCTGCCCTGGCCGCCGGGGCGACCGGGTACCTGCTCAAGGACGCGGCTCCGGAGGAGGTCGTCGCCGCGGTCCGCTCGACGGCGCGCGACGAGGCACCCGTCGACCCACGCGTCGCCCGTGCCCTGCTGCCGGGTGCGCCGGCTCCGGGGCGGGACCGCGGACCGGCCCTGCCGCCCCGCGAGCGCGACGTGCTCGACCGCATCGCACGCGGCCTGTCGAACCGCCAGATCGCGACCGAGCTCGGGATCGCCGAACGGACCGTGAAGGTGCACGTCGGATCGCTGTTCCGCCGCATCGGCGTCGCCGACCGGACGAGTGCGGCGCTCTGGGCCCGCGACCACGGCTGGTGACGACGCGGCCGTGCACACGCCGGCGGAGCGGGTACTAGTACCAAGGTCCGATGGTGCCGCCTCCGCGTCCCGGCGACGATCGTCACGAGGGACGCGACCACCGCCGGCGCGTCGGACCAGCCCAGGAGGCACCCCATGACCACCCAGCGCACGCGACGCCGCACCACCGGCATCGCCACCGCGATCGCGCTCGGCGCCGTCGCCGCGGCGGCCCTCGTCGGGGTGTCCCCCGCGAACGCGTCCGGCAAGACGTCGACCGGCGGGGACTACGCCGTCACCGTCAACGGCGCCACGACGAACCCCGCGGTCGGCAGGGACTTCAAGCTCAAGGACGTCGCCGTCACCGGCACCATCGCGGTCCGCGGCAAGCACAACGGCTTCGACATCCGCATCGCCGACCTCGGCGTGTACGACTACACGCTGACCGGGGCACCGGACACCCAGCGGATGGTGACGAAGCCGACCGTGGTGTTCGCCTCGAAGGTCCCGTCGCTCACCGCCGCGCAGCTCGCCGGCACGAAGCTCTCCTCGCTCGAGGTCCGCGACGACACGCTCGTGGCGATCTTCGGCACCGGCGCGGGCAAGTTCAAGATCCAGGCGAAGGACGGCGCCCAGGGCGGGATCTTCCAGATGGAGACCGAGTTCGCCCAGCCCGTGACGTTCACGCACACGCTCGGAGCCGGGCTGTTCTACTTCACCAACCCCTACACGGGGAAGATCAACTTCGGCGACGGCGTCGCGGCGGTGTCCTCGGGCAGCGACGCGCACCAGATGCTGCTCGGCAAGGACAGCCCGCAGGTCGCGACGAAGACCTCGCAGACCGCGACGACCACGACCTGGACGGTCCAGCCCGGCGGACGCATGGGTGGTGTGCTCGGCGAGGACGCGGTCGAGCTGTCGCAGGGCGCGACGAACTGCACGAGCGACTGCCAGGCGCAGAACCAGGTCCGCGGCTCCCTGCCGGTCCCCCCGGACCCGGTGGACCCGCAGCCGCTGCGCGTCGCCACGCGCTGACGGGACCACGCGACGGACTGGAGGCGCGGTGCCAGCTGGCACCGCGCCTCCCGTCCGTCGTTCCGTCCCGCCCGCCCGGCCCGGCCCGGCCCAGCCCGGCCGGAGACTCGGGCTCAGCGACGGTCCTCGTGCCGCCGACCGCGAGGACCGTCGGTCAGGACGAGACTCGGAGCCCGCTGCGACGGACCACGCCGCCCACGCGGGTCAGCGCGGGATGACCGAGAACATGAAGCGCTTCCGGATCATGTACCAGACCAGCAGGATCAGGGCCGTGTGGGCCGCGAAGCCGATCCAGCCGTTGAACCAGTCCACGCCCGGGATCGACGCGATGGCCAGCGCGAAGAAGACCTGCCAGACGAACACGTAGAGACTCGCCTGCCCGATCGGGATCCACAGCCACCCGATGACGGCGCTGATGGGCTTCCAGAACACGGTGAGGATCGCGTACGAGACGATCGCGAAGAAGGCGATGTCGACCAGACGCCCCCACTGCAGGTCCACCCGCTGGTACGCCGTGTTGTACAGGTCGTTGTACATCGACGCGGGGAACGGTGCCGGGGTGAACCCGAACTGGTCGCCCGCCCACACGTAGACGAGGAACGCGGCGTACCCGGTGATCCCGATGCCGATCAGGACCTTGCCGAGTCGGCCGGTCAGCGCCCCGATCACCTGGCGCCGGTAGTAGCCGAGCACCAGGCCGTGCGTGAAGACCACCTGCCAGGTGAGCAGCGGGAACACCGACTCGAACTGCGAGTTCAGCGGGCGGAACTCGGGGTTCAGCGCCTGGAACGCGTACAGCCCCCAGCTGACGAGGAGCAGCGCCCACCAGAAGCCGCGCCGGATCACCCACAGGAAGACGGGGATGAACAGGCTCAGCACCACGAACAGGCCCATGATGTTGAACGGCCACGGCCCCATCTCGAGCAGCAGGAACTGCCGGATCGCGAACCAGGGCGGCGGGTAGGCCAGCAGCTGCATCGCGTTCGGGTACAGGTCGTACACCCGGCCCTCGGCGCCGACGCCCCCGGTGCCGGTCCCCCGGTCGGTGAAGGTGGTGATCGCATCGGTGTTCAGGAACGGCACGAAGCTCAGCGCGAAGACGACCACGATCACCGCCAGGGTGACGACGTACTGCTTCCGCGCCCGCTTCCACGCCCCGACGGCCGCCACCCACTCGCCGAACTTCTTGATCGCGAACGGGTACGTCATGCCGAGCACCATGCCGGACAGGAACACGAACATCTCGGCGCCGGTGATCGCACCGGTGGCGTGCAGCGTGATGTACGAGTAGGGCCCGCCGATCTCGATGTGCGTGATCACCACCGCGAGGATGATGAACCCGCGGAAGAGGTCGAGGCGCAGGTCGCGCCCGGGCTTGCCGTCGTCGGGGTACCGCCAGCTCGGCAGCAGCCGTCCGACGAGCCCGCTCAGCAGGAACGCCGCTGCGAGGCCGAAGGCGCACCAGACGATCCACGCCATCTGGTCGCCGCCGGTCTCGTACTGCTGGCTGATCGCCGCGGCACCCTCCTGCGTCGTCACGCGCTCCGTCACCGGTCCGAGGACGAAGTCCCCGGCCTGTTCGAGGTCCGTCCGGAAGGACCCGGCGATCCCGGGGTCGGCCGTGTCCCGCCAGTCGGCGACGCGGTTGCCGGCCTCGGGCTCGCGCCGGTTCGTCTCGAGGAACGTCACGCCCCGGACCTCGGGGTGGTCCTGCACGGCGGCGATCACCTGCCGCCACCACGCCTGCTTGACCGGGAGCTCGGCCGCACCGCGCAACGAGTGGTCGTACAGCGCGCCGGTGTCGAGCAGCATCGGCCGGTCCTCGCCCTGTGCGAAGCGCTCGGTGAACGTGCCCTCGGACTGCGTCTGCTCGTACCCCCAGGTCTCGTCGAAGCGTGCCGCGACCTCGCCGTCCTGCGGGACCTCGTTGCGGGTCAGCGGGACGTCGCGACCGGCGGCCTCGGTCGCCTTGCCCTTGCCGAAGAAGAACATCGACAGCCCGACCCAGTCGACGCTCTCGGCGCCGGGCCAGTACGGGCCGTAGGGGTCGTCGGCGGCGGTGAGTCGGCCGTCGCCGTCGGTGTCCAGCTCGGCGACGTCGCTGCCCGACAGGGTCTGCAGCCGCCCGGCGGACTCGCCGAACGGGTAGCCCGCGCCGTACGACGGCGACCACACCATGGCAGCGTCGGAGTCACCCGCGTGCACGGCCGCGGCCAGCGTCCGGAACGCCGGGACGAACGCGGTCGGCTGCTGTCCCCAGCGAACCCACGTGCCGTTCATCTGGGGAGCGAAGCGCACGAGCAACTGGGTGTCGTACTGCCGGTGGACCTCCTCGAACAGCCGGTTCGCCGCGGCGGCGTCGGCCTTCGTGAGGGACCGCAGCGACCGCGACGGCTCCAGGCTCACCGCGAGCACCGCGCCCTGGGTCGCCGCCGCGCGGGTCGCCCGCAGGAACTCGTCCCGTGCGCTGCGGTCGAAGGGGTACTCGATCTCGACCCCGTAGACAGACGGCGTCGCGCCGAGCCGACCCTCGTACCCGTCGGGGGCGTCGCTCCCCCAGTCGAGGTCCGGGCCGAACCACACGCGCCCGTCGGAGGGCGTCTCGCCGGCACGACCCGGAGCCGACACGGCCGACGCGGGGAGCGCCCCGCCGAGCAGCAGCGTCCCGACGACGACGAGGAACGCGACGGCCTTCGCCAGCGCGCCCCTCACCGGTTGCACGCCAGGGTCCAGATGTTGTGGCCGCCGGTGTGCTCGTGCTCGAGGCGGTCGAGCGCGGCGATCGCCAGCGCGAGGCCGCGACCGCTCTCCTCGTCGGGGTCGGCCATGGTCACGGCGGACAGGTCGACGTCGGCGGGGCGCCCGTTGTCGGTGAGCACCGCGACGAGCTCACGGTCCGTGGCGCAGAGCTCCACCGTGTACCCGCGACCGGCCTCGGCATCGGTGCGTCGCGTGTGCTCGACGATGTTGGCAGCGATCTCGGCGAGGGCGGTCTCGAGCGAGAAGCGGAGACGGGCGTCGTCGATCGCCATGGTGTCCCACCAGGCGCCGAAGCGGTCCTGCACGACGTCGAGCGACTCGGCGACGGCCGGGACGTCGAAGGTCAGGTCGTGGTCGGTCACAGTGGGCCTCCTGCCGTCGAGGACACGTGTTCGGACTGCGGCGTCCCCGCCTCCGGTCCGCGGTAGAGCACGGCGCGGACGACGATGCTGAAGATGAACAGGTCGAAGATCACCCACGCGGTGTTCACGAGCGGCGCGATGCCGTCCGCCTGGCCCGTGGCGTACCGGATCGCGATCATCACGAGGGCGGCGACGAGCGCACCCATCGCGTACAGCTGGGGCTTCACGAGGTCCCACCGCGGTCGCTGGTCGGACTCGTCCTTGACCTTCGGCGTGACCCGGAACCCCAGTGGCTTGCCACGGAACACGTTCTCGAACGCGCTCGTCACCGACTCGATCCAGACGGGGAACAGCGCGAGCGAGTACTGCTGCCCGCGCCACGTGGGTCTGCCGGCGGCCACCACCCAGAACAGCAGCTGGTTGAGCACGAGGAACGGGATGAGCCGCACGAAGAAGTCGACGCTGTAGGCCTGCACGGGCACGACACCGAACGACAGGCAGAGCACCGGGGCCGCGATGTACACGATCGCCGCGAAGCCCGAAAGGTAGCTCCACATGGTCGAGAAGTACATGAGGCGCTGCCCCCACGACAGGCCCTTCTGCACGAGGGGGTTCTCGCGGAAGAAGACCTGCATGGTGCCCTGCGCCCAGCGGAGTCGCTGCACGAGCATGGTGGGCAGGTCCTCCGGCGCGAGGCCCTTCGCCAGGATCTCGTCGTGGTACGCGGACCTCCATCCCAGGCCGTGCAGGCGCATCGCGGTCGCCATGTCCTCGGTCACGGAGATCGTGGCGAGCGGCATGATCGGCTGGGCCTCGTCGTCGCGGTTCACGTCGAGCGCCCGGGCGAGCACCGCGATGGACTCGATCGCGGCCACCGGCGAGGCGTCCCGTCGTCCGAGCACGTCGAGGGCAGCGTCGTCGAGGCCGGCGAAGGTGTCCGCCTCGGTCGACATCGCGGCGAGCTCCTGCAGGTCACGGCGGACCGACTCGAGGTCGGCGGCGGCGAACCGGTACGCGATCGCGTCGATGCCGCGCTGGAAGTCGTAGGTGACGTCGCCGAGCGGTTCGCCGCGGTCGATCTGGTCACGGGCACGGTCGACGACCTGCTCCGCACCGTCGAGCGCGTCGAGCACCCGCGGGTCGGTCTCGGTCTCGCGGGCTCGTGCGAGCAGCTTCCGCGACGTCTTGATGGTCCGCTCGACGGACTCCTCGACCTCGCGCACGTAGCGGGTCACGCCGAGCTGCATGAGTGCCTCGCGCCGCAGGATCGCGTTCGATCCGCAGAAGAACGCCGCGTTCCAGCCGTCCTTCGACTGCTGGATGGGCCCGTAGAACAGCGGAGCCTGGCTGCCGAGCAGGTCGGCCTCGGGCACGTTCTCGAACCACTGCGGCGTCTGGACCAGCGCCATGCGCTCGTCCTTGAAGTAGCCGAGCGTCCGGTCGAGGATCGACGGCTCCGGGACCTGGTCGGCGTCGAGGATGAGCAGGAACTCGCCCTGCGTCGCGAGCAGCGCGTTGTTGAGGTTGCCGGCCTTCGCGTGCCGTGGCCGGTCGACCCAGTCGGCGCCGCGCGTGATCACGCCGATGCCGAGGGACTCGGCGGCGGCGCGCATCTCCGGGCGGTTGCCGTCGTCGAGGATCCACGTGGCGTGCGGGTGCGTGATCGCCTTCGCCGCACGGGCGGTGCGGACGACCAGCTCGACCGGCTCGTTGTACGTCGTGATGAAGACGTCGACGGTGACGTCCCCGGCGGGCTTCGTCGGCGGTTCCCCGCGTTCGCGGAGTCGCCAGGCGCCGAACGCGAACAGCAGCGAGTCGATCACGCTGTAGGTCTCCGCGAGGATCAGCGGCACCGCGATCCACCACGAGTGCCAGTTCACCGAGCCGATCCAGCGCCAGACGATGTAGTTGACGCCGGCGATCGACGCGAGGAGCGCGACGGTGCGCACGGTCGCGAGCCGCTTGGTCGGGGTACCGGTGGTGAGTCGGCGACGGTCCTGACGGCTGACGTCGAGCGCGGTCATCGGCGTCCTTCCTGCTGCAGCCGGCGAGCGCTGGGTGAGTGCGCCGTACCGCCCTGTCTACCGCAGGCAGGGCACCGCTGTCAGCCCGCCGCCCCGTCCGCGGGGTGAGATCGGCTCATCCGGGCGCTGCGAGCCCCAGATCGTGCGCGAGGCGGACGATCACCTCGTCGAAGTACGCCGCCGGGTCGGTCACCGAGCCGACCGCGTGCCCGAACAGCTCGAACGACAGGACGCCGAACACCGTCGTCCAGGCGATCAGGGTCCGCAGGACGACCTCGGGCGAGGGGTCGTCGTGGAAGCCGCGCTCTCGTGTGTAGGCGACCGCGTCGGCGACGGCGCCCGGCGCTGCGGGCCGCGAGCCGATCGCGGGACCGGCACCGAGCCTCCAGTCCGGAGCCAGCTCGGACCCGGCGACTCCCGACCACGCGTCGGTGACGACGCGGACGAGCACGTGCGTCGTCCGCGAGGCGGGCTCGACCGTGTCCTGCGGTGCGACGTACCCGGGCACGGGTGAGCCGTACAGGAGCGCGAAGTCCCCGGGGTGCCCGATCGCCCACTGCCGGACGGCACGACACGCGGCGACCCAGCGGCCGACGTGGTCGGACCGGTCGACCGGCGCCTCTGCCGCCTCGACCGCGGCGCCGAGTTCGTCGTAGTCGAGCACGAGCAGCGCGGTGAGCAGGTCGTCGCGGCTCGGGAAGTACCGGTACACGGCGGAGGACACCAGGCCGACGTCACGAGCGACGGCGCGCAGGCTCAGCTGCTCCGGTCCCTCCTCGGTGAGCCGGGCGCGCGCGGCCGCGAGGATGCTCGCGTGCACGGCCTCCCGTGCCAGGGACCGGGCGGTCCTCGCCTTCTCCACCATGCCGTCAAGCGTGCCACGGGAGAGCACTGCACACAAACGAGAGCACTGCTCTTGCATCGGAGCCCGTCCGGCTGCATGATGGCTTCCGAGAGCACTGCTCTCCCGAATCTCAGGAGGAACCATGCCCCGTCACCACGTCGTCGTCGGCGCCGGCCCCGTCGGTCGCCACACTGCGGCACTGCTGTCCGAGCGTGGCGACGAGGTCGTCGTCGTCACCCGCTCCGGACGCGACACCGGTCTGCCCGGGGTCCGCCACGTCGGGCTCGACGCCGCCGACGCGGACGCCCTGACGGCCGTCGCGGACGGCGCGGCAGCACTCCACAACTGCGCGAACCCCGGCGACTACACGCAGTGGGAGCGGGTGTGGCCGCCGCTGGCGTCCTCCCTCCTCACCGCCGCCGAGCGGACGGGTGCCGTGTACGCGATCACCGGGAACCTGTACCCGTACGGCCCGGTCGACGGACCGATGCGCGCGGACCTGCCCGACGCCGCGACCGACCACAAGGGCGTCCTGCGGGCCCGGATGTGGGCGGACGCGCTGGCGGCGCACGAGGCCGGACGCATCCGCACGGTCGAGGTCCGCGGCTCGGACTACGTCGGCCCGGGCACCGGCGTCAACGGGCACGTCACGCGGGTGCTCCCGACCGCGATGCGGGGGAAGCCCGTCACCGTGATCGGGCGCTCGGACCAGCCGCACTCGTACACCGACGTCGGCGACGTCGCGCGGCTCCTCGTCGCCGCGGCGGACGACGAGCGGTCGCACGGTCGGACCTGGATCGTCCCGACCAACGCACCGCGGACCCAGGAGCAGGTCCTCACCGAGATGCTCCGGACGGCCGGTCGGCCCGCCGTCCGCGTGCGGTCACTGCCGATCGGCCTGCTCCGCGGGATCGGCGCGGTGTCCCCGTTCATGCGGGAGGTCGCGCAGCTCGGCTACCAGTGGTCGGCCCCCTACGTGGTCGACGACACCGCGACCCGTGCGCACTTCGGGTTCGGCCCGACGCCCTGGGACGAGGTCTGCCGCCGCACGGTGGACGGGCTGACCGTCTGAGCCGACCGGACGGGAGGCACGACCCGCGACGGGCGGGCGGCTCGCGTCCGTCCCGGAGTCGGCCCGGCAGTGGGCAGGGCCGATGGGGTCCCGCGACGCGACTGCGCGACCCCGCAGGACGGGGTCGCGCAGCGGATCAGTGGCCGGTCAGTGGCCGGTCAGTGGCCGGTCAGTGACCGACCGATGGCTGGTCAGTGCCGGGGCTTGCGTGCCGGACGGTCGTCGTCGCGGCGGTCGTCACGGCGGGGACGGTCGTCCCGACGGGGCGCACGCGGTCCGCGGTCGTCGCGGTCGTACCGACGGGCACCGCCGCGGCGGTCCGGCGCGATCTCGATGAGCTTCCCGCTGATCCGGGTGTCGGCGAGCCGGTCGAGCACGCCCGGGTCCATGCTCTCGGGCAGCTCGACGATCGAGAAGTCGGGTCGGATCTGGATCGCGCCGAAGTCGTCGCGCCGCAGGCCGCCCTCGTTCGCCAGGGCGCCGACGATCTGGCGCGGCTCGACGCGGTGGCGACGCCCGACCTCGATCCGGTAGGCGGTCATCGGCTGCGAGCGGCGCGGCCCACGGTCCTCGCGGCCACCACGGTCGTCGTCACGGTCGCGGCGCTCACCACGGCGGCCGTCGCGGTCCACCTGGTTGCGGAGCTGGTCGTCGGCCGGGTCGAGCAGCAGCGGCGAGTCACCCTGCGCCACGACCGCGAGCGCGGCCGAGACGTCCTCGGCGGGCACGTCGTGGTTGCGGACGTAGTGCGCGATGACGTCACGGAACTTCTCGATGCGGTCCTGCTGCTCGAGCGCCGCGGTGATCGCGTCGTCGAACCGGCTGAGGCGCGTCTCGTTGACGTCCTCGACCGTGGGCAGCTGCATCTGCGTGAGCGGCTGCTTCGTGTGGCGCTCGATGGCCGACAGGAGCCGGCGCTCGCGCGGCGTGACGAAGCTGATCGAGTCACCCTTGCGGCCCGCGCGACCGGTGCGGCCGATGCGGTGCACGTAGGACTCGATGTCGACGGGGATGTCGAAGTTCACGACGTGGGTGATGCGGTCGACGTCGAGGCCACGGGCGGCGACGTCCGTGGCGACCAGGATGTCGAGCTTGCCGGACTTCAGCTGGTTGACCGTGCGCTCGCGCTGTGCCTGGGCGACGTCACCGCTGATCGCCGCCGCGGCGTACCCGCGGGCGCGGAGCTTCTCGGCCAGGGTCTCGGTCTCGCTCTTCGTGCGGACGAAGATGATCATGCCCTCGAAGTCCTCGACCTCGAGGATGCGGGTGAGCGCGTCGACCTTCTGCGGGTACGACACCATCAGGTAGCGCTGCGTGATGTTCGCGGCGGTCTTCGTCTTGGTCTTGACGGTGATCTCGGACGGGTCGTTCAGGTACTGCTGCGAGATGCGACGGATCTGCGCGGGCATCGTCGCCGAGAACAGCGCGACCTGCTTGTCGTCCGGCGTCTCGGCCAGGATCGTCTCGACGTCCTCGGCGAAGCCCATCTTGAGCATCTCGTCGGCCTCGTCGAGCACGAGGTACTTCAGCTGGGACAGGTCGAGCGTGCCCTTGGCGATGTGGTCCATGATGCGACCGGGCGTGCCGACGACGACGTCGACGCCACGGCGCAGCGCGGACAGCTGCACGCCGTACGCCTGGCCGCCGTAGACGGGCAGGACGTGCACGTGCTTCATGTGCGACGCGAACTGCTCGAACGCCTCGCACACCTGCAGCGCGAGCTCACGGGTCGGCGACAGCACGAGGGCCTGGGGCACCTTGCTGCCCGACTCCATGCGGGACAGGATCGGCAGCGCGAACGCCGCGGTCTTGCCGGTGCCGGTCTGCGCGAGGCCGACGACGTCGCGCCCCTCGAGCAGCGTCGGGATCGTCGCTTCCTGGATGGCGGAGGGGGTCTCGTAGCCGATGTCCTTGACGGCCTTGAGCACCGGATCGCTCAGGCCGAGGTCGGCGAAGGTCACCACGGGCCCCTCGTCGGCGGTCTCGGTGGCGGTGGCGGTGTCCGTGCTCATGGGGAAACGGTACCTCGGACGGCGGACGCCCGCTGACGCGACCGGGCGAGCGGTGGCCGGACGGGAGGCGCGTGGCGGCGCCGCGACGCGCCTCCCGTCCGTCGCCATTTAGTTGCATTCCGGAACCACCGGATGTATCGTTGCGCGGTCTGCAAAGTTACACAGTACGAAAAAGGAGTTCGATGACCGCCACCGCACCCGTCTCGGTGCAGCAGGGCCGCGACACCGCCGGCCCCGACGCGGCGACCGGCGCGCACGCGCCCGGCACCTCCGGCCAACAGCCGCTCATGACGCACCGCCAGATCCTCCTGGTGATCTACGGCCTGATGGCGGGCATGTTCCTGTCGTCCCTCGGCCAGACGGTGTTCGGCACGGCGATCCGCACCATCGGCGACGACCTGCACGGTCTCGACCAGCAGGCATGGGTGACCACGGCCTACCTGATCACGTCGACGATCGCGACGCCGATCTACGGCAAGCTCTCCGACATCTTCGGCCGACGGCCGCTCTACATCTTCGGCATCGTCGTCTTCATCCTCGGCGCCGTGCTGTCCTCGATGTCCAACTCGATGCTCATGCTCGCGGCCTTCCGTGCCGTGCAGGGCATCGGCGCCGGCGCGCTCATGTCGCTGCCGCTCGCGATCATGGGTGACATCCTCGCGCCGCGTGAGCGTGCGAAGTACCAGGGGTACTTCCTCGCCGTGTTCGGCATCTCGTCCGTCATCGGACCGCTCATCGGCGGCCTGCTCGCCGGCTCCTCCGAGATCCTCTGGATCACCGGGTGGCGCTGGGTGCTCCTCATCAACGTGCCGATCGGCGTCGCCGCGCTCATCATGGTGATCGTCTTCCTGCACCTGCCGAAGGTGCACGGCAAGGGCGACAAGCCGAAGGTCGACTGGTGGGGCGCGACGGCCGTCATCGTCACGCTCGTGCCGCTGCTGCTCGTCGCCGAGCAGGGCCGCACCTGGGGCTGGGGCTCGCCCGCCGCGATCGCCAGCTACGTGATCGGTGCGCTCGGACTCGTCGCACTGCTGCTCGTCGAGTCGAAGATGGGCGACGCGGCGATCATCCCGCTGAAGCTCTTCCGCTCCGGCACGTTCTCGATGGCGACCGTCATCGGGTTCCTGGTCGGCTTCGCGATGTTCGGCGCCATGCTGACCATCCCGCTCTACCTGCAGATCGTCGTGGGCCTGACCCCGACCGAGTCGGGCTTCGCCACGCTGCCGCTCGTCGGTGGGCTGATGATCGCGTCGATCACCTCGGGCCAGATCGTCGCCCGTGTCGGCCGCTACCGGATCTTCCCGGTCATCGGCACGTTCCTGGTGTCGGCCGGCTACGTCGTCCTGACCTTCATGACGATCGACAAGCCGCTCTGGTTCCTGATGATCGGCATGTTCCTGATCGGCCTCGGGCTCGGCTCGGTCATGCAGTCGCTGACCCTGGCGTCGCAGGGCTCGGTCGAGGCCCGGGACATGGGCGTCGCGACCAGCTCGGCGACGTTCTTCCGGCAGATCGGCGGAACGCTCGGCACCGCGGTGCTGCTCTCGATCCTGTTCTCGGTCATGCCGAGCAACATCCTGACGGCGACCGCGAACCAGGCCGACCTGAAGCCGGCGCTGTCGGCCGCACTCGACCCCGCGGTGGCGAGCAAGCCGGCCAACCAGGGCGCGATCGACACGATCTGGGCCCCGATCACCACCCCGCTGCAGCAGACCGTCCAGGGGAAGCTCGACGACGCCTCGGCGCAGGCGAAGCAGGCGGCCGACCAGGCCGTCACGCAGCAGGTCACCGCGGCCGTGCAGCAGCAGGTCGCCGCCGGTGCCGTGCCCGCAGCCGCGGCGCAGGGCGTGATCGACCAGCAGGTCGCAGCGGCCACCCCGGCCGCAGAGTCCGCAGCCCTCGAGGCCGTGGCGGACGAGGCGCACGCCAGCGTCCAGGACGGCACGGTGTCGGTCGACTGGTCGAACGCCTCGCAGCGGTCGTACTGGGTGGACGAGCTCACGCCGGCCCTGGCGAAGCAGATCGACGACGGCGCCAGTTCGGACTCCGCGGCGACGAGCACGAACGACACCTCGTTCCTCACCGGCGCCGACAGCCGCCTCACGCGGCCGTTCATGGCGGGCTTCAACGCCTCGTCCGTGACGATCTACTGGGTCGGACTCGGCGTGATCCTGCTCGCCTTCGTGCTCACCTGGTTCTTCCGGGTGCCGCCGCTGCGCCAGCGCTCGGCGCTGCAGGAACAGCACGACGCCGCGAACGGATCCTCGTCAGACGGCTCCTCGTCCGACGGTTCCTCGTCCGATGTCGACCGCTCGGCGCCGTCGGCCGAGGCCGAGCTCGAGGCCCGCGCCGGGCTCGCAGCAGCCGAGGCCGGATCGTTCACCGGGCCGATGACCGGCTCCACGCCGACCCAGCGTCGGTGACCCCCGGCCGCCCGCACCCCGCCCGGGGTGCGGGCGGCCTCCCCGTGCCGGACCCGTCCGGCACAGACGACCCGGCCCACCGCAGGACACGGTGGCCGCCCAGCACCACAGGAGTGCACGTGAGCACCACAGCAGCACCGGAGCCGGTCACCGCACCGTGCACGTTGCGCGAGCGGAAGAAGCAGCAGACCCGGCAGGCGCTCCACGACGCCGCCCTGACGCTCGTCTCCGAGCACGGTCTCGACGGCGTCACCGTCGAGCAGATCTGCAGCGACGCCGACGTCTCCCCGCGGACCTTCTTCAACTACTTCACGTCGAAGGCGCACGCGGCGCTCGGTCTCGACACCGTCGAGGTGCCGGAGTGGGCGGCCACGCGCTTCGCCGAGGCGGACGGCCGACTCGTCGACGACCTGTGCGTCCTGATCGCCGCGACCGTCCCGCTCTCCCAGGACCGCCGCCGGATGAAGGAGCTCCTCGTGCTCCGACCCGAGATGGCACCGATGGTCATGCAGTGGATGGCCGAGTCGCGGCAGTCGCTCCTCGCCACGGTGTCGTCGCGCACCGACGAGCAGACCGCTCGCACGGCCGTCGGACTCGTGCTGTCCGCGCTGTCCGAGGTCGCGCACCGCGACACCGTCGGTGACAGCGACGAGCTCGCGGTGAAGCTCCGCACCGTCGTCGCCGAGATGGGCGCGATCGCCGCGTCCTGATCCGCGCCCGCGGTGCGACGCACGGTGCCGCACGGCGCTGCGGGGTTCCACAGGGTCCCTTCGGGAAGCCGCAACCGATCGTCCGCGAAGGTTCCTCGCCGCCTACGCTCGCGGCACCGGACGTACCCGACGACCGGTCCCGGCGCGGTCTCCCGACGCTCCGGGGATCCGCGAGGAGCACCATGCACCACGTCCCGAGCGCTCGGTCCGCAGCGCGCACCACCGCAGCGGCCGCCGCCGTGCTGGTCGCCGCCGCACTCGGCGTCCTGCCGGCCGCCACGGCCCGGGCCGCCACCCAGCCCGTGTCGGCGTCGACGGCGTCGTCGTCGCCGACACCGGTCACCCCGCCGACGACGGCGGACGTGCCGTCCTGGGCAGCGGCCACCAGCGAGTCCTCCCCCCAGGTGCTCCCGACCGTCCGGGCCGGCGAACCGTCCTCCGCCGACCTGCGCGCACGGGACGCCGACGGAGCCACGTACTCGCTCACCACCGCGGACGGCGCCACGGCCCACCCGGACGACGGGCTGACCTTCGCCCACGGTGTGCTCTCCGGCACCCCGACCCACGCGGGCACCGCCACCGTGCGGGTCACCGCGACGACCGCGGTCGGCTCCGCGGAGCACTGGGTGCGCTGGACCGTCCTGCCCGCTGCCGCCACCGGCGTCGGCGTGGTCGTCCGCACCGTCCCCGCCGCGTCGGACGGGACGTACACCTGGGTCGGTGCCGACGGCCGGGTCTACCCGGATCCGCTGGGCGTGGCGCTCGGCGGCTCCCTCACGCTCGAACCGTGGACGACCGACCGGTTCGGCAACACGGTGGCGGTCGCCGAGGACGCCGAGGTCCGTGCGAGCGACGACGCCGACCGGGTCGACCGCGGCGACGGGACCGTCACGGTGACCTTCGCCGGCGCGGCGTCGCAGACCGTCCGGGTGTCGGTCGACGGCACCGCGACCACGTTCCCGGTGCGGGTGACCGGCGGACGGGCGGCGACCGCTCCCGAGGGAGACGCCACCACCGCAGCTCGGGTCGGGCAGGACCCGGACGGTGGTTCGTCGAGCGCCCGCTCCGTCGCGGACACCGCCGGCGAGCTCGCCTGGACCGGGGCCGATGCCGCCGTGCCGATCGGCTGGGCCGTGGCGCTCCTCACGCTCGGCACGGCCGTGGTCGGACTGCGCCGGGCGCGTCGGACGCGGCACCGCGCCTGAGCCGGGCGGCCGGCCCGAGGCGCCGGCGTTTCGTCGTGCCGGACGGATCCGAGACGCCGGCGTCACCGCGAGACGCCCCCGATCGCTCGAGACGCCGTCCTCTTCGGCGGCGTCTCGGCACGACGGCGGCGTCTCGGCACGACACCGGCGTCTCGGCACGACGCCGGCGTCTCACGTCGACCACGGACAGGGAGGCCGAAGGGGGCCCGCCGCCGAGCACCGGAGTACGGTCAGCCCATGGACGGCACAGCCCCGACCCCGTACCTCCTGCTCCCCGGCACCGCCCGCACGGCGCTCGCCCGCTGGCAGCAGGTCTTCGGCGGCGACGTCCGCGTCACCTCGTACGAGGAGGCCTCTCGCGAGGACGGGCCGCCCGGCGCCGTGGCGCACGGCGAGCTCGTCGGCCCGGTCCGGCTCTTCGCCGCCGACACCGGTCCCGACGACACCGCGCTCGCGGTCTCCGGCCTGTTGTTCGCCCTGCTCGGGAGCGCCCGGCCCGAGGTGCTCCGGCGGTGGTTCGTGGACCTGGCCTCCGACGGCACGGTGGTCGACGACCTCCAGGAGCGGCCGTGGGGCGACTGGGACGGAACGGTGCGCGACGCGTTCGGGGTGACCTGGTTGATCGGGTTCGAACGGTCAGCGCTCGACGACCAGGACTGACCAGCCTCAGTCCGTCGGGTGCTCGTCGGACCCGAGCGGGAGCAACGGTGCCCAGAACGCGTCCGGGCCGTCCGTGACGACGGCGTCGGCCTCGAAGCGGAACCCGTACCCGCGCACGAAGTCGAGGGCTGCGACCCGCTCGTCCTCGGCGTCGTCGGACGCAGCGTCGGGGAGGTGCACGCCGTGCCCCATCCGGACGCCGGAGTCGCTGATGAGGGTGAGGTCCCACCGGCCCTCCTCCGCGCGCTCGATCCGGACGACGGCGGCCTGTGCAGCGGTGAAGTCAGCCATGCAGCGGATCCTACGGACGGCCGCCCGGGCGCGTTCAGGGTGCCGACGCCCGTACCCTGACCGCATGGACACCCCACAGCCGTCCGGCACGACGAAGCGCCGGATCACCCTCGACCTCGGTCGCCCCCTGCTGACCTGGGGAGCACGACCGACGGTGACGATCGACGGCGTCGGTCACCCGGCCCAGTGGGGCACCGGCACGTGGGCGGTCGCCGACGACGGGTCGACCCGGATCGGCGTCTCCTGCTTCAACCGCCTGTGGCACTTCGGCACCGCCAGCGGCACGGTCGGCGATGCCGACGGCTTCGCCTACCGCAGCAGCGCACTGCCACTGGGCCGCGGTCGGCTGACCGCCCGTCGCACCGCAGGCTGAGCCCGGAGGCGCGGTGCCGGTGGGCGGTCCCGCTCCTCACCGGCACCGCGCCTCCCGTCAGTCGTAGATCGCGATCCAGTCGACGCTCACGTGCCCCGAGGCGCCCGCCGGCACGCGCCCACCGGTGTCGGTCTCGGCCTGCAGCGTGACCCGCATCGGCTTCGTCGGCACGGCCTTCGTCGTCGACGCGACCAGCTTGCCGTCCCAGAAGAAGCGGACCACCTTGCTGTCCCACTCGGTGGTGGCGACGTGGTAGCTGCTCGTGTCGGTGGCCGCGAAGGTCTCACGCTCCGGCTGGAAGGTCATGGCGCCGTTCCGCAGGCTGCCCGGGACGGCCGACGCGGGTCGGGGCTTCGCGCCGAGGGCCGCTTCGGGCCAGTCGATCTCGCCCTCGTTCCACCGGTCGCTCGACGGCCACAGGATCACGACGAACTTGTACCCGGGGGTCTTCGTGGTCTTGTAGCGGATCGAGACGCGGCCGGTGCGGTGCGGCGCGTAGCCGTCGGGCATGACGGCCGCGGCGAGCGGCTGACCGCGGTCGGCCCGCAGCCAGAAGTCGAGCGCACCGTTCTGCACGCTCAGCACCTTCGACGGTGTGTAGCGCCCCTGACCGCTCGTGTCGGAGAACCCGTCGTACAGGCCCATGCCCGGGTACTTCGCGGCGACCTTGCCGGCCGGCGCGGCCGTGGCGAAGTCCTGCCGGTAGGTCTGCTTCCAGGTCCGACCGTTCGACACGACGGCGCCCTTCGGGGCGGAGGTCGTCGTGGTCGACGTCGGTGCGGCGGACGCGGAGGGGGGAGCCGAGACATCGGCGACCGCGCCGACTGCGAGCACGGCGACGGTGAGGGCTGCGACGATCGAAGACTGCAAGGGGCGCTCCTGCCTGTGGGCGCCGACGTGGGTGGCGTCGGCGGACCGTGGTGGTGGTGCTCGGTGTGCCCTGCTGTGTCGGCTCGGGAAGGGCTGCCGTCAGTGGAACGACGGGCGGCTGCCAGGCAACCCCCAGCGGCGTACCCCGTTCGCGCGAGCAGAACGGTCTGACTGCGCGCCGCTTCGCGGATGTCGGCGCGGACCCGCCGTCGCACGTACCCCGATCTGGGGGAAGCGCCGGCCGGTGGGAGGGCGCGGGACGGACGCCGGTGACCGCTCCAGTAGGGTGAGCGACATGTCAGTCGGGTTGCTCGCCGTGGTGGACGACATCCTCTCCGCGGCCCTCAAGGCCAGCGCGAAGACCGCGGGGGTCGTGATCGACGACGCGGCGGTCACTCCGCAGTACGTCCAGGGACTGCAACCGGCTCGCGAACTCCCCGTCGTCGGGCGCATCGCGCTCGGCAGCCTCTTCAACAAGTTCGTCATCATCATCCCGTTGGCGCTGCTGCTGTCGGCGTTCGCCCCGTGGGTGCTGCCGTGGCTGCTCGTCATCGGCGGCACGTACCTGTGCTTCGAGGGTGCCGAGAAGGTCACCGAGTGGTTCGGTGTGCACCACGAGGCCGCCGGCGACGCGCAGCCGACCACGGAGCCCAAGCTCGTCTTCGGCGCCGTGCGCACCGACCTCGTCCTCAGCACCGAGATCATGCTCATCGCCCTGTCGAGCCTGGACACCGGGCTCGACTTCTGGCCGAAGGTCGGTGCCCTCGCGCTGATCGGGCTCGGGATGACGGCCCTGGTCTACGGCGCCGTGGCGCTCCTGGTGAAGGTCGACGACATCGGCCTGCAGATGATGAAGAACGACTCCCGGCGGACCCGCCGTGCCGGTGCGCGGATCGTGCGCGCGATGCCGACGGTGTTCCGGGTCATCAGCATCGTCGGCACGGTCGCCATGCTCTGGGTCGGTGGGCACCTGGTGATCGCGAACCTGGCGGAGACGTTCTGGGCGGGCCCGCAGGAACTGCTGCACGTCGTCGAGCACGCGGTCGAGGCCGCCGGCCCGGTCGTCACGTGGATCGTCGACACCGCGGTGTCGGCCGTGGTCGGGCTCGTGCTCGGCATGGTCGTGGTCGGCATCGTGCTCGGGGTCGGTCGCCTGCGGGGCCGCGCACACTGACCCGGCCGGGCTCCCCCGACGGCACGGTGGCACGGGCCGACCGGCGCGACGCGGCCGTGGCACGGGCCGACCGGCGCGACGTGGCCGCGGCACGGTGGGTCGTCACCGCGATCGGGCGGGGTGCTGCGGCGGCCGGTCCGGCCGAGGGAGGGTCGCCTCAGGCCTCGCCGACCGCGGTCTCCCACTGGTACCAGGCCTCGAGCTGCGCCTGCGCACTGCCGAGGGCACTGTGCGACCCGCGCACCGATCCGTCCTCGGACTCGAGCTCGTACTGCCGCTGGAGCGTGATGCGGGCCAGCATGCGGCCGTCGGCCCACGCCGACCAGGTGGCGTCGCTGTCCTGACGCCAGGTGAGGTCGTTCCGGTGTGCCATGGTGCGGCTTCCGTTCGGTGCCGCAGGAGCCCGGGTGGCGGAACGACCCGTCGGACGCTACGCCGTCCGCCTGGACGGTGCTCAGCCGCACGGACGGCGCTCAGAGCTCGACGTCGCTGCCCATCGTCACCGTGCGCTGTGCCGGCAGCCCGAAGCGCGCTGCCGGATCGGCCGCGTTGTGCGCCAACCCGACGAAGAGCTTCTTCCGCCAGCGCGCCATGCCGCGGTTGCCGGCCTGCGGTCGGAGCGCACCGCGCGAGATGAAGTACGACGCCCCGGCGATCGCCTCCGGATCGACATCGAGCACCTCGGCCAGGCACGCGGCGTGCAGTGCCCGCGGCAGGTCCTGGTCGTCGGAGAACCCGAACTTCACCGTGATGTGGTCGATGCCGTCGTCCTCGTACCCGAGGTCGTCGCGGAAGAACGCCTTGGCGTGCGGCACGTGCGGCACGTTCGCGGTGAGCACCGAGACGATGATCACGGTCCGGTGCACCACGTGGTTGTGCTCGACGTTCGCGCGGAGCGCCAGCGGGGTCGTCTCCTTGTTGGGGTGCGGGAAGATCGCGATGCCCTCGACCCGTGGGACGTGCTTCGTGTTGATGCGCTCGATGAACTCGGCGAGTGAGCCCTCGCGTTCCTTGCGTTCCTCCTGCACGAGCTGCCGCCCCCGGCGCCAGGTCGTCATCAGCGTGATCACCGCGAGGGCGATGAGCAGCGGGACCCAGCCGCCGTGCACGATCTTCGACAGGTTGCCGGCCAGGAAGGTCAGCTCGAGCCCGCCGAAGACCACCGCGGCCAGCACGAGCTTCCACGTCGCCCAGTGCCAGAGCGGCTTGACGACCAGGAGCAGCAGCAGCGTGTCCACGACCAGCGCGCCGGTCACCGACACCCCGTACGCGGTGGCGAGGCTCGCCGACGACCGGAAGGCGAGCATGATCGCGAGGACACCGATGAAGAGCAGCAGGTTGACCGCCGGCAGGTAGATCTGGCCGCCTTCCTCCCGCGAGGTCTGCCGGATCGTCAGGGGCGGCAGCAGCCCGAGCTGGACGGCCTGGCGTGTGAGCGAGAAGGCGCCGGAGATGACCGCCTGGCTCGCGATCACCGTGGCCATCGTCGCGAGCACGACGACCGGGATCTGCAGGGCGTCCGGGAAGAGCAGGAAGAACGGGTCCTTCGCCGCCGAGGGGTCCTGCAGCACCAGCGACGCCTGGCCGAGGTAGTTGAGCACGAGCGCCGGGAACACCACGAAGAACCAGGCGCGGAGGATCGCCGGACGGCCGAAGTGGCCCATGTCCGCGTACAGCGCCTCGGCCCCGGTGATGACGAGCACGACGGCGCCCATCGCCACGAACGTGATGTACGGGTGGGCGACGAGGAAGGAGATCGCCCAGGTCGGCGAGAGCCCCTGCAGCACGCCGGGGTGCGCGACGATGTGCGGGACGCCGGCCGCGGCGATGACCACGAACCAGAGCAGCATCACCGGGCCGAACAGGTTGCCGACCTTGCCGGTGCCGAACCGCTGCACGAGGAACAGCAGCACGAGGATGACGGCCGCGATCGGCACGATGAGGTGCTCGAGCGACGGCGCCGCGGTCGAGAGCCCCTCGACCGCGGAGAGCACGGACACGGCCGGGGTGATGACCGAGTCGCCGTAGAAGAGCGAGACACCGATGATGCCGATCACCAGGAAGACCGTCGCGCCCCCGCGCCGCTTCGCGTAGAGCCGGCGCGCCAGTGCGGCGAGCGCCATGACACCGCCCTCGCCGTCGTTGTCGGCGCGCATGAGCACGAGCACGTACTTGATCGACACGACGATCGTGACGCTCCAGAACATGATCGAGATGACGCCGTAGACGTCCTCCTGGTTCGCCTTCACGATGCCGCCGTCGATGGTGAACACCGTGCGGAGGGCGTACAGCGGGCTGGTGCCGATGTCGCCGAACACGACGCCGAGGGCGGTGAGGGCGAGGGCTGCGAGGCCCTTCGCCGGGCCGTGCGAGGGGTCGTCGACGGTGTCGCTCGTCGGCGCCGGGGAGCGGGTCTCGGTCACGCTCGTCACTTCCGTCCGGGCCGTCCGGGCGACGGCCGCGGATCATCATCGCACCGGCGGAGCGTCGAGGCACTCGGCTGGCGCCCAACCGTGCACGAGTGTGCGGCGACCGGCTGTCGTGCAGGAGCCGTACCCCGTCCCCTCGACGCGTACAGGAACCGCGTCCTACCGTTCGGGTCGATGCGAGCGCGGACGTCCCGCGCACGGAAGGAGTGCACCATGGACCTCGACGGGTTCCAACCGGCCCAGCTGATCGTCTTCGTGATCGCGGTCGTCCTGGTGTTCGGCGGCCTGATCGCCAGCCGCCGGCGTCGCTGACCCGGCGCTCACCCGGTCTGCCGGCACGCGCGTCCGACGCGGGCGACCGACGGACGGGAGGCGCGGGACCGACGGGTGCCCTGCCTCCCGTCCGGTGGGCGGCGGTGGTCGCTGGTGGGCGCCGCCTCAGGCCGCCAGGTCGAGCAGCACGTCGTGCGCCACGCGCGCTGCGCGTGCCGACGCGTCGTCGAGGTGCTCCCGGAACTCGTCGCCGTCCGGTGCGCACAGGTCGCTGATCCCACGGATCGACAGGAACGGCATGTCGTGCACGTGCGTGAACTGCGCGATGGCCGCGGACTCCATGTCCACCGCTGCGACCGCGGGGAAGACCTCGCGCAGCGCACGGGCGCGCCCCTCGGTGACGAAGACCTCGCTCGAGCCGATGGTCGCGGACCGGATGCGGTACGGCGTCCGAGCAGCGGCGGCGCGGGCGAGCATGCGGGAGTCGGGCGCGTACTGCGGCGGCATCCCGGGGACCTGCCCGAGCGCGTAGCCGAACGCCGTCGCGTCCGCGTTGATGTTCACGTAGTGCTCGCCGACGACGACGTCACCGATCTCGATGCCGCGCATGAGCCCGCCGGCGGTCCCGACGCTGAGCACCGGGACGGTGCCGAAGTCGTGGAAGCAGTGCGCGACGGCGGCCGTCGCGTTCGTGAACCCGATGCCGCTGCGGCGGAGGGCGACCACCGATCCGCCGACGTCGAGCAGGTGGTGCTCGTCGTGTCCGCCCACCGGCCCGTCGTCGATGACGACACCACCCAGCAGGGTGGCGACGGCGGAGAGTTCCTCGGTCATCGCGGCGATGACGACGGCGACGGGCGTTGCTTGCACCGACCGATCCTCGCACGGAGCGGCTCGGGAGACGTCACCGGACCTCGACGGCGTACGTCGAGTACCCGTACGGCGTCGCCCGGTCGACACCCTGCAACCGGATCTGCCGCCACGTACCGGACAGCGGGACCCGGTCGGTGCCACCGTCGCCGTCGGTGACGGTGACGATGGTCGTCCACGCTCCGGTCGTCGCGTCGCGACCCTCGATGCGGTAGGCGCGGCCGTACGCGTCCTCCCACCGGATCGTCGCCTCGTGCACCTCGTGGCGCGCACCGAGGTCGACGTCGAGCCGGGCATCGTCCCGGTGCTCGCTCGCCCACCGCGTGCCCGGGTCCCCGTCCACCGCGTGGCGCGCCGGTGTGCCTGCCGACTCGTCGCCGGACGACGAGACCGCGGCGCGCCGGGCGAGGTCCGGCGTCGGCGTGCCCTCGGTGGAGAACACCCGGAACGACCACACCGAGACGCCGTACCGGGTCGTGCGCGAGTCGGCCACCAGGCGCACGAAGCGGGCCCGGACGCCGTCGAGGTCGTGCGTCTCCGTCCCGCCCCGTCCCTCGGCCGTCGTCGAGACCGTGCGCCACGGGTCGGATGCCCGGTCGCGGACCTCGACGTGGTCCGACGCCGCTGCAGCCGTCTCCCAGAGGACCTCGACGCGGTCGAGCGGCAGCACCGAGCCGAGGTCGACGGCGAGCCACTCGCCGTCGCGAGCCGTGCTCGACCACCGGGTGGTGTCGTCGTCGTCCACGGCTGCGTCGCCCGACAGGTTCCCGCGCTCGTCGGACGAGGTCGTCACCCGCTTGCCGACGGCGACGTCGCGGGAGACCGCGGGCGACTCACCCTGGTCGAGGGTCGTGAGGACGGCCTGCCCGGTCGCCGCACCACGGACCGCGCGGACCGTCGCGGTGGCACCGCCGCGGTCCGGCAGGGTCGCCGTGCCCGAGGCGCTCACCGTCGCACCCTCGTCCGCGGTCCAGACGGGCTGGGCGTCACCGGTCAGCAGACCGCCGTGGCCGTCGGCGTCGAACCCGTACGCGGCGAGCCGGACGGAGGAGCCGGGCAGCACCGTGACGCTGCGCGGGGCGACCAGCAGGTCGCGCACGTCCACGTCGGCGGTGGCCGGTGTCCCGGTCACCTGCACGTCCCACACCGAGTAGCCGTACTGGGTGAGGCGGTCGGTCATGTGCAGCCGGACGAAGCGGGCGGTCGCGCCGACCGGCACGGTGTCCACCGACGCGTCCGCGTTCGTGACGGTGCGGACGTTCCGCCAGGGGCCGTCGTCCGTGTCGGACACCTGCACGACGTACCGTGCCGCCGCGGCGTTCTCCCACGTGACCCGGACGGAGTCGACGTCCCGCGCGGACCCGAGGTCGAGCGTCAGGTCCACCGTGTCGACGCCGTGCGCGCTCTCCCAGCGGGTGGCGGGGTCCCCGTCGACGGCCTTCGCCGCGGTGTTGCCCCCGTCGGTCGAGCTCGCGGTCGCGGTGGTCCCCTCGACCACCGGGACCGAGGCGATCGACGACACGACGGCACTGCCCTCGACCCCGCCGGCCTCGACCCCGCCGGCCTCGACGTCGCTCACCGTCGCGACGACGTAGCCTGCGCCGGGCGCGGTGGTGGTGAGGGTCCCGTCACCGGTGACCGTGCCGGGAGCGGTGGTGCTCCAGGCGACGTCGGCGGGCAGCGGAGCCGGGTCACCGTACTGGTCGCGCCCCTCGGCGGAGAACGTCACCGGCTCGCCGACCACGGCACGGGCGGTGCCGGGCGTCACGGCGATGCCCGTGAGCACCGGTGCCGGGGCGACACGCACGTCGTACGCGTCGGAGACCGTGCCGACGGTCGCGGTCACGGACACCTGGTCCGCCGCGGCCCCCGCGTGCAGGGTGCCGTCCTGGTCGATCGTCCCCGCACTCGTCGACCACCGCACGTCGTCGAGCGGCACGGTCGCGCCGTACTGGTCGTAGCCGGTCGCGGTGAACGCGGTCGTGCTGCCCGGGGCGAGCGTGCGCGGGTCGCCCTCCGTCCCGACGACGACCTTCGCCAGTCGGGCATCGAGGTGCGACGTGATCTGCGTCCGGGCGGGCACCGCGATCTGCCCGACGACCCGCTGCCCCGCGTACACGTCGTAGGTGCGCTGGACGTCGTCGACGTTGTCGATCACGTAGGAGTACGTGCCGTCGGCGGCGCGGAACACCTGGCTCAGCGGGTTCGACGTGTGGCGGTCGGTGACCTCGTGCCCGACGGTGCGGTTCGACATCGCCTGGTGGTAGACCATCCCGGCCATCGACTGTCCGGTCACGGTCGGGTCCTGCGCCTCCCAGAGCGCCGCGTGGACGTCGGCGTAGGTGTCCGGGTCGTACTGGGCGAGGAACCCGAGGACGACGTTGCCGAGTGCATCGCCCATCTCGCTGAAGACGGCGGCCGCGCGGGCGGTGTCGGCGCCCGGGCGGTGGTGGGTCAGGTCGACGCCGTACAGCCGGCCGATGGTGTCGGGGTCCGCCCGGTAGTCGGTGACGAGGAACGGCAGGAGCGGCGACGGCTCCGGCCAGTCCCCCGGCTGCCGGTCCGCCGTCGAGCCGTCGAGCTGCGCGGGCACGAGTGCCGCCGGCAGGGCCTCGGGTGTCCACCACCGGGACGGGAACACGACGGAGCCGTCGTCGTCGACCGAGACGTACAGCGTGTCCGTCGACCGGTCGTACAGGGGGTTCGTCGCGGTCTTCGCGGTCACGTAGCCCGGGTGGTTCCGTTCCACGGCCCGGATCGCGTCCTGCAGCTCACCGATCGCCGCCGGCCGGTCCCGCGTGATCGCGACGTCCCCGTAGGTACCGACGCCCCACCACTTCTTGGTGAGCATCTGCACGTGCCCGGCGTTGCCGTCCACGACGCCGTCCTGCCCGACGACCTCGCCCCGGGCTGCCATCATCTGCCGCATGATCGCCATCGAGAAGTCCGGGTCCCACCCGAAGTACGTGAACCACGGCGCGGTCGGCATCCACTGGATCCCGTAGATCCACGCGGGGTCGCCGGAGAAGTACGTGGCCTCGGCCTGCCCGGAGTCGAAGAGGATGCCGGCCTGTCCGGCGTCGTACGCCTCGGGGAACGCGCCGTCGCCGTCGTACGCCGCCGACGCCGGGTTGCCGTGGGCGTTCTGGTAGTAGTCGCGGACGGCGGCACGCTCGGTGACGTACTGCACCGCACCGGCTGCCTGCATGTCCTCGTCACCGAGCACCGACCCGAGCAGGAACAGCCCGGCCTCGGACTGGATCGCCTCGGACGACGACTCCTGGTTGTTGCCGCCCGGCGAGGACACACCGCCGGCGTTCGAGTGACCGGTCCACACGCCGAAGGTGCGGAAGTGCGGGAAGCGCTCGTCGTCCCGGTCCCAGTTCGCGTACTGCTTCGCGACGAGGGTCGCCATCTCGCCGTACCGCTGTGCCCACTCGGGGTCGGCCCGTCCGAGCAGCGCGGTCGCGAGTGTGAAGTAGCCGTAGTGGAAGTGGTTGTCGTTGAACTGGGCGGACCCGTACGAGTCGCCGAACCCGATGAGGGCCTTCCACGTCGGGTACATCGCGAAGAAGTGCTCCCGCTCGCCCTCGCTGTACGTGTACCAGTCCGTGAGTGCGCGCTCGAGGGTCGCCCGCATCCGGTCGGCGTCCTCGGTGTCGCCGATCTGGTCCGCGACGCTCATGTACGCGCCGAGCTGCTGCAGGTCCTTGCCGCCCCAGTAGGTGTCGCCGCCGTAGGTCTCCTTCGCGGCGTAGTCCGACAGGTACTGCCGCATGACCTCCTCGCGGTACGGGTCGTCGCCCGTGCTCGTCGGCTCGGCGCCGATCGGGGTCAGCCCGCTGAAGGCGTACCGCAGCGTCCAGCCGTCGTGCCCGACGGTCGTCCTCATCGTGCCGCGCGGCGTCGCGTACGTGGCTCCGGTGAACGACAGGTCGTGCGTCGCCTCGGCGTACTGGTGCTGCAGCCAGCCCTGGACGGTGTCGTGGTCCGAGCCCTGCAGCACGTCGGTCTGCAGCGACCACCGCTGCTCGACCTGACCCGCCGCGGGGTCGTACGAGTAGTCCATCCGGGTGTCCCGCGGGACGGCGAAGGCCGTGCGGTGCAGGTCGTCGAGCGTCAGCCCCTGCTCGGGCACCGCGCTGAGCACGAGGAAGGGGGTGCCCGCGGATGCCTCGAGCACGTTCCCGGAGCGGGTGAAGGTGGTGCCGGTGGGCGCGTGCACCCCGAACACGTGCCCGTCCTGCCGGATCTCGAAGCGGTCGGTCGTGATCGTCCCGGTGAGTCCGCGGCCGTCGGCGTCGGTGAGCGCGGCGCCGTCCTGCAGGGTGATGCGCGGGGTCATGCCGTGGAACTCGAACCACTCGTACGGCGACCCCTGCACGCTCGTCACGTCCATGTACTGACCGCCCGGTCCGGCCTGCGGCATCCGCCAGCTCACGTTCCAGTCGCCCCAGCGCAGGGCGTCGGCCCGATCGGCGGAGAACGCCGTGGTGAAGCGCTCCGCGATGCCGTCCGGGGCGTCCGTGAGCAGCACCTGGTCGACCAGGACGTGCGCCCACCCGGCACGGAGCGAGTCGACGACCCGGACCTGCGCCGTCCGTCCGCGGTACGCGCTGACGTCCCACGTCGTCCAGCGCAGCTCCTCGCTGTCCGCGCCGGTCGCCTCCTCGACCACCGCGCCGTCGACGAGCAGCTGCACCGCCTCGGCCCCGGGGTGTCGGCCCCCGCCGACCAGGAAGGCGAGGGTCGACCGGTCGACCGTGAACCCCGGCGAGGTGAGCGTGCCGGTCGCGCCGTCGCCGTCGCGGTCGGTGAACGAGTCGACGAACCCACCACCGAGCCAGCCGGACACGGCGCTCTGCCCCGACGCGGTCCCGGACGAGGTCCCGGCGAAGGCGTCACCGGTCGTGGTCCACCCGTCGGGCAGACCGTCCTCGAAGTCGGCGAGCACCCGGTCGGAGGCGTCCGGCGTCGGGTCGACCGTGCCGCCCACGGTGACCGGCGCGTCGAGCCGCATCGCGGTGCCGTCCGCGTTCCAGGACGTCGGGAGGGTCACCTTCGTCCCCTGCGCACTGTTCGACGACACGAACGGGTACGCCCACATGTCGCCCGAGTACCTGCTGACGAGCAGGTCGGTCCACCACTGGTTCGTGGGGACGGGCTTCCCCGCCTGCGACGGGTCGACGTACAGGTGCTGGTCGACGGTCTTCCGCACGTCGGCGACGGACGCGATCTCCGCCGGCGGCGTCGGCGCGTACGAGCCGGCCCCGACGCGCACGCCGTCGACCTGCGGGCCGGCAGCACCGGGAGCGGATGCCACGGCCCGGTCGACCGGCTGGTGCGTCGGGTCGGCGGCTCCGGTCCCTGCGGCAGGGTCCGGCAGGACCGTCGGGAGGGTGCTCGCCGACGCGAGGTCCGCGGCGGCGACGGGCGCGAGCGAGAGCCCGCCGAGCAGGAGCGTGACGACGACGGTGCGGACCAGGTGCACGGAGGGGTCCCTTCCGGGGGCGGAGGTTCGGCGGCGGGGCGTGCGTCGGGTCGCAGGGACCCCTGTCGGCAGGCCCGCGCGGGACGTCAGGAGAAGTGAGGATCCGTTCTAGAGATGCGGTGGCGGCACGACCCCGCTGCGCGTCCGCCGGGCCCCGATCCGCACCGTCGTCGGCTCCCAGCGGGCCCGGGGCTACCGTCGGACCGGTGACGGACGAACGACGCCGCGAGGTCGGCGACAACGACGCCCCGGTCGAGGACGAGATCGAGGAGTCCTTCGACGCGGTGGTCGACGAGGGGGCCGAACGCCTGCAGCGGACCCTGCGGGTGGTGCTCGCGACCGGGTTCGCCGGCGGCCTGGAGATCGGGCTCGGCGTGATGGGGTACCTGGCCGTCCTGCACGAGACCGACAGCCACCTGCTCGCGGGCCTCGCCTTCAGCAT
Source organism: Curtobacterium sp. ODYSSEY 48 V2 (assembly GCF_023712625.1). NCBI lineage: Bacteria > Bacillati > Actinomycetota > Actinomycetes > Micrococcales > Microbacteriaceae > Curtobacterium > Curtobacterium sp. ODYSSEY 48 V2. The sequence continues at coordinate 81,851 of NZ_JAMAXX010000007.1, forward strand.
CGGGCTCGTCGCGCTGTACCTGGCGCACAGCGAGCTCTTCACCGAGAACTTCCTCGTGCCGATCGTGGCGCTCGTCGCCCGGGAGGGCACGGTGTGGCAGCTCGTCCGGCTCTGGGCGGGGACGCTGGTCAGCAACCTCGCCGGCGGTTGGGTCGTGATGTGGCTCGTCGTCCAGGCGTTCCCGCAGTGGCACACGGTGCTCGAGGAGTCCGCCCGGCACTACGTCGACGCCCCCTTCGGACTGCAGACCGCGGTGCTCGCCGTGCTCGGTGGGAGCACGATCACCCTCGTGACCCGCATGCAGCAGGGCACCGACTCGGACCCGGCGAAGCTCGTCGCGGCGGTCGCCGGTGGCTTCCTGCTGGCCGGTCTGCAGCTCTTCCACTCGATCCTGGACTCGCTGCTGGTCTTCGGCGCCATCCAGGCGGGGGCGTCGATCACGTACGGCCAGTGGGCCGCCTGGTTCGGCTACGTGCTCGTGTTCAACGTGCTCGGCGGTGTCGTGCTGGTGACGTCGCTGCGCCTCATCCGGTCGGCGGACCTGCTGCGCGGTCGACGGCGCGACGCGCCGGACGCACCGGACCGTGCGACGGGCGAGCAGGAGCGGGGCACCGCGCGCTGACCGGACCGGGTGCCGGACGGGAGGCCCGTGGCGGCGTCGCCACGGGCCTCCCGTCCGGCACGGCGTCGGGTCAGCCGACCGGGGTCACCTCGTCCGCGTCGGCGGATGCCGTCACGGTGACCGCGTGCGGCCCGGGGTCCACCAGCAGGCGACGGCGTGCGTCGGTCGCCGACCCGGCGAGCAGCGCCGTCATCGAGCCGGTGCCGGCACCCGACGAGACCTCGACCGACGACTCGTCGAACCACAGGGTGAGCGCGACGCGGTCGCCCTCCGGTCGCACCGTCGACGCCACGTGCCGTCCGAACGACGCCGGGAGCCCCGGCACGGCGGGACGGTCGAGCCGGAGCGAGGCGTCGGCGGCGTCGTAGCGCAGGCCGAGCCGACGTCGGCCGTCGGCGTCGTCGAGCTCCAACCGGACCACACCGTCGGGTCCGCGCAGCGTGATCACGACCTCGACGCGGACGAGTCCCGGGAGCTCGTGGGTGCTCGCCGCGTCGTCGTCGTGACGGAGCACCGTGTCCACGGCACCGGTCGGGCCGACGATCCGCTGCACCAGCTCGAGGCGTCCGTCCCGCTCGGTCAGACCGAGGGCCCGAGCAGCGGTCATCGCGCCGCGCCACGGCGTGGTCGGCAGGTCCTTCGCGTAGTCCCAGTTGTCCATCCACGCGACGAGCGTCCGGTCTCGGAGGCCCGTACCGGAGAAGGTCACGCCGGCGTACGAGTCGGGACCGTGGTCGAGCCAGCGGTACGTCGCGAGCTCCTCGGTGGACTGCTGCCGCCAGGACCCGTCCGGCGACCGGGTCTCGGCGGGGAGCGGCTCGTCCGGGACGAACCGCTCCCCGTCGAACTGCCCGAGCACGACGTGCGTACCGGATCCGCCCGCGACCCCGCCGGGGTTGAGGCTGACCAGCAGCACCCAGACCACGCGGTCGGGGTCGCCGTCGACGGTCAGGGGGAAGAGGTCCGGGCACTCCCAGACGCCACCGACCGGACCGGCGGGACCGTAGGTCGACACGAGGGTCCAGGTGCGCAGGTCGGTCGACCGGTGCACGAGCACCTGGCGGTCCTGGGCCTCGACGGCGACCATGATCCAGCAGGGGCCGTCCGTTCCCTCGTACCGGAACACCTTCGGGTCGCGGAAGTCGGCGGAGCCGCGGCGCAGCACCGGGTTCCCCGGGTACTTCCGCCACCGGTACCCGCCGTCGGTGCTGGAGGCGAGGGCCTGCGACTGCTCGGTCTCGGCGGCCTGCGTCCAGATCGCGACCAGCGGCGGCTGCTCGGCCGATCCGAGCCCGCTCGTGTTCTCCGCGTCGAACACCACGGAGCCCGAGAAGACCTGCCCGTCCGCGTCGGCCTCGAGCGCCACCTCGTGCTCGGTCCACGTGAGCAGGTCGGTGCTCGACGCGTGCCCCCAGCCGACCGTGCCGTGGTCGATCCCGTCCGGGTTGTGCTGGAAGTAGAGGTGGTACCGGCCGTCGTGGACGACCAGGCCGTTCGGGTCGTTCATCCAGTTGCGGGCGGGCGTGAAGTGCCGCCGCGGGCGCCGGATCGTGGCGCCGTCGGCCGCTGGCTCGGTCCGGGTGCGCTCCGTCGCCGGCACGTCGGACTGCGTCGCCGTCTCCGTGCTCACTTGACCGACCCCGCGGTGAGGCCACGGACGAAGAAGCGCTGGAGCGACAGGAACACCACGAGGGGCACGATCAGCACGATGAACGAGCCGGCCGCGACCAGGTTCCAGCCCGACCCGTACTGTCCGAGCAGCCCGAGCAGGCCCTGCTGCAGCACGGGGTTCGTGTTGCCGATGAAGATGTACGCGACGAGGTAGTCGTTCCAGACCCAGAGGAACTGGAAGATCGCGAACGACGCCAGCGCCGGCACCGACATCGGGACCGCGAGCCGCCAGAAGATCTGGAAGTGCGACGCGCCGTCGACGCGGGCGGCCTCGATGAGCGCGACGGGGAGCGTCGACATGTAGTTCCGCAGGATGTAGATGCAGAGCGGGAGCGCGAACGCCGAGTGCACGATCCACGCCGCCGGGAAGGTGCCGGTGATCTGCAGCCCGGTCGCCTGCGTGATCGTCTTGTACAGCTGCAGGACCGGGATCAGCGAGATCTGCACGGGCACCACGAGCAGCCCGACGATGACCGCGAAGTAGAACTCCTTGAACCGGAACTGCAGGAACGTGAACGCGTAGGCCGCGAACGCGGAGATCATGAGCGGCAGGATCGTGGCCGGGACCGCGACGGCGACGCTGTTGAGGAACTCGGCCGCCAGGCTCTGCCCGGTCCCCGAGGTCGCCCCCGTCAGCGCGTTCGAGTAGTTGTCGAGGGTCCACTCCGTACCGAACAGGTTCCCGAAGACGGTCCACCACCCGGTGCTCTGGGCGGCGGTCGTCGTGCGGAAGCTCGTGACGAGCAGGCCGATCGCCGGCACCATCCAGAGCACGGCGATGACGCCCATGACGATGCTCAGCAGGACGCGGGGACGCTGCTCGGCGCTGGTCTTCGTGACCCGTTCGCGCTTCGTCGCGACGATCTCCGGGGCTCCGGCCACCGGGACGATCTCGGTCATCGGAGGGCCTCCTGTTCGCGGTAGGTCCGCACCTGGTACACGATGACGGGCACCACGGCGAGGATGAGGATGACGACCACGGCGGACGCCTTCCCGGGGTTGTTGAACGCGAAGAACTGCGAGTAGAACTCGACGCCGAGCACGTTCGTGTCGAACTGCCCGTTGGTCATCGCGAAGACGATGTCGAAGATCTTCATCACCGTGATGAGGACCGTGATGCCGACGGCGATGATGGTCGTGCGGATCTGGGGAGCGATCACACGGAAGAACGCCTGCCGCTCGCTGGCACCGTCGATGCGTGCCGCCTCGATCGTCTCCTCGGGCACGGCCTTGATCGCCGCGGAGAGCAGGACCATCGCGTAGCCGGCGTTCAGCCAGATCACGACCGCCATGAGCAGGAAGCTGTTCATGCGCAGGAAGTCGTTCTGCAGCCACGGGATCGGGTTCTGGTGCGTGATCGCGGTCCAGATGCCGTTGAGCAGGCCGACCTGGGGCTGTCCCGGTGCGTTGTACGCGTACACGAACGACCACATCGACGCGGCCGCGATGAAGCTCACCGACATCGGCAGGAAGATCAGGGACTTGAACGTCTTCTCGCGCTTCGGCCCGAGTCGGTCCGCCAGGGTCGCCACGAGCAGGCCGATCACGACCACCACCGCCGGGACGACGATGATCCAGAGCAGGTTGTTGAACAGGGTCGACAGGAACGACGGCGTCGAGAAGAGCGAGACGTAGTTGTCGAGGCCGCCGAAGGACGTCAGCCCGTACTGGTCCGTCTTCTGCAGGCTCTGGATGACCGTCTGCACCGTCGGGACGACCAGGAAGACGAGCAGGAGGAGCAGGACCGGCCCGATGAAGACGTAGGGCAGCAGCCGACCGTGCCACTTGCCGTGCGTCTTCGAGACCAGGAAGTTCAGCCCGAGGTAGATCAGGAACGAGACGGCCAGTCCGCCGATGACGGAGACGAGGACGCTGAGGACTTGCTGCACGAGGGGTCACCTCACTTCGTTGTCGGGGTGTGTCGTCGCGGCGTGCAGGCGCCGACGGCCGGGGGCGGTGCCGCCGGGCACCGCCACGGCGCAGGTGGAGGGTGTTACTGGGACGGCCAGGAGTCGTCGATGGCCTTGAGCGTCTGGTCGAGTGACTGCTGACCCGCGGTCCAGGCCGTCAGGTTCGTCCACTCGGTACCGGCACCGACGGCTCCGGGCATCTGGTCGGAGGCGTCGAAGCCGAACACCTTCGAGTCCTTCACGGCCTGCTGCGCGACCTTCTGGAACGGGCTGGTGTACTCGGACGCCGGGAAGTCGTTGTGCGGCGAGAGCGCGGCCGACCAGTTCTTGGCGTAGCCGTTCGTGCCGAACTCCTTGCCGACCAGGTAGTCGACGACCTTCTTCGTGTCGTCGTCCGTCTTGAACGCGGCGACCAGGTCACCACCGCCGAGCGTGCCGGAGGTCGCGGCACCCTCCGGCGTCGGGAGCGGGAAGGCGTTCACGTTCGTCGTGTCGCCCTTCGCGATCTGCTCCTGGATCGCGGCCGGGAAGTTGCCGGTGATGAAGGTGCCCTGGCGCATCATGTAGCACTGCCCCGCCGACTTGCCGCCGTCGACGAACAGGTTGTTGCCCGCCGCGCCGAAGTCGGTGGACGCCATGGCCTTGCCGCCGCCGTTGACCGCGCCGTCGGCGAAGATCATCGACTCGACCTTGCCCGCGGCCTGCTTGACCAGGGGCGAGTCGAACTTCACCTCGTGGGTGATCCAGTCGTCGTACTTCTCGAGGCCGCCGTAGCGGAGCACGTACTCCTCGAGCCAGTCCGTCATCGGCCAGCCGTTCGAGCCCTGCGACGCGATGCCGACGCACCACGGGTAGCCGGAGCCGTCCTTGATGATCTTCTCCTGCAGCGCGGTGAGCTCGGCGTCGGTCTTCGGGACCTCGTACCCCTTGGCCTCGAACGCGGCCGGGTCGTACCAGACGAGCGACTTCACGTTGATGTTGTAGGGCAGGCCGTACGTCTTGCCGTTGACCTTCGCGATGTCGGCGAGGCCGTTCGCCTCGTCCGCGGTGACGCTCTTGACGTCCACGAGGTCGTCGAGCGGCTGGATGCCCTGGCTGATGAGCGACTTGAGCACGCCGGGCTGGGGGAAGATCGCGACGTCGGGGGCCTGGCCGCCCTTCACCTGCGTGACGATCGACGTCTGGAAGCTGTCGCTGCCCGAGTACTTGACCGTGATGCCCTGGCCCTCGGCCCACGTGTCCAGGTCCTTCTGGAACGCCGTGGCCTGCGCACCGGTGAAGCCACCGGAGATCGTGACCGTGCCGTCGGACGATGCGGATCCTCCGGCGCTGCAGCCGGTCAGCGTCAAGCCGGTCCCGACCGCGAGCGCGGCGGCGACGGCGATGCCCTTACGAAGCCTCATTACTTCGACCTTTCACTCGCACAAACCCAAATCGTTTTGTGTTGAGGAAGAGCATCACACAGGGGCCGACCGCTCGCCACGGGCGCGGGTCACGAACGAGTAACGGTTACCGGTCCGATCGAGTCGCGGACGACGAGCTCTCCGCGGAGCCGCTCGACCCCGGCACGCGGCGTCGGCGGTGCGGTCAGCGCTCCCGTCTGCTCGAGCGCACGGCGGACCGCCGCACGACCCATCTGCTCGTGCGGGAGCGCGACGGTCGTCAGGCCCGGACGCAGGGCGGCGGCCACGAGCTGCAGGTCGTCGATGCCGACGACCGACAGGTCACGGCCGATCCGCATGCCCCGCTCCTCCGCGACCTGGTAGACCCCCATCGCCATCTGGTCGTTGAAGGCGAACACCGCGGTCGGGCGCTCGGCGGCGCGGTCGCCGGCTGCCTCCGGTACCGGTCCGAACAGCTCCGTCGCCGCCCGGAAGCCCGCTGCGGCATCCGCGACCTCGCCGACCGCGCGGACCACCACGGGGGTGCCGCCGGCCTCCACCAGGGTCCGCTCGTACCCCTCGACCCGGCCGGTCACGGCGGGACCGGCGCCCTCGACCGTCAGGTGCGCGATGCGCCGGTGCCCCGCCGCGAGCAACGCGCGGACCGCCGTCGCGGCGATGTCCTGCTCGTCGGGCACCACCGACGGCACCGGAGCAGCGGGGTCGAACGCGTCGAGCAGCACCGTCCGGGCCGGGTCGAGCGACCGCGGCAGCCGGATGACCCGGTTCGACGCCGAGGCGAACACCACCGCGTCGACCCGCCGCTGGATCAGGGCGTCGATGCGCGGGTCGTCGAACTCCCCGGCTGCGATGTCGACGATCATCAGGACGTGGTCGTGCGCGGCCGCCTCGGCCTGCGCCCCGACGATGATCTTGCCCGCGTACGGGGTCGACGCGATCTCCTCGGACACGAACCCCAGGACCGCCCGTCGGTCGGTCCGCATGGCACGGGCGATCGGGTTCGGCGCGTACCCGAGCCGTTCGACCGCTTCCTCGACCCGGAGGCGCGTCCGGGCACTCACGGTGCCCTTGCCGCTCAGCGCATGCGACACCGTCGTGATCGACACCCCGGCCTCGGCCGCCACGTCGCGGATGCTCGTCGCTCGCGCCACGTGGTCTCCTGCTCTCTGCCCGTCCGGCCCGACGGCCCTTCCGGGAACCACCCGCGGACCGCACGTGCTGAGCCTAGTCACGCACTCGGCGGACGCGGGCGCGGCGAGGGACTAGCGCGGAGCGGGCGCTCCCACGGCGAGCGCCGACGCCAGGGTCGCGATCAGCCCGAGCCGGGCGAAGTACGGTCGGGCGCCCACGGGGAGCACCGCGATCAGGGCGAACGCGTTTGCGGCGGTGTCCGCGAGCCGGTCCTGCTCGGACGCCGACAGCGGCACCCCGGCCACGACGAGGGTCGCCCACCCGACGATCTCCGCGCTCGGCAGCTCCGGGTCGCAGGCACTGGCACGGTCCACGCCGTCGGGCAGTGGCGTGACGCGGTGTGCCTGCAGGACCGCCTCGAGCTCTTCTCGCATCGCTCCACCGTAGAGAGCGGCACGACGTCGGTCACAGGGAACCGGGGGACGTCACCGCCCGGTCACCGGGTCGGCTCTCGGCTCGCGCGGGTTGAGTGGACCCGTGCAGCCCTCATCGGAACCGACGCAGACCCCGGGTGACGGCGCGCTGCTGTCGCTCGTCTACGCCAGCCGCGCGGTCGTCGGCTTCGGACTCGACGACCTCGACGACCTGCTGGCGCACGCCCGCAGCGCGAACGCCCGCGCCGGCGTGACCGGCCTGCTGCTGTTCCGCGACCACCGGTTCCTGCAGCTGCTCGAGGGGCCCGCCACGGCGGTCCGCGAGAAGATGGCGTACATCGCCGAGGACCCGCGCCACGACCAGGTCACCGTGCTGCTCGAGGAACAGGTGCCCGCACGGCAGTTCCCGGACTGGTCGATGGGCTACGCGGCCGAGACCACCCTGCAGCGCGCCGCGGTGCCCGGTCACCGCACCACCTTCGACGACCTCGACTTCCTGCCCGACGACCACGGCGGGGCACCGGACCTCGCCGCGGTGCGGGAGCTCCTGCAGTGGTTCCGGCAGGACCGGACCGGAGCAGGTGCGGACGTGGGCACGGCCCGCGCACGCTGACCCCGCTGCCGGGGCGACCCGGCCACGGACGGGAGGCGCGGTGCCGGCCCGCACCGTGCCTCCCGTCGGGCACCGCGCACGGCCGCAGCGTGCCGCGCCGGCACGCGTCGTACCTCCCGTCCGGTACGCCGCACGTCACACGCCCGCAGCGCGCCGATCAGCGCAACCAGCGGTACTCGTACTCCGGCCGTCCCTGCCCGCGGTGGCGGACGTCCTTGGCGACCTGCCCGGCGGCGGCCAGGTGCTCGAGGTACCGCCGGACGGTGACCCGCGACAGCCCGGTCGCCTCGGCGACCTCGGATGCCGAACCACCGTCGGACCGCTGCAGCAGCGCGTCGCGCACCACATCGAGCGTCTCCGGGGCGATGCCCTTCTCGTGGTCGGCGGGCGCGACCGGACGGAGCGTCCCGAGCCGCTGGTCGATGTCGGCCTGCGTGAGGGCACGACGGTCCTCGAACCCGCGCCGGAACTCGCGGTACGACGTCATCCGGTCGGCGAGCGACCGGAAGCTGAAGGGCTTGACGAGGTACTGCACGACCCCGAGGGCGATCGCGTTCCGCACCGCCTGGACGTCGTGTGCCGCGGTCACCGCGACGACGTCGACGGCGGAACCGGCGGCTCGCAGCGTGCGGACGAGCTGCAGGCCGTGGGCGTCCGGCAGGTTCAGGTCGAGCAGCACGAGGTCCGGTCGCTCCGCAGCGACCGCGGCGAGCATCGCCCGACCGGTCCCCACGGTGCCGACCACGGCGAAGCCCTCGAGGCGCGACACGTAGGCCGTGTGCGCCTCGGCGGTCAGCGGCTCGTCCTCGACGATGAGGACCCGGATGGGCGCGGTCACGAGGGCACCCGCCCGGTGGTGATCTCGACGGTGAACGTGCTGCCGTCCGGTCCCGTGGTCACGGCGACGTCACCGCCGATGCGGGCCAGTGTGGCGCGGACGAGGTCGAGGCCGATGCCGCGTCCCTCGGGACCGGACTGCTTCGTCGACCACCCGCGCTCGTAGACGGCGTCGACGTCGGCGATGCCCGGTCCGTCGTCGCGGACGACGAGCCGGACGGTCCCGCCGGCTGCGGCGACGACGACCTCGACGCGGCCGCGGTCCGGGCCCTGCGGGGAGCCGGCGACGGCGTCGACGGCGTTGTCCACGAGGTTGCCGAGCACGGTGACCACGTCGGCGGGTGCGGCCGGGACGGGGTCGAGCAGTCCGCTCGTGTCGGCGACCAGGTCGACGCCGCGCTCGCCCGCCTGTGCCCGCTTGGCGGCGAGGAGGGCGTCGAGCACCTCGGGCTCGGTGTGCGCCGGGTCGGCGCACAGGTCGCTCTCGCTGGACGCGTCGGTCTCGCTGCGCCGGTCGGTCTCGCCGTGCCGCTCGACCTCGCTGTGCCGGTCGATCTCGTGTGCGGCGAACCGGATCGCCTCGTCGACCCGACCGAGCTCCAGCAGCGCGACGACGGTGTGCAGGCGGTTGGCGAACTCGTGCGTCTGCGAGCGCAGCGCATCGGTGAGCGTGCTGGTGGCGGCGAGCTCGCCGGACAGGTGCAGCAGGTCGGTCTGGTCGCGGATGGTCGCGACGGTGCCGACCGGCCGGGTCGCCCCCCGCGGGAACGCCATCTCCTGGTTCACCACGAGCACCCGGTCGCTCGTGGCGTACGTCTCGTCCACGGCACGGTCACCCGATGCGAGCAGGGTCCGGAGGGCGTCCGGCACGTCGAGCGCCGCCAGCGGCACCGGATCCTGGCGTTCGGCCGGCGCCGGCAGGTGCAGCAGCTCCGCCGCACGGTCGTTGTGCAGGACGACCGCCCCCGACCGGTCGACGACCACGAGCCCCTCGTGCACCGAGTGGAGCACGCCCTCGTAGGACGCGAAGACCCGCGCGAGCTCCTCCGGGCCCCGTCCCGCGGTGACCCGACCGAGGTACCGGCTGAGCAACCACGAGAACAACGCGGACACCGCGACCACCGCCAGGCCGAGCAGGACGACCGACGTGAGCCGCGGCACGAGGGCACTCGAGATGTTCGCCACGGTGACCCCGGCGGCGACCAGTCCGACGATCCGGCCGTCGTCGTCGGTGATCGGCGTGACGGCCCGCACCGAGGGGCCGAGCGTCCCGGTGGAGGTCTCGGTGAAGGTCCGGCCGTCGAGCGCCGGCTGGACCGTACCGCGGAACGGCCGGCCGAGCTCCGACCGGTCGGGGTGCGTCCACCGGGTCCGGTCGGGCGCCATGATCGTGATGAAGTCCGTGTGGGTGCGGCGCATCAGGTCGAGCGCGTACGGCTCGAGGCGCTCGGACGGGTCCGCGGTGGTCGCCTGCTGGACCACGAACGGGTTCCGCGCGATCGACACCGCGACGGCGGTGGACTTCTCGGCCGCGTCCGCCTCGAGGTCGGCTCGCGCCGAGGTCCAGCTCCAGACGCCACCGACCGCCACCCCGACCACGACGAACAGCAGCTGCAGCGCGAAGAGTCGCGCGGCGATGCTCCACCGACGGGGTACCACTGAGCTGCCTCCTCGCTCCGTTGCGGGACGACCCATCCTCGCGCACGGGGGCCCGTCCGCGCAGCCTCCCCGTGAACGTTGTGAACACAAGTCGCCGCCGCGGGTCGCTCCGCGCGAGGGTGTGTCCGTTCCCCCGAGGACGAACCGACCGGAGCGACGCCGCTCCCGGTCCTGACGACAAGGAAGTCGCATGGCATCGACGCACTCGACCACCGCCCGCCCACGGCGACGCGGTCTGGATCGCTCGCACTGGCTCTACATCGCGGTCATCGTGGCCGTGCTCGCCGGCATCGTGGTCGGCCTGACGGCCCCCGACTTCGCCGTCGGACTCAAGCCCATCGGCGACGGCTTCATCGCGCTGATCAAGATGATGATCGCGCCGGTCATCTTCTGCACGATCGTGCTCGGCGTCGGCTCCATCGCGAAGGCGGCGACGGTCGGCAAGGTCGGCGGGTTGGCGCTCGGCTACTTCGTCGCGATGTCGACGTTCGCCCTGGCGATCGGCCTCGTCGTCGGCAACCTCATCCACCCCGGCGACCAGCTCGACATGTCGAAGGCGACGTACGAGCTGCCCGCCGGCACCGAGGAGAGCGCGTCCTCGACGTCCGGGTTCCTGCTCGGGATCATCCCCGCGACGCTCGTGTCGTCCCTGACGAGCGGCAGCATCCTGCAGACCCTGTTCGTCGCGCTGCTCGTCGGCTTCGCGCTGCAGGCGATGGGCGAGAAGGGTGCGCCGATCCTCACCGGCATCCGACACCTGCAGGCCCTGGTGTTCCGCATCCTCGCGATGGTCATGTGGGCCGCCCCGATCGGCGCGTTCGGGGCCATCGCAGCGGTGGTCGGTGCCACCGGCGTCGCGGCGCTCGTCGCGCTCGGGACCCTCATGGTCGCGTTCTACATCACCTGCATCGTGTTCGTCGTCGGCGTCCTCGGTGTCCTGCTCCGCGTCGTGACCGGCGTCAACATCTTCCGGCTCATGAAGTACCTCGGCCGCGAGTACCTGCTCATCGTGTCGACGTCCTCCAGCGAGGTCAGCCTCCCGCGGCTCATCGCGAAGATGGAGCACCTCGGCGTCTCGAAGCCCGTCGTCGGCGTCACGGTGCCGACCGGGTACTCGTTCAACCTCGACGGCACCGCGATCTACCTGACGATGTCCTCGCTGTTCATCGCGAACGCCCTCGGCACGCCGCTGAACATCCCCGAGCAGATCTCGCTCCTGGTCTTCATGATCATCGCCTCGAAGGGTGCTGCCGGGGTGACCGGTGCCGGACTCGCCACCCTCGCCGGCGGCCTGCAGGCGCACCGCCCGGACCTGGTCGACGGCGTCGGCCTGATCGTCGGCATCGACCGGTTCATGTCCGAGGCCCGCGCGCTGACGAACTTCACCGGGAACGCCGTGGCCACGGTGCTGGTCGGGACGTGGACGAAGCAGATCGACAAGCAGCAGGTCGAGCGGGTGCTGTCCGGTGCGGCGCCGTTCGACGAGCGGACGATGTCCGCCGACGACCACGGCGCGTCGGCTCGCGCAGACGGTCCCGGCTCCGCTCCCGCCACCGACGAGCGGATCTCGACCGAGGCCGTCCGCACCATCGTCGAGCCCGAGGGCTCGACCGCCACCCGCCGGTAGTCCCCCGTCACGAGGAGATCGACGATGATCACGAACCCCAACCACACGAGTCCCGCACCGCACACCGTGCCCGGTTCGCCCCGCGTCGCCCTGGAGGCGTGGGTCGCCCGGATCGCGTCCCTCACCTGCCCGGACCAGGTCGTCTGGTGCGACGGGTCGGCCGACGAGACCGCCCGCCTGACGCAGCAGCTCGTCGACGAGGGCAAGCTGATCGCCCTCGACCCGGAACGCCGACCGAACAGCTACCTCGCCCGGTCGGACCCGGACGACGTCGCCCGGGTCGAGGGGCGCACGTTCACCTGCTCCCGCACGCCCGAGGACGCCGGTCCGACGAACCACTGGTGGGAACCGGTCGCGATGCGCGCCGAGCTCGACGAGCGGTTCGCCGGGAGCATGCGCGGCCGCACGATGTACGTCGTGCCGTTCTCGATGGGACCGGTGGGCGGGCCGATCTCGCAGCTCGGCGTCGAGGTGACCGACTCGGCCTACGTCGTCCTCAGCATGGGCAGGACGACCCGGCTCGGGGCGGACGTGCTCCGCGCGATCGACGCCGGCGTGCCGTGGGTCGCGACCGTGCACAGCGTCGGGCACCCGCTCCGCGACGACCAGGGCGTCCCGCGGCCGGACGTGTCCTGGCCCTGCAACGCGACGAAGTACATCGTGCAGTTCCCGGAGACCCGCGAGGTCTGGTCGTACGGCTCGGGCTACGGCGGCAACGCCCTGCTCGCCAAGAAGTGCTTCGCGCTCCGGATCGCCTCGGTGATGGGTCGTGACGAGGGGTGGCTCGCCGAGCACATGCTGCTCGTCCGGCTCACCTCGCCCGAGGGCCGGGCCGTCCACATCGCCGCCGCGTTCCCCTCGGCCTGCGGCAAGACCAACCTCGCGATGCTGCAGCCGGCCCTGCCCGGGTGGTCCGTCGAGACGATCGGCGACGACATCGCCTGGCTCCGCCCGGGTGCCGACGGACGACTGCACGCGATCAACCCGGAGGCCGGGCTGTTCGGCGTCGCACCGGGGACCGGCCCCGACACGAACCCCGTCGCGGTCGAGACGATCGCCGCGGACACGATCTTCACGAACGTCGCGCTCACGGACGACGGCGACGTCTGGTGGGAGGGCCTCACCCCCGAACCGCCCGCGCACCTGGTCGACTGGACCGGCGCCGCCTGGACACCGGCGAGCGGCACTCCGGCCGCGCACCCGAACGCCCGGTTCACGGTGGCGCTCGACCGGGTCCCGACGCTCGCCGACGGGTGGGAGCGCAGCGTCGCCGTCGACGCCGTCGTGTTCGGCGGTCGTCGGTCGACGAACGTCCCGCTCGTGGCGCAGGCGTCGACCTGGGCCGAGGGCGTGTTCATGGGTGCGACGGTGTCGTCCGAGCGGACCGCCGCAGCCGAGGGCACCGTCGGGGAGCTCCGCCGCGACCCCTTCGCGATGCTGCCGTTCTGCGGCTACGACATGGCCGACCACTGGGCGCACTGGCTCCGGATCGGCGAGCGCCTCGGCGCCGGGGCACCGGCGGTGTTCCAGGTCAACTGGTTCCGGCGGGGCGAGGACGGCGCCTTCCTGTGGCCGGGCTTCCGCGAGAACGCCCGCGTGCTCGAGTGGATCGCGCGCCGCGTCGAGGGCACCGTGCCGGCGGTCGAGAGCCCGGTCGGCCTGCTCCCCGACCTGGACGACCTGGACGTGCACGGGCTCGACGTCACCGCCGCACAGCTCGAGGCCCTCTTCGCCGTCGACCCCGGGCCGTGGCTCGAGGAGTGCGACCTGACCGAGGAGTTCCTCGCCGGGTTCGGCGACCGCACGCCCCCGGTGTTCACCACGATCCTCGACGAGCGTCGCGCCGCCCTGCACGCCACGGCCGACGTCCGGCAGGTCGCCTGATGCCGTCCGGCGCCCCGACCACGACCGGGGTGTCCACCGCTGCCGAGCGTGCGCACCTGCAGCAGGTGTGGGACGAGAAGCTCGCTGCCGCCGAGGCGATGGTGCCGCTCATCGGACGGCTGTACCGGCGGGACGACGTCGTGCCGTCCGTCCACGGCCGTCCCCTGGTGGGGCAGTCCCCGATCGGGATCGTCAAGGCGCACCGGTCGAGCCGCCGGGTCGACGAGACCGAACTGCCGGTCGCGACGAGCCTGGCGATCCTGACCGAGCTCGACACGATGGCGCTGTCGTCGGTGTCGGTGGACCTCGGCGACCTCGCGTCCCGCCACCGACGTGACCGCCTCGGCAGCACCCTGCGCGAGTTCCTCACCGACGAGTTCTTCCTGCACCGGGGCACGGCGGACGGACCGCACCGCGACGCCCCACGCGACGTCGTGCTGTACGGGTTCGGGCGGATCGGTCGGATGCTCGCCCGGATCCTGCTCGAACGCGCCGGGGAGCACGCCCCGCTCGCCCTGCGTGCCGTCGTCGTCCGCCGTCGCGGGCCCGGCGACCTGGTCAAGCGGGCCGGCGGCTCTTTACGAGGGCGAACCGTCGTGGGCTGTGCCAAACCAGGAGTGCCCTTCGCCCCTATGGCTGACGCAGCGCGTTGGCCGATTTACCGTATTGACGCTACAGCGTATGATCAATTTACGAATCATACACAGGAGGGTCAGTGGCTAGCAGGAGCAAAAAAATCGCCGGCCGGCGCGTCGTACGCGCGAAGGACGGGTCGACGAATTCCTACACCAACCGGAACCCGTCCTCGTCGTTCGTGTCGAGGTCGCTCACCTCTGGCCGGTTCCTTCCGAGCGCTGGGGCGTCGCGTCCTGCCTCCGCTCTGGATCAGACGGCGGACGCCTGGCGCGCTTGGCGCGTGACCCGCCAAGAGGTGCCCATCGTTCTCGCACCGACGCAGGATCCCGCGTCGCGGCTCCTGGCAGCACTGTTCCAGCGCGTTGGCGTCATGGACCTGCTCGAGGTGGAGCGGGCGAACGGGTCAATGGAGGCAGTCGTCGACCGGATGCTCGCTAGCATCCCCGGAGCGAACGTCCTCGATGAACGCGTCGGACCGTTCTACGACACCGCCGGGCTCCGGGCGTGGTTCAAGATGAGCCGCCAGACGCTCGACGCGCAGGCGAGGGCGGGGGATGTCCTCTGTGTCATGTCGGGCGACAACCAACGGCTCTACCCATCGTTCCAGTTCGACGCCAATGGGTCGCTCCTGCCTCGGCTCCGCGAAGTGCTCGCAGCGCTCGACCCGGGCCGGGAGGCCCTGTGGGGCGACGCGGTGTGGCTGAACGCCCCCGTCGACGAGCTCGATGGGCTCACGCCGGCGCAAGCACTGCGACGCCGCCGTGGCGATGAGGTCGTGCGCCTCGCGCAGCAGGCGGGAGCGTTCCGGCTCGGATGAATGACAACATCTCACGCAACGACGTCGCGCAGCAGCCGCCCGTCGAAGATCTCGACCTCGACGGGTTCCCGGACGGTGGCCATCCATCGGACGCGGCGTTCCGGGCGCACCTGGCCGAGTTCGGCCCGTGGTACTTCGCCTCCCATGACCACTCGCGCTTCAATCTCGCCGATCCGAACGGCACCTGCTACTTCGCCGACGAGATCGAGACGGCGGTGCGCGAGTTCTTTGGCCAGCGCATCCGGCGCAACGAGCTTGCGGAGGAAGACGTTGCGAAGCTGAAGGTCTCACGCATCAACCCGCCGTCTGATGCGACGTACGCGCACATCAGCGGCAAGGGCGCGGCGACCTACGGGATCACGTCCGAGCTGACGACGATGGGCGACTACTCGGTGACGCGGGCCTGGGCGGAACGCCTCAAAGACGTCTTCGATGGGCTCCGCTACAGCTCCCGCTTCAACCCCGGCGCGACGTCCTGGGCGCTGTTCGGGCAAGCCGGCGCCGCTCCATCGCTCGGCGTCGAACCGGACGCGTCCCTCAACGGTGTCGATGCCGCCCATGCGGCCGGCATCCGTATCCTGCCGACGGCCACGCCGCCGCGGAAGAGCGCAGTCCGGCTGATCCCGCCGCCGTAGGTCCTGAGCGGCCTGCTCGGAGTCGGCAGCGGCCTCTCTCGCCTCACGATGTGTGAGCCGTGAGTCTTTTCGGGATGGCGCCAAGGGGAGCGAGCAATCTACGTCAGGGGCAAGCCCATCGCTTTCCGAACGCCTCATGCACCCGCCGGAGGGCTTCGGGGTTGCCCCACTCTTCGATGCTCGAACAGTCAGTCCGTGCACGGGCAGCTACCAATCCCCAGTTGCCGACGTACTGATACGCATACCAGTAGTCAGAATCAGTGCCTGCTACCCCACCGCCAGCCGTATCCTCACCGCCGAGCGGTACTCGTTCATTGTCCGGGAATACCAACTCCCGATTTACGGGCTCGCAGGATGGCATGTCCGAGGTTTTCAGCGTCTCTACATTGAGCGGCTCGTTTTCCGGGCATGCCCGGAGTGTGGATTCTCCTTGACCCAGCTCGAGAGCGGGGCCGCCCCCTATCCCTGCGCACGCTGTCGTAGAGAACAGCATGCAAATAGCTATAACGCTAATCTTGCCAGATCGGAAACCGTCGGACATGAGAACTCTTTCCGGATAGTGATCGGCCTGCTGACCGACGGCAGGCGAACTGCAGGTGCGACGCTTACTGCAGTGTAGAGCACGAAGCTGCACCCCATCCTCGTAGCGGGTAGGGTGCAGCTTCGCTATCTGCATTCGATCTGACTCAGCCTAGATCTGCGCGTTGAAATAAACTCCGCACAGTGGGCCGCTGGCTACGCCAGTGCTGGGGGTGCTGAAGAGGCACGGGAGCTGACCGTAGTTGACATACGGAGACGAGTACACCTTGTACCATTCCGACTGAACTACGCCGAAGAAGGCTTCGTGCTTGGGCATGTTGTCGTGGTACCCGAAGATGCGGGAACCACCGAAGCCAAGCCACACCTCAACATCCGTGTCGATGGCAGGGGCCCCTGGAACGATAGGAATGGTCGCGGAAGCACGAAGGGTCGCGGCGTTGAAGTAGGGCGTGCTGAGTTCGCCACGGCCGTTCAGTTCGCTGTACGGAGCCGTCCTGCGGGCGATCTCGGTGCAGTTCGTTGCACGGAACGTGCACTTATATCCGATCGACTCACCCATCTTCTCATCGTCATAACGGACATAATGGTCGCTGCCGAAGCCGGCTCGGATGGTCTGCTGGAATCGGCCCGTTGCATTGGGATCTGATCCGCGGCCGTCTCCATGGATACCGAAGAAAGGCTTCGAGAAGTCGCCGGTGAAGCCGGGGAAGTACAGAAGCGATTCTGGGATATAGGCATTCCACCGCACAAGAACGTCAGGTGCCGAGTCAGCGAGCGACTGCGTCGACATCGAACGCGCGGAAGCGCTACTAGTGCCCATCATCAGCGAGTCGATGACAGTCCGGGCTGCGGCCCCCTCGGGGCGAGCGGGCGACGCGCCAGCAGTCGTCGTTGCACTGCGAGCAGCCATGTTCGTGGGGAACGTGACCGCTGGAAGGACCAGGCGCGCGGCGTTGAGAGCCACGGCAGACGCCGGAGCGCCCGCAAGGGTGCTGCTGCAGGCCGTCGAGGTCACATTGGTGAGCTCGCTCACCGCGTATTCGTACTGTTTGGTCGAATCAAGATTGCTGTCCGTCCAAGTCGCCGCGCAGGTGATCGCGACCGGCTTTTCCGGAGTGGGCTCCGCGTACTGCGAGTAGGGATCAATTGACAGTCTCGTGATCAAACGCGGGACGTTCGCCGAACCAAGCATGACCAGTGTGGCCTTACCGCTTGTCATCGAACCGAGCGCCACGGAGGCACGGACATCGTCACTACCGTAGCTATTGGATCGGAACTCAAATGCCGCTAGTTCGGTGCCGCTTTTCTTTGCAGCGATCCTGACAGCGGGGATATTGTCCGCGAATGACAGTGTGGTAGTCGATGAGGACGCCAAGGTGGCACCACTCAGGTCAACGGCCTCATAGCTGGTCGCTCCCGAGACCGCAGCTACGGTGAGCTGGAATCCTCCCGCGGAAGTGCGGGTGAGGGCAGTGGCTCGGAAGGCAACATGGCCGTTTGCGGCCGTGGTGGTCGGCTTAGCTACGTTAGTCATGTCGGTGGAAGACACGTTCATGCCGACGAGCGAGACCTTCTTCGCCCCAGTTCGCCAGAAGCCAAGGACATCGTTCGCCCTGCTGTTTGTGGTGAGGGCCCCCGTTGCGCCGGCAGGCAGTGCAATTCCACCAGTGCGATTCGCATGCAAAGCCGCGAGCGAAATGGACTCACGTGAATCGTTTGGTGCAACCGTGATGTTCGCCGTGTTCCGGCCTGCTGCTTGAGACTGTGCGACCGACCAAACCGCAGCCCGCAGCGGGTCGGTAGAGTCTTCCTGGTGATACGAGGCAATCTGTTCCTCGTTCATGTAAGCAGTGGGTGCTGCGGCAGGGTCTCCAATGACCGTGAGCCCCACGGTGGACGGCAGAGAGGTGAGATAGGTCTTGAGCGCATCGCCGTTCACCTCGATTTGATAGGAGATCAGCGGGAGCGCTCGGCTACCGGCATAGGCTGTTGCCAGGGAGGTCGCAAACGCGTCGTCTCGGTCGGCAAGGACGACCTCACTGGGAGATGGCCCAACTTGCGCGGCAGCAACGGTGAGAGCGAAGTCCGAAGCCCCAGAAACGCGGGTACTCACAGATGCGCCAGCAGTCTTCAGCTCACTCTCAAACGAGCTGGTGAAGTAGGTCGACGCCCTGCTCACAAGAGTGACGTCTGTCACCTTCAGAGCCTTAAGCCGTGTTTGCAACGAGCTCGCGCTCGTGCCGCTGGAGGCGACGAGGACCGGCGCGCCGAGGCGACTCGCGAGAGTCGCTCCGTTGGACGTCAGCGCGTCCGTACCCTGAACGATCACGGCCTTGCTTGAGCCGCTCGCAAAGTCAAGAGCGGCGATGTTGTCGGCCAGCGCCGCGCGATTCGCGCCCGTGACGAGCTGCGTTGTTGTCGCCGCCTGAGCGGCCTGCGGCTGGACGGCAACAGTGATGCCAGCGACCATCAGGCCGGTAGCAACGGTGGCGACGATAGCTTGCCGTCGCTTGTGCTTGGTGCGACCTAGGCGCCCAAACGTCTGCTTCATCTTAAAATCCCCTCAAATTCAGCTGAAGAGTAGCGCAGAATCTGGGCGCTGCTGGCTGCTATCCGATAGGCGACACAACCGGGCCGAAGGCGAAGAGCGGAGGACCGAGTATGAGGAGCGCGAGCGCCCCAAGGATGGTCCAGCGCAGGTCACGATCTCGGGTCCGACGCCACTCCGCTATCCCCATAACGACGGCCGCAAGATCGATCGCCCAAGCGGTAACGGCGACGAGACCCAAAACTGGCCAGAGGAACAATGAGGCGCCGCTGCCCGTAACGATGACTGGCAGCCACATCGCGAGCCACGCGAGCAAGAACAGCACGGCCGATACACGAAGAAGCCTGGCTGGTCGACGGTGCTTTACGGGCTGGGGTGCCGGCCTGTGCTGACGGGATTTGCTCACGCCGCCGACGCTACAGACGGATCAGACCAGGCGAGCGGTTGCGTGTGACGGCAATGTCTCGTGTCTGGTGCAGACCCTGGACCATCAAGCGGATCGTCGTCCCGCAGGTCGCGGCCGGCTAGGTGGTCCCCCTCGTGCCGCGTGGCGTGAACTGACATGGTCCATATTATTGGCTACAACGAACGGCTCTCAGATTGCTCATCTGATGCGCGGATCGTGTGCCAGATGCCAGCTCATTGACCGCGTCGCGCCATGATGCGGCCGGCTACGATGACGGACTCGGCCTCGACGCGCAGCTGCCAGTCGGTCGCGATCTCGGCGATCTCGCCTTCGTCGTCCGGTGCCCACTCGCCGTCGCGGGTGCTCATGCCGATCAGCGCGGCGAAGTGCAGCGCCTCGATGTGGTGCTCGATCTGGATGACGCGTAGCGGGTTCAGCAGCATCCCGGACTGCAGGTCGGCACCAAGCACGACGGTCGCGTGATCGACCGGCGCATCGACGTCCTCGAAGTTCCGAAGCACGCCGAGGATCGGGTTCGTGAACCCCTGCGACGCTTCGGCGATCGTTGCACGACGCCGGGACTCGTCGAGGTGCAGCGTCCGCCCGTACATGCCGTCGTGTGCGTGCAGGTTGCCATCAATCGGAACGTCGAGATCGTCGCTCAAGTCGCTGGGCTCGAGGGCATAGTAAGTGAGCTCGTAGGATCTCGGCTTGGCGTCGAGCTCCGCAAGGTGGCGCCGAGCTTCTCGGACGATCGGCTCTTCCGTCGCCTGTGCTCGCGCCGCTGGGTTCCCGACTCGACGCCCCTTGGTCTTCGCCACGATTGTTCCCCTGCTCCCACACGACGCCGGTCTCTAGCAGCGTAGCTGAGCAACGTTCGTTGCCAGCGGTGCTGATGACATGGTCGGAGACGATCACCGATGCGCGGGGGACCCACCTCGATCTGCTGCACGTCCGCGATGGTGTCGCGCTCTACGACGCCTGGATCAGTGCTGAGCGAGCGCACTCCGACTTCGGACGGCTCGGACTCGTCGAAGCGGGCCCGGGCAGTTACACGGTGTCGCAGTGGATGCTGTCCACCGCGCCGCTCGAGCCGTACCCGGTGCTCGACGACGCCGCGCTCGTGTTGCGCTGCTGGCACCAGATCCTCGTCGAGCGCGGCGTCTGGGCCGAGGACGAGCTCGTGCACGCGCACGGGGGTGAGGTGAGTGGTCAGCGTCCAAGGCGCTTCTTCACGACACCGTAGGTGACGGCCCCGTACTCGGCGGCCGAGAAGAACGTCCCCGGGTCGCCGTTCCCCGAACCAAACTGCAACACGGAGTACGTGAGCCCTACGGTGAATGCCAGGATGATCGCGACGTCGGTGCTGTAGCGCTGGGCGAACCGATCGAGCCCGATCACCGACAGCTGGTCACGAGTACCCGGGTTTGCCGTGTGCGTGGCATCGCCAGCGACCTCTGCGGCGGCCGCGATCTCAGCCCGCTCCTCGCGGTCGAGGTCACTGATCTCGACGACGAGGTGCTCGGCGCCAGCGCCCACGGCGTCGAAGTTCACGCCGAATGGGCCGCGGCCGACGATGGCGGACGTGACTTCGTCGAGGGCGGACACGACTCCATCGTGTCGCGATACCGGTTGCCAGAGGTCGCCCAGCGCGTCGGCCTCGGTGCCGGTCTGTCGGCGGAACGCCGCGGCCGCGAACGTCGCTGAGAGGTCGGGCTGGCGCGCGGCGAACTCGCGAGCGAATGCTGACAACTGCGACGAGTCGCCCAGCATCTTCTCGATGGACGGCGTGAGGGAACGCTTCGCCGCCTCGACGGCGAAGAGGTTTGTCTTGTCGAGGTTCGCGAGGAGCGCGTTGATCTTGGTCTCGGAGATCAGGGGACGTTGGAGCGCGAAGTCGGCCAGCCGGTCCATGTCCCGCTTGTAGCCAGCGAGGAGTTCGCTTTCCTCGACCGACCGAGCCAGGCGCGCAAACTGGTCCGCGTTACGCTCGTTAATGCGAGCCACGGTCTCTGTGATGCTCGAGCTGTTGAGCAGGTCCTGCTGGGCCCGCGTCATGCGGTCGGCGATGCTCGCGACGGAGGTGGACGCATCCAGGAACGACGACCACCGCGTGTCGTCCTGGAACACGCTGTCATCGAACGGGTTGCCGAACGCTGCCATCCGTCGATCGTCCCATGAGCGACAGACAGCCGCCGGCGGATTGCGATGTGTCAGGTTCCGCGCAGTGCCTGAGCAAGGCGGAACTGGTCCCGGTGCTGCAGCCGGATCTGATCGAGCGCCGCCACGAAAGCGTCGACGTCCTTGTCGCGACCGCTCCACCGAGCGAGAGCGCTGCTGATGTCCGAGAGGAACTGCGCTGCCACGTGCCACTGGGGTGCGACGACCACGTCGAACACGAGCGTCTGCAGCTGCTGCAGCGCCTCCTGGCTCCGCGGTGTTCCGGCGAGCATGACGGTGTCGAGCGCTCCGCGGAGAGCCTCGTAACGAGGCCGCTGCGCTGACTCATGGAGCTCGACGCTCGCCCGGTCGAGGGGAGAATCGAGACGCAACGCCTCTTCCTCAAAGACCCTGTTTGAGGTGCCCTCGCCCAGGCCGCCCTCGATCGGACGCGCCGCCCAGGCGTTGGTTCGCCGCACCTGGTCGTGCAGTGACTCGATGAGCTTGCGGATCGCGTCACGAAGCCGGCCCTCGGCTCGCTCCTGCTGCAGCTCGCGCTCGGCCGCCATGCGCCCGGCTTCGGCGTTCCTCGCGATGCGAACGGCAACGATGACCACAGCGACGCTCGCGACCGCTGCAAGGGCTGCCGTCACGCCCGTCGCGTAGTCCCACCAGTCGCGGTGACCGATGGCGTCGACGATGCGCTGAAGATGCTGCTGTTCCACCGCGTCAATGTACGGAGCGGCGCGCCAACCGCCTGCCGCAGTCAAGGTACCGGGCCCTTGCCTCTGCTCGAACACCCGGCGCTCAGTCTGACATCAGATACATCATCGGCGCGGTGCTTATGACCTCTTGGGCGCTCCGGATCCCCGACAAGCTTGGCACATAGCCTCCGCCGGAACAGTGGCGATGACGTGCTCGTCCACACAATCAGCAGCGTCGAATCCGTATAAGCAAAACTCGTTCCTGAACGCCTTTGACCTGATAGCATCGGGTCGCCTCACGTTTATGCGGTAGTCGCAACACCTCATATCGGGCGTTATTCATAAATCAACTCTAGGGGGACGATTACCGCAGGTCGAGTTTGGGACACTGTACAAGTTTGTGGCGTCAATGGGTGTGGCGTTGCTCGTTGCGGCAGTAGTCCTACCATGGATTCTTCTTCAGTCGACCAGTGTGCTCCTAATCTCGGAGCACTCTATTGATGGCCTTCCTAAGTCCACAGCCGATGCTATCGAGCGCAGGCAAGAACTTGTAGTGTGGGCACAGAAGCATTTACCCTTGCCGATTTTCCTCATTCTTGCAGTTCTTGGCCTCTGCCTGCTCGGTTGGGCTCTGGTGAAGTGGGCGCCATCCCAGACGCGCTCCGACGCGAGTGAGCGGATAGCTCTCCAGAAGAATAAAGTTGAGTTCGAGCAAATGACTCGAGACGAGATTGACAAGAAGCTCGAGGATGAAGCGACTGAGGTTGGCCCTGCGCCTCCCGCGGGAGAGGCGTCTTTCGCAGCAGCGACCGACGCACTGACGGCGGCGCAAACCGACGGGACCGCTGGAAGTGGCCCTTCGGGCGGTGCGCCGGACGCCAGTAATGTTTCTGAGGACTCTCACAAGGCGGGAACGTCTCAACCTGCTGATTCAGTGGAAGCCGAAGAAGTAAGGGAAAGCTCTGTTGAGCGATCTCGGCGAGTGATCGAGCAAATTCGATATACCGAGAATCAGGTGGCCGGGCTGTTTGAGACCGCATTTGAGGGACCCTTCGCGGTTGAGCGCGAGATAAAGATTGCCTCGGGCACCGCGCGCGGACGGGTGTTAGATATCCTTCTTGATCCAAAAGACAAGTCGCGCGCGCAACTAGGTGTCGAGGTCAAGTGGTTTGGTGCTCAAATCATGTCCGATAGGCTCAGCGACTTTCTCATGCGGCTTGCAATCACTACGCAGGACTTGTCGGCTGGCACGGTATTCACCGGGATGAGAGGCAGGCCACGCGGGGCGAAGGCGTCTGGTGTTCTCGTGTTGGTGGTCAAGGGTGAGGGCTTCGCGGCGAACGCATATCGCGTTCAGCGCCATATTTCAGAGCTGAACTCCGCGTTGAAGCGGTCCATCGGGGTGGTAATCGCTACTCCCGAGGGGTTGGAGCGAATGCAGCCGGGCGAGTTGAGAGACGCGGTAGCTTCGCTTTGGGCCGAGCCGGACAAAGTTGTCAACTTCGAATGACAAGTCGGTTCATCGAGTAAGAGCAACCGTCCTCGGCGTTCCTCGCCATACGGACCGCAGAGACGGCGATGATGACGCTGGCGATTGCGGCCATGGCTGTAGTCGTGGCGACGACGTAGTCCCACCAGTCGAGCCGCGGCAGACGGCGGGTCGCTGAACGAGCCCGGCGAGCGCTCCGCCTCCAGGATTCGAACCCGGACCTAACGGCACCAAAGGCCGTCGTGCTGCCGTTACACCAAGGCGGAACACACCGGACGGGGTGGAGCCCATCCGGTGCCCGTCCATCCTCCCACGGCCCGGGCGCTGGCCGCGCGCGACCGGTTCGGCCAAGATGGAGGGATGCCGCAGCAGGACGAGGTCGACCGGATCGTCGCGGCGTGGGGTCGGGAGCGGGGCGACCTGGACTTCGGGCCGCTCGAGGTCCTGTCCCGCGTCGACCGTCTCGCCCGGCACCTCGACCGCGCACGACGGGCCGCGTTCGACGCGAGCGACGTCGAGCCGTGGGAGTTCGACGTGCTGTCGGCGCTGCGGCGTGCAGGCGAACCGTACGAGCTCAGCCCAAAGGCGCTGCTGCAGCAGACCCTGGTGTCGAGCGGGACGATGACGAACCGGGTCGACCGGCTCGCGGCACGAGGGCTCGTGAACCGGCGGACGGACCCGCGGGACGGTCGGGGCATCCTCGTGTCCCTCACGGCGAGCGGTCGCGCGGCCGTGGACGCCGCGATCGCGGACCTGCTCCAGGCCGAGCGCGCGATCCTGTCCGGGGTGTCCGAGGACGAGCAGGCGCGGCTGTCCGGGCTGCTCCGACGACTCATCCTCGGGCTCGGCGACTGACGACCGAACGGCTCGACGGGGTCAGCTGGCTCGACGAGGTCGGCCCGGTCG
The DNA here is from genome assembly GCF_023712625.1 of Curtobacterium sp. ODYSSEY 48 V2. Taxonomy (NCBI): domain Bacteria; kingdom Bacillati; phylum Actinomycetota; class Actinomycetes; order Micrococcales; family Microbacteriaceae; genus Curtobacterium; species Curtobacterium sp. ODYSSEY 48 V2. Next base: position 106,483 of record NZ_JAMAXX010000007.1, read on the forward strand.
AGTGGATCGGCCGGGGCGTAGCCTGCCCGGCATGCACGCCATCACCCTCGCCGTGGCCGACGTCGGACGATCGGCAGCCTTCTACCGCGCACTGCTCGGCATCGACGGCAGCGGCGTCATCGGGACCGAGTACCCGTCGAGCGACACGGAGGCCGGCGGCACCACCGCGATGTTCACCCTCGACGACGGGTTGATCGTCAGCGTCTACGGGCGCGAGGACATGCGGAAGGACTCCGGCGTCGCACTCGCCGAGGCTCCGAGCACCACCATCGGGCACTTCGAGCCGTCGCATGAGGCCGCACAGGCGTTCCTCGACCGTGCGGCAGCCGCTGGAGCGACGATGCTCGCGGCGCCGTACACGCGCCCGTGGGGCATGTGGTCCGGCTTCTTCCAGGACCCGGACGGCCACCTCTGGGAGGTCGTGGCGAACCCCGGTGGCGGTGACCCGGCCGGAGCGGTCCCCGAGCAGGACAGCATCGACCCGGAGTCGATCGAGTAGCGTCCCCGAGCCCGCGGCCCCCGCTACACCCCGAGCTGCTCGGCCACCTCGAGCCAGCGCTCCTCGAGCTGCTCGACCTCGGCGTCGAGCCCGCCGAGCTTCGTCTGCAGCGCCCCGAGCCCCGCGTAGTCGGACTGGTCGTGCGCGGCGAACGCGTCGAGCAGCTTCTGCCGGTCCTGCCCCGCCTTCGCGATCTTCCGGTCGAGGGCCGACATCTCCTTCTCCGCGGTGCGACGGTCCGCACCCGACAGACCGGGTGCGGCAGGGGCGCTGGACCCGGCCGCGGCACCGCCGGAGCCGCCTGCCGGAGCCGTGTCGGGCCTCCCGGCCGAGGCGGCGGCGGCCGCAGCAGCCGTCTGCGGGACGGAACCGGACGCGCGCAGCCGCATGTACTCGTCGACGCCGCCGGGCAGGTGCCGGAGGTGCCCGCCGAGGACCGCGTACTGCTGGTCGGTGACCCGCTCGAGCAGGTACCGGTCGTGCGACACGACGAGCAGGGTGCCCGGCCAGGTGTCGAGCAGGTCCTCCATCGCGGCGAGCATGTCGGTGTCGAGGTCGTTCGTGGGCTCGTCGAGGATCAGCACGTTCGGCTCGTCGAGCAGGATGAGCATGAGCTGCAGGCGGCGCTTCTGCCCGCCGGAGAGGTCCTTGACCGGCGTGGACAGCTGCTCCGAGGTGAAGCCGAGCCGCTCGAGCAGCTGCGACGGCGTCATCTCCTTGCCGTCTGCGATGTAACTCGTCTTCTTGCGGGCGACGACCTCGCGGACACGGTCGTCCGCGAACTGCTGCAGGTCGGCGAGCTGCTGGTCGAGCACCGCGACCTGCACGGTCTTGCCGGTCTTCACGCGGCCGGTGGTCGGCTGCAGCTTGCCGGACACCAGGTTGAGGAGCGTGGACTTGCCCGCACCGTTCGGTCCGAGGATGCCGGTCCGCTCCCCCGGTGCGATCCGCCACTCGACGTCACGCAGGATCACGTCGTCGCCGAACGAGACACCGATGTCGAGCAGGTCGACGACGTCCTTGCCCAGCCGGGCGGTCGCCATCTGCGACAGGCCGACGGTGTCGCGGATCGGCGGCACGTCGTCGATCAGGGCGTTCGCCGCGTCGATGCGGAACTTCGGCTTGCTGGTCCGCGCGGGGGCACCGCGGCGGAGCCAGGCGAGCTCCTTGCGGGCCAGGTTCTGCCGCCGCTGCTCGCTCGCGGCTGCCTGCCGGTCACGCTCGACGCGCTGCAGGATGTACGCCGCGTAGCCGCCCTCGAACGGCTCGACGACACCGTCGTGGACCTCCCACGTGTCGGTCGACACCGCGTCGAGGAACCACCGGTCGTGCGTCACGACGACCATGCCGCCCTGGTTCGACGACCACCGGCGGTTGATGTGGTCGGCGAGCCACTGGATGCCCTCGACGTCGAGGTGGTTCGTCGGCTCGTCGAGGAACAGCACGTCCCAGTCACCCACGAGCAGCTTCGCGAGCGCGATCCGTCGCCGCTGCCCACCGGACAGGTCGTCCACCGTGGCCTCCCACGGGATGTCGGACACGAGGCCGCCGATGATGTCGCGGATCTTCGGGTCCCCGGCCCACTCGTGTTCCTCGAGCTCGCCGACGACGATGCTGCCGACGGTCGCCCCCGCAGGCAGGACGTCGCGCTGGTCGAGGTACCCGACGGTCAGGCCCCGCCGATGGGTGACGCGGCCGGCGTCCGGCTCGAGGCGCTGCGCGAGCAGGGCGAGCAGGGTCGACTTGCCGTCACCGTTGCGGCCGACGACGCCGATGCGGTCGCCCTCGTCGAGGCCGAGGGTGACGCTGTCGAAGACGACACGGGTGGGGAACTCGAGATGCACGTTCTCGGCGCCGAGGAGATGAGCCACCCGTCAAGGGTAGGCGGCGCGGCGGGGTGCGGGTGCCGCGGGGTGCGGGTGCCGCGGGGCGCGGGCGTGTCCGGCGGTCGTAGGTGTCGAACCAGGTTTCCGACATCGAACCAGGGCGGGCGGCTGGTTCGACGTCGGGAACGTGGTTCGACGCAGGCTCGCGTCGTCTGCGCGACCGCGGGAGTGGGTGTGCGGCTCGTGGTGCGGTGCGCTCCCGGACAACCGTCGGCACGTCGCGCCACGGAGTCCCGTGGCGCGACGGGCTCCGCGTTGTGCGCGACCGCACGACGGCCCCCTCAGCCCGGCCGGGAGGCGCGGCTCAGCCCGCGGGCTCCGGCTCGCGTTCGACGCGGGGCGGGTTGCGCTCGACGAAGGCTCGGTACTGCGCCCGCCAGCGCAGCGCCAGGGCGAGGACGACCGCGAAGAAGACCAGCGCGACGGCCTGGATCGCAGTGAACGCCGACCACGTGGTCGTCAACAGGTTCCCGCTCCAGAGGAGCAGGAAGCCGGGCGCCAACGCGACGCTGAGTGTGGTGTCCCGCCGTCGCCGCTCCGCCACCGCGCGAAGCACGTCCGTCCGTCCGGCAGGCCGTGCCGAGACACCGCGTGCCATCCGGTCGATCGCTCGTCGCTCGCGCGCCCGGAGGCCCGATGTCGGGTCGTTCCCCAGCGGTGGGAACGTGTTGCGGCGGAGCAGCCAGACGATCGCGGCGACCCAGGCAACGATGGCTGGCACCAGCAACACGGCCCCCACCGCGCCCTGGAGGCCACCTCGCTGTTCCACGTGGAGATCGATCTCGGGTCCGGACCACACGCCGACGAAGACACCACCGACGAGGGCGACCATCACCAGTACGACCAGGACCACCCGCCACTGCTGCCGACGCCGACGCACCGCGGGGAGCGGCCGTCCGGCGATGGTCTCGGCCACGGTCTCCCACGTCGCGTCGGAGATCGGGTCGCCCGAGTTGCGCCGCATCAGCTCCCCGGGGTCGGCTCGCCCTCGCCCGCGGCCTCCTTGGCACGCCCAAGGCGCGCCTGCGCCTCCCAGTACTCGATCTCGCGTTCGAGCGCAGCGAGCTCTTGCTCGGTGCCGTTCACGCGCTTGTCGCCGTGGGCGGCGCGGGCGTGACCGATGCTGGCGTACCGGTCCTCGTGACGGTTCGGCTCGAGGTAGCGGCCGTGGTTCCGGTCGTTCGCGCTCCAGTCGTGCCCGACGGCGAACCACACGATGCTGCCGACCACGGGCACGAAGATGCAGATCAGGACCCAGGCGAACTTCGGGAGTCCGCGGACCTGGTCCTCGCCCCGGGTGACGATGTCGATCAGGGCGAAGACGAGCAGCACGATCCCCGCGCCGTACAGCAGAACGCTCATGGCTCCGGAGTCTATGGATCCGCCGAGTGCGGGACCATGCCCTGAACGAGTGCCGGGATCACGATCGGGCGTCGGTCTCCTGCGCGGTTCCACAGGTCTCGGCCGTGGTGACGTCGAGAGCGCCCCCGGCCAGCGGGTGCTGCGTCAGCCACCGTCGCGCGGCGAGGGTGTCCCGAGCGGGAACGACGACGGCTGCGATGTTCACCACAGCGAGCGCGGCGTACATCGGCCAGAGCGTGCCACCGACGGCAGCACTGCCCACCCAGAGCACCGCCGTGGCACAGAACCACACCAGCTCTGTTCCCGACGCTGCCTGCACGGCCGCGGCGGTCACGACGTCGTGACGGTCGTCCGGCACGAAGCGGCGGCCGTGGAACGCCTGCCGGACCGCGTGCCGCTCGCGCGTCTGCAGGATCGCCACCACCGGCGCTGGCGCCGGTCCGGCGCGTCGACGTGCCGCGGCCGCTCGGATGATCTGCGTGAGCAGGAGGACGAGCGCGCCGAGGGCGACGCCGATCGACACCACCGTCCTCGCGGGTGCCTCGGGTGGCACCGTGAGTGCCAGCGCGACCAGGACGGCGACGATCCCCGCAGACCCGCCGAGGACCCGTGCGACGGCACCCGCCGATCGCTGACGGTCGGCCGGGGCAGCAACCGCGAGCACGGCCTCCGCGCGCTCCTGCGCGAGTGCCCACCGGTGACCGGCCGCGGTCTCCTCGTCCGTCACAGCGCAGCGACCCACTCGTCCGTGCCGTCGGTGAACTCCTGACGCTTCCAGATCGGCGTCCGCTCCTTCACCAGGTCGACGAGCGCGGCGCAGGCTGCGAAGGCCTCGGCACGGTGCGGCGACGACACTGCTGCGGCGAGCGCCACGTCCCCGATGCCGAGCGCGCCGACGCGGTGCAGCACGGCGATGCGGACCTCGGGGTGGTCGACGGCGATCGTCCGGGCGACCTCGGCGATGACGTCTCCCGCGCTCGGGTGCCGTTCGTAGTCGAGTGCCGTGACGCCCTTGCCCTCGTCGTGGTCGCGGACGACCCCGGCGAAGGTCACGACGGCGCCGTCGCGGTCGGTCGTGACGGCAGCGGAGACCTCGTCCACCGTGATCACCCGGTCCACGACGTCGGCCACGACGACACGGTCGCCGCTCACGACGCGCTCCGGGGTGCGTGGCCCTCGCCGTGCAGCTGGGCCAGCACGTGGTCGAGCACCCCGTCCAGCACCGCGAGCCCGTCGGCGACGCCCCCGCGCGACCCGGGCAGGGTCACGACGACGGTGCGGCCACCGGCGATGCCCGCGACCCCGCGGGTCAGCAGCGCGGTCGGACCGGCACCGTCGAGTCCGCGCCGGCGGATCTCCTCGGTGATGCCCGGCAGCTCGAGGTCGATCAGGGGTGCGACGGCCTCGGGCGTGCGGTCGGTCGGGGTCACGCCCGTACCGCCCGTGGTGACGACGACCTTCGCGTCCGCGAGGAGCTCGGCGGACACCGTCTCGGCGATCGGGCCGCCGTCGGGCACGATCGTCGGCTCGGCGACGGCGAAGCCGCGTTCGCGCAGCCATGCGGCGATGACGGGTCCGGTGCGGTCGAGCGCGGGGTCGGTCGAGGCCTGCGTGGAGACCACGACGACGCCCGCGCGGCCCCTGGTCGGTTCGGGGTTCATCGGTTGCTCCAGTCGCCCGAGCGCCCGCCGTGCTTCTCGAGCACCCGGACGTCCGTGATCACGGCCGTGCGGTCGACGGCCTTCACCATGTCGTACACGGTCAGTGCCGCGACGCTCGCGCCGGTCAGGGCCTCCATCTCGACACCGGTGCGGGAGGTCGTGCGCACGGAGACCTCGATCCGCACGCGGTCGCCGTCGCCGGTGATGTCCACCTCGACCCCGGCGATGGGCAGCGGGTGGCAGAGCGGCACCAGGTCCGACGTCTTCTTGACGGCCATGATCGCCGCGATCCGGGCGGTGCCGATCACCTCTCCCTTGGGCAGCGACCCGTCGAGGATCCGCTCGACGACGTCGGTGCGGGTCACCAGCGTGGCCGTGGCCGTGGCCGAGCGGGCAGTGACGTCCTTGTCGGACACGTCGACCATGTGCGCGGTGCCGTCGGCGCGGACGTGGGAGAGCTCGGCGTCGCGCACGCCGTTCGGGTGGTCGTCGGTCATCGGAGGCTCCAGACGGTCAGCGGGTCCCCCGGTTCGACGGAGTCGGTGCCGAGGGGGACGTGGACGAGGTGGGTGGCAGCGGCGAGGTGCCCGAGCAGGTGCGAGCTCGGCCCGCCCACGAAGTGCACACGCCCGTCGGCGACCCGGCCGCGGCGGACCTGGTGCTTGCCGACGGGTGAGCTCGCCGACTCGGCGGCCGGCAGCTCGGCGGTCGGGCGGTCCGGTGCACCGACGAGGGCCGCGAGCGCCGGCCGCAGGAACACCTCGAACGACACGAGGGCGGACACGGGGTTGCCCGGGAACGCCACGACCGGCACTCGTCGACCGGCGAGGTCGACGAGTCCGAGGGCCTGGGGTCCGCCGGGCTGCATCGCGACCGGGGTCACGGCGAGTCCGCGCGGCTCGAGCACCTGACGCACGACCTCGTACGCCCCCGCACTGATCCCACCGGTGGTCAGGACGACGTCGGCCCAGTCACCGACGGCCGACTCGAGCCCCGGCAGGAAGGCGTCCGGGGCGTCGCTGAGCCGGACGCCACGGGCGATCGCACCGACCTCGGCCAGGGCCGCACGGAGCGCGACACCGTTCGCGTCGCGGATCACCGCGCCCGTTCCGTCGAGCCCGTCAGGCGCGGCGTCACCGGCGAGTTCGCTGCCGGTGGACACGACGAGCACGTGGACCGGGCGGACCACGGACACCTCGCCGACACCCGCCGAGGCCAGGGCCCCCAGGAGCGCCGGCGTCACCGGGGACCCGGCCGGGGCGAGCTCGGCGCCGACGGCGACGTCGCTGCCGACCCGGCGGACGAACGTCCCGGTGGTCGTCCCGGCGGGCACGGTCAGCACGTCGAGCCCCAGCGCCGCGGGGAACGCCCCCGGCGGTGTCGCCTCCACCGGCACGACGGCGTCCGCGCCCTCGGGGATCCGCGCCCCGGTCATGATCGGCGCAGCGGTGCCCGGGCCGAGCGGTGCCGGCACGGCCCCGGCGGGGATCGGGTCGACCACGCGGACGTCGTTGCCGGCATCGGTCGACCGGACGGCGAACCCGTCCATCTGGCTGTTGTCGAACACCGGCAGCGGGACCGGCGCGGAGACGGCCCGGGTGAGCACCCGGTACCCACGGCCGGCACCGGCGCCGTCCGCCAGCGCGTCGAGCGGCAGGGTCTCCTCCGCCCGCGCAGCGAGCACGGGCGCGAGGAGCGCGGCGACCTCGTCGCGGTGCTGACCGATCGTGCGCACGGATGCCTCCGAACCTCGTGGGGACGCCCCGTTCCCGGTCGATGCCGGAGGGGCGTCAGTAGCGTATCCAGGGCGCACCACGCGCCGAGGACATCCGGAGGACCTGTGGAGGACCACGTGACCACGACCGAACCTGTGGACGGAACAACGGCTCGCATCGGGGTGATCGGGGGCTCCGGCCTCTACCGCCTCTTCGAGGAGGGCACCGCCGACGAGATCACCGTCGACACGCCCTACGGCCCGACGTCGAGTCCGATCACGGTCGGCACGATGGCCGGCAAGCGCGTCGCCTTCCTCACCCGCCACGGTCGCGAGCACTCGGTCGCCCCGCACCTGATCAACCACCGCGCGAACGTCTGGGCCCTCCGGTCCCTCGGCGTACGTGCGATCGTCTCGTCGAGCGCGGTCGGTGGCCTGCACCCGGACTACGCCCCCGGCACCTTCGTCGTGACCGACCAGCTGATCGACCGCACCTGGGGCCGGAAGGACACGTTCTTCGAGGACCAGGTGCAGCACCTGTCCTTCGCCGACCCCTTCGACCCGGTGCTCCGCCGCGCCGCGATCGACGCCGTCGCCGCACTCGACGTGCCCTTCCGGCCGACGGGCACGTGCGTCGTCATCCAGGGCCCGCGCTTCTCGACCCGCGCGGAGTCGACCTGGATGCGCGAGGCCGGCGGCCACACGATCAACATGACGATGACGCCCGAGGTGCCGCTCGCTGCCGAGCTCGGCATCGGCACGGTCAACCTGTCCTTCGTGACCGACGCCGACGCCGGCCTGGCCCCCACCGAGGACGAGGCGGCACGGTCCACCGAGGCCCCTGTCACCCACGGCGCCGTCATGGAGCGCCTGGCCCGCGCGAACGAGGTCATCGTCCGCGCCATCGGCGGCGTCGTCGCCGCGTTGCCCGACGACTACACCCCGCGCGAGCTCGTCCCCGCTGCCGCCAGCGCCAGTGTCCTCGGGGCGACGGCGTGAGCCGCCTGCTCGTCACCGGCGGCGCGGGCTTCATCGGGTCCGCGATCGTCCGTCGCGCCCTCGCCGAGGGGCACGAGGTCCGCGTGCTCGACTCCCTGCGTGACGACGTGCACGGCGACCCGGCCGAGGTCGTCCGCGCCCACGAGCAGCAGGGCCTGTCGTTCGTGCACGGTGACGTCCGTGACCGTGTCGCCCTCGAGGCGGCGCTCGACGGCGTCGACGTCGTCTGCCACCAGGCGGCCAAGGTCGGCCTCGGCGTCGACTTCCAGGACGCCCCGGACTACGTGTCGTCCAACGACGCCGGGACCGCGCACGTGCTCGCCGGTATGGACCGGCACGGCATCGGCCGCCTGGTCGTCGCGAGCTCGATGGTGGTCTACGGCGAGGGCGCGTACGAGACCGCCGACGGCGAGCCGATGCGGCCACCGGCACGACGACGCGAGGACCTCGACGCCGGACGCTTCGACCCGATCGGGCCCGACGGTCGCGCGCTCGTGCCCGGGCTGATCGACGAGTCGGCCGCCCTGGACCCCCGCAACGTCTACGCGCAGACGAAGGTCGCGCAGGAGCACCTGGCCTCGTCGTGGGCCCGCGCGACCGGCGGTACCGCGATCGCCCTGCGCTACCACAACGTCTACGGGCCGGGCATGCCGTCGAACACCCCGTACGCCGGCGTCGCGTCGCTCTTCCGCTCGGCCCTGGCCCGCGGCGAGGCACCCCGCGTCTTCGAGGACGGCCGCCAGCGTCGCGACTTCGTGCACGTGGACGACGTCGCGGGTGCCAACGCCGCGTCGATCGCCGCGACCGCGGAGCTGCCCGCCGAGACCTTCCGCGCGTACAACGTGGGCTCGGGCGTCGTGCACACCATCGGTGACATGGCCGCGGCCATCGCCGGGCCGGACGGCCCGCAGCCGATCGTCACCGGGGAGTACCGACTCGGAGACGTCCGGCACGTCACGGCGTCGTCCGAGCGGATCCGTTCGGAGCTCGGCTGGCACGCGCAGGTCGACTTCGAGCAGGGCATGCGTGACTTCGCGACCGCACCGCTCCGCGCCGCCGTGCAGCGGTGACGCAGCGTCCAGCGGACGACGCCGCCTGAGACTCGTCTCAGCGGACACGGCTCGCGCCTCGGGGCGCGAGCCGTGTCCGCCCAGGCGAGTCTCGCGTCCGCCACCGCACCAGCGCGGGACGCCACCGCACCAGCGCGAGACGCCACCGCACCAGCGCGGGACGCCACCGCACCAGCGCGGGGCGAGCACGCACCACCCGCCCGCGCACGCGGACCCGGGACCGCACCCGGGCCTCCCGGCCGTCCCCCGATCGCGGGCCAGACGGTCCGATCACCGCGCTCGACACGCCCCGGGGGACAGGATCCTGTACCCCGCGACGTGTCATCGTGTTACGTCGTGAGCATGGACCGAACCCCACCCGCCGGCGACCAGCCCGACGAGGACGCGACGCGCGCGACCGGAGATCGGCCCCGTCGCCAGGGCGACCCGCACCGAATGGACCACATGACCGTCGACGTGATCCTCCCCTGCCTGGACGAGGCGGACGCGCTCCCGCGCGTCATCGGCCGCCTGCCCGAGGGGTACCGCGCCATCGTCGTCGACAACGGCTCGACCGACGGATCCGCCGACGTCGCCCGCGCCCACGGCGCGACGGTCGTCACCGAACCGGTCAAGGGCTTCGGCTCGGCGTGTGCCGCCGGCGTCGCCGCCGCGACCGCGGAGTACGTCGCGTTCTGCGACGCCGATGCCTCGATGGACCCCGCGGAGCTGCCCGACCTCGTCGCCCGCGTGGCCGACGGGCGGACCGACCTCGCCCTCGGTCGGCGCGTGCCGACCACCCGTGGCGCGTGGGCGCCGCACGCCCGCTTCGCGAACCGCGTGCTCGCGGTCCTGATGCGCCGCGCCACCGGCTACCGCCTCCGCGACCTCGGCCCGATGCGCGTCATGCGCCGCGCCGACCTGGTCGCCCTCGACCTGCAGGACCGACGCAGCGGCTACCCGCTCGAGATGGTCCTGGCGGCACACGCGGCCGGGTGGCGGGTCGACGAGTCCGACATCGGGTACGCCCAGCGCGTCGGTGACAGCAAGGTCACCGGCACGCTCCGCGGGACGGTCAACGCCGTCCGCGACATGTCCCGTCTGCTGCGCGAGTACGGCCGGGAGGCACGCCCCCGCGTGATCGCGCCCGGTCCGGCCCGCGACGTGGCCGGGTCCACCACGGAAGGAGCACGCTCATGACGGACGTCACGGTGGTCGTCGTGGCCAAGGAGTGCCTGCCCGGCAAGGTCAAGACCCGGCTGACGCCGGCCCTGACCCCGGAGGGTGCCGCCCGCGTCGCCTCGGCCGCGCTGGCCGACACGATCGCGACGGTGCGTGCCCTGCCCGCCGCGCGCCGCGTGCTGCTCTACGACGGCGTCGTCCTGCCCGAGGGCACCGACGACTTCGAGGTCCTGCACCAGGTCGGTGGCGGGCTCGACGAACGCCTCGGGGCGATGTTCGACGCTATGACCGGTCCGACGCTGCTCGTCGGCATGGACACCCCGCAGGCCACCCCCGAGCACCTCGCACCCGTGTTCGACGACCCGGACCGCGACGCGTGGTTCGGTCCGGCGGACGACGGTGGCTTCTGGTCGCTGTACCTGCGCGAGCCCGACGGCGCCCTGCTCCGCGCCGTCCCGATGTCGCAGGACGACACGGGCGCCGTGCAGCTCGCGCGCCTGACCGACGCCGGCCTGTCGGTCGGCACCCTGCCCGCGCTGCTCGACGTCGACACCGTCGCGGACGCCGAGCAGGTCGCCGCCCTCGCGCCGACCTCGCGCTTCGCCACGGCCTTCGCCGCCGAGCACGACACGACCATGACCACGACGACCGGAGGTGCCCGATGACGATGCACGACACCGTCACGTTCGGCGCCGGCGGCGGCGAGCCGTACGCCCGCGCCCTGCAGACCGACGGCCACCTGCGCCTGACCGACCCGGAGCGTCCCGACGTCGAGGTCACGATGGACGTCGGCCGGTGGAGCGCCGCAGCCGACCGGATCGACCGTTCCCTCCTCGAGGGCGCGGACGGCCCCGTGATCGACATCGGGTGCGGCCCCGGTCGCATGCTCGTCGCCGCCCGGGCGCTCGGCATCCCCTCGCTCGGCGTGGACGTCTCCGCCGAGGCCGTCGCGATCGCCCGACGCTCCGGCGGCACGGCCGTGCAGGGCTCGGTGTTCGACCCGATCCCCGACGAGGGCCGCTGGGACACCGCCCTCGTGATCGACGGCAACATCGGCATCGGCGGCGACCCGGTCGCGCTCCTGGCCCGGTGCGGCGAGATCGTCCGCGACGGCGGCCGCGTGGTCGTCGAGACCCACGTGGACCGCGCGGCGGACCGTGCGTTCACCGCGCACGTGGTCGACGTGGACGGCAACCGGAGCGAGGGCTTCCCGTGGGCCGAGGTCGGCGTCGACGCACTCCTCCGTCACGCGGCCACGGCGGGGCTGCGAGCCCGGCAGAGCTGGACCGCCGACGGACGGACGTTCTGCGAACTCGTCGCGTGACCGCGTCGCGTTGTCTTGCATGATTCAAGACAACGCGGTAGCGTCGTGGGCAACAGCCGACGGCGTCCTGGTCGTCGGTCCGACGACCCGGGACCCTCGGCACGACGACGAGGAGCACCCGTGCAGAACCGACAGAACCCCCTCGGCGGCGCCTACGTCTCCGGTCTCGAGCAGCGCGACGAGCTCGGCGCGTACACGGTCGAGGCCGCATGGCGCCCGGTCGGCAGCTACACCGGCACCGGGGCGGGCCGTGCGCTCGGCCGCTTCGTGGACACCCAGTTCCGCCGTCCCGGCACCGCGACGTCCTCGACGCGGACCGTGACCGGCTCGCTGCGGACGACGACCGGGTCGTTCCGGACCGCCTGAGCCCCGGCTCCCCCAGACCGCGAGCGGTCGCCCGACCCGGGACGTCCCCCCACGTCCCCGGCAGGGCGGCCGCTCGTGCCGTACCGGGGCGGTCTCCTGCCGGACCCGTGCGGCTGCGTGACACCCGGCGACGCGCGGAGGGTCCTGGTGCCAGGATGGGCGCATGAACGACCGCGCCGGCACCCCCGCGACCGCAGACGACCTCGTCGACCTCGACGCCCTCCTGGCCGCGTACCACGAGCGTGTCCCCGACGTGTCGATCCCCGAGCAGAAGGTGGTGTTCGGCACCTCCGGCCACCGCGGCTCGTCGCTCGACACCGCCTTCAACGACACGCACATCGCCGCGATCACGCAGGCGATCGTCGAGTACCGCACCGAGCAGGGCACCACCGGTCCGCTGTTCATCGGCCGGGACACGCACGCGCTCTCCGCGCCGGCGGAGCAGACCGCGCTCCAGGTCCTGGCCGCCAACGGCGTCCGCGTGCTCGCCGACGCCGAGGACGGCTTCGTCCCGACGCCCGCACTGAGCCACGCGATCATCCGGTACAACCGCGCGGAGCACGGCGACACTGCCGACGGCATTGTCATCACGCCGAGCCACAACCCCCCTCGTGACGGCGGCTTCAAGTACAACCCGCCGCACGGTGGCCCGGCCGACAGCGACGCCACGTCGTGGATCGCCGACCGGGCGAACGCGATCATCGCCGGCGGGAACGCCGACGTCCGCCGCCAGGACGAGACCGCAGCCGAGGGCTACGACTACCTCGGCACGTACGTCGCGGACCTCGAGCACATCATCGACATCGACGCGATCAAGCGCGCCGGGGTGAAGATCGGCGCCGACCCCCTGGGTGGGGCGTCCCTGCCGTACTGGGAGCGCATCCGCGACCACTACGGCCTCGACCTGACCGTCGTGAATCCCGAGGTCGACCCGACCTGGGCGTTCATGACCCTCGACTGGGACGGCAAGATCCGCATGGACCCGTCGAGCCCGTCCGCGATGGCGTCGGTGCTCGCCCACAAGGACGACTTCGACGTCCTGACCGGCAACGACGCCGACTCGGACCGCCACGGCATCGTCACGCCCGACGGCGGCCTGATGAACCCGAACCACTACCTCGCCGTGGCGATCGAGTACCTCTACGCGCACCGCCCCGAGTGGCGCGACGACGCGGCGATCGGCAAGACGCTCGTGTCGTCGAGCATCATCGACCGCGTCGCGGAGTCGCTCGGCCGCCGGCTGTGGGAGGTCCCCGTCGGCTTCAAGTGGTTCGTCCCCGGTCTCATCGACGGCTCCGTGGCGTTCGGCGGCGAGGAGTCCGCGGGCGCCTCGTTCCTCCGCAAGGACGGCACGGCATGGACGACCGACAAGGACGGCATCATCCTGGCGCTCCTGGCGTCCGAGATCACCGCGGTGACCGGCAAGACCCCCTCGCAGCTCTACACCGAGCTCACGGAGCGCTTCGGTGCGCCGGTCTACCAGCGGGTCGACGCCGCTGCGAGCAAGGAGCAGAAGGCCCGGCTCTCGAAGCTCGACGGCGACGCGATCACCGCCGACACCCTGGCCGGCGACCCGATCACCGCGAAGCTCTCGAAGGCGCCGGGGAACGACGCCGCCGTCGGCGGCGTCAAGGTGGTCACGGACAACGCGTGGTTCGCCGCACGGCCCTCCGGCACCGAGGACGTCTACAAGATCTACGCGGAGAGCTTCGTCGGGCAGGAGCACCTCGAGCAGGTGCAGCGCGAGGCGAAGGAGATCGTGGACGCCGCCCTGGGCGCGTAGTCCCCGACGACCGACAGGGGCGTCACCGGATCCGTCCGGTGGCGCCCCTGTCGCTCCTCCGCATCCGCCGGAGGACCCTGCCGATGTCCACAGGAACGAGGCGGATGGGAACAATCCGTTTGCGCTGGTTGTATTTTTGCAGTGCGCGCAACAACGCTCCCCCGCGCCCGGGCGAGAGCGACGCGCGAGCACCAGTACGCACGGGAGACCGAATGACCCAGACGGCGACCGCACCCGCGGCCCCCACCACGTCCTCGAACGCGGTGATGAACCACCGACAGATCCTGCTCGTCATCTACGGACTGATGGCCGGCATGTTCCTCGGCGCGCTCGACCAGACCATCGTCGGCACCGCCATCCGCACGATCGGCGACGACCTGCACGGGCTCGACCAGCAGGCGTGGGTGACCACGGCCTACCTGATCGCGTCCACGATCACGACGCCGATCTACGGCAAGCTCTCCGACATCTTCGGCCGCCGCCCGCTGTTCCTCACCGCGATCGGCATCTTCATCCTCGGGTCGCTCGCCGCGTCGTTCTCGACCTCGATGCTCATGCTCGCCGGGTTCCGCGCGCTGCAGGGCCTCGGCGCCGGCGGCCTGATGTCGCTGCCGCTCGCGATCATGGGCGACATGCTCGCCCCGCGCGAGCGCGCCAAGTACCAGGGCTACTTCCTCGCCGTGTTCGGCATCTCCTCGGTCATCGGGCCGCTCGTCGGCGGCCTGTTCGCCGGCGCGTCCGAGATCCTGTTCGTCAGCGGGTGGCGCTGGGTCTTCCTGGTCAACGTGCCCGTCGGCATCATCGCGCTCTTCATGGTGACGACGTTCCTGCACCTGCCGAAGTTCGGCGACCGCGGGAAGCCCCGCATCGACTGGTGGGGCGCCTCGCTGGTCATCGTCACCCTCGTCCCGCTGCTCCTCATCGCCGAGCAGGGTCGCGAGTGGGGTTGGGACTCCCCCGGCGCGATCGCCTGCTACGCGATCGGCGCGCTGGGTCTCGTCGCCTTCGTGATCGTCGAGCGCTCCATGGGCGACGACGCGATCCTCCCGCTCAAGCTCTTCGGCTCGCGGGTGTTCTCGATGGCCGCGGTCCTGTCCGTGCTCGTCGGCTTCGGGATGTTCGGCGCGATGCTGACGATCCCGCTCTACCTGCAGATCGTCAAGGGCGTCACCCCGACCGAGTCCGGCTTCGCCATGCTGCCGATGGTGCTCGGTCTGATGATCTCCTCGATCGCCTCGGGTCAGATCATCTCGCGCACCGGCCGCTACGGCGCCTTCCCGATCACGGGCACCGCGTTCACGGCGATCGGCTTCACGCTCCTCACCTTCCTGACCGCCGACAGCCCCCTCTGGTTCCTCATGCTCGGCATGTTCGGCATCGGTCTCGGGCTCGGGCAGCTCATGCAGACACTGACCCTCGCCGCGCAGAACTCGGTCTCCCCGCGGGACATCGGCGTTGCCACGAGTGCAGCGACGTTCTTCCGCCAGATCGGCGGCACGATGGGCACCGCGGTGCTCCTGTCCGTCCTGTTCACGCTCATGCCGACGAACATCACCGGCGCGATGCAGAACGAGTCGACGCTCAAGCCGGCCCTCACCGCCGCGCTCACCCCCTCGGTCGCCAGCGCGTCCGAGAACAAGGGCGTGATGGACCAGATCTGGTCGAAGATCGTCGACCCGGTGCAGCAGAACGTGCAGCAGGGTCTCGACCAGGGTGCCGCAGCGGCGAAGCAGGCCGCGGACCAGGCCGTGACGAAGCAGGTCACCGCGCAGGTGCAGCAGCAGGTCGCCGCCGGCCGGATCCCCGCCGCCTCCGCCGACTCGGTCATCGCCGAGCAGGTCGCCGCGAACAAGTCGGCCGCCGAGCAGCAGGCGCTCGAGACCGCCGCGTCCAAGGCGAACGCCGAGGTCGTCGACGGCACGCTGCAGATCGACTACAGCAACGCCGACCAGCGGAAGGCCGTGGTCGACGAGGTCGCGCCGAAGCTGGTCGACCAGCTGAAGAACGGCGACACGGCGGCCAGCTCGTCCGCCGGCTCGGCCACGAGCGACACGTCGTTCCTCAACGGTGCGGACCAGCGGCTCACCCGTCCGTTCCTGGTCGGGTTCAGCCAGTCGGCCGTCGTCGTCTACTTCGTCGGGCTGGGTGTCATCCTGCTCGCCTTCGTCCTGACCTGGTTCTTCCGGGTCCCGCCGCTCCGCAAGGTGTCTGCACTGCAGGAACAGGCGAACGCGGCGAAGGGCGACTCCGACCGCCTGGCGGCGGACGCGCAGCAGGCGGCGGCGGACACCGGCTCGCTGGTCACCCCGGACACGGGGTCGGTCCGGGCGGTCCCGACCTCGCCCGACGTCACGGTGCAGCAGCCGCAGGACCGGTCCGGAGGCACCACCTCCCCCGCCGACCGACCCGCCTCCGACACGGGTGCAGCTGACCGCGCCGGTCACCACCCCGAGGGCGGCACCCGGGCGCCGCTCACCGACGCGACCACGCACGGCGCGCACGCCGCGGCGGCACCGGTGGACGAGCCTCCGGCCACGACCGCGACCATCCGGACGCACCCGGCGCACGCCTCGTCGGACGGGGCCACGCCGCCGGGTACCACGGCCGAGCACCACGGGCGACACACGGCGGAGTAGTCCGCCGCCGCTGGGAGGCGACATCGTCGACGTCGTACGACGTCGAGGGTGTCGCCTCCGTCGTCCCGCCCGGACGGGCGCCACGCTCGTCAGCGCTGCCCGCGCTCCTGCTCCCGGAGCTCGACGTAGTCGCCAGCCGCGCACTCCGAGGTCGCACTGATCGTGTCGCCGCCGCCCAGGTCGGACGAGTTGA
The DNA here is from genome assembly GCF_023712625.1 of Curtobacterium sp. ODYSSEY 48 V2. Classification (NCBI taxonomy): domain Bacteria; kingdom Bacillati; phylum Actinomycetota; class Actinomycetes; order Micrococcales; family Microbacteriaceae; genus Curtobacterium; species Curtobacterium sp. ODYSSEY 48 V2. The sequence goes on from NZ_JAMAXX010000007.1 coordinate 123,137, forward strand.
ACGCGATGTTCGCGATCCCGGCGCCCCTGCCGTTGAGTCCGGAGTAGCTGCCGTCCCCGTTGGTGAAGCGCTCCGTCACGAGCCCGGCACGCTTCCACAGCGTGGTGAGGGTGCTGACATCGGTCTCGATGTCGCCGCGCTCGGCTCGCGAGGACAGGATCGTGTAGTGCACGCCCTCGCCGTTGCCGCGTTCGTCCGTGCACGTCCCGAGTCGTGGGCCCTCCTCCACGGTCCAGTCCCCTCCGAGCGCACTGGCGGAGTCGTCCACGATCTGCTGCACCGCTCGCTCCGCGTCCTCGGGCCGCGACGACGGGGAACCCGTCCCGCCCGTGCACCCGGCCGTGAGGGCGAGTGCACTGACCATCAGTCCGACCGCAGCCGTGCGGACACTCTTCGCCGCCATCTCCCCCGTCTCCCCGGGCGCAACGCGTCCGCCCCGATCCATCCTGGCCGCTCCGGGCGGCAGGCGCTCAGTCCTCCTGCGCGACGGGAGACACGACCACCGAACCGACCGCCGACTCGACCGCTGCGTGCGGCAACCGACGCCGCATCACGTCGACCGCCACCGGGTTGTCGTCCACGAGCACGAACCGCCGGCCCAGGTCACGAGCGACCGCACCGAGCGTGCCGCTCCCCGCGAAGAAGTCGAGCACCCAGTCCCCCTCGCGCGACGACGCCTGCACCATCCGACGCAGGACCCCCTCGGGCTTCTGCGTCGGGTAGCCGGTCTTCTCGCTGCCGGTCGGCGACACGATGGTGTGCCACCACACGTCCGTCGGCAGCTTCCCGCGCTCGCGCTTCTCCGGCGTGACGAGTCCCGGCGCCATGTACGGCTCGCGGTCGACCGTCTCGGAGTCGAACCAGTAGCGCTCCGGGTCCTTCACGTAGACCAGGATCGTGTCGTGCTTGGTCGGCCAGCGCGTGCGGGACTTCGCGCCGAAGTCGTACGCCCAGATGATCTCGTTGAGGAACGCGTCGCGGCCGAAGAGCGCGTCGAGCAGCACCTTGGCGTAGTGGGCCTCGCGGTAGTCCAGGTGCAGGTACAGCGTGCCGTCGTCGGTGAGCAGCCGCCAGGCCTCGAGCAGGCGTGGCTCGAGGAACGCCCAGTAGTCCTCGAAGCGGTCGTCGAAGCGCATCAGGTCACCGCGGATCCGCTCGTAGGTCCGACCACGGAAGCCCGTGATCGTCCCGGCGTCGCCGACGGTCCGGCGCTGGGCGGTCACCGCGTGGCGCCGCTGCTTCCGTCCGGTGTTGAAGGGCGGATCGAGGTAGACGACCGTGAACGACGCGTCGGGCAGTGTCGGCAGGACGTCGAGGTTGTCGCCGAGCACGACGAGGTCGGGGCTCGAGTCGTCGATGCTGCGCACCGGACCATCCTCCCGCAGAGCGGACCGACGCCCGACCGCACCCAGCCCCCACCGCGTCCGACGGCGTACGGTCCCCTGCATGGCATCACCCGAGGTCCGCAACGACACCGACGCGCAGCAGTACTCCCTGGTCGAGGACGGCGAGGTCATCGGCTTCGCGGCGTACGAGGTCGCCGGCGACGAGATCCGCTTCACCCACACCGAGGTCGACCCCGCACACCGCGGCGGTGGCCATGCGTCGATCCTCGTCCAGCACGCGCTCGACGACGTCCGCGAGGGGTCCCTGCGGGTCGTCCCGCTCTGCACCTACGTCAAGGCGTGGATCGAGCGGCACCCGGACTACCAGGAGCTCACCACGCGCTAGCGCGGCAGGTGCCAGCGCTCAGTAGGTGCGGTCGAGCGTGCCGGGTCGCGCCTCGTGCCGCCCGCCGTGTCCGACCGCAGGCACACGGATGAGGACGGTGCCGCTGAGCAGGTCGTGGTCGTCGTCGGCGGGCGTCGGGGCCTCCTCCGGGAGGCGCGACTGCCGCTCGTACTCGGCCTGCGTCTCGTGACGGGTCGGGGCGAACACCTCGTCCATCATCGCGCCGACACCGCCGGATCCGCCGCTGCGTGTGGCCTTGTTCGACAGGTCGATCCACCCCACGCGATCGGCGACCCACATCACGACGGCCGCCACGGCCACCGCCCCCAGGAGGATCAACCAGTTCACGGTCCCGACGCTACGTCAGTCGACCGGCCAGGGCCTCCGCCGCGCGGATGATCCTGGCGATCGGTCCGCCGCGACGGCGGACTGCTCGCGAGCTCCCGCACCGGTGTCCGTCGTGCGGATCAGTCGACGACGACCGTCGCCTCCGGCTCGAAGCCGCGGTGCACGATGGAGACGTACCAGTACGAGACGACGTCGCCGTGCCGGACGGCATCGCTCGCGTCCGACTGCGGCTCCACCTCGACCGTCAGCCCGCCGCCGCGCGGCACCGTGACCGGCACCCTCGTGACCAGGCCGCACGGTACGTCGGTGCGCAGGACCTCGTCACGGCCGCCGGGTCCCACGGACACCCGCAGGCGCTTGCCGTCGACGCCGTTGCAGGCGACGAGGAGGTCCCAGTCGCCGGCGGGCGTCTCCGTCCCGGCCGCGCCACGGTCGAGTCCGTTCGACGAACCGAAGCCGCGGTCCCCGTCGAGCAGCGCTGCGTTCATCGCGTCGCCCCACCGGTCGAGTCCTGCCGCCCGTGTCGCGTCGGCATCGTCGGACAGCAGTCCGGAGACAGGTGCGGACGAGCAGGCCGTCGCGACACCGAGGACCACGAGTCCTGCGACCGTGGCGGACAGGAGACGGCTCGGACGACGCATGCGCAGAGCATAGAGGGCGCTCCGTACGGGCGTCACTGCCCGGTCAGGGCACCCGCTCGAGCCACTCCCGCGTCGCGAACTTCGTCTCGACCAGCTCCCGCGCGCGGGCCCGCTCCGCCTCGGTCACGTGGCCCTCGTGCGCGCCGTAGAGCTTCGTGAAGGTGCCGATCAGCCGGTCGATGATCTCGGCTCGGGTCAGGCCGGTCTGCGAACGCAGCGGGTCGACACGCTTGGCGGCCGAGGTCGTCCCCTTGTCGCTCATCTTCTCGCGACCGATGCGGAGCACCTCGACCATCTTCTGGCCGTCCATGTCGTAGCTCATCGTGGCGTGGTGCAGCAGGGCGCCGGTGCCGAGCCGCTTCTGCGCCGCGCCGCCGATCTTGCCCTTGGTCGAGGAGATGTCGTTGAGTGGCTGGTAGTACGCGTCGATCCCGAGGGACTTCAGCGCCTCGATCACCCACTCGTCCAGGTAGGCGTACGAGTCGGCGAAGGTCATGCCCTGCACGAGGTCGGTCGGCACGTACAACGAGTACGAGATGATCGCGCCGGCGTCCATGAACATGGCGCCACCGCCGGAGATGCGGCGGACGACCTCGACGCCGTACTTCGCGGCACCGGTCGGGTCGACCTCGTTCTTCAAGGACTGGAACGACCCGATCACGACCGCGGGCTGGTCCCACTCCCAGATGCGCAGGGTCGGACCGCGACGGCCGGCACCGACCTCCTCGGTCAGGACCTGGTCGAGTGCGAGGTGCTCGTTCGGGCTGATCGGCCCCTCGTGAACGATCTCCCAGTCGTACTCCTGCCACGTCGACGCCCGCGAGAGCGCGCGACGGACGGCGACCCCCACCGACTCCGGTGTGAAGCCGAGCAGCACCGCCCCCTCGGGCAGCGCCGTGCGGACCGCGGCGGCGATGCCGGCCGCGTCGGTGGTCGCGGGCAGGCCGTCCACGGCCTGGTCGATCAGCGGCAGCGCGTCGTCCGGCTCGAGGAAGAAGTCACCCGCCAGCCGGAACTCCTGGATGCTCCCGTCGACGACCTCGAGGTCGACGACGACCAGCTTGCCTCCGGGGACCTTGTACTCACCGTGCACAGGGCGAGCCTACGCCCGCCACCCGCCGGACGGGAGGCACGGGGCACCGCTGCCACGCGCCTCCCGTCCGGCAGCCCGTCGCGTCAGCGCGCCACGTGGCGGTCGAGCCACGCGATCAGGTCGGCGACCACCTCGTCGCGGTTCGTCTCGTTGTAGACCTCGTGCCGCGCCCCCTCGTAGACGTGGACCTGGACGTCCGACAGCCGACCGCGACGGCGGTACGCCTGGGCGAGCCGCTCCACGGAACGGGGTCCACCGAGGGTGTCGTCCGACCCGACCTGCAGCAGGATCGGCAGGTCGTGCGGGATGCCTCGGCGCGGCACGCCGAGCAGCCGCGCGGCGTCACGGACGCCGAAGAGCTTGATCACGTCGGCCTCGACCGCGAGCGGATCGGCGGCGATCGCGTCGATGACGGCCCGGTCGCGCGTGATCCACTCGAACTTCGTCGGTCCGGAGCCCGCGTGCCGGGCGTTCAGGTCGCCGCTGTTCATCCACCCGGGCAGCCGGTACGCCGTGGCGGAGAACACGACCCCGTCGTACCGCTCCGACGAGGTGTTCACGATCCGCTGTGCCATGAGCGACCCCCACGAGTGCCCGACGAGCACGAGCGGGACGCCGGGGTCCTGCGCGCGGGCGACGTCGCTCATCTGCTCCACGGCCGCGATCGCCGCCCGCAGGCCACCGGGTCCGAGCCGTCCGAGCCGCGCGTGGTCCCCGTCCCACTGCGCCAGACCGGTCCGGCCGTGCCCGCGGTGGTCGTTCGCGTGCACGGTGTACCCGGCACGGACGAGGTCCTGCGCGAGCGGCTCGTACCGGAGCCCGTGCTCCCCGACGCCGTGCGCGATCTGCACGATGCCCTTCGGCCTGGCGGCGCGCCAGGTCGAGTAGACGATCTCGACGCCGTGGGCGTCGGTGAACGAGGAGTCCCCTCGAGCGGCGGAGAAGGTGGGCACGGGTCGATCCTCGCAGACGTGGAGGCGGCGCAGGCGGTCCGTGGCGTGTCCGTCCGGCGTCCACGCAGCCGGCTCGGAGCCCGCCCAGGTCCACCAGGAACGCTGCACGCCTGGGAGGATCGACCGGTGACCTCCCACCGCATCGATGCCTCGCCCGACACCGCTGTCGACGTCCTCACCGCGGAACGCGAGCCCGTGCTCCGCGTCGAGGACGGTGACACCGTGACCGTTCGGACGCTGAGCGCCGCGGGCTACACCGAACGGCTGGCCGCGCCGGGGGCGGACGCACCGACGCTCCTCGATCCGCGACGCGGGCACTGTCTGGTCGGACCGATCGCGGTCACGGGAGCGCGACCCGGACAGGTGCTCGCCGTGCGCTTCGACGCGCTGGTGCCGGACGACTGGGGCTACACCGGGTCCGGCGGCGTCGACACCCCGGTCAATCGGCCGCTCGGGCTCGTCGACCCTGCGTCGCGCGGGCCGCTGCTCTGGGACGTCGACGCGGACGCCGGCACGGCGCGGAACCAGCTCGGGCTGGGCGTCCGGACCGCGCCGTTCCTCGGCGTGGTCGGTCTGCCGCCGGAGCCCACCGGGGAGCACTCGACGATCCCGCCGCGTCCGCTCGGCGGGGGCAACATCGACTGCCGCGAACTGGTCGCCGGCGCGACGCTGTACCTGCCCGTCACCGTGCCGGACGCGCTGCTCTCCGTCGGGGACGGGCACGCCGCACAGGGCGACGGCGAGGTCTCCGGCACCGCGGTCGAGTGCGGCATGACCACCACGATGACGCTGTCCCTGCTCGACCACGCCCCGGTCGAGGGCGTCCACGCCGACACCCCTTCCGGCCGCATCACGTTCGGGTTCGACGCCGACCTCAACACGGCGACGACGACGGCGCTCGATCGGATGGTCGACTGGATCGTCGGGCTGCACGGGATCACCCGCGGGCAGGCACTGGCGATGGCGAGCGTCGCGGTGAGCATGCGCATCACCCAGGTCGCGAACCGGACCTGGGGCGTGCACGCCCTGCTCCCCCACGACGCGATCCTCACGCCCGACGCAGGCTGAGCGCCCGACGCGAGCCGACGGTCCATCGGCACCACGCGCCGGGACGGGAGGCGCGACCAGCGTGCTCGACGTCGGGGACTCGGGTCGCGCCTCCCGTCTGCCCGTTCCTTCCCATGACACTCGCGATGCATGGAGAGAACGGGCGTACCTGACCGGAAGTTCCGGCCAGGTACGCCCGGACCGACCAGGCACGCCCGATCCGTCCCGGGTGGCAGGCGCGCCACCATGCTCGTCGCGTCCGCGCTGGCGAGACGGCGCGCTCGAGCCGCGCCGCGCCTCCCGTTCGCCCGTTCTTTCCCATCGCACCTGCGATGGAAGGTGAGAACGGGCGTACCTGGTCGATCGTTGCGATCAGGTACGCCCGTTCTCACCGGGTACGCCCGTTCTCACCGGGTACGCCCGATCCGACCAAGTACACCCGCTCCGGGGTCAGTGCGCGGAGTACCCGCCGTCGACCAGGTGGTAGCTGCCGCTGATGAACGAGGCCTTGTCGCTCAGCAGGAACAGCACGAGCGCTGCGACCTCGGCATCGGTACCGAGCCGCTTCGCCGCGTGCTCACCCTCGAGCGCCGCGAGCTCCTCGGCGGAGAGCGACGACCGGACGAGCGGGGTGTCGATGAACCCGGGACCGACCGCGTTCGTGCGGACGCCCTGCGCCGTGTACTCGAGCGCCGCGACCTTGGTCAGCCCGACGAGCGCGTGCTTCGAGGCCACGTACGCGGCGTTGTGCGCGATGCCGACCGACCCCAGCACCGACGCCATGTTCACGATCGCGCCACCACCGGCAGCCAGGATCGCCGGGATCTCGTAGCGGAGCCCGTAGAAGACGCCGTCGAGGTCGACCGCGCGGACCCGGTCCCACGCCTCGACGTCGTACTCGCCGATGGGCTGGGGAGCCGCACCGATGCCGGCGTTGTTCACCGCGAGGTGGAGCGCGCCGTAGGTGTCGACCGCGTGCTGGACCATCCGCTCGTTGTCGCCCGCGACCGCGGAGTTCGCCTCGAACGCACTCGCGGTGCCCCCGGCGTCCTCGATCTCGGCCACGACGCGCTGCGCGGCCTCGGCCTTGATGTCGGTGACGACGACCCGCGCGCCCGCGGCCGCGAGCTCCTTCGCGATCGCAGCCCCGATGCCGCTGCCGCCACCGGTGACGACGGCGACCCTGCCCTCGAACTCGGACATGTTCTCCTTCTTCCTCGACGTTCCGTCGATCGTGCACAAAGCAACACGTGTTGCGTACGTAGCGTACACCTCGCGCAGACCAGTTCGTTCGCCGAACTAATGAGGTAGGCTAACGGTCGTGCCCGACACCTCACTCGCCACCGACCTCCGCGTCGCGGTGGCCCGGTTGTCCCGGACGCTGCGCGCACAGAAGGTCGACGCGAGCATGACGGACGGCCAGTTCTCGGCCCTCGCGCGACTGCACCGCGAGGGCGCCATGACCCTCGCCGAGCTCAGCCGGCAGGACGGCGTCACACCGCCGAGCATGACGAAGTCGATCGCGGTGCTCGTGGACCGTGGCCTCGTGTCCAAGGTCGACCACGGCGACGACCGCCGCAAGGTCCTGCTCGCCGCGACCCCGGCCGGAGCGACCTTCGTCGAGGAGACCCGGCGCCGCCGCGACGACTGGCTCTCTCCGCGCCTCACGACCCTGACCGCCACCGAGCGCCGCACCCTCGCCGAGGCCACCGAGATCATGAGGAGGCTTTCCCAGCAGTGACCGCCCTGTTCCGCTCCCTGTCCACCCGCAACTACCGCATCTGGTTCGCCGGGGCCCTGGTCTCCAACGTCGGCACCTGGATGCAGCGCACCGCCCAGGACTGGATCGTCCTGACGAAGCTGTCCGACAACGACGCGATCGCGGTCGGCATCACGATGGCGCTGCAGTTCGGTCCGCAGCTGCTCCTGCTCCCGCTGACCGGCCTGGCCGCGGACCGCTTCGACCGGCGGCGGATGCTCATGCTGACGCAGGGACTCATGGGTGCCCTCGGGCTCGGCCTCGGGATCATGGTCCTCACCGACACGGCGACCCTGTGGTCCCTGTACGGCTTCGCCCTGGCGCTCGGCATCGTCGCCGCGTTCGACACCCCGATCCGGCAGGCGTTCGTCTCCGACGTCGTGCAGGGCGAGCACGTCTCGAACGCCGTCGCGCTCAACTCGGCGTCCTTCAACGCCGCCCGGCTCATCGGGCCCGCGGTCGCGGGGGTGCTCATCGCCGCGATCGGGTCCGGCTGGGTGTTCGTCATCAATGCCGGCTCGTTCCTGGCCGTCCTCGTCGCGCTCCGCTTCGTCGACCCCGCCCAGCTCGCCGAACGCGTGCGCGCGAAGCGCGGGAAGGGGCAGATCCTCGCCGGCTTCACCTACGTGCGGACCCGTCCGGACATCATCGTGGTGCTCTGCATGATCTTCGTCGTGGGGACCTTCGGCGTGAACTTCCCCATCTTCACCTCGACCATGGCGCGGGTCGAGTTCGGCAAGGGTGCCGGCGAGTTCGGCCTGCTGAACTCCGTCATGGCGATCGGTTCGGTCGCCGGCGCGCTCCTCTCCGCCCGGCGGGACCGCCCGCGGATGCGGACCCTCGTCGTCGCCTCGGCCGGCTTCGGCCTGGCGTGCACGGCGGCGGCCCTCGCCCCGACGTACTGGACCTTCGCGGTCGCGCTCGTCTTCGTCGGCCTGGCCTCGCTCACCTTCATGACCACGGCCAACGCGCTCGTGCAGACCACCACGAAGCCCGCGATGCGCGGTCGCGTGATGGCGCTGTACATGGCGATCTTCGCCGGGGGCACACCGATCGGAGCCCCGGTGGTGGGCGCCGTCGCCGATGCGTGGGGGCCACGCTGGGCGATCGTGGTGGGAGCCGCGTCGGGCTTCGTCGCGCTCGCGATCGCCCTGGTCTGGCTCGTCCGCTGGGAACACCTGCGGCTGCGGTACGACGCCGACGCCCGACTGCACCTCGCGGTCACGCACGCGGTGCCGGTGGTCGGCACGCGGGCGTCGCGTGCCGCGCTGCGGCGCGATCTGGAGCGCGACGAGGCGGTGGCGGACCGGTCCAGCTCGGTCTGAGCGTCGGGACCGTCGCCGGCCAGGAGGCACGGGCCACCCCCGCCACGCGCGCACCGCGACAGGATGCCGGCCGGGAGGCACGGTGCCAGCCCGCCACGGCCCTCCCGTCCGGCGCTGTGCCCCGCCCGACGACCGCAGCTCAGCGCGCGGGGGTCGCGACCGTGAAGACGCGGTCCTCGAGCGCCGCGACGACGGCGTCGACCGCGGCGGCGAGTCCCTCGGCGGCGGCTCGGATCCGGTCCGGAGCACCGACCTCCACGCGTCCGAGCGCCGAACGCGCGACCCGGAACGCGGCGACCTGGTCCCCCACGCAGGCGGGCGCGACGTCCGCGAGGCAGTCGTCGGCGCGCGCCGCGAGGAACGCGAGCGACCGCGGACTGTGCGACTCGTGGAGCAGGAACCCGGCGGCGTCCCGCGGATCGACGCCGTGGTGGTCGCGCCCCCGCCGGAAGGCCTCGCCGGCACCGCACGCCCGCAGCGCGGTGGTCCACGACGCCGCCGACCCCGCATCGACGAGCGACGACGCCAGCAACCGCGCCGTGAGGCCGCACCGCAGCAGGGACCTGCCCAGGGTGAAGAACTCCCACACCTCGTCGCGGCTGACGTCGCCCTCGACGACGCCGACGGCCAGCGCACTCCGTTCCCGCACCCACGCGAGGAACTCGTGCGCCCGGTCGACGGCGACCTTGCGCGGCATGCGCGACCGGGTGACGTCGAGGCAGTCCCAGAGCTCGGTGGACACGACCTCGCGCGCGCGACGAGCGTGGTCCCGTGCCACACCGACCGCGTGTGCCACCGAGGCGGGTTCGTGCCGGTCGAGGGCGAGCGACTCGACGACGGCCGCACGCTCACGGCGTCGTGCGGGCGCGCGTGCCCCCACGACGCGGTGCAGCACGGAGCCGACCGTGGACTCCTCCTCGACCACACCCGCGTCGGGCCGGACGACGTAGACGTCGAGCATCCTCGCGACCACGTCGGCCCGCTCCACCGCGCTCCCGACGTGGAACACGCTCCCCGCGAGTCGGCTCAGCACGTCGGCTCCTGCATGCGGCGAAGCTACCGAGCGGGCGTTGCGGCGGTGTTTCGGGACCGCGTCACGGGTGTTGCGAGCCATCCGGCAGACGCGCTCCCAGGGGACACTCGCTAGACAACCTAACTAGAGCGTCTAGCATTGTCCGTATGACGACCGAGGTGAGGAACACCACCACGGGCTTCTGGTACGGGTCAGGATCCAGGGTCGACGCGGTGGACGTACTGAACGCGCTCCGTAGGTACCGGAGTGCCGAGAGCGCTGCCCAGCGCCGGGCGCGCGAGGCACTCGGCATCGGCGAGAACGCACTGCTCGCGCTCCGGGTCCTGCTGGACGCCGAGTCCGAGGGACGCTCCGTCAACGCGAAGGAACTCGCCGACCGACTCGAGATCACGCCGGCGTCGACGTCGGCACTCGTGGACCGACTCGTCCGCAGCGGTCACGTCGAACGACACCCCGACCCCCATGACCGCCGCGGGGTCATCCTCACCGCGTCCGGCGGGTCGATGCGGCAGGTGCTGCGGGTGATCGACCAGCTCGACACGCGCGCGATCGAGGTCGCCGAGCACCTGCCCCAGACGGACATGTCGGTCATCGTCGCGTTCCTCGAGGAGATGGCCCGGGTCGTCGACCACGACGAGGACGCGGCCGACACGGAGCGCTCCGCGTAGCCTCGTCCCATGCCCAGCGCACCGGACGAACCCGTCGGGGTCCCACCGCTCGGTCCGCGGTCGCAGGAGCCGGACCGCGAGCACGCGCGCGACCCCGAGGACGACATGCCGCTCGCCGAGCTCGACGCGCGCGCCCGGGCCGACGCCGCACTCCGGCGCATCCGGAACGGCGCCGACCCCGCGCGGGAGGCCTTCGACCTGGCGAACACGATGAACGACGAGGCTGTCGGACGACTCCGCGGCGCCGTGCTGCGCTGGCTGCGCCGAGACTGATCCGGCGAGCGGCCTACCGCTGGTCGTCGGCGAAGGCGGTGCCCACCGCAGCGATGTCGTCGGCGCCGTGCCCGGCTGCACTGGCGTCGGCGTAGACCCGGTCGAGCGCGTCGAGGAGGGTCGTCGACACCCCCGCGGTCCGTGCCGCGTCGCCGATCAGCCCGATGTCCTTCCGCAGGCCGTCGAGGGCGAACTGCGGCGCGAGGTCACCGCCGATCATCGCTGCACCCTTCGTGTGCGCGTAGGGCGAGTCGCTCGCGGTGCCGTCGATCGCGTCGAGGAACAGCTGCGGGTCGAGTCCGAGCGCACGGGCGATCGCGAGCGACTGGCCGGTGGCGGCGGTGATCGACGCGACCCAGGCGTTGGCCGCGAGCTTCAGGGCCGTGCCGTCGCCGACCCGCTCCCCCGCGCGGACGGTCTTCGCCCCGATGGCGTCGAGCACCGGGTCCACACGGTCGAGCACGTCCGACGGGCCGGCGGCCAGCATGGTGAGCTTGCCCTGCTCCGCCGGGGCCTTCGTTCCGAGCATCATCGCCTCGACGAGGGTGATGCCGTACTTCTCGGCCAACTGCACCACGGTCTCGGTCCCCGCGACGCCGATGGTCGAGGCCTGCACCCACACGGCGTCCGCGGGAGCGTCCCCGGCAGCGGTCTCGAGGACGTCGACGACCGCATCGGTGTCGAAGAGCGTCAGCAGGACGACCTCGGCGTCGCTCACCGCCGCGGCAGCGTCCGTCGCCACGGTGGCGCCGGCGTCGCCGAGCGGGCGGGCCTTGTCGGCGCTGCGGTTCCACACGGTCACCCGGTGGCCCTCGCGCAGCAGCGACCCCGCGACCCCTGCACCCATCGTCCCCGTACCCAGCACCGTCACGCGCACCACTGTCTCCGTCCTGCGTCCGGCACCCTGCCGACGTCGCTCTCGACGCTACGCCTGCGCGGCCCGACCAGCCTGACCCGACCAGCCTGGCCCGGTCGGCGTGCGGACGCCGACACCCGTCGCCGGTGCGACCCGTTCAGAGCAGGCCGCGAGCGGCGAGCCACGGGGCCGGATCGATCGGCGTCCCGCCGACGATGACCTCGAAGTGCAGGTGCGGGCCGGTGGAGACCCCGGTGCTGCCCACGGCGCCGAGCTGTTCGCCGGCCGACAGCGTCTGCCCGGGCAGGACGTCGATGCGGGACAGGTGCCCGTACCGCGTCTGCGTGCCGTCCGGATGTGCGAGGAGCACCTGGTTGCCGTACCCGCCGAGCGGCCCGGCGGACACGACCCGTCCGGGCATCGCGGCGACGACGGGCGTCCCGGATGCCGCGGCGAAGTCGAGCCCGTGGTGGTTCGTCGAGCACGCACCACACCCGGCGACCTGCCGACCGCCGAAGCCTCCGGCGGTCGGGATCGTCCCCGCGACGGGACGGACCACGTCCGAGCCCGTCGTGATCTGCACACGGCCGTGTCGATCGCCACCCGCCCGGGTCGCCTGCACGTCGAAGCCGTCGCGGACGACGGTGACGGTGACGCCGGACGCGACGCGGTAGTGCTGCTCCGGCGCCGGGGCGACCTGGTGCGCGGGTGCGGATGCGGGTGCGGCGCCGAGACCGAACCCGGTGGGGTCGTCGAGTGCGGCGGCCGGGGTCGACACGGAGACGACCAGGCAGGCTGCGAGGGCGGACGCCGTCACCGGGAGGAGTCGCGAGGACGACCCCGATCGGGCCGCCGGCAGCGCCGCGGGACGCTGAGGCCGACCGACAGCGACGCCCCTGCGGAGCTCGGGGACGTGCCGGTCACGCCCGGGTCGCCCGGACACGCGCGGGTCGGGCACGCGCAGGTCGGGTACGCGCAGGCCGTGCTTGTTGTGCTTGCCGAGCCTGCCGGGACGATCGGCGGACCGGCGAGGGGTGCGGAGGTCACGACGACTCGGCAGGGCTGCTCCGGACCGAGCGCCGTCGATGGTGGTGGTGGTGGTGGACACCGAGGCGGCGGCAGGGGGGACCGCCGCCTCGGCGGTCTGGTGGCCGACACGGACGGACCGGGCAGCTGCGTCGTTCGCCGCTCGGCGGGCCGCTCCGCGGGGGCGGATCGGTGCCGTCGGTGCCGAACCGGGGGCGCTGTCGGTCGTGGTCATCGTCATCGTGTCGGGAGATCGGATCGGGTGTGTCGGGATGGGGTGTGTCGGGATGGGGTGTGTCGGGATGGGGTGTGTCGGGATGGGGTGTGTCGGGACGCTCGGACGTCGTCCGTCATCGGTGGCGGTGCCGGTCGGCTCAGCCGCGGACGACGCCGTCGCGCGTGATGCGCTCGAGCTCCCCGACGACGGCGTCGACGACCGCGCGGGTGATCGCATCGGTCACCGCTTCGACCAGCGCGAGCTGGTCGGGCGTGACGGCGACCTCGTTCGGGAGCGCGGTCCCGACCCGCTGCGGGATCTCGTCGATCGCGGCGACGAGGGCAGCCGGCACCAGGGCGGACCGCATCGGGGACACGGGAGCCGTCAGCGGCGAGGTGGGTGCGGGGACGACCCGGGTGCGTGCGGCGGTGACGGAGACCGCTGCTGCCGGAGCGGGCGTCGCCGTCGGGGCCGGTGCCGGTGCCGCCGGAAGGGTCACCGCGGGCTGCGCCTGTTCCGGAGCCGTGGTCGCGGCGCGGGAGGCCCGACGCGAGATCGAGTCGAAGAGGGGCGTGGAGGACATGCTGCTTGCCTTCCGGTCAGTGGTGGATCGGGCCGTCCTGGGCGGTCCGACTGGGCTCGTGCCTCGGGCACGAGGACGATTCAACCACTGATATTCCGAATGTGCAATAGCGCGTTCTGAATCAGTCGGGCTCGACCGCCTGCGTCGGGTCGTCGCGCCGCAGCACCTGCTTGACCCGCTCGACGATCGTCGACGGCGGATTGTTGTAGGCGTTCGCGGGTTCCTGCCCGCTCAACGCCTGGATCGCGTCCATGACGGCGTCGGTCGCGTGGCGCCGTGCACGGCCGGACGACGCCTCGCCGAAGTGGGACAGGTCCATCGGTGCACCGAACTCGATGGTGACGCGGGCGAGCCGCGGCAGCCGCGAGCCGACGGGCTGCACGTCCTCGGTGCCGGTGAGTGCGACCGGCACCACCGGAGCCCCGCTCGTCAGCGCCAGCCAGGCCACGCCGGTCCGACCCTTGTAGAGCCGACCGTCGAGGGACCGGGTGCCCTCGGGGTAGATGGCGAAGGCCTCGCCGGCCTCGAGCCGCTCGAGCCCGAGGTCGAGGGCGTGCTGCGCCGCGGCTCCCGCTCCGCGTTCGACCCCGATGGCACCGATCCCGCCGAAGAACGCGCGCGAGACCGCACCGCGCAGACCGGTCCCGGTGAAGTACTCCTGCTTGGCCAGGAAGGACACCTTGCGCGGCGCCATGAGGGTGATCGCCGGGGAGTCGATGAAGGACCTGTGGTTGCTCGCCAGGATGACCGGCCCGTGCTTCGGTACGTTCTTCCGTCCCACGATGCGCGGTCGCCAGACCAGGCGCGCGAGCGGGGTCACCACCGCACGGCTCATCGTGGTGGCGAACTTCGTCGTACCGGGCAACCGGGCCTCCTCGTCGTGGGAGGTTCCGAGTGTAGTGAGCGTCGGGCGGGCCACATTCCGTCTGCGGAATGCGTCTGCGTGGCGACCGCCGGCGGCTCAGTCCGCGTGCGCTGCGACCACGTCGAGGACCGCGCGCCCGTAGCGCTCGAGCTTCGCGCCGCCGATGCCGGAGATCTCGCTGAGGGCGTCCTCGTCCGCCGGCTTCACCGCAGCGATCCCCCGCAGCGTCGCGTCGTTGAACACCACGTAGGCGGGGACCCCCTGCTCCCGGGCCTGCGCCGCACGCCAGGAACGCAGCGCCTCGAACAGGCCGAGCGCCTCCTGCGGCACGTCGGTGACCGCCTGACGTCGCACCCGTTGACCCCGCGAGGCCTTCACCGGGTCGCGACGCATCAGCACGCGCGTGCGACCGCTCAGGACCTCGGCGCTCGTGGGGCTGAGGACGATCGTGCCGAAGCCGTCGCCCGACACCGCCGCGTAGCCCTGCGCCAGGAGCTGCCGGGCGACCGCACGCCACTCCCCCTCGCCCAGGTCGTTGCCGATGCCGAAGGTCGCGAGGGAGTCGTGCCGCAGCTCCTGCACGCGGGGTGACTGCTTGCCGACCAGGATGTCCACGAGGTGCGCGACGCCGTACCGCTGGCCGCGCTCACGCTCCAGCCGGACCACGGTCGACAGGAACTTCTGCGCGGGCACGGTGCCGTCCCACGGCTCGGGCGGCGCGATGCAGGTGTCGCAGTTCCCGCAGGCCGTGGACTCCTGCCCGAAGTACGCCAGCAACCGCACCCGGCGGCACTCGATCGTCTCGCACAGCGCGAGCATGGCGTCGAGGTGGGCGCTGAGCTGCCGCCGGTGCGCCGCGTCGCCCTCGGACTGGTCGATCATCCGGCGCTGCTGCACGACGTCGTTCAACCCGTAGGCGAGCCACGCCGTCGAGGGCAGCCCGTCACGACCCGCACGGCCGGTCTCCTGGTAGTACCCCTCGACCGACTTCGGCAGGTCGAGGTGCGCCACGAACCGCACGTCCGGCTTGTCGATGCCCATGCCGAAGGCGATCGTCGCGACCATGACGATGCCGTCCTCGCGCAGGAACGTCGACTGGTTGCGCTCACGGACCTTCGCGTCGAGGCCGGCGTGGTACGGCAGCGCCGGGATCCCCTGGTCGGCGAGGGCGGCCGCGGTGCGTTCGACCGAGTTGCGGGACAGGCAGTAGACGATCCCGGCGTCGCCGCTGTGCTCGGTGCGGATGAACGTCAGCAGCTGCTGCAGCGCGCCGGTCTTCGGCTCGATGCGGTACTGGATGTTCGGCCGGTCGAAGTCGGCCACGAAGTGCGCGGCGTCGTCGAGCCCGAGTCGGCCGGAGATCTCGCGGTGGGTCTGCGGCGTCGCTGTCGCGGTGAGGGCGACGCGCGGCACCGTCGGCCAGCGCTCGTGCAGCACGCTGAGCTCGAGGTAGTCGGGGCGGAAGTCGTGGCCCCACTGGGCCACACAGTGTGCCTCGTCGATGGCGAACAGGGCGATGCGGGCGCGGTCGAGCAGGGATCGGGTCGACTCGAGTCGAAGGCGCTCGGGCGCGAGGTAGAGCATGTCGACCTCGCCGGAGACGACCGCCCGTTCGACCCGGGCGCGCTCGTCGGGGCCCTGGGTCGAGTTGAGGAACGCGGCGCGGACGCCGTTGGCGGCGAGGGCGTCGACCTGGTCCTGCATGAGGGCGATGAGCGGCGAGACGACCACGCCGACGCCGTCACGGACGAGCGCGGGCACCTGGTAGCAGAGCGACTTGCCGCCACCGGTCGGCATGAGCACGAGCGCGTCGCCGCCGGAGACGACCTGGTCGATGATCGCGGCCTGCTCGCCGCGGAAGGCGTCGTACCCCCACACGCGGTGCAGGACGTCGAGCGCGGCAGCCCGCGACGGCGAGGTCGTGGTCGTCGTGCTCATGCACCCAGCCTACGAGCGCGGGGCGACACCCACCGTCTCGTCCACAGGCACCGCGTCGTCCGGGCCGGCCGCCGACGTGTCCCGGTCCGTCTCGGGACCGCGGGCCGGTGCGGCTGCCCAGCCCGTGCCTCCCGGCCGGGTCCACTGCCGACCGCCCGCCCAGACCGGAGCCGGACCGCGGAAGCGGGGCGCCTCGTGTCCCGGGAAACGACGGTCGAGCCCCCGCCACCACGCGAGGAGCTCGATCATGCCCCAGAAGGCGAGCGAGGTCGCGAGCGTGACCAGGAAGCCACCCGCGGTGCCGTCCGAGGCGTCGAGGTCGACCTTCGACCAGCCGGGGGCCTGCAGCACGAAGATCATGATGTTGTTGAAGGCGTGCTGGAGGACGGTGGCCTCCATGCCGCCGGTCCGCAGCACGATGATCGCGGCGATCAGCCCGAACGAGCCGACGTCGAGGATGCCCCACACGTTGTAGCCGTTCGGGATGTGCCCCGCGGCGAACGCGACCGTCGACACCGCGACGGCGACGACGACGCCGACGATCCGCACCGGGATCCACGATGCGATCGTCTGGATCAGGAAGCCGCGGAAGACGTACTCCTCCGCTGCACCCTGGAAGGGCACGAGCACCAGGACCATCACGACCGTGAAGGTCAGGGTGGCGGGCGAGACCGTCGACTGCCCGATGGCGTCGTGGTCCCAGCCGAAGCCGCCGTCGAACGAGAACATCCCCCACGTCTGCAGCAGGAACATCGGGATCGCGATGACGAGCGTGGGGAGCAGGCACCACAGCGTCCACCGCCAGCGCACCCGGAAGCGCGTCGACGACAGGATGCCCGCCGGGCCGATCCGGGCGATCTTCACCGCGAGCAGGATGCCGGGCAGCAGCACCACGAGCGACAGCAGGGTCAGCGACAGGATGAGCGGGTCCGTGGGGTCGAGGGCGCCGCTCGTCAGGTCGTCCTGGAACCCGATCAGCCCCTCGGCGCCCTGCGTCGCACCGATCGGCACGAAGTACGCCACCGCGAGGACGATCTGCGTCACGACGTAGTACCCGACGAGGAACGCGAGCGCGACCAGCGGACGCCACCAGCGCCAACGGGCATCGACACGGGGCAGGCGGTGGTAGGGAACGCTCACCCGCGCAGGCTACCGGCACGGGCAGGATGGGAGCCGTGCTCTCCGTCCTGCTCGGCCTGACCGGTGCGGTCGTCTACGGGGCGGCCGACTTCCTCGGCGGCCTCGCCGCACGCCGGGTCCGGGCCGTGGTCGTCGCGGCCGCCGCGGCGGCGGTCGGGCTGGTCCCGCTCGGTGCCGGGGTGCCGCTCGTGGGCGCGACGTTCTCGACCGGTGCGGTCGTCGCGGGGACGGCCGCGGGTGTCTCCGGGTCCGTGGCGGTGCTGCTGCTGTACCGGGCGCTGGCCGTCGGCCCGATGAGCGTGCTGTCGCCGCTGACGGCGGTGTTCGCCGCGCTCAGCCCGGTCGTCGTCGCGCTGCTGGGCGGGGCGGTGCTGTCGTTGGCGGCGTCGGTCGCGCTCGTGGTCGCGGTGCTCGCGGTCGTGCTGGTCGCGGCGGTGCGGGACTCCTCGGGTGCGCGGGTGACCGCGGTCGGGGTCGCGACGGCTGCGGTGGCAGGGTGCGGGTTCGGCGGGATCGTGCTCGCGTACGACGCGGCACCCGGGGACGCCGGGGTCGCGACGCTCCTGGTCGGGCGGGTGGTGCAGGCGGTGCTGCTCGGCGCCGTGGCGGTCGCGGTGGCGGCGCGGTCGGGGCCGGTGCGGCCGGCACGGTCCGGTCGGCCGGGAGGCACGGATCGCGTCGGTCCGCCGGCACCGGCCGCGCGGTCTGGCGCGGCTGACGCGAGGGCGGTGCGTCGACCGGGCCGGTCGCGCCGACCCGGCTCGTCGGGTCCGTCGCGGTGGCGGGGTCCGTTCCGCTGGCCGCGCTGGTCACGACCGACGGTGGTCGCCGTGGTGGCGTGCGGGGTGCTCGACGCCCTCGCGAACGCCTGCATCCAGGCGGCGCTGCACGTCGGCTCGGGCGACGCCACGCTCCCGGTGGTGAGCGTCCTCAACGCGCTGTACCCGATCGGCACGGTGGTGCTCGCCGGCGTCGTGCTGCGCGAACGGCTGACCGCGGTGCAGTGGACGGGGATCGTGCTCGCGTTCGTGGCCGCGGTCGGACTGGCGCTGGCCTAGCGGGCGTCGGGCGCCCTTGGTCCGGGGCTGGCGTACGTGGTCCGGCGCTGGTGTCCGTGGTCCGGCGCTGGTGTCCGTGGTCCGGCGCCCGGCGTCGGGATCAGTCGTCGGCGATGAGGCGCTTGCCGAGCGAGACCGCGCGGTCCGGGGCGTACCCGAGCGAAGCGTAGAACCCGAGGACCTGCTCGTTCCCCTCGCGCACCTGCACGTTGACCTTCGGGCAGCCGCGCTCGGTGAGCAGCCGTTCGAACTCGGCCATGAAGGCGCGACCGAGTCCGGAGCCCTGCAGGTCGGGACGGACGGCCAGGTAGTTCACCCAGCCGCGGTGCCCGTCGTACCCAGCCATGCCGACGCCGACGACCGTGCGCTCGTCGTCGTGCTCGGGCTGCTCGGGCTGGTCGGGCTGCTCGGCGACCAGGAAGAGCTCGGGCTGCTCGGCGACCTTCCGCGCGATGTCACGACGCGGGTCGTTCCACGGACGCAGCAACCCACAGGCTTCCCACAGGGCGACGACCGCCTCGGTGTCGTCGGGGCGGAACGGTCGGAACACCGGGGTCATCCGTTCACGCTAGCGGGACCCGTGGGCATCCACAGGTGCGAGGACTCGTCACCTGTTCCTCGGCGTGGTCTGATAGACCTGTCCGACCACCCCATCCGGATCAGGAGCACCGTGACCGCACACGACACCGCCCCGACGCGCCGCTCGGCGCGCGAGGACGAGGCCACGCGGCCGCCACGACGCCCTCGGCGCCGTCAGACCGTCGGCGGGGCGCTCGTCTCGCTGCTGGCCGAGCTCCTGATCATCGCCGGTGCCGGCACGGGCCTCTACGTGGTGTGGACCGCGTGGTGGACGGACGTCGTCGCCGTGAACGAGCAGACGAAGCTCGTCGACGACCTCGGGCAGCGCGCGGCGCCGAAGGTCGAGGGCTCGGAGCACCGGGGCGAAGCGCCCGTGCTCGCCGAACCGCCGGAGGTCACGAGCGTGTTCGGCACGATGCAGATCCCCCGCTTCGGCGCCGACTACCTCCGTCCGATCGGTGAGGGCACCGACCGCGAGCGCGTGCTCAACACGATCGGGCTCGGGCACTACCAGGACACCGCGATGCCGGGCGCCGAGGGCAACTTCGCCGTCGCCGGGCACCGCGTGACGTACGGCAAGCCGCTCAACCAGATCGCGGAGCTCAAGACCGACGACGCGATCGTCGTCCGGGTGACCGACGAGGAGAAGGACTTCGACGTCTGGTACGTCTACAAGGTCACCGACTCGCAGATCGTCACGCCGGACAAGATCGAGACGATCGCGCCGGTGCCGAACCAGCCGGGTGTCACGCCCTCGGCCGAGGACCGCTGGCTCACCCTGACCGCGTGCCACCCCATGTGGTCCGCCAAGGAGCGCTACGTGACCCACGCCAAGCTCGACTACTGGATGCCCGTCTCGGAGGGCACCCCCAAGGAACTCTCGGAGACGCCGAAGTGATCTTCCCGTTCGTCTGGCGGATCCTGCCCGGCCCGGCTGCCCTGAAGGTCCTCGAGCTGCTCGTGCTGCTCGCGGTGATCGTGTACGCGCTGTTCACGTGGGTCTTCCCGTGGATCGCCGCCGACATCCTGCCGCCGCCCGACGGCACGGTGGACGCGCCGCCGTCGCCCTGACTACAGCCGTCCGTCGACCGCCCGCGGGGTCCGCAGCGGCGGTCTGCGGTCCGACGTCTGCGCTGCCCGCGCGGATCGTCAGACCGTGGTCGTGACCCGCGAGCCGCCCTCGGCGGTGCGCCGCACGGCGATGCGCTCGGGGATGCGCTGCTTGAGCTCCTCGACGTGGCTCACGATGCCGACCTGCCGTCCGCCGGCGGTGAGGCGTGCGAGCTGCCCGATGACGTCGTCCAGCGTCTCCGGGTCCAGCGTGCCGAACCCCTCGTCGACGAACAGGGTGCCGAGCGAGACCCCGCCGGCCTCGGCCTGCACGACGTCGGCGAGCCCGAGTGCCAGGCAGAGCGACACCGTGAAGGTCTCGCCGCCGGACAGGCTCCCCGGAGCGCGCCGGGTGTCGGTGGTGTGGTCGTGGACGGCCAGCGCGAGGCCGGTCCGGCGGGCTCGCGACCCGGCCTCGCGCTCGTCGGACGTCTCGAGGGTGAACCGCCCTCCGAGCATGCCCCGCAGCCGGTCGTTGGCCGCGGCGACGACGTCCTCGAAGCGCCGCATGAGCACGTAGGTGCCGAGGGTGATCCCGCTCGGGTTCACGGCGGTGACACCGTTCGCGACGTCGGCCAGGCGGACCACGGCGCGGCTGCGTGCCGACGTGTCGTCGCGAGCACCGACGGCACGGACCACCTCGGCGGCGCAGCGGGCTGCGGCCTCCGACCGGTCGGACGCCGACACCGCCGCGCGGGTGGCCTCGTCGGCACGCTCGGCAGCGGCGACGGTCGCGGTGCGGGCGGCGTCCAGGTCGAGCGCGACGGTGGCCTCGGCATCGACGGAGCCCTCGTCGGCGGCGGCTGCCACCACCGCCGGTTCGACGAGCCCGGCGTCGACGACGGCACGCTCCCGCTCGGCGGCGACGACCTCGGCCTGTAGTGCGGCCGACGCATCCGGCTGGAGCAGTGCTGCCCGGGCCGCGTCGAGCGTGTCGAAGCCCTGCTCGGTCAGCGCCAGGTCGACCTCGGCGGACCGCTCGCGCACGGCCTGTGCCGCCGTCGTGGCCTGCGACTCGGCGACCGCGACCTCGTCGGCTCGTGCGACGAGGTCGTCGAGCTGCCGGACCAGCTGCGCGAGGGAGCGGTCGTCCGACGTCCCGTCGATGCGGCCGGCGGTGTCGGCGGATGCGTCCCAGGAGCCCGCGGCGAGGGTCGCTGCGCGCTGTCGGGCGTCCGTCACGGCAGCGGCGTCCTGGTCGAGGCGCGATCCCTCTGCCCCGCTCGTCGCCACGAGGACGGCGTGGTCGGCCTGCACGGCGTTGTGCTCGCGCTCGAGTGCCCGGGTCTCGTCGTCGTACGCCGTCCGCTGCTGCTCGACCTCGGCCACGCGGACTGCCGCCGCGTGGGCGGCCTGCACGCGGGCGTCGGCGACCGCGGCTCGGGTCGCCAGGGCGTCGGCGTCCGTCTCCCCGACGGCGACGCGCAGTCGTTCGAGGGCGGCACGCTCGACGGCGAGCGCGGACGCCGCCTCGGCGAGGGCGCCGTCGGCGGCGCGTGACGCGTCGGCGGCTTCGTCGACGGCGGCTGCGTCCGGGTGGTCGTCCTGCGGCAGGGCGACGTCCGGGTGCTCGAGCGCGCCGCACACGGGACAGGGGTCGCCCGGGACGAGTGCCGCGCCGAGTTCGCCCGCCAGTCCGGCGATGCGGCGGGTGCGCAGGGCCTGCTCGGTCCGCAGGAGCGCTTCGGCGCGGACGCGACGGTCGGCCACCACCTGCTCCGCCCGGTGCACGGCGGCGGCCGCGGCGTCACGGGCGTCGAGGTCTGCGCGCAGCTGCCGGAGGCGCTCGACCTCGGCGCGGGCGGCCTCGGCGTCGCCCGCGGCGGTGGCCGCGGTCCGGGCTTCCTCGACGAGCGCGGCCCGACCGGCGGGACGAGCCTCGAGCGCACGGTCGAGCTCGGCCACCCGTCGGACGAGCAGTGCGGCCCGGTCGGCGGCGTCCGTGCGGGCCCGTCGGCGGTCGTCGAGCGTGGCCTCGACCGCGACGAGGTGCCGGACCGCCGCGACGCAGGTGGCGAGGTCGGCGCGGCGTGCGGCGGTGTCGACGTCCGACGGGACACCGAGGCGCGCACGGAGGTCGTGCGCTCGGCGACGGTGCTCGTCAGCACGGGAGCGGGCGGCGTCGAGCCCCTGTGCCGGCGTCGTGACCCGGCCGGCCCGTTCGGCGAGCGCGAGCCGGGCGCGGGCGGCCTCGACCCGGGATGCGGCGTCGTCGAGGGCGCGGCGACGATCGAGGAGCGCGGCACGTCGCGCCCTGGCCTGCAGTCGCGCGGCCACGTCGTGCTCGTGCACCCGGGCGCGTTCCGCCGCCGCGACCGCGTCGGTGCGATCTGCTGCGGTCGCCGTGGCCACGGCGCGCAGCGCGTCGAGGGTCCCCGGCACCGAGGCCTCGTCGGCGTCGACGACACCGGCGGCCTGGGCGAAGCGGCTCAGCGCGTCCCGCACCCGGGCGTCGGCGGACTCCACCTCGGCCTGGACCTCGCGGCGGCGGGCGGCGAGCTCGTCCGCCGTGCGGTCGTAGACCTGGGTGCCGAAGAGCGACTGCAGGAGCTTCCGGCGGTCCTCGCCCGGTGCCCGGAGGAAGCGAGCGAACTCGCCCTGCGGGAGCACGACCGTCTGCAGGAACTGTGCACGGTCGAGTCCGACGACCCGAGCGACCTCGAGCCCGATCTCCGGGATCCGCGAGGACACCGGCTCACCGACGACGTCGCCGGGGTGTGCGAGCCGGAAGAGCTGCGCCGACGCCTGCTGTCGCACCGTCCCTGCGCCGCGCTGCTTCGGCCGGTCGTACTGCGGCGTCCGGCGGACCCGGTACACGCCGGCACCGGTCTCGAACACGAGCTCCACGAAGGGTTCCACCCCGGGGTCGGCGTGCTGGCTGTGCAGGCGGTCGTGCGTCGATCCCTCGCCCGCGAGCCCGCCGTACAGGGCGAACACCACGGCGTCGATGATGGTCGACTTGCCGGAGCCGGTCGGGCCCTCGAGCAGGAACACCCCGGAGGCGGCGAGCGCCGCGAAGTCGATCGTCACGAGTTCGGGGTAGGGCCCGATCGCCCGGAGTTCGAGTCGGTGCAGGTACATCAGCGCCCCCGGTCGTCGTGCATCGCGAGGACCGCTGCCTCGTACGCCTCGGTCAGGACCGCGCGGTCGTCGTCGCCCGGCGTCGCGCCGGTGGCGAACGCGACGAAGTCGGCCGCGACCTCGACCGGGTCGGAGGTCGCCGTGACCGCCCGCGCCGCCTGCCGGTCGGGGCGGTCGGCGGGCTCGTGCGTGATCGCCAGCGCGTGCGGGAAGTGGTCCTTCACCCGGGCGTAGAGCCGCTCGGGGTGGACGGTGTCGGTGACCGCGACGCGGACCCAGGCGTCGGCGTCCGCGCGGTGCGCGCCGGACTCGATCGCCTCCATGCTCGTCCGGACGTCGACCAGGCGCCGCGGCACGGGCGCGGGTACCAGCTCCGCCGAGACCCCACCGTCGGCCGCCAGTTCGACGAGGGTGACGCTCTTGCGCTGCTGCCGTTCCCCGAACGAGAACGCGAGCGGCGACCCGGCGTACCGGATGCGGTCCCCCGCGCCCACGCGCTGCGGTCCGTGCAGGTGTCCGAGCGCGACGTAGTCGATGCCGTCGAACACCGAGGCAGCGACCTGGTCGACCCCGCCGACCCGGATGTCCTGCTCGCTGTCGCTCGGAGCAGCCCCGCCGACGAAGGCGTGCGCGACGACGACGCTGCGGGTGCCCGGGCGCTCCGCCAGGTCTGCTCGGATCCGTGCGGTGGCTGCGCCGACGACCGCCTGGTGGGACCGGGCGAGGGGCTCGTCCGGCTCGTCCGCGAGGGCGTAGCGCGTCAGGTCGGGGTGCAGGTACGGGATCCCGTACACGGCGACCGGGCCGTACTCGTCGTCGAGCAACACCGGCGTGCCGATGCCCGTCGGCTCCGCCAGGATCCGCACGCGGTCGTGCATGACCCCCGCGCCGAAGCCGAGCCGGGCGGCGGAGTCGTGGTTGCCCGGGGTCAGCACGACCGTCGCCGTCTCGGCCAGGCGTTCGAGCGTCCGGGAGAGCAGCCGGACGGCGTCGACCGGTGGGATCGCACGGTCGTAGACGTCGCCGGCGATGACGACCAGGTCGACCGCGCGGTCGCGGACGGTCTCGACGAGGAAGTCCGCGAAGGTCGACTGGTGTCCGAGCAGGTCCGCACCGAGCAGCGTGCGGCCGAGGTGCCAGTCGCCGGTGTGGAGGATCCGCATGCCGCCACGGTAGCGGCGGCCGGGGACATCACCAGCAAGCCCGTACCGCCCTGTGGAGGACCGGCGCGTGCCGGTACCTGTGCAGGAACGTCAGCGCACGCAGCTCGTGCCGGCGCCGAGCCCGACGATCGACGTGAACTTGATCGCGACCGGAGCACTGGGGACCGACGTCCAGGTACCGACGGCGTTCGTCTGGATGCGCACCGTTCGCTGCGTCTCGAGCGCGAGCGCACCGGTGAGCTTCACGGACGCACTCCGCGCCTTCCCGTCGGCCGTGGTCGCGAGTACGGCTCCGGTGTTGTCGGAGAGGGTGAACGACCTCGGTTCGTCGCCCGCGTAGTCCCAAGCGATCACGACCGAACCGCTGGAGTTCGTGCACGAGAGGGGGGTGGCGACCGGCACGGTGGAGGCCGTGAGCCGGACGGCCGTGTCCGTGGTCCGACCGAACGGTGCAGCATCGGCCTGCGTCGGCACGAGCACGGCGCTCGCCCCGACCACGACGGCGACGAGCCCGAGGACCCCGGTCTGGCCCACGCGAGGGACGCGCTGCACGGCCGCGCGGCGTGCGGCGCGGCCGCGCTCGTCGACGTGGCGCGGGACGGCACGTGGCGACCGGCGGTCCGGGACGCCGGGAGCGCCCGCAGCGGTCGGCGCTGCGGAGGCGAGCCGTGCCTCCCGGCCGTGGCCCGCGGTCCCGCCGTCACCCGCGTGCCCACCGTCGCCGCGGTGCCGCGGACCGCGTCGACGGAGCGGAGCGTCGACCGTGCAGAGCAGGAGCACCGCGACGAGCGCGAGGGCGACGGTGCCGACCTCGACCCAGCGGCCCTCGCGGACCCAGAGCACCGGGGTGGCGACGGACGGCACCCGCAGGAAGCCGACCCCGTGCACGGCGGAACGCTCGATCGGCGTCGAGTCGACCTGCGGGTTCGCGTCGCCCTTCGTGACGACGGTGCCGTCCGGGCCGGGTTCGACGAACCGGTGCATCCGCAGGTGTCCCGGCTGGTCGGGGTCGTCCGCGAGCAGGATCTGCCCGGGCCGGATCTCCGCCGAGGCGACCGGTCGCGACACCACGACGTCGCCCGGCGCGAGGCGCGGTGCCATCGACCCGGTCATCACGGTGGTCGGGTGCCAGCCGAGGAGCGCCGGGGCGGCCGACCACAGCGCGAGCCCGAGGAGCGTCGCGACGACGGCCCGGGCCGCGGTCGCGACGACGACACGCCCCCAGTCGACGACGTCGTGGAGCACGTCGTGCGGGGTGTGACCACCGTGCACTGCGATGCTGACCATGACTGCCTTCGACCGGGGGCGTGGTGACGGGCGAGGTGCCCTGCTAGTTGTTCTGGGCCTCCCAGGTGAGACCGATCTGGGCGTTGGTGCCCTGCGCCGCGTTCGGGGTGTTCGCGGAGACGGTGTACGTGACCCTGTAGACCCGGGTCTCGCTGGCGGCACCGGTCGTGGTCCACGCACCGAGGCCGGAGGCGAAGTTCGTCGCCTGCGTCCCGAGGTTCGGGAGCGTGTTCTCGAAGAGGGTCCCGCCGGTCGCTGCGGGGGTGAAGCCCGAGCACGACGAGAAGCCGCCGCCGGTGCCCTGCTCGATCTTGATCGTGGTGTTCTGCGCGAGCACGCTCGAGGTCGACGGCGAGGTCGCGTAGAGCTTCACGGTCGACGGCAGCGACCCGGTGGAGGTCACGGTGATGCACTTGCTGTCGGTCGAGCCGGGCTTGAGGTTCGCAGCGGTGAAGAGCGCGGTGTTCGCGTCGTCGTCCGACAGCGCGACGGTGCCGGCGGTCCAGTTGCTGGTGGGGTTCGTGGTGGTGGCCGAGAAGGCCGAGTACGAGGCGGTCGACACGACGACGCCCGAGGCGACGAGAGCGGCGGGCACGGCGATCCAGGCGGCGAGACGGGCGGCGCGAGGGGACACACGGGACATGGTTGTCCTCCGGAGGAGAGATTCTGATCGGTGGTGGCTCCGGACCCGCGGTGGTTGGTCGCGCTACGGTGCCTGTGTACTACGGCGATCAAGCTACTTGTCGAACGTGTTGATGACAAGAGAAGCAATGACCCCATTGTTGGGGGGTGTCTCAATCGTTGAGATACTTGTTGCATGGACCTCTGACCCGGGTCCGCCCGCGTCCCGTCGATCGCCGCCGCGATCACCACCCGAGAAGAGCCACCCCGTGACGGACACCTCCCCCGCCCTGCCTCCCCTGACCGTCACGACCGGCCTCCCCCCGGCCCCGGTCTCCCCCGACGTCGAGATCGACCTCGAGAGCGACCTCGAGAGCGACCTCGCGATCGGCGACCCGGCACCGGCGCACCGTGTCGGCACGGCCGCGGACGACGCCGGGCTCGCACGGATGATCGCGGCCTTCCGGGTCCTGCAGGTCCGGCACGCTCGGGTCCTCGCGCACGAGAGCGCCGCGCAGGGCCTCGGCATCACCGACACGCGCTTCCTGGTGCACCTCGCGGCATCGGAGGGGCAGGCGACGACACCGAAGCAGGCCGGCGACGTCCTCGAGCTGAGCACCGGTGCGATGACCTCGCTGCTCGACCGGCTCGAGCGCCACGGGCACCTCGAGCGACGCCCGAACCCGGGCGACCGGCGGAGCATCCTCGTGCACCTGACGCCGTCGGGCGCAGCCGTCGCACGGGCCGTCAGCGCCGCGTACGCCTCGGCCTTCAGCGAGGCCGTCCCCGCCACCGAGCGGAACGGCGTCGCGGCTGCCCTCGAGGACATCGGCGCAGCGCTCGACCGGCGGCACCGCGCGGCCACCGCCCGCTGAGCGCGGACCGGGGCCCTGGAGCAGGGCCCGCACCCGCCGCGTAGCGTCGGCCGCATGACCCCTGCCGAACTCCTCACCGAAGCGTTCTCCCGCGTCCCCGAGACGGTCGAGCGTGCGCTCGACGGTCTGTCCGCGGACCAGCTCGCCGCTCGCCCGGCGGCCGGCGCGAACACCCTCGCGTGGCTCGCCTGGCACATCGCTCGCGGGCAGGACGCGCAGGTCGCCGACCTCGCCGGCTCCGAGCAGGTCTGGACCGCGGACGGCTGGGTCGATCGGTTCGACCTGCCGTTCCCGGCCGACGCGCTCGGGTACGGGATGTCGCGCGACGACGTCGGTCGCGTGCGCGCCTCGGCGGACCTGCTGAACGGCTACCTCCGCGCGGTCCACGAGCGGACGGTCGCGTACGTCGCGACGCTGGCGCCGGAGGACCTCGACGCCGTCGTCGACGACGCCTGGGACCCGCCGGTGACCCGCGGCGCACGGCTCGTCAGCATCCTCGACGACTGCACGCAGCACGCCGGCCAGGCCGGCTACGTGCGCGGCCTGCTCTTCTTCAGCCGCTGACCCCTTCCGCGGAACGCAACGTCGGTGGTCGCTCGCAGCGTCGTCGCGCTGCGCGGGACCGCCGACGTTGCGTCCTGCGGGACGGTCGGACGGGAGGCACGGTGCCAGCTGGCTCCGTGCCTCCCGTCCGTCGAGGTGGTCGCGTCTAGCGCGCCGCGAGCTCCGCGACGATGCCGTCGCCGGGGGCGGCCTGCACGAGGTCCGCCTCGATCTCGGCGTTCTCGAGGATGCCCTCGATCTTCCGGACGCGGCCACGCGGGACGAGCGTGACGACGGTGCCCTCCTTGCCGGCACGGCCGGTGCGGCCGGAGCGGTGCATGTACGCCTTGTAGTCGTCCGGGGCGTCCGCCTGCACGACGAGCGACACGTCGTCGACGTGGATGCCGCGCGCCGCGACGTCCGTCGCGACGAGGACGTTCACGCGGCCGCTCGTGAGCAGCTGCAGGTTGCGCGTGCGGCGCGACTGGTTGAGGTCACCGTGGAGCGAGGTCGCCCGGATGCCAGCGTCCTCGAACTGGTCGGCCAGGCGCTCGGCGTAGGCCCGGGTGCGGGCGAAGACGATCGTCTTGCCGTCGCCGGCGACGAGCTCCTCGAGCACCTGGTCCTTCTGGCGCTGCTCGACGACCAGCACGCGGTGGTCGATGGTCGAGGACGCCTGGTCCTCGCCGGCGACCTCGTGGACGCTCGGCTCGTGCAGGAACTCCGACACGAGCGATGCCACCTGGGCGTCGAGCGTGGCGCTGAACAGGAGCTTCTGGGCGCGGTTGCCCTGCGGCGTGACCTCGGCCGTCGCGGAGAGGATCTCGCGCACCGGCTCGAGGAACCCGAGGTCGCACATGTGGTCGGCCTCGTCGAGCACGGAGACGACGACCTCGCTGAGGTCGAGCTTCCCCTTGTTCATGAGGTCCTGCACCCGGCCGGGCGTGCCGACGATGATGTCGACGCCACGCTCGAGGGCACCCTCCTGGCGGCCGTAGGGCACACCGCCGTAGATCTGCGTCGTGAAGAGGCCCACCGAACGGGCGATCGGCTGCACCGTGCGGTCGATCTGCAGGGCGAGCTCACGGGTCGGGGCGAGGATGAGCGCACGCGGGGCGCGGCCCATCTTGCGCTTCGTGCCGCCGCCGTGCTCCATGAGCTTCTCGACCAGGGGCGCACCGAACGCGATCGTCTTGCCGGAACCGGTGCGGCCACGGCCGAGGACGTCCTTGCCGGACAGCACGTCGGGGATCGTCGCCGCCTGGATCGGGAACGGGGCCGTGGCACCCATCTCGGCCAGGGCGCGGGAGATGTTGCCGCCGATGCCGAGGTCGGCGAAGGTCACGCCCTCGACGTCGGCCGCGACGGTCGCCTCGGCCTGGAGCTTCTCGAGCTTGACGTCGTCCGCGGGGACGTAGGCCGGGCGCGAGTCGTCGCGGTCGCGGCGGGGCGCGCGGTCGTCGTCGGAGGAGCGGCGCTGCGGGCGGTCGTCGCGGTCGAACCGGCGCGGGGCACGGTCGTCACGGTCGAAGCGACGCGGGGCACGGTCGTCACGGTCGAACGACCGGCGCTGCGGACGGTCGTCGCGGTCGGGGCGTCGGGCACCACGGTCGTCGTCACGACGGGGAGCGCGGTCGTCGCGGTCGAACCGGCGCGGGGCACGGTCGTCACGGTCGAACCGACGAGCACCACGGTCGTCATCGCGACGGGGGGCACGGTCGTCACGATCGAACCGACGCGGGGCACGGTCGTCGTCACGACGGGGGGCACGGTCGTCACGATCGAACCGACGCGGGGCACGGTCGTCGCGGTCGAACCGACGCGGGGCACGGTCGTCATCGCGACGGGGAGCGCGGTCGTCGCGATCGAACCGACGCGGAGCACGGTCGTCACGGTCGAATCGACGCGGGGCACGGTCGTCATCACGACGGGGAGCGCGGTCGTCGCGGTCGAACCGACGCGGAGCACGGTCGTCGCGGTCGAACCGACGAGCACCACGGTCGTCCTCACGACGAGGGGCACGGTCGTCACGGTCGAACCGACGCGGAGCACGGTCGTCGCGGTCGTGGCCACGACCACCACGGTCACGGTCGAACCCGCGTCCGCCGCGGTCGTCACGGCGCTGGCCGCCGTCGCGCGGCTCCCAGTTCGGGCGAGCCGGGCGCTCGCCCTGCGATGCGCGGCCGCGACGCTCCTCGGCGTCCCAGCGCTGCTTCTGCCGCGGCTGGGCCGGGTCGGCGGCGCGGTACCCGCGGTGCTTGCTGCTGCGAGCGGCGGGCGTGCCGTTCGCGTGGCGGACTCGGTCGTCGGCACGCTGACGCGCGCCCTTGTCGTACGGGGCCATTGCTACTTTCCGGGGTGCAGACGTCCCACAGCGCCCGGCAGCGACATCGGCGGGGGCTCTTCAGCGGGGAGGGGGTTCTTCCCGTCGCGGATCGACGTGAATCCAGCCCTCGAGCGCACACACACCCAAACGAAACCCGCGGTCACATACCGCGGTGCCGAAGGCCGACCGATCGAGTCTACGTGACACGAGCCCGCCTGGCCAGCCCCGATCGACCGGCTACCGGCCGCGCGCGGGCCGTCGGCCGCGGGGCGGAGGGGTGCCGGGCCTCCAGACCGTGAGCGGGATCAGGACTCCGCGAGCCGCCGTCGCTGCTCGGCCACGTCGAAGTCGGCGGCGGGCCAGGTGAGCTGGAGGTCCTCGAGCGCGCGGAGCAGGAGCTGCTGCACGGCGAGTCGGGCGTACCACTTGCGGTTCGCGGGGACGACGTACCAGGGTGCCCGGGCCGTCGAGGTGCGCTCGAACACCGTCTGGTACGCCTGCTGGTACTCGTCCCACAGCAGACGCTCGTCGATGTCGCCCGGGGTGAACTTCCAGTGCTTGTCGGGGCGGTCCAGCCGGTCGCCGAGGCGCTCGCGCTGCTCGTCCTTCGAGATGTGCAGCATGACCTTGACGATCGTCGTGCCCTGCTCGACCAGACGGTCCTCGAAGTCGACGATCGCGCCGTACCGACGCTCGATCTCCTCGGGCGGGGCGAACGCGCGCACCTTCTGGACGAGGACGTCCTCGTAGTGGGATCGGTCGAACACACCGAGCTGCCCCGCCGCGGGGAGCTGCCGTTCGATGCGCCAGAGGAAGTCGTGCTCGCGCTCCTCGGCGGTGGGCACCCCGAAGCCCGCGTAGTGGACGCCGTTCGGGTCGACCGCGCCGACGACGTGCGAGACGATGCCGCCCTTGCCCGCGGTGTCCATCGCCTGCAGCACGAGGAGCACACGACGCTGGTCGCCGGCGGTGCTCGCGGCGTGCAGGCGTTCCTGCAGGGCGGCGAGGCGGTCGGCACCGGCGGCGAGGGCCTCGAGCCCGTCGATCTTGCGGCCGGGGAAGCCCGGCGTGCCGTCGGGGTCGACGCGGTCGAGGCGGAAACCCTCCTCGACGCGGAGCAGCGGTTCGGGGTCGGTGTTCCAGGCCTTGCGACGGCTCACGGGTCCTCCTGCGGGTCTCGTGCCCATCCTGGCACCCGGCGGATCCCGGCGTCCCTGGCGAGATCGGGCGTACCTGGCGAGATCGGGCGGCCCGGGCGCCCGGTGACTTCGGGTGGACCTGGCGAGATCGGGCACACCTGGTCGATCTGTTCGACCAGGTACGCCCGGGACGACCAGGTACGCCCGGGACGACCAGGTATGCACGGGACGACCAGGTACGCCCGGTTCGACCAGGTACGCCCGGCTCGGCCGCGGGGAGGAGCCCACTCGTCCGGACGGCGGACGCAGCGCCGAGCGGGCGGGATTAGCGTGGACGTCGATGAAGACCGGCCGCACCCTGCTCGCGCTCCTCACCGCGCTCGTGGCGACGGCCGTGCTCGGGTCGTGCAGCGGCACACCGGCGGGCGACCGTGACGACGTCGTCACCGCCGACCCCGTGATCTACCCGCTGTCGCTGCGCTACCCCGGCATCGAGGTCGTCGCCGACGTGCCATACGGTCGGGAACCGCTGCAGCGCCTCGACGTGTGCCTGCCGCCCGACAGCGCACCGGACACCACGGCGACCCCGACGGCCCCGACGTCGACGCCAGCGACGCCGGCCGGTGACGCCACTGCGCGCGCGGACGCACGGGACACCCGTGCTGCCGGCGGCCGACCGGCCGTGATGCTCGTCCACGGGGGCAGCTGGTCGCACGGTGACAAGGCAACCGCCGCCTACCGGGCGGTGTGCCAGTACCTGGCGTCCGAGGGCTTCGTCACCGTGAACGTGGACTACCGCCTCGCACCGACGGACCCGTTCCCGGCGGGGCTCGACGACGTCCGCCGAGCGCTCGACTGGGTGTTCCGACCCGCGACGCTGGGGACCTACGACATCGACCCGGACCGCGTCGGGCTCTTCGGCGGCAGCGCGGGAGGCAACCTCGTGGCGATGCTCGCGGTGACCGACCACGAGTCGGCCGCGTGGGCCGCCGGTGACCGCATCCGCGCGGTCGTCGACCTCAGCGGTCCGACCGACCTCACGACGCGGTCGACCGAGCCGGACGGGGTGTCGGCGTCGTTCCAGCGGAAGCAGCTGCTCTACCTCGGTTGCCGGGACTACACGACGTGCCCGGCGGCACGGGCGGCCTCGCCGGGGTACCACGTCACCGACGAGACCGCTCCGTTCTTCGTGGGGCACTCCACCGACGAGTTCATCCCGCTGTGGGAGTCGCAGGAGTTCGTCGCCACCCTGCGCGAGCACGACGTCCCCGTGACGTTCGTCGCGGTCGAGGGGACGGCGCACTCGATCGCCCAGCTCGACCGGGCGATGAGCGAGCGGGTGGTGGCGTTCCTCCGCGACCGTCTCCGCTGACGGGTCCGGCCGGGCCGTGCCCCGTGCGGGTGGCACCCGGACTCGGGTGTGCGGGGGCTGGGGCGTCCGCGCACACTCGAGGGGTGACCGACACCACGAGCCGTCCCGCGCGCCCCGTCACCGAGTGGCCCACCCGGACTTCCGTCCGGACGTACGCGGAGCTGCTGCTCGGACTGTCGTTCGCCGCCGCCGTGGCCTTCGGCGGATACTCGGCGGCCACCGGGCACATGGCGATCGCCGCCCAGGGTTCCGCCGTCGTGTTCCTCGTGACCCTGACCTGCGTGCTCGTGTCGTGGTTCCGGCAGGTCGACGCCGAGGAGTCCGGCACCCGCGACTGACGCGGGTCTCGGGCATCCGGACCCCGGCGTCCGCCGTCTGACGCCCAACACCCGGCGCCCGCGGTCCGGCGCCCTCGGTCCGGCACACGCGACTGACGCCTCGAGCGTCCGGACCCCGGCGCCCGGTGTCAGTGCTCTGCTGCCGCCTCCCGCTCCGCCCGCCGGTCGGCCCGGCGTTCCCGGAAGCCCTCCACCACCGAGTACAGCGCCGGCAGCACGACGAGGGTCAACAGCGTCGAGGACACCAGACCGCCGATCACCACCAGGGCGAGCGGCTGCGAGATGAAGCCCGACTTCCCCGTCAGCCCGACCGCCATCGGCAGCAGCGCGAAGATCGTCGCGAGCGCCGTCATGAGGATCGGCCGGAGGCGGCGGGTCGCTCCCTCGATCAGTGCCTCGCGGACGCGGAGCCCACGGCGGCGGTACTGGTTGACGAGGTCGATGAGCACGATCGCGTTCGTGACGACGATGCCGACGAGCATGAGCAGGCCGATGAGCGACGCGACCCCGAGCGGGATGCCCGTGACGATCTGCAGGAGCAGCGCACCGGTCGCCGCGAACGGCACCGAGAGCAGCAGCAGGATCGGCTGCAGCAGGCTCCGGAAGGTCGCGACCATGATCACGTAGACGATCAGGATCGCGACGAGCACGGCGAGCAGCAGCTGGCTGAACGCCGACGACTGGCTCGACGCCACACCGCCGATCGTCGCCGACGCACCCTTCGGCAGGTCGAGGGCATCGACGGCCGTCGTGACGTTCTGCACCGCCTGTCCGAGGTTCGTCGAGTCGGGCGTGACCGTGATGGTCGCCGTGCGGACGGCGTTCGACGTGGTGATGGTGGTCGGGCCGTCGGACTGCTCGACCGTCGCGACGTCGGTCAGCGGGACCTCGCCGCTCGCGGTCGGGATCGACAGCGACTTCAGCGCGTCGATGGTGGTCGGCGGCTCCGGGTCGGCGATGTAGACGTCGAGGGTGGCGTCGTCGATCTCGACGCTGCCGGTGTCCCGCGGCGAGACCGCAGCGGCGACGATCCCGCCGACCTGGGTCTCGGTGAGCCCGCGCTCGGCGGCCTTCGTCCGGTCGACCCGGACGGCCAGGTACGGCTCGGCGGCGGACAGGTTGCTCGACGCCGCGGTGGTGCCGTCGACGCCGCGCATCTCGGTGAGGACCTTCTCCGCCGCGGTCTGCAGCTCGGCCTGGGTCGGCGCGGTGACGTCCACCTCGATGTCGCTCGACCCGCCGAAGCCGCCACCGGCGCTCGACAGGCTGACCTCGCCGACGCCGTCGATCCGCTCGATGCGGTCGCGGGCCTCGGACTGGATCGTCGTCTGGTCCACCCCGGCGTCGGTCGTGACGTTGTACTGCACGGAGGCAGATGCACCGCCGCCGAAGGCGGCCTGGATGGACTGGCCGCTCGACCCGATCGTGGTCTGCACGGTCTCGACGCCGGAGACGTCCTGCAGCACCCGCTCGACCTTGCGCGCGGCGTCCGACTGCTCGTCGAGACTGGTGCCCGGCTCGAGGTCCTGCGTCACGGTGAAGGTGTTCTGCCCGGAGTCGCCGAGGTAGTTCGTCTTGACGAAGGGCACGGCCGCTGCGGTGCCGCCGAGGACGACCAGGGCGAGCACGAGGACGAGCGCCGGGCGGCCGACCGCCCAGCGGAGGACGGGCAGGTACCCGCGACGCAGCCGGTCGGACGTCCCGGCGTCGTGCAGGTCGTCGGCCGAGGTCAGCGCCCCGGTCGACGTCGGTCCAGCCGCCCCGGACGCAGCCGACACCGGTGCCGACGAGCTCGCGGGCACGGTCTCGGTCGACCCGGTCTCGGTCGATCCGGTGGTCGGCACCGCCGCGTGCCGGTGCGTCTTCGGCGCCCGGAGCCACCAGTACGCGAGCACGGGCACGATCGTCAGCGACACGAACAGCGACGCGAGCAACGCCATCGTGACCGTGAGCGCGAAGGGCCGGAACAGCTCGCCGACGAGCTCGGCGACGAACGCGACCGGCAGGAAGACCGCAACGGTCGTGAGCGTCGAGGCGGTGACCGCCCCGGCGACCTCGCGCACGGCGTCGAGCACCGCCCGCCCGCGGTCGACGCCGGGTTGCAGGTGCCGTTTGATGTTCTCGATGACGACGATCGAGTCGTCGACCACGCGGCCGATCGCGATGGTGAGCGCGGCGAGCGTGATGATGTTGAGGGTGTAGCCGGCGGCCTGCATGCCGATCGCGGCGAGCAGCACCGAGGTCGGGATCGAGATCGCGGTCACCAGCGTCGACCGCCACGACAGCAGGAACACCAGGATGACGACGACCGCGAACCCGAGGCCGAGCAGGCCCTCCTCCGCCAGGGAGTCGATGGACTGCTGGATGTAGGGCGCCTGGTCGAACACCACGGTGAACTGCGGGTCGCCGGTGACCTTGGCCTCGATGCCGGGCAGTGCGGCCTTCACCGTCTCGGAGACGTCGACGGTGTTCGCCTCCTGCGTCTTCGTGATCGCGATGGTCAGCGCGGTCTTGCCGTCGACGCGGCTGATCGAGGTGCGCGGCGACTCCTCGATCTGCACCGTCGCGACGTCACCGAGCGAGGTCGGCGTGGAGGCGGTGCTCCCGCCCGCACCGCCGGTCGCGGTCGTCCCGGTGCCGGTCGCACCGGTCTGGCCCTGGCCCGCGGCCGTCCCGCCCGCGGTGCCGTCCCCGGAACCCGCGGAGCCGGTGGCCGTGCCGGTGCTGCCGGGAGCGCCCGCGGCACTGCCGGAGTCCGTCGCAGCACCGCCCGTGGACGATCCACCGGTCGACGAGCCGGACGACCCGGACCCGCTCGACGCCGTCAGGGGCAGCCCGCGGATGTCGTCGAGCGACGCGATGCGCTGCCCGGTCTGCACCGAGAGGGTCGAGCCGTCCTGCGTGATCGTGCCACCGGGGATCAGCGTGCCGTTGTCGTCGAGGGCGTCCGAGATCGACTGCGTCGTGAGCCCCCGTGCCGCGAGCTCGTCCTCGTCCGGGGTGATCACGATGCGGCGGCCGGGGTTGCCGAAGACGTCGGCCTGCCGCACGCCGTCGAGCTTCTCGAGGTCGGGCACCGCCGTGGCGTTCAGCCGGTCGACGAGCTGCTCTTGGTTGCCCGAGGCGGTGACGGCGAGCTGCAGCACGGGCAGGTCGTCGAAGGACCCGGTGACGATCTGGGTCTGCACGGTGTCCGGCAGCGACAGGGCGTTCACCGCGGTCTGGATCTTGTCCTCGGCGCTGGCCAGGTTCGACCCGTAGTCGAACGAGGCGGACACCACGCTCTGCCCGGTCGAGGAGGTCGCACTCGTCGACTCGAGGTTCGGCACGACCTGGATCGCCTGCTCGATCTTCGTCGAGACGTCGTTCGACACCACCTCCGGTGTCGCGCCGGGGTAGGCGCTGACGATCGCCACCTGGGGGAACTGGACGCTCGGGATGAGCTCCTGCTTGAGGTTCGTCAGGGCGACGCCGCCGAACACCGCGACGACGATCGTGACGAGCGCGATGAGGGCGCGGTTCCGGAGGCTGAAGACCGAGAGGAGGTGCACGTGCCGATCCTCGCAGTTCCACCTGCGAACCAGACCGCCCGGCGCAGGTCCGTGGACGAACGTGCACCTGTGGACGGCCGGGCGTTCAGACCACCGCGGCGAGTGACCCCCGGGTGCCTGCTGCCTCGCCACCGATCCGCGACCACGCGCGCCCGAGCACGTCGACCAGGCGCTCCCGGTCCGCCGCGGCCGTCGTCCAGGGCACCCGGAGGAACCGCTCGAACCCGCCGTCGGGGCCGAACACCCCACCCGACGCCAGGAGCACCCCCTCGGCCCGCGCGGCCAGGACGAGTGCGCTCGACACCGGACGGCCGAGCCCGACCCACGTCGTCAACCCGCCTGCCGGCGACGGGACGTCCCACTCCGGCAGCCGGGCGCGCAGGCCGGCCACGAGCTCGTCGCGACCGGCGCGCAGGAAGGTGCGCCGCCCCTCCAGGACGGCCGCCGTGCGCGGCACGAGCTCGCGCGCGACGAGCTGGTCGAGGACCGGCGTGCCGAGGTCGCCCGTCGGGCGGGCGAGCAGCAGGCGCTGGAGGAGCTCCGGTGCGGCCCGGACCCAACCGATGCGCAGGCCGCCCCAGAAGACCTTCGCGGCGGAGCCGATCATCACGACCGAGGCGCCCGACGGGTCGGCCGCGGCGAGCGGCGGCGCGGGGTCCCCGTCGATGCGGAGCTCCCCCATCGTCTCGTCGGCGACCACGGTCGTGCCGGTCGTCGCGGCGACGTCGAGCAGCAGCCGCCGGGTGTCCGCCGTCATGGTCGCCCCGGTCGGGTTGTGGAGCTCGGGCATGACGTAGGCGACCGCCGGGGCCGTCCGGCGCAGGGTCGTCTCGAGCGCTGCCGCGTCCCAGCCGGCGCGGGCGTCGACGGGCACGCCGACGAGTCGCGCACCGGCCTCGCGGAAGGCCTCGTGCGCGTGCGGGTACGTCGGCGACTCGACGAGCACGGTGTCGCCGCGGCGCACGAGGACGCGGGCGAGCAGTGCGATCGCGTGCTGGGCACCGATCGTGACGACCACCTGCGAGGGGTCGGTGGGCAACCCGCGCTCGGTGTACCGGTCCGCGATCGCCGCGCGGAGCCCGGGGTCGCCGACGGTGTCGTAGCCGATGCCGGCGAGCGCGGCGGGCACGGACCGGACCGCCCGCTCGACGGCGTCGGCGACCTCGGGTGCGGCGTGCAGGGCGGCCTTCCGCAGGTCGAGCAGGTCCCCGGGCACCACGCCGCCGAGTCGCTCGGGGTCGGGCCGACCGGCCAGGTCGCGCGGCAGGTGCACGACGCTGCCGGACCCGCGCAGCGACACCACGAACCCGTCGTCCCGCAGCCGGGCGTAGGCGTTCGCGACGGTCGTCCGGGAGACGCCGAGGGCCTCGGCGAGCCCGCGTTCGGCGGGCAACCGGACGCCCAGCGGCACCCGGCCGTCGATGACGAGCACGCGGACGGCGTCGGACAGGGCCTCGTACGCGGGGGCGTCGGTGCCGTCGCGCCAGTCGGCGAGCAGGAGGGCGGCGGCACGGGCGCTGAGGGAGACCGGGGGCACGGGGCCACGCTAGCCCGATTGGCTCTCGACGGCCAGGCCAATCCGGCGGGAGCATCGGTGCATGCGCCGCTCCACCGCCCTCGTGCTCCGCTCCGTCCAGCTCGCCGTCGGGCTCTTCCTCTACGGCGCCTCGACCGCGCTGCAGGTCCGCGCCGTGGTCGGCGTCGGATCGTGGACGGTCCTGACGCAGGGCCTGGAGAACGTGCTGCCCTGGTCGTTCGGCGTCATCACCGTGGCGTCGAGCGTCGTCATCCTGCTGCTCTGGATCCCGCTCCGCCAGAAGCCCGGCATCGGCACGCTCTGCAACGTGCTGGCGATCGGCCCGTCGGCCGACCTGGTGCTGTGGCTCGTGCCGGAGCCCGACGGCCTGGTCCCCCGGATCCTGCTGTTCGCCGCGGGGCTCGCGCTGCTCGCCGTCGCGACGGCCTGCTACATCGGCGCCGGGCTCGGCACCGGTGCCCGGGACGGCCTGATGGTCGGCGTGCACGAGCGGTTCGGCTGGCCGCTGTGGCTCGCCCGTACCGTCATCGAGGTCACCGTCGTCGTGGTCGGGTGGCTCCTCGGCGGCGACGTCGGGGTCGGCACGGTGGTCGCGGCGTTCGCGATCGGCCCGATGGTGCAGCCGCTCATGCCGCTCTTCCGCCGCCTGCCGTGGTCCCCGCAACGCCAGGGCAGCACCCCTGGTGGCGGCGCACCGACTGCGGCTAGGGTCGCGCCATGCGACTCGGAGTGTCCTCCTACAGCTACGCCCGCTCGCTCCAGCGCGGTGCACTGACGATCCTCGACGTCGTCGACCGGGTCGCGGACGCCGGCGGCGAGCACCTCGAGATCGCCGCGGGCGGGTTCGGCGACGACCTCCCCCGGCAGCCCGAGCTCGTCGACCGGTTGCGCGAGCACGCCGCCGCCCGCGGGATCGGGCTCGCGAACCACGTGATCGGTGCGGACTTCTCGGACCCGGCGACCGTCGACGCCGAGGTCGCCCGCGTCCACGAGCACCTCGACGTCGCACACCGGCTCGGCATCACGCACCTCCGCCACGACGTCGTTCCCTGGGCCTGGCGGGACGCCGACCACGCGGAGTTCGAGCGGGTGCTGGCGCAGGTGGTGCCGGTCTGCCGCGCGGTCGCCGAGCACGCCGCGACGCTCGGCATCACGACGATGGTCGAGAACCACGGCTTCGCCTTCAACGACAGCGAGCGGATCCTGCGACTGGTGCACGAGGTCGACCACCCGGGCTTCGGCGCGCTGCTCGACGTCGGCAACTTCGTCTGCCTCGACGACGACCCGCTGCGCGCGGTGCAGCGGGTGCTGCCGGTCGCAGCGGTCGTGCACCTCAAGGACTTCCTGGTGCG
Source organism: Curtobacterium sp. ODYSSEY 48 V2 (assembly GCF_023712625.1). Classification (NCBI taxonomy): domain Bacteria; kingdom Bacillati; phylum Actinomycetota; class Actinomycetes; order Micrococcales; family Microbacteriaceae; genus Curtobacterium; species Curtobacterium sp. ODYSSEY 48 V2. The sequence goes on from NZ_JAMAXX010000007.1 coordinate 162,565, forward strand.
CGAGACCCCGCCGGCGGCGGACGGGTGGCTCACCACGCTGGCCGGTCGCGCCGTCCTCGGCACGGTGGTCGGGCACGGCGACCTGCCGCTCGGCCGGATCGTCGAGCGGATCGTCGCCAGCGGGTTCGACGGGCCGGTGTCGATCGAGTTCGAGGGACTCGAGGACGACGTCGACGCGGTCGAGCGCGGACTCGCGAACGCACGCCGCCTGTGGGCGGCGGCCGGTGGCTCCTGACGCGACCGCCCGGCGGTCGGGCCGCACCCGCACCGTCTCGCCGGTCGCGGCCGACTCCTGCGCTGCCAGCACGATCGCCAGGGTGCGCAGTCCCACGGCCGCGTCGGGCTGGGGCTGCTCGCCCGAGCGCACCGCGGCGACGAACGTGTCGAGCATCGCGGCGTCGAAGTCCGGCCCGTAGGGCAGGACGACCGACCGGCCGCTCGCGGCGTCGAGCCCGCGGACGCTGGGCCGGAAGAAGTCGACGTCCACCGATCCCTCGGTCCCGACGACGGTGAGGGCCAGCCCACCCCACGTCGGCGAGGTGTCCGGACGGCTCCACGAGCAGTCGATCGCCGCGATCGTGCCGTCGGCGTAGGTGATGGTGACCAGACCGGCGGTCTCGGCCTGCGCGCGCGACGCGTGCAGCACCCGGTTCGTGACCGCCGTGACGGTCTCGGCCGGCGTGCCGTCCAGGAGCTCGTCGAGCAGGTCCGCGATGTGCACGACGTGGTCGACGATCGCGCCGCCGCCGGACAGTCCGGGTTCCGTGAACCACGAGCGGGTCAGCGGCAGCATGCCGTTGTTGGCACCGCGGACCGAGAACACCTCGCCGAGGCGGCCGGACCGCTTCGTCGCGGCGAGCCGGGCGAAGGTGCTCGCGAAGCGGACCGGGAAGGCGACCATGAGCAGCACGCCGGCGGCCTCGGCGGCGGCGCGCATCGCGAGCCCGTCCTCCCAGGTCGTGGCGAGCGGCTTCTCGCACAGCACGTGGGCCCCGGCGGCGGCGGCCTGTTCGACCAGGGCGCGGTGCCGGGCGTTCTCGCTCGTGACCACCACGGCGTCGACCCCGCTCGCCAGCAGCTCCTCGACGGTGTCCACGTACGCGACCCCGAGGGCATCCGCGAGTGCACGACCGCGCAGGTCGACCAGGTCGGTGCCCGTCGAGGTGCCGTCCGGGTCGGTGCCGACGACCTCGACGTCGGGCATCGCCTGCAGCGCGGACAGGTAGGACAGGGCGTGCGTGTGCGCGAAGGACAGCACGCCGATGCGCAGGGCGGTCACGCCGTCGCCCCCTCGTGCGTCCCGGCCGCCGGGGCGGGCTCGAGGTCGACGGGCTGCCCCGTCGCGACCGACCGCAGCGCGGCGTTGACGATGCGGACCGCGGTGGCGCCGTCCTCGGCGGACACGCGGGGCACCGCGCCGCCACGGAAGGCCCCGAGGTACTCGCGGATCTCGAGGAAGTACGGGTCCTCGGCGGGGTCGAGCTCGGGCAGGTCGCCGCCGACCCCGGCTTCGTCGAGGAGCTCCGCCGTGTAGTTCCGCTCGGCGCGGGAGTCGTGCGACAGGGACCCGAGGGTGCCGGTGGCGGAGAACTCCGTGACGAACGGCAGGTGCGCCGGCCCCCAGATGCCCGCGACGTGGCTGATCGCCCCGGACGCGTGGGTGAGCAGCACGTGCGCCGCCTCGACTGGGTGGTCGACGGTGCCCTTGCGGACGTGCACCGCGCTGACCCGGACGACGTCGCCGGCGATCCACCGTGCGATGTCCAGGTCGTGGATCATCTGGTCCATGATGATGCCGCCCGAGAGCTCGGGGTCGGCGAACCAGGCGGAGCGGGTCGGGAACGCACCCGAGCGGACGAACCGCAGGACGGCCAGTTCGCCGAGCTGCCCGGCCTCGACCGCGGCCTTGAGACGGACGTACTCGGGGAAGTAGCGGACCACGTGTGCCGGGTAGAGCTGGCGACCGGCCTCCTGCGCGAGCCGGACCAGGTCGTCGGCGTCCGCGTCGGTGCGGGCGAGCGGCTTCTCGCTGATGACGTCCTTGCCTGCGGCGAGCGCCGCGCGCACGACCTCGGCGTGGGCGTACGTGGGGACGACGACGTCCACCACGTCGACGCGGGCGAGGAGTTCGTCGAGTGAGTCGACCACCTCGCCGCCGTGTGCTGCGACGAGGTCCTCGGCGCCGACCTCGGAGAAGACGACGACGTCCCCGATCCGGAGCAGGTTCGGCAGGTGCGCGTGGGCGATCACCCCCGCGCCGACGAGGCCGATCCGGAGTCGCTGAGCGGTCATGGGGTCCTCCTGGTTCGTGGTGGTGCGGTGTCCGTGGTGGGTTCGGCGCCGTGGGCAGCGGTGGTGGCGGCAGGCGGCGCAGGGGCCGACTGCGCTGCGGTCGACTGCGCTGCGGTCGACTGCGCAGCGGTGCGGGCGAGCAGGGCTGCTCCCGCCAGGCCAGCACCGGCGCCCGCGAGGGACTGCTCGATGCGGGGCGCGGGACGCCAGCCGAGCCGCGCGTCCACCGCGGTGCGCAGCGGGGCGAGCAGGCGTTCCCCGGACTCGCCGAGTCCGCCGCCGACGACGACCACCGCCGGGTCGAGCACGGCGGACAGGATCGCGATCCCGGCGGCGAGCGCGTCGACCGCGTCGGCCCAGACCGCGGCGGCCACGGGGTCGGTGTCCACGGCGGCGACGATCTCCTCGGTCGCGCCGTCGATCGTGCCGCCGGCCGCGCGGTAGCGCCGTCGGATGTTCCGTGCGGAGGCGTACACCTCGACGCACCCGCGCTGCCCGCACGTGCAGGGCTCGCCGCCCGGTCGGACGCACACGTGTCCGACCTCGCCGGCACCTCCGGCTGCCCCGACCACCAGGCGCCCGTCGACGACCAGGCTCGCGGAGACGCCGGTCCCGATCGGGATGAAGACCAGCTCGGCGACGTCCCGGCCCGCCGCGGTGCGTGCTGCGATCTCGGCCGTCGCGGCAGCGCGGGCGTCGTGTGCGACGGCGACGGGGACGCCGTACCGGTCGCGCAGGAGTCCGGCAAGGGGCAGGTCGTGCCAGTCGAGGTTGACCGCGACGACCACCGTCCCGGTCTCGGCGTCGACGACCCCGGGCGTGCAGAGACCGATGGCGGCGAGCGGGTGCCCGGCGGCGGCGGCTGCTGCGGCGAGTCGGTCGACGACGGCGGTGACGGCGGCGAGCGCCGGACCGCCCACGGCGGCGTCCGTGGCCGCCGCGTGCGCGTCGGTCGCCGCGTGCGCGTCGGTCGCCGCGACCGGCGCCAGGGTGGGGACGACCGCGCGGTCGAGGACGACGTCACCGACCCGGACCATCCCCTTGACGGTGGTGCCGCCGACGTCGACGGCGACGACCGCGCCCGATGCTTCCCGGCCGCCGTGCGAGCCCGTGCCCGCGGCGCTCATGCCGTCCGCTCCGTCGCCGCGCGGGCGAGTTCGTCGACGCGTGCCGGTGCGAGCACCTCGTCGATCGCGAGCACCGTCGCCCCGCGGATGCCGGCGTCGCGCGGGGACGAGCTCGCCCGGACGTCGAGGGCGTCCGCGACCATCGGCAGGCACGACCGGTAGAGCTCCCCGCGGATCGTCGCGACCAGGACGGACGACGCCGACATCGCCCCCGCCAGCACGACCTCGCTCGGGTTGCAGAAGTTCACGATGCCGGAGAGCACGCGGCCGATGTGCTCCCCCGCCCGGCGGAGCTCGTCGAGGACGACCGCGTCGCCCTGCGCCGCGAGCGCGAGCACGTCGCTCGTCCCGCCGACCTGCCGTCCGCCCGCGCGCAGCCGCGCCACGATCGCTCCCCCGGACGCCACCGACTCGAGGCAGTCCGGCACGCCGCAGGTGCAGCCGATCGCGGCCTGGCCGTCGACCGGGGTGTGGCTGATCTCGCCGGCGGCACCGCTCACCCCGCGGTGCAGGCGCCCGTCGAGCAGCACCCCCGAGCCGATGCGGGTGCCGAGCTTCACCGCGACGAGCGTGCCCGTGCGGTCGGGGCCCGGACGCTCGGCCAGGGCGATGAGGTTCGCGTCGTTCTCGACGAGGACGGGGGCGTCGGTGTGCTCGGCGAAGAGCTCGGGCAGCACGGCACCGTGCCACGACGGCTCGAACGACGGGGTCGCGATGCTGCCGCCCGGGTACGACACGGGCGCGGGGACGCTGATCGCGGCGCCGCGGAAGCGGGTCGTGTCGAGGCCGGCGTCGCGGGCGAGCTCGACGAACCGGTCCCACAGCGCGGCGACCGACGCCCGCGGTCCGGCGGCGACGGGCACCGTCGCGGCGCCGTGCTCGAGGGCGTCGGTGTCGGCGACGATCCGGCCGGCCAGGTCGGTGAGCACGATGCGCACGTGGTGGGCGCCGAGGTCGGCCGCGGCGACGAAGCCGGCGTCCGCCACGAGTTCGAGCCGCCGGGCACGCCTGCCGCCGCGGGACCCCTCGGCGCCGCTCTCGCGCACGAGCCCGAGCGCGGTCAGTGCGTCGACCCGGGCCGAGGCCGTGGACGGTGCGAGTCCGGTGCTCCTGGCGATGCTCGAGCGCGAGGTCGTGTCCGAGACGCGGATCAGTCGGAGGACGTCCCCGACGGACCCGGGGTTCCGGTCCATGTCCTGGAAGTGCTGCTCGTGCATGCCGACACTGTAGCGACGAAACGGTCGATTATCGAACGAAGTCGTTGCAGATTCGACTGTTTACTTTTGGTGATCGAACGGTAATCTGCTCGAAACAGCCGATTCCTAGCGTTCAACGACGAGCCAAGAGGAGGTCCGCATGACGAGTGCGGTTGAGAACCCGGCCCGGGTGCGTGTCCCCGGTCGACGGTCGTCCACTGCGGACGCGAGCCGGATGGAACGACGCGAGGGCCGAGCGGGCTACGTGCTCATCGCCCCGACGACGGTGCTGCTGGCGCTGTTCTACCTGTACCCACTGGCGCAGACCGTCTTCTACTCGTTCACCGACTGGAACCCCGCGTCCGGCGAGACGAACGGCTTCGTCGGCCTGTCGAACTTCACCGGGCTGTTCCAGGACGGCGAGTTCGTCCGGGCGGCCGGCAACACGGCGCTGTACGTGGTGGTCGTGGTGCCGATCACGATGGCCCTCGGGCTGTTCTTCGCGGCACTGCTGGCGCAGCCGTTCCGCGGTCGCGGCGTCTACCGGGCACTGCTGTTCGTGCCGTACATCGCCCCGATCGTCGGCAGCGCACTGATCTTCAGCTTCATCCTGTCGCCGCTCGGCGGTCTGGTGAACGGCGTGGTCACCGCGCTCGGTGCTCCCCCGATCGGCTTCCTGACGTCCGAGCCGTGGGCCCTGGTCTCGGTGATCGTGTTCTCGATCTGGCAGGGCGTCGGCTACACGATGATCATCTACTCGGCCGCGCTCACGAACATCCCGGCGTCCTACATGGAGGCCGCGACGCTCGACGGCGCCGGGCCGATCCGCCGCTTCTTCCGGATCTCGCTCCCCCTGGTCGCCCCGACCACGGGCTTCCTCGCGATCACCGGCGTGATCGGCGCGCTGCAGGTCTTCACGCAGGTCTACGTCCTGACCCAGGGCGGCCCGATCAACTCGAGCGAGACGATCCTCTACTACATCTACAACCAGGGCTTCGTGTTCTTCCACGGTGGCTCGGCCAGCGCTGCCGCCGTGCTCCTGCTCATCGTCGGCATCCTCGTCGCGGTCGTCCAGCTGCGGGTCATCAACCGCCGTGATCCCGTCGAGCTGAACTAGGACCGCCACCGTGACCCAGATCGCCTCCCGCACCCTCCCGGCGGACGCACACCGCGCCTCCCGTCCGCACCACAGCCGCCCGTTCGGCGTGCTGTTCCGCAAGCACTCACCCGCCGTCCTGCGGCACGTCATCCTGCTCGTCGCGGTCGTGCTGTTCTTCGGCCCGTTCCTCTGGATGCTGCTGACGAGCTTCAAGTCCTCGGAGGAGGCGCTCGCCTTCCCGCCGACCTTCCTGCCGCGGCAGTGGGAGCTGTCGAACTACACCGACATCTTCACCGTCGCTCCCTTCGGGCTGTACTTCTTCAACTCGACGGTCGTGGCGATCGCGACCACCCTCGGGCAGATCGTGACGAGCCTGGCTGCGGGCTTCGCGTTCTCGCGCCTGAAGTTCCCCGGCAAGAACATCGTCTTCGTCGTCCTGCTCGCCGCGCTCCTCGTGCCGTTCGAGGTCGTGTTCACGCCCCTCATCACCCTGCTGTCCTCGCTGCACTGGCTGAACAGCTACCAGGGCCTCATCGTCCCGAACATCCCGTCGATCCTCGGCACCTTCCTCTTCCGGCAGTTCTTCACGTCGTTCCCGAGCGAGATCGAGGACGCCAGCCGGGTGGACGGTGCCGGGGTGTGGCGGCGGATGTGGTCCGTCGTGACGCCGATGGCGACGCCGATGATCGGGTCCTTCGCGGTCCTGTCGTTCGTCTACAACTGGAACAACTTCTTCTTCCAGTTCCTCGTCGCGTCGCGGACGGAGTTCTTCACCGTCTCCGTCGGCCTCACGCAGCTGCAGTCCGCGAACGCGAGCCAGAGCTTCAACCTGCTGATGGCCGGCTCCACGCTGGCGATCCTGCCGGTCTTCATCGTCTTCATCATCTTCCAGAAGCAGATCGTGTCGGCCATGGCCGGCGGACTCCGCTGATCCCGCACCGCCCCTCGCTCCACTCCTCCTCATCACCCTCCGCCCCAGGCGGGGGCACCCTTCGCTCCACCCGAAGTCCGAGAAAGGACGACTCATGCGCAAGCGACTGCTCGGCGCCACGGCCCTCGCCGTGGGTGCTGCACTGGCCCTGTCCGGGTGTTCCGGCGGCTCCGTCACCGGCAACTCCGGCGGCAGCGGCGGCAAGACCACGATCACGGTCTGGCACAACTACACGGGGCCGCAGGCCACCGAGGTGAAGAAGCTCATCGACGAGTACAACTCCTCGCAGGACGAGATCGACGTCCAGCCCCAGTACGCGGCCTCGTCCGACCAGTTCGACGCGAAGCTCATCAACGCGCTGAAGAACGACACCGGTCCCGACATGGTGCTCGGTGACAGCACCCCGCAGCAGACCGGCGAGGTGATCCAGACCGGCAAGGTCCTGCCGCTCGAGGACCACCTGTCGAGCGGAGACGTCACGAAGGACAGCTTCACCGAGGGCATGCTCTCGACCGGCGAGTTCGACGGTAAGCAGTACACGCTGCCGACCGACATCGGCGACTACGCCGTCGTCTACAACAAGGAGATGTTCAAGGCCGCGGGCATCACCGACACCCCGACGACGTGGGCGGAGTTCCAGGACGACGCGAAGAAGCTCACCAAGGGCACGACCCAGTACGGCGCCTACCTGCCGATCGGTACCGGTGAGTGGCCGGTCTTCACGTGGCAGTCGATGCTCTGGGGTGCCGGCGGCGACTTCCTCAACGAGGACAACACCAAGGTCGAGTTCAACAGCGACGCGGGCGTGAAGGCCCTCACCGCGTGGACGGACATGCTGCAGGACGGCTCGGCCTACCCGCAGTCGCTCCTGACCACCTCGACGAACGGCGCCGTCCCCGCGCTCACGTCGAAGAAGGCCGCGATGGCGATCACCGGCGCGTACGACCTGTCGACCATCGACAGCACGCTCGGCAAGGAGAACGTCGGTGTCTTCCCGCTCCCGGGCATCGAGGAGCCGGCGATGAACCTCGGCACGAACAACTCGTACATCATCGAGACGACGACCGCGAAGCAGGACGCCTCGTGGAAGTTCCTGCAGTGGTGGCTCAGCCCGGACACCCAGGCGAAGTGGGACATCGCGACCGGCCTGCTCCCCGCGAACCAGGCCACGGCGGACAACGCGACGTGGAAGCAGTACCTGGACGAGAACCCGCGCCTCAAGGCCTTCGCCGACGAGCTCGAGTACGCCAAGGCCCGTCCGTCGATCACCGCGTACGGCGAGGTGAGCGCGGCGCTGTCGACGCAGCTGCAGTCCGCGATGCTGCTGAAGACCAGTCCGAAGGAGGCCCTCGACGCGGCGGCGGAGAAGGCACAGGCGGCGCTGGACGACGCCGCGAAGTAGGCCCGCTCCGCAGGACGGCCCCGCTCCCCACCGGGAGCGGGGCCGTCCTGCATCCTGGCCTGGTGACAACGGGTCACTCGCGATGTACCGTGACTCCACACACGCGATACATCGCGAGTTCGAGGAGGCAACATGGCCCAGGAGAAGTGGCTCGTCGAGGAGCCCAAGGTGATCGACACCGGCATCGTCCGCGCCCTGCGCGTCGGGCTCGCCGGTGGGCAGGTCGACGTCGTGGCCCACGACGAACCGACCGCCCGGGTGGAGGTGCACGGCGTGTCCGGCAAGCCGCTCAAGATCGAGCTGGACGGCGACACGCTCACCATCGACCACCCGCAGGTCCGGTGGGACGACCCGCTCGGCTTCCTCAGGTCGTTCCGCGGTCGCGCCACCGCCGACGTCAGCGTGCTGGTCCCCCGCGACGCACGGGTCACGGTCGGCGTCGTCTCCGCGGGGGCGCTGCTCTCCGGCACGAACCGCGGCGCCTCGGTGAACACCGTCTCGGGCGACGTCGTCGTCGACGGGCTCGCGGGCGACCTCGCCGTGCACGCCGTCTCCGGGGCGACCACGGTCCGCGACCTCGACGGCGCACTGACGGTCCGCACCGTGTCGGGCGACGTCGTGGCGACGGGCGCGATCCCGCGCCTCACGGCCGACGGGGTGAACGCCGACGTGGTGCTCGACCTGCAGGGCACCCCGGACGCCGCACGCATCAACACCGTGTCCGGGTCGGTGAGCGTCCGGCTCGAGGACGGCGTCCCCTACCGCTGCACCGTCAGCACCGCGTCCGGCAAGCTGCAGTTCGACGACTCCGAGATCCGCGGCGTCCGCGGCTCGTACGTCAAGCAGGGCGGCGAGCTGAGCGGGCAGTGGCTCGACCTCAAGGTCAACTCGGTCTCGGGCGACGTCGCGGTCCTGCACGCCCCGCCCGCCCCGGCCGCCCCGACGGACGCCCCGACCGGCGCGGAGGCGTCCGAATGAGCCCCGTCTTCGCGCACGGTCACCTGCGCCTGTCACTGCTCGCCATGCTCGCCGACCGCCCCATGCACGGCTACGAGCTCATCCAGGCCCTCGGCGAGCGCTTCGGCGGCGCGTACGTCCCGAGCGCCGGCACCGTGTACCCGCGGCTCGCCAAGCTCGAGTCCGAGGGGCTCGTCACCAAGACCGTCGACGGCCGCAAGACCGTGTACGCGATCACCGACGCCGGCCGTGCCGAGCTCGACGCCCGCGCCGAGGAGCTCGCCGCGGTCGAGTCCGGGGTCGCCGACTCGGTGCGGTCCCTGGCCGACGGCGTCCGCGCCTCGGTCGGCGAGGCCATGCGCTCGCTCCGAGCGGACCTCGCTGCGAGCGCCCAGGCCCCGCGCGGTCAGACCGCCGACGAGCCCGTCGACGCCCCGACGGAGGGCGCCCGCGCCCTCCGCGAGGTCGAGATGGCGATCGCCGCGTTCCGGCAGCAGGTCCGGGCGGACCTGCGTCGCCGCGCGACGCGCGGGACGCTCACCGAGGACACGGTGACGCGCCTGCGGGACGGCCTGGAGGCCCTGCGCCGCTCCGTCTGACGGCCGCCGGCGGACGGGTGGTGGCGAGCCGCGCCTCCCGTCCGCTGCCCGTCGACGTGCGTCCGGCGCACGGCCGTCGCCGCCTGTCCGTTCCCACAGTGTTGACTCGGGCGCGCAACTGAGTAGGTTTGCCGCTCGTGACGAACGAGATCCGGTCGCTCAAGGCGCGACTGATCGGCGATCCCCTGCCCTCCGAGAAGCTCGAGGGACAGCTCCTCCCGAAGCACCTGGCGCTGCCGATCTTCGCGAGCGACCCGCTGTCGAGCGTGGCGTACGCCCCGCAGGAGCTCCTCATGATCCTGCTGCTCGGCGGGATGGCGTTCCTGGCCTTCGCCCCGTGGGTCGCGGCCGTGGTGGTGCTGCTGCTCGTCGTGGTCGTCGCGTCCTACCGGCAGCTCGTCAAGGCCTACCCGTCCGGCGGTGGCGACTACGAGGTCGCCCACCGGAACCTCGGCGAGAAGGCCGGCCTCGTCGTGGCGAGCGCGCTGCTCGTCGACTACGTCATGACGGTCGCCGTGTCGGTGGCCTCGGGCGTGGACAACATCATCTCGGCCCTGCCGACACTCGACCCGTTCCGCGTCGAGCTCGCGGTCGCCTTCGTCGTGCTGCTCGCCGGGGTGAACCTGCGCGGCGTCCGCGAGTCGAGCAAGGCGTTCGCGGTGCCGACCTACCTGTTCGTCGGCTCGGTGTTCGTCATGGTCGTCACCGGCCTGGTCCGCACCGCCCTCGGCAACGCCCCCGTCGCCGAGTCCGCCGCGTACACGATCGACAACGTCGAGCACACGACGCAGGCGGCCTTCGTGCTGCTGCTCCTGCGCGCGTTCGCGTCCGGCTGCTCGGCCCTGACCGGTGTCGAGGCGATCGCGAACGGCGTGCAGGCCTTCCGTCGCCCGAAGATCCGCAACGCCCAGACGACGCTGGTGCTCATGGGCTCGATCGCGATCGTGCTGTTCGTCGGGCTCATCACGCTCGCGCTCGTCTCGCACGTGCACTACGCCGAGCGCGCGTGCGACCTGCAGGGCTTCACCGCGTGCGCGACCACACCGCAGCGCTCGCTCATCGCGCAGATCGCCGCCGCGACCTTCGGGGGCGGCAGCGTGCTGTTCTTCGTCGTCCAGGCGACGACGGCTGCGGTCCTGCTCCTCGCCGCGAACACGGCCTTCAACGGCTTCCCGCTGCTCGGCTCGATCCTGGCGCGGGACTCCTACGCGCCGAAGGCCCTGTCGACCCGCGGCGACCGCCTCATCTACTCGAACGGCGTCATCGTGCTCGCGCTCGTCGCGGTCGCGCTGCTCGTGGTCTACCGCGCGAACGTCACGAGCCTCATCCAGCTGTACATCATCGGCGTCTTCGTGTCGTTCACGCTCGGCCAGACCGGCATGGTCCGGCACTGGCTGCGCCTGCTGCGCTCGGAGCGCGACGGCAGCGCGGACGAGCCCGTCGACCGCGGACAGGTGTGGCGCTCGCTGACGATCAACGCGATCGGCGCGACCTCCACCTTCGTCGTGCTCGTCGTCGTCACCATCACGAAGTTCACGCACGGCGCCTGGCTCGTGTTCGTGATCATGCCCGTGCTGTTCGTCCTCATGCTCGGCGTGAACCGGTACTACCGCGACGTCTCGCACGAGGTCGAGGCGGACGTCGACACGCAGTTCGGCGCGACCGGCGACCACGCGATCGTCCTCGTCAACACACTCCAGAAGCCGGTGCTCAAGGCGATCGACTACGCCATCGCGGCACAGCACGCCGGACTCGAGGCGGTGCACGTCGCGATCGACGACGCCGAGGCCCGCCGGCTGCAGGAGCAGTGGGCCGAGCACGGGATCGAGGTCCCGCTCACCGTCGTGCCGAGTCCCTACCGCGACATCTCGATGCCGCTCATCCGGTACATCAAGGCGCACCGGGCCGAGCACGGGTCCGAGGTCGTCACCGTCTACACGCCGGTCTTCGTCGTCGGGCACTGGTGGGAGACCCTGCTGCACAACCACCGCGGGCGCCGGATCCGCAAGAAGCTCCTGCTGGTGCACGGGGTGACCGTGGCCCTGGTGCCGTGGCTGCTCGACTCGTCGGAACTGCTCTACGGCCGGCGCTCCCGTCCGCTGCCGGGGCAGGAACGCCGCGGTGAGCCGGTCCGGCCGGCCCTCCGCCGCTCGCCGCAGGGCGTGTCCCACCACGACGCGCAGGAGGACCGCCTGCTCCGGTCCGTCCAGCGGAACAGCCTGCAGCCGGTGGGGTCGCCGGCGCAGCGCGACGGCCTGCAGCCGCGGCGGGCGTCGCGTCCCGCCGGTCCCGCGGAGGGCGTCGACCCGACCCAGTGCACGGGCGAGGTGCACCTCCTCGTCCCCACACCTGCACGCCGTGACGGCGGCCGGTCGTAGCATCGTCGGCGACATGACGATCTCCGACCTGCGCACCTTCGCGACCTTCGACGGCCACGGCGGCAAGGTGTCGAAGCGCGTCGAGGTGCTCGACCACGAACCACCGGTGGCCGGACCGTACGCCGGACTCGTCGCCGTGCGCGGTGAGCACCCGCTCGGAGCCCTCGACGAACGCCCCGCCGACGACCGCGCCGACCTCGCCCGCGGGGTCGCCAGCATCGGCTGGGTCGACCCGGCCACGCTCCGCGACTGGTACCGACCGGACCGCGTCGTGGTCACGCGGCTCGAGGCACGCCGCTCCGGGCTCGAGCCGGGGCTCTACGCCGACTCGCGTGGCCGCGGTCGCGTGCGGATCGACGGCCTGGAGGGACTGCTCGCCCCCGACGGTCGGCCCGCCTTCCGTGCACTGGCCGGTCCGGTCGACGCCCCGGTGGTCGACGTCCCCCTGCCCACCGACCAGGCGGTGCGCCTGGTCGCCGTGCGCGCCGTCGAGGGTGGTCTCGAGGTCGTGACCACCCCGGTCTCGCCGTTCCTCTCCCCCGGTCGGTACGCCGCGTACGACGCCGACGTGGTCGGGCTGCCGCCCCGGGCGTCCACCGGGCAGGTGTCCGTGCGGGCGGCGGTGCTCATCGACGGGTCGTTGCACGAGGTCGTCCGGATCGACGAGCGGGCGGCGACGATCTGGATCGAGCAGGGCGGCGCCGAGGTGCCGATCGCGACGAGCGGCGTCGGACCGGACCTGGTGCGCTACACGGCGACGCCGGTCTGAGCGCCGCCGTCCGCCTGGTCGGGAGCCCTGTCCGCGTGCCGGCGCACGTCCCCTGGGGGACGTCGTCGCTGCGTGTCGTGTCCGGCGTCGCGCGTAGGTTCAGCGCCATGACCGACGCAGCAGACCAGACCCCCGACGAGTCGCACCAGGGCGAGACCCTGGGCGGCGAGCGTCCCGACCCCTCGACGACCGCGAGCAAGGACCCGGAGCAGTGGGTGACCGGCGACGAGCCCATGACCGGCCCGCAGCGCAGCTACCTCGACACCCTCGCCCGCGAGGCCGGCGAGGAGCTCCCCGCGGACCTCAGCAAGGCCGAGGCGTCCGAGCACATCGACCGCCTGCAGCAGCAGACCGGGCGCGGCGCGGACTCCTGACGCGACACCCTGTCGCCCGACGCCGGTCCCCGCTGTGGTGGACCGGCGTCGGTCGTTCCAGAGCGGCGGTCCCCGATTCGGCGGACCGGCGTCTGGGTGACCCCTGGCCGAGTGCGGACAATCCCCCGAGGGCCGCGGGTCGATGACACGTCACCGCATAGCGTCGTCGCCATGCGAACGACATCGACCTCCATCGGCCTGACCGCGCTCCGCATCGTCCTCGGCGTGGTGTTCACCGCACACGGCGCCCAGAAGTTCGCGCAGGGGATCCCCGGCGTCGCGCAGGGCTTCTCGGGCATGGGCGTCCCGCTCGCCGAGGTCGCGGCACCCCTCGTCGCCGGCCTCGAGCTCGTCGGCGGGATCCTGCTCGTGGTCGGCGTCGCGACACGGGTCGTCGGACTGCTGCTCGCGGTCGACATGGTCGTCGCGGGCCTGCTCGCCCACGCGACCGCCGGCTTCTTCGCCCAGGACGGCGGCTTCGAGTACGTGCTCGTGCTCGCCGTCGCCTCGCTCGCGATCGCCCTGACCGGACCCGGGCGGTTCTCGCTCGACGCCCTCGTCCTGCGCTCGGCACGGCGGAAGCGGGGCGTGCCGGAGCCGCTCGCGGCGTGAGCCCTGGTCACCTCTGCGACCGGCCGACGGGGGACGCCGATGGGCAGGTGGGGAACGGGGTACATGGTAGAGTGATCGGCAGATTTCAAACCACGAACCGTTCGGTTCCCCGGGTGGCAACCATGCACCCGCCAGGACCGGACCAGAGCCGATCACGAGGGGGTCACGCATGGGGCGCGGCCGTCAGAAGGCAAAGCACACCAAGGTCGCCCGGGAGCTGAAGTACTTCAGTCCGGACACGAACTACGGTGCGCTCGAGCGAGAGCTCTCCGCCGGGCAACACTCGGACGAGAACTCCTACGTCGACCGCTGGGCTGACCAGTACGGTGAGGAACCGGGCGACGACGAGGACGAGTTCGAGCCCCAGCAGGACCAGGACAAGTCCGCCTGACCCGGACCGTCGACGCCGCGCACCCTCCGGGGTCGCGCGGCGTCGTCGTGTGCGCGGGCACCGGCGGTCGGCGGGCACGTCCAGCTCGCTGGGCTCGAGCCCTGGTCGCACGACTTGCCACTCACCTTCGACATGAGCGGCAGTTCGCGCGACCCGAACGATCGCACGCGGCAGGTCGTGCGACCAGGACGGCCGCGCCGGCACCGGTGGAACATCGCCGACGACGGCCCGAGCGGGTCGACCTCGCCGCACCACCGCACTCGGCGGCGAGCTTCGGTCGCAGGACTTGCCGCTCACCTTCGACATGAGCGGCAGTTCGCGCGACCGGAACGACCGCACGCGGCAGGTCGTGCGACCAGGACGGCCGCGCCGGCACCGGTGGAACATCGCCGACGCCGTCAGCTCGGCGCAGACGGTGACGCCGCGCGACCGCACGACGCCGTCAGCTCGGCGCGACCGTACGACGCCGCGCGGCCGACGAGGTCGGGGCGGTGCGCCTCAGCCCGCGTAGGAACCGACGAGCCGGACCGCTCCCCCGTCGACGCCCTTGGCACCCTGCTCGAACCCGTCCAGGTCCCGCGCCGAGGTCGACACCGTGCCGACCGTCCACGCGGGCAGCCCCGCGGCCCGCAGGTCGTCGAGCACCGCCGATGCCGAGGACGCCGCGACGACCGCGAACATCCCGATGCCGAGGTTCCAGGTGCCCTCGGTGTCCTCCACCGGTGTCCCCGCCATGTCCGCGAGCACCCGGAACACCGTCGGGGGCGTCCACGTCGAGCGCTCGACCTCGACCCAGGTGCCGACGGGCAGCACCCGCGCCAGGTTCGCGGCGATGCCACCACCGGTGACGTGGGACAGCGAGTGGACGACGCCGGGTCGGGCGTCGAGCAGGTCGAGCAGCGGCGCGGTGTACAGCCGGGTGGGCTCGAGCAGGGCTTCGCCCACCGAGACGCCCGCGCCGAACTCCGGCAGCTGGTCGGTGTACCCGATGCCCTTGCCGGAGAGGATGTGCCGGACGAGCGAGTACCCGTTCGAGTGCAGCCCGGAGGACTCGATCGCCACCACGACGTCGCCGTCATCGACGAGGTGCGCGCCGAGCTGACGTCCGGCCTCGACGACGCCGGTCGCGGCACCCGCCACGTCGTAGTCGTCCGGCCCGAGCAGCCCCGGGTGCTCCGCCGTCTCGCCGCCGACCAGGGCGGTCCCGGTCGCCGAGCAGCCGCGGGCGATGCCGGCGACGATGTCGGCGATGCGGTTCGGCACGACCCGGCCGCAGGCGATGTAGTCCGTCATGAAGAGCGGCTTCGCGCCCACCACGACGATGTCGTCGACGACCATGCCGACGAGGTCCTGGCCGATCGTGTCGTGCTTGTCGATCGCCTGCGCGATGGCGACCTTGGTGCCGACGCCGTCGGTCGAGGTCGCGAGCAGCGGACGCTCGTAGTCCTTGAGGAACGAGACGTCGTAGAGCCCGGCGAACCCGCCGACACCACCGAGCACCGATGGGTTGTGGGTCGCCGAGACGGCGGACTTCATGAGTTCGACGGCCAGGTCACCGGCGGCGGTGTCGACACCGGCGGCAGCGTACGGGTTCGGCATGCGTGGTCCTCCGCGGAGCATGGCAGACTTGTTCGGTACCACCCGATCCTACGGTCTGGAGCACTCCGCGAATGTGCGGCATCGTCGGCCTCGTTGCGCAGGGGCCCGTCAACCAATCCATCTACGACGCCCTGCTGCTCCTGCAGCACCGGGGCCAGGACTCGACCGGCATCGCCACGGTCGAGGGTCGCGTCCACCACATGCACAAGACGCGTGGGCACGTCCGTGAAGCATTCCGCACCCGCGACATGCGTGCCCTGCTCGGCACGATGGGCCTCGGACACGTCCGGTACGCCACGAAGGGCGTCGCGAGCAACGAGGAAGAGGCCCAGCCGTTCTACGTGAACGCGCCCTACGGCATCGTGCTCGTGCACAACGGCAACCTGACGAACACCCGCGAGCTCACCCGCGAGCTGTTCGACATCGACCGCCGTCACCTCAACACGACGAGCGACACCGAGCTGTTGGTCAACGTCCTGGCGCACGAGCTCCAGGGCCAGGTCCGCGGCAGCGAGCTCGACGCCGGTCAGGTGTTCGACGCGGTCGAGCGCGTGCACGAGCGCGTCGAGGGCTCCTACGCCACGATCGCCACGATCGCCGGGCACGGCCTGCTGGCGTTCCGCGACCCGTACGGCATCCGACCGCTGATCCTCGGCCACAAGTTCGACGAGGCCGGGCAGCCGGAGTGGGTCGTGGCGAGCGAGTCCCTCGTGCTCGAGTCCGGCGGCTACGAGGTCGTCCGCGACATCGCTCCGGGCGAGGCCGTGTTCATCGAGATGAACGGCCAGATGCACGCCCGCCAGTGCGCGAAGGACCCGCGTCTGGTGCCGTGCTCGTTCGAGTACGTCTACCTCGCGCGTCCCGACTCCGTCATGAACGGCATCTCGGTGTACGACGCCCGCCTCCGTCTCGGCAACCGCCTGGCCGACACGATCGCGCAGTACGCCCCGACCGGGGACATCGACGTGGTCATGCCGATCCCGGACTCGTCCCGACCCGCGGCCATGCAGGTCGCGCAGAAGCTCGGCATCGACTACCGCGAGGGCTTCTTCAAGAACCGCTACGTCGGCCGCACGTTCATCATGCCCGGGCAGGCGGAGCGCAAGCGTTCGGTGCGCCAGAAGCTCAACGCGATGTCGTCCGAGTTCAAGGGCAAGAACATCCTGATCGTCGACGACTCGATCGTCCGCGGCACCACGAGCCGCGAGATCGTGGAGATGGCACGAGCAGCCGGTGCGAACGAGGTCACGTTCACGAGCGCCGCTCCCCCGGTCCGGTACCCGCACGTGTACGGCATCAACATGCCGACCCGCGCCGAGCTGATCGCGCACGACCGGAAGATCCCGGAGATCAACCGCGTGCTCGGCAGCGACCACCTCATCTACCAGGAGGTCGCGGACATGCGTGACGCGATCATCGAGGGCTCGGACGTCACCGACCTCGAGATGAGCTGCTTCACCGGTGAGTACGTCACCGGCACGGTGAGCCCGGAGTACCTGTCGTGGGTGGAGGCGAACCAGCTCAGCTGAGTCGCGTCGCCACGGCGACCACGGAACGGACGGGAGGCTCCCCACCAGCTGGTGGGGAGCCTCCCGTCCGTCGTGCGGTGCAGACCGTCAGCGGTCGGTGCGTCCCGCGGGTCCGCCCGCGTCACCGTGCTCCTCGACCTCGCCGTCGACGGTCTCCTCGGCCGGCTCGACCTCGACGCGCTCCGCCGTCAGGCGGGCGGCGCGGCGGGCGAACACGCGGTCGAGGACGATCGCCACGACGGCCCCGACGAAGGCGCCGATCGTGACACCCCAGAGCGAGAAGTAGCCGACCAGCGTGCCGAAGTCGGCGTCCTGCTGGTCGCCGCGGTCGATGTCCATGGTGAGCGTCACGACCAGCAGGGTCGCGAGGAAGCCGAGCACCGCGCCGCCGACGATGAACACGCCGAACTTCGGTGCGCGGCGGATGGTGACCTCGTCCGCCGAGCTGACGGCGCTCGGAGCCGGCGTCGCGGCCGGCGCTGCCGGGCGGTCTTCGGGTCGGTCGGTGTCGCTCACCCGACCATTGTCCCCCACTGTGGGACGTCCGTCGGCCTGTTGCGCGTCGACCGATCCAGGGCATGATGTCCCTACCGGTCGGTATCCACGGAACGCAGTCCGTCGGACACCGACCACCCGGTCGAGGACGATGTCGGAGCCCGGGAACGGGATCCGTGAGCCGGGGGGAGCAGGCGGACGACCAGGAACGGGAGGTGACGGGGTGCACGAACAGTCCGTCCGTGGGCGTCGCCGCCCCCGCACGCCCGGACGCGTCCCGTGGCCGATCGTGCAGCGTCGCGAGGAGGACCGCGCGGTCTCCGTCGTCGCTGAGCACCGCTGGAGCGTCGCGATCGTCGGCGCACCGGGGCTCGGCAAGACCTCCACCGCCGCCCGCGTGACCGACCGCGTCGCTCGCCGTGACCCCACCGGTCGCACGGTCGTCGTGCCGATCACCGCGGTCGAAGCCGGTCGCTCGATGCCGTTCGGTGCCGTGGCGGACCGCTTCGGTGAGCTGCCGGCGGCCCTGGCGGACCTGGTCGACGACGCCTCGGCCGCACGCCGACTGCGCGAGACCGACGACCTGGCCGACCGCGACGTCGTGCTGCGCGTCGACGACGCCGACCACCTCGACGCCATCTCGGCTCGGTACGTCGCCTGGCTCGTCCGCGACCAGGGTGCGCGGCTCGTGCTGACGTGCCGCGACTTCACCGCACTGTCGGAGCCGCTCCGCGCACTGTGGCAGGACGACCTGCTCGAGCGCATCGACCTCGCCCCGCTCGACCTGCACGAGACCGGCGAGGTCGTCGCACAGGCACTCGGCGCGCAGCTCGAGACCGCCTCGACCGAGCGCGTGCACCGGGCGACCGCCGGCAACCCGCTGTACCTGCGCGAGGTCGTCCGGGCGGCACTGACGTCCGGGGCGCTCGACCAGACCGCGACGGGCTGGTACTGGCGCGGCCGGGTCACCGCGTCGAACAGCCTGGCGGACATGTACCGCACCGAGCTCGGCGCGCTGCCCGAGGACCTCCGTGACGTCGTCGACATCGTCGCGCTGGCCGATCCGATCCCGCTCGTCCGGCTGCTCGGCATGGTGTCCGGCGGTGACGTCGACCGGGTCGTCGCGCTGGGCCTGGTCGCGGTCGACTCCGCCGAGGACGGCACGAGCATCGTCCGGTCGTCCCACCCGCTCGTGGGCGAGGTCGTCCGTGGCCTCGTGCCGGTCGCGCGGCGCACGGCACTGTTCGCGCGCGCCAACGCCTTCCGGACCGCCCGACCGGAGGGTGCGCCGCCCGCCGCCCGGCTCCGCGCCGCGCTCTGGTCGCTCGAGTGCGGTGTGCTGCCGTCGGTCGGCCAGCTCATCGACGCCACCCAGGTCGCCGTCCGGCTGCAGGAGCACGAGAGCGCCGTCGCCCTGGCCTCGGCCGCACTGCGCACCGCGCTCACGGCCACCGAGCGGGTCACCGCCCTCTGCCTGCGGTCCATCGCGCACTCGTACAGCACGGGTCGTGAGGCCGGTCGCGCCGACGCGGAGGCCGCGTGGGACCTCGCCCGGAAGCGCGCCGGCGAGATCGACGACGCCGTCGTGGTCGAGGCGTGCGAGACCCTGGCGAACATCCGGCAGTTCCACGACGACGACGTCGACGCCGCCGTGGCGCTCTCCGAGGCCCTCGCACCCCTCGTCGGTCCGGAGACGGCCGAGCACGTCCGGCTGCTCCGACTGGCCCACCTGGGTTGGGGCGGTCGGTTCGCCGAGGTCCGGGCGGAGATCGAGCGGTCGCGCATCCTCCAGCAGCCGACCGTGCCCGTGTCGCTCCTGTGCCTCGCGCCGTGCGTCACCATGGCACTCGCGACCGAGGGCCGGCTCGAGGAGGCCGCCGCGTTCGCGCGTCGGGCCATCGCCACCGCCGTCGAGCACGTCGAGGCTGCCCCGTGGGGCGTCGGCGAGAACGTCTCGGTGCTGCACCAGGTGCAGGTCTGGCGCGGGGACATGGCCGACCTGGTCACCGAGATCCCGGTCCGACGCGGGAGCCCGTTCCTGAAGTACGACTTCACGCTCGAGCTCATCGGCCTGGGCAACCACGCGATCGGCCAGCGACGGTGGGACGACGCGATCGCCGCGTTCTCGGCGGCGTGCGAGCGCTACGACGTGGCCGACCACGGCGGGTTCGCGGCCTACCCCTGGGCACGACTGGCCATGGCGTACGCGTACGCCGGCGACACCGAGCGCGCGGCCGCGGCACTCGAGCGCGCCCGCACCACACCGGGCCGCGCGATGCGGATCACCGGCGAGCAGGTGGCGGTGTCGATCGCCTGGACCGAGACGGTGCTCGGCAACCCGGCCGGACTCCGACACGCGGACGAGATCATCGAGCGCAGCACCCGTGACGGGTCGTGGCTGCACGTGATGTACGCGGTGACGCAGCACTACACGCACGACATGACGTCCGGGCGGGACACCACCGCGTCGCTCGCCCGCATGCGCGAAGCCGCAGCGCGCGTCGACGGTCCCCTCGCCCGCGCGGTCGTCGAGTACGCGGACGCCGAGCTCGCCGGCGACCGGACGCGGGTCGTGGCGGCACAGGGGGTCCTCGCCGCGCACGGGATGGCCGTGTCCGCCGGTCGGGTCCGCCCACCGCTGACGAACCGGGAGTACGAGGTCGCGGAACTCGCGGCGCAGGGCCTGAGCAACCGGCGGATCGCGGAGACGCTGAGCCTGAGCGTGCGGACGATCGACGCGCACATGTCGCGGATCTTCGCGAAGTGGGACGTGCACGCAAGGTCGGAGCTGGTGGAGCTGCTCGGCACCCGCTGACCACGCGTCGGCGTCCTGATGGTCGTCCTGCGGCGTCCTGAACCGCCTCGGAAGCTGACGCAGGGTCAGGAAAGGTCCCCGATGGGACCGCGATCGTTGCGGTTTGCAGCACGACTCGCCGTACCGGTTGACAACGAAGGCAGCATGTCGCGTACCTTGAACCCTGTCGCCGGGTTCGGACCCGTTCGGGTCGGGTCCGAATCCCGGCGACTTCGACGATACGCGGGTGGTCCTGTCGGTCACATCGGTAGGACCTACCTAAGTCCGTGAGCCAGGCTGTACGACCCGGCCGAGCGCCCCGGCTGCCGGGTCACCCGGCCGCGCGACCGCAGCGGCGCGACCGGCGTCAGACCGCGGTACGGACCGGCAGGAACGCCGTCAGGTCGGCCCGGGACCCGGACGCGCTGACCCGGGACGCCGCCAGGGCCTCGTCCCACCGCAGCTCGCCCAGCGCCAGGGCCAGCCAGGTCGCGGCGTCGGTCTCCACCACGTTCGGCGGGGTCCCCCGCGTGTGCCGCGGACCCGGGACGGCCTGCACCGCGGCGAACGGCGGGACGCGGACCTCGACGCTGTTGCCGGGGACGTCGTCGGCCAGGCGCTGCAGGGTCCACCGCACCGCGGTCGCGACGTCCGAGCGGACGGTCGAGCCCGCGCGCACGGCGGCGAGCGCGGAGCGTCCGGCGGCGTCCTCGATCCTCTTCGGCGGCATGTCCACAGGCTAGCCGTCGCATCGCGGACGGCGTGTCGCGCTCGGTAGGCTTGCCGCGTGCGAATCCTCGTCCTCGGTTCCGGTGCCCGCGAGCACGCGATCATCACGGCCCTCCTCGCAGAGCGGGCCGGACACGTCATCACGGTGGCCCCCGGCAACGCCGGCATCGCTGCCGACGTCGAGACCGTGTCGCTCGACCCCACGAACGGCGAGCTGATCGCCGAGTACGCGATCGAGAACGGCGTGGAGCTCGTGGTCGTCGGGCCCGAGGCGCCGTTGATCGCCGGGGTCGCCGACCCGCTCCGGACCCGGGGCATCCCGGTGTTCGGCCCGAGCCGTGCGGCCGCCCAGCTCGAGGGGTCGAAGGCGTTCGCGAAGCGCATCATGGCCGAGGCCGGGGTCCCGACCGGACGCCCCGTGTACGCCGGCACGGTGGACGAGGCCGTGGCCGCGATCGACGAGCTCGGGGCACCGTACGTGGTCAAGGCCGACGGGCTCGCCGCGGGCAAGGGCGTCCTGGTGACCGAGGACCGGCAGGCGGCCGTCGACCACGCCACGTACTGGCTGCAGCACGGCCGCGTGGTGGTCGAGGAGTTCCTCGACGGCGAAGAGGTCTCGCTGTTCTTCCTGAGCGACGGGCACGACGTCCGGGCACTCAGCCCCGCACAGGACCACAAGCGCCTGGGCGACGGGGACACCGGTCCGAACACCGGCGGCATGGGCGCCTACTCCCCGCTCCCGTGGCTCGCCGAGCGGTGGGAGTCCGAGCAGGCGTTCGTCGCCGAGGTCACCGAGCTCGTGGCGCTCCCCACCGTCCGTCGACTCGAGCACGAGGGGACGCCGTTCATCGGCCTGCTCTACTGCGGGCTCATCGTGACCGAACAGGGCGTCCGCGTCATCGAGTTCAACGCCCGCTTCGGCGACCCGGAGACCCAGGTCGTGCTCCCCCGCCTGACCACGCCGCTCAGCGCCCTGCTGACGGCGGCCGCGACCGGACAGCTCGCGTCGGCTCCGCAACCGGCGTTCAGCACCGACGTCGCGGTCACGGTGGTGCTCGCGAGCGAGGGCTACCCGGAGAACCCGCACACCGGTCGGGTCATCACCGGCATCGACGCTGCCGAGGCGCGCGAGGGCGTGTCCGTGGCGCACGCCGCGACCGCCGTGCTCGACGACGACCTCGTCGCCACCGGCGGCCGGGTGCTGAGCGTCGTCGCGACGGGCACCGACTTCGCACAGGCCCGGGAGCGCGCATACGCCGGACTCGGCGACATCGCGCTCCAGGGGGCGCAGTACCGCACCGACATCGCCGCGAAGGTCGCACGGTGACGGCCGTGTCCGAGCTGCCCGGCTGGCGGCACGTCTCGTCGGGCAAGGTCCGCGAGCTCTACGTGCCCGCGGGCGTCGACGACGTCGCGAGCGCGTCGGAGCTGCTGCTCGTCGCCTCGGACCGGGTCAGCGCCTACGACTTCGCACTCGAACCCCCGATCCCCGGCAAGGGCGAGCTCCTGACGCGGCTGTCGCGCTTCTGGTTCGACCGCATCGCGGACGTCCCGAACCACCTGGTCGACCCCGGTGCCGGCGGGACCCCGGTGCCGGAGTCCGTGGCCGCCAGGTCCATGCACGTGCTGCCGCTCGCCATGTTCCCGGTCGAGTGCGTCGTCCGGGGGTACCTGGTCGGCAGCGGTTGGGCGGAGTACCACGAGACGCAGAGCGTGTGCGGTGTCCCCCTGCCCGCGGGGCTGTCCGAGGGCGACCGCCTGCCCGAGCCGATCTACACCCCGGCCTACAAGGCGCCGCAGGGCGAGCACGACGAGAACATCTCCTTCGAGCAGACCGTCGAGCTCGTCGGGCGCGAGGACGCCGAGGCCCTCCGCGACCTGTCGCTGCGCGTCTACGGTGAGGCGGCGGCGATCGCCCTCGAGCACGACGTCGTGATCGCCGACACGAAGTTCGAGTTCGGCCGCGACACCGACGGCACGATCCGGATCGCGGACGAGGTCCTGACCAGCGACTCCAGCCGCTACTGGGACGCCCGCTCCGGCAGCCGCACGGACTCGTTCGACAAGCAGATCGTGCGCGACTGGCTCAGCGCGAACTGGGACCGCCAGGGCACCCCGCCGGTGCTGCCGGCGGAGATCGTGGACCGCACGGCCGCCCGCTACGCGGAGCTCATCGAGCGCCTCGGCGCCTGACCGCCGGGCCGGCGTCGCGGCCCGGCCGGGTGCGTCCCGCCACGCGTCCGCCGATCACGGATCGCGCCCCGGCACGGACGTCGCGCCCTCGCACGGACGTCGCACCCCGCCACAGCAGGGTGTGTCGTCCGCAGCGGAGCGCGACATGACCGGGTGCCGACCGGGAGGCGCGTGGCGGGGCCGCCGCGCGCCTCCCGTCCGACCACATGACGACCGACGACCGCCGGTCGCCGGTCGCCGTGGCTCAGTCGCGGACGAGCACGACGACCGTCAGGTCGTCACCGGGGTCGTGCTCGAGCGCACGGGCGCGGACCCGACCCAGGAACGCGTCGATCTCGGGCTCCTCGCGCCACAGGGCCCCGAGCCGGGACAGCGACTGCAGCGTCGAGTCCCAGAGTTCGAGCGCACCGTCGCTGACGAGCACGAGGACGTCACCCTGCTCGAGCACGAGCGACCCCGACGACCGGGTGAGCCCGGCCGGGTGCAGGCCGATCGGCAGGTCGTTCGACAGGAGCGTCCGTTCACGGCCGTCCGCACGCATCTGCAGGACGAGGCCGTGCCCGGCGTCGACGAAGTCCATCCGCCCGCTGGTCGGATCGAGCCGGCCGTGGAACATGGTGGCGAACGACTCGGCACGGCCGAGGTCCGGCGCGACCTGCTCGTCCAGGGCGGCGATCGCCCGCCCGGGCTCCTCGTCCGGCCGCGCGAGGAGCGCTCCGCGGATCGTCGCCGCCAGCAGCCCGGCGGACATGCCCTTGCCCATCACGTCCGCGACCGTCAGGTGCAGGGCGTCACCGGCGAGGTGCCACTCGTGCAGGTCGCCGGAGACCACCCCGTGCGGGACCGACATGCCGCCGATCCGGTACCCCGGCACCGTGACCGGCGTGGGCTGCAGCCCGGCGAGGACGTTCCGGAGGCGGTCCTCGTCCGCGCCGGCCGCGAGCTCGCGCTCCGCCCACACGCCGAGCTCCTCGAGCAGCGCCAGGTCGTCGGGCTCCAGCGTCCGGGGCTGCGGGTCGACCAGGCAGAGCGTGCCGACCTTGACGTGGTCGTCGCCGACGCGGAGCGGCACACCGGCGTAGAAGCGCACGTTGGGGTCCTCGACGACCATCGGCATGTCGGCGTACCGGTCGTCGGCGCGGGCATCCGGTACGACGATCGGACCGGCCTCGTCGAGCGTGCGGCCGCAGAACGTGTCCCGGAGCGGGATGGTCGGCCCGAACACGGCGTCGCTCTGCTGCGACTTGATGGTGAGGACCTCGGTGCCGGCGAGGTTGAGGAAGGAGCCCGAGACACCGAACGCCTCGCGGGCGATCCGCGTGATGCGCTCGAAGCGTTCCTCGGGCCCGCCGTCGACGACGTCGAGCGCGGCGACGAGGGCCGCGCGGCGGACGGCGTCGGGCGATGATCCGGCGGAGGTCGGTGAGGTCCCCTGGTGCATGCCCTCCACGCTACTGGTCCGCCGTGGGAGCGCCCCTCCCCAGAACGGTGGACCCGGGAGCGCGCGACCGGATCCGCCGGACGCGCGCCTCCGTCGGACGCGCGTACCCTCGGCACGGTGATCCGTCGTGCTCCGCTCGTGCTCGCCCTCGGCGCTGCCGCCGCGCTCTCGCTGACGGGGTGCGGCGCCCACGACTCGACCGGGCAGATCTCGGTGACCGTGTCGTCCAACGCTGCGGATCGCCCCTACGAGGTGAAGGTCTTCGCCGCGACCGGCAAGCTGTCCGAGCACCAGCGGGTGTTCCCCGGAGGCACCGCGGACTTCGCCGGGGTCCCGCTCGGCGACGTCACGGTGCGGGCCGGCGACCTGTGCTCCGTCCGCACGACGGTGTCGGGCGACGACGTCACGCGGGTCACGCTCAGCACGACCGGCTGCTGACCGGCCACCGCGTCCGGCCGACCCCGCTGCAGGGCCGTCCACCGCGTCCGGCCGACCCGGCTGCAGGCCCGTCCACCGCGCTGCGCGGGGTCCCTCACCGCGGGTCGGGCACCGCGTCCCACTCCTCGCCGTACCGGCCGAGCACGCTCCACCGCGTGACCGGCCAGGTCACGACGAACGCCCGTCCCACGACGTCCGCCGTCGGCACCGTCCCGTGGATGCGCGAGTCGGCCGACTCGTACCGGTTGTCGCCCATCACCCAGATCCGCCCCGCGGGCACGGTGACGTCGAAGTCCTCCGCCGAGACACGGTCCACGTCGGACGGCCGGACCACGTACGGCTCGTCGACCGCGTGCCCGTTCACGGACAGCCGTCCCTCGGCGTCGCAGCACGACACCCGGTCGCCCGGCAGCCCGATCACCCGCTTGATGAGGTCGTCGCCCTGCTCGCTGGTCAGCCAGTCGCCCGGGTCGCGGAAGACCACGACGTCGCCCCGGCGGAGCGGCGCGACGCCCGGCACGAGCTCGTTCACCAGCACGTTGTCGCCGATCAGCAGCGTGCGCTCCATCGAGCCGGACGGGATCGAGAACGCCCGCACCAGGTAGGCCTTCACCAGGAAGGACGCCAGCAGCGCGACGACCACGATGACCGCCAGGTCGCGGACGAAGCGCCACCCGGACCGTACCGGTCGTCCGGCACGCGACTCGTCGGTCTGCTCGCTCAATGCGTCACCACCACCTTCACCAGGCCGATCACGAAGGCCACCGCGGCGAGCACGATGCCACCCCAGAGCCCGAGGAACGTCGGACGCCGTCCGCTGAACCGCTGCAGGAACACCCCGACCATCCCGATGCGGACGACGAGGATGACGATCGCCGCGGTCTGCGCCCACTGCGCCGGCAGCCAGTCCGCCCACGCGACGGCGTAGAGCACCGCGGGGATGAGGCCGGAGGTCGCGATCGGGTTCGCGTCGCGCAGGATCGCCCCGATCGTCTCCCGGTGCTCGGCGTCGTCACCGGTGTCGCCGATGGTGTGCGCCACGAGGTGGGACAGCACGTGCGCCAGGTACGTCAGCACCGCCGTCGCGAGCACCGTGAGCACCGCTGCCCCGTGCTCGATCTGCTCCGGCCCCACCGCGATCGCGACCGCGAGCACGGTGATGTTGCCGTAGATGTACGACGACATGCGGTCGCGCAGACGGTCGACCGGGAAGGTCGCCAGGTCGGGTCGGCGGGAGGGCGGCATGCTCCCATCCTGGCCCTGCGGCGCCGCGCCGCGCCGACGGGATCCCGTGTGCGATGCCATCCTGGTCGGGCGACGCACCGACGCGTCGCCCGGACGGGAGGCACGACCCATGACCCACGGACCGCTCACCAGCAGACCGCTCGCCCTGGTGACGGGCGTCGGCCGCCGCGCCGGGATCGGTGCCGCGATCGCGACGCGGCTCGCCGCCGACGGTTGGGACCTCGCCCTCTCGTGGTGGGGGCCGTACGACGCGCGCGTGCACGGCGCGGCCGACCCCGACGGGGTGGACGCGGTGGTCGCGGAGGCCGAGCGTGCGGGGGCACGGGTGACGCGCCTCCCGGTCGACCTGGCCGACCCCGAGCAGGCGGCCGCGCTCGTCGGCCGCGCCGAGGCAGAGGCCGGCGTGCCGGTGACCGCCGTGGTGATGTCGCACTGCGAGTCGGTCGACTCGGACTTCGCGACCACGACGGTGGAGTCGTTCGACCGGCACCTGGCGGTGAACGTGCGCGCGCCGTTCCTCGTCGTGCAGGCGTACGCGCGGCGGCTCCGCGAGGGTGCAGCCGTACCGGAGGACCGCCGTCGCATCGTCGCGCTGACGAGCGACCACGTCGGGTTCAACCTGCCGTACGGCACGAGCAAGGGCGCACTCGACCGGTTGATCGTCGGGGCTGCCCTCGAGCTCGGTGACGTGCGGGTGAGTGCGAACCTGGTGAACCCGGGCCCGAACGACACCGGGTGGATGACCGACGAGATCCGCCGGGCCGCCGTCGCGCAGACCCCGCTCGGGCGCCCGTCGATGCCGACCGACACCGCGGCGCTCGTCGGGTTCCTGCTCGGGCCGGACGGCGGGTGGGTGAACGGCCAGCTGCTGAAGACCGACGGCGGGTTCAGCGCGAAGTAGCCCGTGGTCGCGGTTTGGTTGACGCGTCAACCAAACCGGCGCACACTGGGGGCATGCACACGCAGGACCTGCTCGCAGCCGACACCGGGATGGGCGCCGTCACGCTCCGCGTGGCCGACCTCGACACGATGGTCGCCTACTACCGCGACGGCGTCGGCCTGACGGTGCTGACGAACGCGGGCGGGACCGCCGTGCTCGGTCGTGGGTCGACGCCGATCGTCGTCCTCGAGCACGCCCCCGCGATGCGGCACGCCGCTCCGCACGAGGCCGGGCTCTTCCACACCGCGATCCTGTTCGACACGCAGGCCGACCTGGCGGCAGCGCTGTACTCCGTCGCGACGAAGTACCCGCAGACCTTCACGGGCAGCGCCGACCACCTGGTCAGCAACGCGTTCTACTTCCAGGACCCCGAGGGCAACGGCGTCGAGCTGTACTGGGACCGCGACCGCACCGAGTGGTCGTGGACGCACGGGATGGTCGACATGGCGACCATCTACGTCGACCCGAACGCCTTCGTGCAGGAACACCTGACCTCCTCGGCACTCGAGACGGCCAGCACGCGCCCCGGCCGGGTCGGCCACGTGCACCTGTCCGTGGGCGACGTCGCCACCGCGAAGGCGTTCTACGTCGACCGGCTCGGCTTCGCGACGACCGCGGCGATGGGCGACCAGGCGCTGTTCGTCAGCGCGGGCGGGTACCACCACCACATGGCGATGAACACGTGGAACTCCCGCGGGGCCGGGCGCCGGCAGCAGGCACTCGGGCTCGGGCTCGTGCGGATCGAGGTCCCGGGCGCCGACGACCTCGGCGCACTCGTGTCCCGCATGCACGACACCGGGGTGCAGACCGCGGACGACGGTCGGACCGTGGCGTTCGAGGACCCGTGGGCGAACCGCATCGAGGTGACCGCGCCCGGTCGCGGCTGAGCGGTCTCGCGCGCGGGCGGTCTGCGCCGAGGCTCGGCTCCGCGGACACGTTCGTGGTCGAGCACACGCGAACGTGTCCGCCCAGCCGAGCCTCGGGCCGCACCGATGCGCAGGTGGACCCGGCAGGATGGACGCGTGAGCGAAGACATCCGGTGGGAGGTGGTCGAGGAGAGCGCACTGTCGCTCCCCGACCACGAGGCGATCGCAGCGATGCTCGGGCAGGCGTTCCCGAGCTGGTCGCACTGGTACGTGGGCGGCCGTGACTACGCCGGCATGCAGCCCGAGCGCCGCGTCGTCGGCTGGGGCGAGGACGGCACGGTGCTCGCGCACGTCGGGATCCGTCGGATGTTCGTCACGGTCGGTGGGCAGGACGTCCTGGTCGGCGACACCGGCATCGTCGCCGTCTCGCCGAGGCTGCAGGGCAGCGGGGTCGGCCGCGAGCTCCTCGTCCGCACCCGCGCCGTCCTCGAGGGACTCCGCGTGCCCTACGGCTTCCTCGGCGCCGGCGAGGACCGCATCCCCTTCTACGCGCACATGGGCTGGCACGAGGTCGACGGCGCCGTCGGCACGTTCTCGGCCTTCACGGCCGACGGGGTCGGTGTGAACGAGACCGAGCAGGGCGGCTGGATGGTCCTGCCGGTCGAGGCGCAGCTGGAGGACTGGCCGACGGGCGAGATCATGCTCAACGGACAGCAGGTCTAGGAACGAGGACCGGGCCCCGCCACCAGCCGGGCGAGGCCATGCGCAACGGACAGCAGGTCCAGGAACGAGGACCGGACCCCGCCACCAGCAGGGCGAGGTCATGCGCAACGGACAGCAGGTCCAGGAGCGACAACACGACGGACGGGAGGCCCGGTACCAGCTGGTACCGGGCCTCCCGTCCGTCAGGTGGTGGCGACTACGCCTCGACCGCGACCTTCTCCGGGTCCTCGTTCGAACCGGGCGCGCTCGGCGCGACCGCGGCGCGCACGCGCGCCCCCAGGTCGGCGTCGACGCTGGTCCAGTAGGCGAACACGCGCTCGCGCAGGTCGTCGCGCGTCACCTTCGAGACGTGGCCGGCGATGTTGCCGACCAGGCGCTCACGCGCGGCGTCGTCGAGGACCTCACGGTAGAGCGTGCCGGCCTGGCCGAAGTCGTCGTCCTCCGCGTGCAGGGTCGCCGCGGAGCGCTGCAGCGCGCCGTCGGACTCCCAGCCCGGGACGTCGTCCGTCGCGGTCGGGTCGGCGTGTGCTCCGCCCTGGGTGTTCGGCGCGTACACCGGCACCTCGGCCTTCTGGAAGTCGAAGCGCATGGCGCCGTCCTTCGAGTACGAGTGGACCTCGTTCTTCGGGGCGTTCACCGGCAGCTGCGCGTGGTTCGTGCCGACGCGGTAGCGCTGGGCGTCCGCGTAGCTGAAGATGCGCGCGAGGAGCATCTTGTCGGGGCTCGCCGCGATGCCGGGGACGAAGTTCGACGGCGCGAACGCGGCCTGCTCGATCTGCGCGAAGTAGTTCTCCGGGTTGCGGTTCAGCTCCATCGTGCCGACCTCGATGAGCGGGTAGTCCGCGTGCGGCCACACCTTCGTCAGGTCGAACGGGTTGAAGCGGTAGCCCTCGGCGTCCGCGTACGGCATGACCTGCACCTTGAGGACCCACTTCGGGAAGTCCTGGCGCTCGATCGCCTCGTAGAGGTCGCGGATGTGGAAGTCGGCGTCCTCACCGGCGATGCGGTCGGCGTCCTCCTGCGTCAGGGTCTTGTGGCCCTGCTGCGTCTCGAAGTGGTACTTCACCCAGAAGCGCTCGCCCTCGGCGTTGATCCACTGGTAGGTGTGCGAGCTGAAGCCGTCCATGTGGCGCCACGACGACGGCAGGCCGCGGTCACCCATGAGCCACGTGACCTGGTGGGCCGACTCCGGGGAGAGGGTCCAGAAGTCCCACTGCATGTCGTGGTTGCGGAGGTGGCTGCCCGGCAGGCGCTTCTGCGAGCGGATGAAGTCGGGGAACTTGATGCCGTCGCGGATGAAGAACACCGGGGTGTTGTTGCCGACGAGGTCGTAGTTGCCCTCTTCGGTGTAGAACTTCAGCGCGAAGCCGCGGGGGTCGCGCCAGGTGTCCGGGGAGCCCTGCTCACCGGCGACGGACGAGAAGCGGGCGAGCATCTCGGTCTGCTTGCCCGGCTGCAGGAACGCGGCACGGGTGTACTGCGACACGTCGTGCGTGACGGTGAAGGTACCGAACGCACCGCCGCCCTTCGCGTGGACGACGCGCTCCGGGACGCGCTCGCGGTTGAACTGGGCGAGCTTCTCGACCAGGTAGTGGTCGTGGAGGGCGAGGGGGCCGTCGGCGCCGACACCCATGGAGTGCTGGTCGCTCGAGACCGGGGCGCCGCTGTTGGTCGTGGTGGTGGGGGTGCCGGCGGGGCCGGTCGTGTTCTGGTCGGACACGGTTCCTCCTCAGGTGGAACGGTTGGTTCGGTCAGGATGGTTCGGGTTGCTCGTGGGGCGCGTCACGTCGGTGTCGCGCCGGGCGGTCTCGTCCGACTCCGGACGTCCCGCCCGTGTCAGGCCGTGACGACCTGGGCGTCGTCGCGTTCCGCCGCTGCGCAGCGTTCGCAGATGCCCCAGTACGTGACCTCGGCCGTCGTGACGGCGAAGCCGTGCGTCTCCGACGGCGTGAGACAGGGGGCGTGGCCGACCGCGCAGTCGACGTCCTCGACCGCGCCGCACATCGTGCAGACGATGTGGTGGTGGTTGTCCCCGGTGCGCCGCTCGTACCGCGCCGGACTGCCGGCGGGTTCGATGCGCCGGACGAGTCCTGCGCCGGTCAGGGCGCCCAGCACCCCGTAGACGGCCTGGTGGCTCGTCGTCGGCAGCTCGGCCGAGACCGCGGTGAGGATGTCGTCCGCGGTGGCGTGCGGCATCGCTCCCGAGGCACGCAGGACGGCCAGCCGGGGCGTCGTCACCCGCAGGCCGGCAGCCCGGAGCAGGTCGGCGTCGGCGTCCATCAGCTTCTTTCTCTTGCATCGGTCAAGACAAGCTCCACCGTACACGGTCGTGGGCTCGGAGCCCAGGGTGGCGGCGTGCTGCGCGTGTCGGCGCGTCATCCGGCCGTGCCCGTCCGCAGCGGCGGCGTACGCCCGCCCCCCCCCCCCCACGGCGATTCCGCGCGCCGCTCTCGGGAGGATGCATGCCGCTGCTGGCATGCGATGTGTCACGATCCGGTCGCGATCCGCTGGGACGATGCTGATCCAGCCGGTCGGGCGCTAGCGTCACGGCATGTCCACGAAGCAGGGGCCTTCGTCGCGGATCGACTCCGTGCCGGCCAGCAGCGCTCAGGACGTCCGGGGGATCATCGCGCAGCGGGACCTGGTCGTCGACCTCATCAGGACGGCGTGCGTCGTCCTCGTCGTCGTCGTGCACGTCACGATGGTCGGCGTGGCGGTGTCGGCCGACGGCATCGGTGTCACGAGCCCGCTGCAGGAGGCGGCCTGGTACGTCCCCGCGACGTGGGCGGGCCAGGTGATGCCGCTGTTCTTCGCCGTCGGCGGGTTCGCGAGCGCGGTCGGGTGGCGCAGCACGCTCGCTCGGGGCGGCGGCGCGCGGGACTTCGTGGCGACGCGACTCGTGCGGCTCTACCGCCCGGCGGTGCCGCTGTTCGTGGTGCTGGCACTCGGCCTGGGGATCGCGACGGCCCTCGGCACCCCCGCGGAGCTGCTCGCCGAGGTCGCGTTCGGCATCGGCTCGCCGCTCTGGTTCCTCGCCGCGTACGGCATCACGCAGTGCTGCGTGCCGGTGATGGCACGCCTGCACGCGCGGGCGCCGTTCCGCACGCTCGGTGTCCTGCTGGTCCTCGCGACGGCCGTCGACACCCTCCGCTTCGCGACCGGCACCGCCGAGGTCGGACTCCTCAACCTCGGCCCGGTGTGGCTCTTCGCGCAGCAGCTCGGGTTCCTCTGGGCAGACGGCTGGTTCGCCCGCCGCTCGAGGCTGCTGCTCGCGGCCGTCGCGCTGGCCGGGTACGCCCTCCTCGTCCCGCTGACGAGCGTCGGACTCTGGGCGCCGGACATGCTGCAGGACCTCAACCCGCCGATGCTGCCGCTGGCGGTGCTCGCGGTGTCGCAGGTCTGCCTCGTGCAGCTCGTGCACCGACCGCTCACCCGACTGATGCAGACCCGGCCGGCGCAGGCGACCGTGTTCGTGCTCGGTCGTGACGGCATGGCGATCTACCTCTGGCACCTGCCGCTGTACATCGCCCTCAACGGCGTCGCGCTGTTGCTCGCCGTCCCGTTCCCCGACCCGGGTTCCGTGCCGTGGTGGGCGACGCGGCCGATCGCACTCGTCGTCGTGCTGGCCGCGGCGATCGGTGTGGCCAGGGCGCTGCGTCGGTGGGACCGCCCGCTCCCCCGACTGCAGCCGGGGACCGACCGGGCGGGGTGGCCCGTGGTGACCGTCGCCGCGCTGTGCACGATCGGTCCGGCGTTCGTCGTGATGCAGTGGCACCTGTCCTTCGGCGTCGCGGTCCTCGGCGCGGTCGCCGTGCCGGTCGGGGTGTGGTTGCTCGGCCGGACCCGGCCCGCCCGGACAACCTCGGCAGCCGTGGGACCAGTGGGCACCTGAGCCGATCCTCACCGCCGCTGCGCATCGGCCCGGCTGCGGCGGGGTCCGACGGGCGGAGGATGACGGAGCCGGCTCGTCCGGCCCGACACCAGGAGGCACCCCACGCCCGAACCCGCCGAGTTCTGGAGCACCTGGCACGTCGATCCCCTGGCCGCGGTGCTGCTGGCGGTCGCCGCGGTGACCTACGGCTGGTGGCTCGTCGGCGCTCGACGCCGTGGGGCCCGGTGGTCCGCCTGGCGCACCGCGTCGTTCCTGGTCGCACTGCTGCTCTTCGCCGTGCTGCAGTTCGGCATCGTCGGGCGGTACGACCAGACGCTCCGGTGGGCGTTCACGCTCCGGCTCGCCCTGTTGTTCTTCGCGGTGCCGACCTTCGCCGCCCTGGCCGCTCCCGTGTCCCTGCTGCGCCTGGGCGGACCCGCGCACTGGTCCGCCGTCGCCGACCGCGTGGTGCACTCCCGGCCGATCCGGGTGCTCGGCAACGCGATCGTCGCCCCCGTGGTCGGGCTGGTGCTCTTCGCGGTGCTGCTCACCCCGCTGTCCGCGGTCGTGCGCGAGTCGAGCGTGTGGGCCGCGTTCATCACCGTGTCCGTGCCGGTGCTCGGCTTCACGGTGCTCGGGCCGCTGTCCGAGCCGGGGGTCCTCCGCAGTTCGACGTTCGTGACGGTCGAGTTCCTGCTCGCCTTCGTGGAGCTGCTGCTCGACGCGGTCCCCGGCATCGTGCTGCGCGTGTCGGACCACGTGCTCGACGGGTCGCTCGTGCACGCCGTGGGGCAGCCGTGGTTCCCGACCCCGCTGCGCGACCAGCACCTGGCGGGTGACCTGCTCTGGTTCATCGCCGAGGTCGCCGACGTCCCGGTGCTCGTGATGCTGTTCGTGCGTTGGCAGCGGACGGACCGCCGCGAGGCCCGCTCCGTGGACGCCCTGTCCGACGAGGAGATGGCGGAGCTGACCCGGGCGCACCTGCAGCGGCGGGGGTGAGCTGGGTCCGGGGGGGGGGTCGTGCGGCGCCGTCGTACGACAGATGCGCTGTCGTACGACGACGATCCTGTCGCACCAGTCCCCGCCGATCCACGCTCTTCCGCTCTGGACGGCAAGAACGACAAGACCGCTGTCGTACGACAGCGGTCTTGTCGTTCTACACCGGCACAACCCGGACGACTGCCCCGCAGCGTCAGCGCGCCGCGGCCTCGGGCTCCGCCGCGCCGGGCTGCGTCTCGACCGCGCCGGTCTGCTTCCACGCCGTCGTCTGCTTCGGCTTCGCCAGGAACAGCGCCGCGACGATGGCCGCCACGAGCACCACGGCCGGCAGCACGAGCGACTGCCCCATCGCCGTGGCGAACGGCTGCTGCAGGAACTCGGGCAGCGCGCCGACCTGCTGCTCCGCACCGCCCGAGCCCGTGCCCGACCCGGACGGGAAGTTCGCCGTGATGCGCGCCTCGATCAGCGCCGCGATGCCGGCCGAACCGAGCACCGCACCGATCTGCCGCGTGGTGTTGTAGACGCCCGACCCCGCACCGGCGAGCGCCGGCGGCAGGTTGCGCGTCGCCGAGACCGAGAGCGGACCCCACATGCAGGCGTTCGCGAGCCCGAGGAGCGCGCTCGGCAGCAGCGTCCAGCCCCAGCCGGCACCCGACCACAGCAGGGCGCCGAACCAGAACAGCCCGCCGGAGAAGCACGCGAGGCCGAACGAGCCGACCCACCGCGGGTTCCACTTGTTGAGGTTCTTGCCGACGAGCGGTGCGAGCGCGGCGGACAGGACGGCCTGCGGCACGAGCAGCAGCGCGGCCTGGGTCGGCGAGAAGCGCAGGACGTCCTGCGCCCAGAGCATGATCGGCAGCGCGAACGACGAGATCGCGACGCCGACGGCCGTGATGGCGATGTTGGCGAGCGTGAAGTTGCGGTCCTTGAACAGGCCGAGCGGCAGCAGCGGCTCGCCCTTCTGCACGCCCTGCCACACCACGAAGGCGGCGAGCACGACGATGCCGGTGATGATCAGCGACCAGACCGAGATCGGGCCCGTGATGGTGCCCCAGTCGTAGGTCTCGCCCTCCTGGATGCCGAAGACGAGCAGGAACATGCCGGCGGCGCTGAGCACGATGCCCAGGTAGTCGAAGTGGTGTCCGTGCCGCTCGAAGCGGGGGACGAAGCGCTGCGCGAGCACGAAGGCGACGACGCCGACGGGGACGTTCACGAAGAAGATCCACTCCCAGCCGAGGCCGTCGACGAGCAGCCCGCCGACGATCGGGCCGACGAGCGAGGCGACGCCGGCGACGGCGCCCCACAGGCCCATGGCCGCACCGCGGTTCTGCGGCGGGAAGATGCGCGTGATGACCGCCATCGTCTGCGGGGTCATCATCGCGGCGCCGAGGCCCTGCACGACGCGGGCGAGGATGAGCACCTCGATCGACCCGGCGAGGCCGCACCACAGGCTCGCGAGGGTGAACACCACGAGACCCGCCTGGTACAGCACCTTCGGGCCGAACCGGTCGCCGAGGCGCCCGGTGATGAGCAGCGGCACCGCGTACGCGAGCAGGTAGGCGCTCGTCACCCAGATGACCGCGTTGATGTCGGCGTCGAGCGCCTGCGCGATCGTGGGCGTCGCGACCGACACGATGGTCGAGTCGACGAGGATCATGAAGAAGCCGACGACGAGTGCCCAGAGCGCGGGCCACGGCTTCTTCCCGTGCTGCAGGTCGGCGGACGTGGTGGAGGTCATCGAGTGGTGTCCTGGTCCTTCTGTGGTGCTGGGTCGGGGACGGCGGGGCCGTCCCAGGGGATGTCGCCGCTCGCGATCCGGTCGGCGGTGGCGGTGAGCCACTCGATCTGCGCGGTGAGCATGCCACGCACGTACGACACGTCGAGCCAGTAGCGCTCGGCGAGCTGCTTGGCCTGGAGGCCCGTGGCGGCTTCGTCGTA
Organism: Curtobacterium sp. ODYSSEY 48 V2; assembly: GCF_023712625.1. Taxonomy (NCBI): domain Bacteria; kingdom Bacillati; phylum Actinomycetota; class Actinomycetes; order Micrococcales; family Microbacteriaceae; genus Curtobacterium; species Curtobacterium sp. ODYSSEY 48 V2. Next base: position 198,492 of record NZ_JAMAXX010000007.1, read on the forward strand.
CCCGGCACGTTCCGCGCGGAGTGCGGCAGCGCGTGCGCGCATCGCGGTCACCGCGTCGGTGGCGGTCAGGTTGTCGACGTGGGACACCGCGAGCTGGAACTCGGGGTACTCGTCGGCGGGCTCCGCGATCATGCGCCGGAGTCCGGCGTCGAGCTCCGCGCGGCCGTGGTCGGTGATGGCGTAGGTGGTGCGCTCGGGCCGGTTGCCCTCGCGCGCGGTCCCGAGTGCCTCGGCGTACCCGAGGTCCACGAGGCGTCCGATCTGGTGGTACAGCGTGCTCGGCCGGACCTTGACGTTCTGGTCCTCGTGCCGGTGGAGCATCGTCTGGAACATCTCGTACGGGTGCATGGGCGCCTCGGCGAGCAGGCCGAGCGCGGCGAACGCGAGGGGCGTGAGCGACGCCATCCGTGCCTCCAGACCGTGTTCGCGAGCGATTATTCGACTTGGAACATACGCCTTGGACGACTTCTCCACAAGCGGCCCGGCGCGGCGCGCGCGGCCCGTAGACTGATGCCGTCCCACCCAACCCACCCAAGCGCTGGAGTGAACACGTGCCAACCATCGTCGTCGAGGTCATGCCCAAGGCAGAGATCCTCGACCCCCAGGGCAAGGCGGTGGGCAACGCCCTCGCCCGTCTCGGCAAGGCCGACCTGACCGACGTCCGCATCGGCAAGCGCTTCGAGATCGCCGTCGACGGCCCGGTCGACGACGCGAAGCTGGCCGAGGTCCGCGACATCGCGGCCGACGTCTTCTCGAACGCCGTGATCGAGGACGTCGTCTCCGTCACCGTGCAGGACGCGTGACGCGGATGCGCATCGGCGTCATCACGTTCCCGGGCTCGCTCGACGACCGCGACGCCCAGCGCGCGGTCCGCCTCGCAGGAGCCGACCCCGTCGCGCTCTGGCACGGCGACCACGACCTGCAGGGGGTCGACGCGATCGTGCTCCCCGGTGGGTTCTCGTACGGCGACTACCTGCGTGCCGGCGCCATCGCGGCGAAGGCCCCGATCATGGCCGAGGTCATCGACGCCGCAGGCAAGGGCATGCCCGTGCTCGGCATCTGCAACGGGTTCCAGATGCTCGCCGAGGCCCGCCTCGTGCCGGGCGCCCACACCCGCAACGCGCACCAGCAGTTCATCCGCCGCGACCAGAAGCTCCGCGTCGAGACCGCCGGCACCGCCTGGACCTCCGGGTTCAGCGCCGGGCAGGAGATCACGATCCCGCTGAAGAACGCCGACGGCCGGTTCGTCGCAGACGCCGACGAGATCAAGCGCATCGAGGACAACGGCCAGGTCGTGTTCCGCTACGTCGGGGTGAACCCGAACGGGTCGATCGACGACATCGCGGGCGTCTCGAACGAGCGCGGCAACGTCGTCGGGCTCATGCCGCACCCCGAGCACGCGACGGAGCCCGGGTTCGGCCCGGACACCCCCGCGGCGATGGCCTCCGGCACGGACGGCCTCACCTTCTTCACCTCCGTGATCGAGTCGACGCTCGTCAAGTGACGACGACTCCGACGAACACGACTCCAGTGACAGGGAACGACAACACCGTGACGACCCACGTTCGCCCGAAGCCCGACACCGTCCAGGACGCCGCCGCCACCCCCGACAAGGAGCAGCCGTACGAGGCACTCGGGCTCAAGGCCGACGAGTACGCGAAGATCCGCGAGATCCTCGGCCGCCGCCCCACCTCGGGCGAGCTCGCCATGTACTCGGTGATGTGGTCCGAGCACTGCTCGTACAAGTCGTCGAAGAACTACCTCCGTCAGTTCGGCAAGAAGGTCACGCCGGAGATGACGAAGAACCTGATGGTCGGCATGGGCGAGAACGCCGGTGTCGTCGACGTGGGCAACGGTTGGGCGGTGACCTTCAAGGTCGAGTCGCACAACCACCCGTCGTACGTCGAGCCCTACCAGGGCGCCGCGACCGGCGTCGGCGGCATCGTCCGCGACATCATCTCGATGGGCGCGCGCCCGGTCGCCGTGATGGACCAGCTGCGCTTCGGTGCGATCGACCACGAGGACACGGCGCGCGTCGTGCACGGCGTCGTCGGCGGCATCTCGTTCTACGGCAACTGCCTCGGCCTGCCGAACATCGGTGGCGAGACCTACTTCGACCCGGTGTACCAGGGCAACCCGCTCGTCAACGCCCTCGCGGTCGGTGTCCTGCGGCACGAGGACCTGCACCTGGCGAACGCCTCCGGTGCCGGCAACAAGGTCGTGCTCTTCGGTGCCCGGACGGGTGGCGACGGCATCGGCGGCGCGTCGATCCTGGCGTCCGACACCTTCACCGAGGGCGGCCCGACCAAGCGCCCGGCGGTGCAGGTCGGCGACCCCTTCGCCGAGAAGGTCCTCATCGAGTGCTGCCTCGAGCTGTTCCGCGAGGAACTGGTCGAGGGCATCCAGGACCTCGGTGCCGCTGGCATCTCCTGCGCGACGAGCGAGCTCGCCTCGAACGGCGACGGTGGCATGCACATCTCGCTCGACGACGTCCTGCTGCGCGACCCCACGCTCACGGCCGAGGAGATCCTCATGTCCGAGAGCCAGGAGCGCATGATGGCGGTCGTCCGCCCGGACAAGCTCGACGCGTTCCTCGCGGTCGTCGGCAAGTGGGAGGTCGAGACGAGCGTCCTGGGCGAGGTCACCGGCACCGGCCGTCTCGTCATCGACTGGCAGGGCCAGGAGATCGTGAACGTCGACCCGCGCACGGTCGCCGTCGACGGTCCGGTGTACGACCGCCCGGTCGCCTACCCGTCGTGGATCGATGCGCTGCAGGCCGACACCGCCGCCTCGCTCGAGCGTCCGACCGACGGTCCGGCCCTCAAGGCGCAGTTCCTGCAGCTGCTCGGCTCGCCGAACCTCGCGTCGAAGAACTGGGTGACGAACCAGTACGACACCTACGTGCTCGGCAACACCGCGCTGTCCTTCCCCGACGACGGCGGCATGATCCGCGTCGACGAGGAGACGGGGCTCGGCGTCACCGTCGCGACCGACGCCAACGGCCGCTACTGCCAGCTCGACCCGAAGCAGGGCGCGCGCCTGGCGCTGGCCGAGGCGTACCGGAACGTCGCCGTCACCGGCGCCGTCCCCGCCGCGGTCACCGACTGCCTGAACTTCGGCTCGCCGGAGAACCCCGAGGTGATGTGGCAGTTCTCCGAGGCCGTCGAGGGCCTGGCGGACGGCTGCATGGAGCTCGGCATCCCGGTCACCGGCGGCAACGTGTCGTTCTACAACCAGACCGGCACGACCCCGATCCACCCGACGCCCGTCGTCGGTGTGCTCGGCATCATCGACGACGTCGCCCTGCGCGTGCCCTCGGGCTGGCAGGACGACGGCCACAACGTGTACCTGCTCGGCACGACGAGCCTCGAGCTCGACGGCTCGGCGTGGGCCGGCACCGTCCACGGGCACCTCGGTGGTCGCCCGCCGGCGGTGGACCTCGACCGCGAGAAGGCCCTGGCGGAGCTGCTGCACGCGGCATCCGGCGAGCAGCTGCTCACCAGCGCCCACGACCTGGCGGACGGCGGCCTCGGCCAGTCCCTCGCCGAGTCGGTCCTGCGCTTCGGGATCGGCGCACGCGTGGTGCTCGACGAGCTCGAGGAGCGCGACGGCGTCGACACGGCGACCGCGCTGTTCTCGGAGTCGACGGGTCGCGTCATCGTGACCGTGCGCCGCGAGGACGACGTGCGGTTCCGCGGGCTGTGCGAGGGTCGCGGCTTCCCGGTGCTGCGCATCGGTGTGACGGACGCCTCCTCCGGCACGCTCGAGGTGCAGGGCGCGTTCGAGGCGTCGATCGACGAGCTGCGGGGCACGCACGGCGCGACGCTGCCGGCGCGCTTCGGCGACGTGATCGTCGAGGACGTCACCGAGGGCTACGTCGGGCGCGGGCCGCTCGACGACCACGGTTCGTTCTCGCCGCGCACCGACAGCTGACGGCGACCAGGAGCACCGCGACCGCATGCCGATCGTCACCCTGCCCTTCGTCGAGCTCGTCGACCGGTTCGGCCCCGTGCCGGACGGCGTCGAGCTCGACGTGTGGGACGTCGAAGGCCCGTACGACCGCCCCGAGGACGTCGCGCTCACGCTGCTGCCGTTCTACTTCGCGGGTCGTCACCGGTGGCAGTTCGTGCACGACCTGCCGAACCTGCGACTCCTGCAGCTGCCGAGTGCCGGGTACGAGCACGCGCTGCCGCACGCCCCGGCACACGCGCAGGTCGCGAACGGCCGCGGCATCCACGACGACGAGACGGCCGAGCTCGCGGTCGGTCTGGCGCTGACCTCGCTCCGCGAGATCCACGCGTTCCAGGCCGATCGCGCCGCAGGGGTGTGGGACGTCCGCACCACCCGCTCGCTCGCCGATCGTCGCGTCACGGTGGTCGGTCACGGGGCGATCGGCGCTGCGATCGCCACGCGGTTCGAGGCGATGCGGTGCGACGTCACCGTCGTGGCGCGCACTGCGCGGGAGCAGGACGGGCGGCACGTGCACGCGTTCGGGGAGCTCCCGGAACTCGCAGCCCGGACGGACGTCCTCGTGCTCATCACCCCGCTGACCGACGAGACCGAACACCTCGTCGACCGAGACCTGCTCGCTGCGCTGCCCGACGGAGCCCTCGTGGTGAACGTCGCCCGCGGGCGGGTCGTCGACACCGATGCCCTGGTCGCGGAGCTCCAACGCGGGCGGCTGTCGGCAGCGCTCGACGTGACCGACCCGGAGCCGCTCCCGGCCGGGCACCCGCTCTGGACGACGCCGAACACGGTGCTGACGCCCCACGTCGGTGGGAACACGGACCTCAGCGTGCCGCGAACCCTCGAGCTCGTGCGACGCCAGGTGTCCGCGCTGGCAGCGGGCCGGCCCTTCGCCAACGTCGTCCACGGCTGACGCCCGGCCCCTCAGCGCAGCGGCAGCGCCATTCCGAGGCTCGGCGCGACGTCCTCGAACCCGAGCGAACGGTAGAGCCGCTGACCGGGCGGGTCCCCGACGAGCGTGATGTAGGCGCCTTCCGGCGCGCGGGACCGGATGTCCGCCACGAGCCACTCGACGACGACCCTCCCGAGCCCCCGGCGCTGGTGGTCCGGATCGGTGGCGATGTCGGCGATGTGGAAGTACCACCCGCCGTCCCCGATCGTGCGGCCCATGGCGACGGGGACCCCGTCGGTGTCGACGACGTGCACGGCCGACCAGCTCCCCGCGATCGCCCCGGCACCCTGCGCAGCGTCCTTCGGTGACAGACCGGAGTCCCGTCGCAGGCGCAGGTAGTCGTCCAGCGGCGGCGGCCCGACCACCAGGCGGTACCCGTCGGCGAGCACGCCCGACGCACCGGCCACGGGCACGGGCACGGGCACGGGCGCCCCAGCGCCATCCCCGGCCCCGGCACCAGCGCCGGCCCCAGCCCCGACCTCGGTCACGACCGGGCCGCCACCGGCACGATGCACGCGGGCGACCCGACGGCGATCTGCGCCACGGTCTCGCCCGGCACCCCGTCCGCCCCGATGGGCAGCACGGCGATCGCGTCGGACATCTGGTTGGCCACCAGCAGGTACCCGGGCACCTGCGCGAAGTGCCGCGGCCAGACGCCGCCGCACGACGCCGACCCGACGACGGTCAGCCCGTCGTCCGCGGTGTCGAGCACCACGATCAGGTCCCGGCCTCGGACCGCGACGACGACCCGTCCGGCCCGGTCGACCTCGACGTGGCTGAGGAGCGACTCCCCCACCTCGCCCTCGAACGCCGGCGCCGACGCGATCGGCCGCAGCGTCCCGGAGTCGTCGCGGCGCAGGCGGTACACGCGTCCGTCGAGCTCACCCGCGACGACGAGGTCCGCGTCGGCCCCGGCCCCGAGCCACGCCATGTGCCGCGGCCCGACCCCGGGCCCGAGGTGGTGCACGCGCACGAGGTCGATCGCGGGGTCAGCCGTCACCCGGAACTCGTGGAGTGCATCGCCGCCGAGGTCCGCGACGAGCACGGTGCCGTCGGGCGTCGCGATCGACTGGTGGGCGTGCGGCCCCTCCTGCCGGTCCTCGACGGGCCCCTCGACGTCGGGCAGCACGCCGGTGACGAGCGCCGACTCGGCAACGACGACCCGGTCCGCGCTGCCGTGGGTCCCGACGACGCCGTCGCTCGCGGTCACCGAGGCGGCGTGCGACTCAGCGGCCTCGAGCGACACCGCGGTCACGGTGCCGGAGACGTAGTTCGTGACGACGAGCGCACCGGAGGGGTCGACCCGCACGTGGCAGGGTGCGTCACCACCGGCGTCGGCATCCCACCGGTGCTCGAGCGCACCACCGGCGTACCGGAAGGCCGAGACGCGACCGTCCGCGGTCTCGGACACGGCGTAGACCCGGTCGCCGGAGAGCGCGAGGAACGAGGGGTCGTCCATCACGGCGACGGTGGAGGCGGTGGTCCCGTGCACGACCGAGATGCCGGTCGCGTTCCCACCGCCCGTGGCCGTGTACGACCCGACGAGCAGGTGCAGGTCGGCGAGATCCCGCGGGAAGTCGTCGGCCGGGACCACGCCGGCGGCCCCGCTCACCGCTCGCCGCCGGCGATGCGCTCGTGGTGGTGGATGACCTCGGCGACGATGAAGTTCAGGAACTTCTCCGCGAAGGCGGGGTCGAGGTGCGACTCGGCGGCCAGCTGTCGGAGCCGCGCGACCTGCACCTGCTCACGCCCCGGGTCGGCGGCCGGCATGCCCGCCTCGGCCTTCAGGTAACCGACCCGCTGGGTGTACTTGAAGCGCTCGGCGAGCATGTGGATCACGGCGGCGTCGATGTTGTCGATGCTCTGCCGGATGCTCGCCAGCTCGGCGACCGCATCGTCGTGGACGGGTGTGGACTCGTCGGCACTCATGGCCCGAGCCTACCGGCGGGCCTCCGCCGAGCGGGCTGGTGTGACTGGCGGACACGAGCACTGCTCCGGGGCTGCGAGAATGGAGGCCATGTCGGTCCTGCTCGTGATCTCGGGCGTGTGTGCGGTCCTCGCGGGCCTCGTGCACGTGTACATCTTCTTCCTCGAGTCCGTCGTATGGACGAGTCCTCGCGTCCGCCGCGTGTTCGGCATCGCCTCGGAGTCCGAGGCGCAGGCCACCCGCTCCCTCGCGTTCAACCAGGGCTTCTACAACCTGTTCCTCGCGATCGGCGCGATCCTCGGCGTCGTGTTGGTCGTCACCGGCAGCGGTGCGACGGGGTGGACCCTCGTGGTGTTCTCGAGCGCGAGCATGCTCGGCGCCGCGGTCGTCCTGGCCGGCACGGGTCGCCGGTACCTGAACTCGGCGTTCGTGCAGGGCTCGCTGCCGCTCATCGCCCTGCTCTTCGCCTTCATCGGCTCCACCTTCACCGCCGCGTAGCGGAACGCGCGGAACGGCACCAGACGTCGGACGGGAGGCGCGGTGCCGGCCCGCACCGTGCCTCCCGTCCGGCGACCGCGCACCATCCGTCACCGCCGGTCGCCACGCCCCCGCACGCACGCACGCACGCAACGAGGGACGCACGCAACGGGAGACGCCGGGTCGCGACTCGCGACCCGGCGTCTCCCGTACTCCCCCTGTGGCTGTCGGTCAGCCGACCTTCTTCGCGAACTCGTCCGGCAGCCGGTCCAGCGCCCACTCGATGGCGGCGGTGGTGCCGAGCGAGAACGCGTTCGACACGTCCGCGTCGTCGACGACGATGGAGTGCCCGCCCTCGACCGACGGCACCTTCTGGAACAGCGGGTCGGACTCGGCCTTCGACGCGTCGACGTAGATCGGCAGGACGACGGTCAGGTCGGCGTCGAGCAGGTCGAGGTTCTCCTCGGACAGGCTCACCGAGAACGCGTCGCCGGCCTGCTGGTCGACGGCCTTCGGGATGGTGAAGCCGAGCTGCTGCATGAAGGTGGAGCGGCTGTCCTTCGAGGCGTACGCGCCGAAGCCGTCCGCCGTGTACGAACCGACGACGGCGGTCTTGCCGTCGAACTCGGGGTGCGCCTTCCGCGCCGCGGCGTACGCGTCGTCGAGGTCGGTCAGCAGCTTCTTGCCCTCGGACTCCTTGCCGAGTGCACGCGACACGAGGTCGACCTGCTGCTCGGTGGTGGTGAGGTAGTTCGCGCCGCCCTTCGGCACCGCGACGGTCGGCGCGATCGCGGAGAGCTTCGCGTAGCGGTCCTTGTCGCCCGAGCTCTTCGTGTCGAGGATCAGGTCCGGCTTGAGCTTGAGGATCTGCTCGTAGCTGGGCTCGAGCGTCTGGATGATCGTCGGCTTCTTCGTGTACGCGTCCTTGAGCCACGGCCCGACGCCGTCGCCACCGAAGGCGAGCCAGTCGCTGGCGCCGACGGGCTGCACGCCGAGTTCGAGCGCCGTCTCCGCGTCACCCCAGCCGAGGGCGACGACGCGCTTCGGCTGCGAGGGGATCTCGGTCGTGCCGAGTGCGGTCTGGATCGAGACGGGGAACGCGCCGCCCGAGCCCGAGGCGCCGTCGGACGCGGCGGGCGACGAGGAGCCGGAGGTGCACCCGGCGAGGACGAGGGACGCGGCGACGACGGCGCCGGCGGCCGCGAGCACGCGGCGGACGCGGCGCGCTGAGGGGGAGGTTCGGATCACACAGGTAAGGCTACCCTAAGCACCCCAGTCGAGGGTGCTGAGCGGCTAGGCTCCGGACGTGGAGTTCACCGACCCCGACCGGACCCGGCTGGCCGTGCTGGGCTCCCCCATCGCGCACTCGCTCTCCCCCACGCTGCACGCGGCGGCCTACGACGTGCTCGGGCTGCCGTTCACGTACGGGAGGCACGAGGTCGCCTCCGGTGGGCTCGACGCGTTCGTCGCGGGGCTGGGTCCCGATTGGCGCGGGCTCAGCCTGACCATGCCGCTCAAGCGGGACGTGCTGCCGATGCTCGACCGCACCACCCCGCTCGTCGACGAGCTCGGGGTGGCCAACACCGTGGCGTTCCGGCAGGAGGGCGACCGCGTCGTCCTGGCCGGCGCGAACACCGACGTCGAGGGCATCGTCCGACCGGTGGAGGCACTCGGGCACCTGCCGGGCGAGGCAACGATCGTCGGCGGTGGGGCCACTGCGGCGAGCGCCCTCGCGGCTGCGGTGCGGCTCGGCGCGGTCGACGTGCGGCTCTTCCTCCGCGACACCGCGAAGGCCGGCTCCCTCGTGGACCTGGCGGTGCGCCTCGGGGTGACGCTCGAGGTGCTGCCGATCGACTCGCTGCCGGGGACGCGGCACGGGTTCCTCGTGTCGACGCTGCCCGGCGGCGCGGCCGATCCGCTCGAGCTGCTGCCCTCCGGGCCGGACGCGGTGCTGTTCGACGTCGCCTACGAGCCCTGGCCGACCGCCGCGGCCGGACGCTGGGCCGCTGCCGGGGGCCGGGTGCTCAACGGGCTCGACATGCTGACGGAGCAGGCGATCGGGCAGATCCGGTTCTTCGTGTCCGGCGACGACACCGAGCTGCTGCCGGACGAGGCCGCGGTCCGACGGGCGATGCGGCTCGCGGTCGGGCTGCCGGCGACCATCACCACCTGACGATCAGCGCTCAGGCACCACGGTTCAGGCGACCACGCCGTCGACGGTGAACCACGGTTCAGGCGATGACCCCGTCGACGGTGAACCACGGTTCAGGCGACCACGCCGTCGACGTAGAACCACCGCCCCTGCTCCCGCACGAACTCGCTCGTCTCCTCGAGCGTCCCGCGGTCGTCGTCGGTGCGCCACCACGCGCGGAAGGCGACCTGCCCGGCGGAGTCGAACGGGCCTCCCGACCGGGTCGACACGATGTCCAGGCGCGTCCAGCGCTGCGACGGGTCGAGCGTCAGCTCGTCCGGCCGGGTGCGCGGGTGCCAGGTGAGCAGCAGGTACTCCGGCAGCCCGAGTGCGAACGCGGTGAACCGGGAGCGCATGAGCCGCTCGGCGGTCGGGGCGGCTGCACCGGCGTGCAGGGGGCCGCAGCACTCGCCGTAGAGGTTGCCGCTCAGGCAGGGGCAGCGCTGTTCGTCGTCCACCCGGGCACGCTAGCAGCGGGCGGTCCTCGCAGCCTCGCGGCGTAGAAGGGATCCGTGTACCGGCTCGGATGGCAGGTGTTGCGCGGGCGCCTCTGGGAGGTCGTCGACCCGGCGCGGGCCCGTCGTGCCCTGTGGGCCGCGGGAGCCGTCGCCGCGGTCGCCCTCGTCGTGTTCGTCGCGACGGAGTGGGCGTGGGCCTGGGTGGGCCCCGGTGTCCTCCGCCCGGTCGCCGCGATCACCTTCGCGACGCTCGGAGTCCTCGCGGTGGCGTTCTCGTGCTTCCCGACGGCTCGCGAGATCGGTCCCGAGCTCCGGATCAACGGGCGACAGGTGCGACCCGACTGGCAGCTGTCCGTGCGGTGGTCGGTGCAGCCCTACATCGGCCGGCGAGCGCGGCCGGTCGCGCCCGAGGACCGCGAGGCCGTCCTGATCGACGTGCCGCTGTTGCAGCGTGGACTGGTGCGACGGCTCTCGCGGCTCGGGCCGCTCCTGGTGGGGGCGGCCTCCGGCGGGATCACGGCGCTCGTCTCCGGACAGGTCGAGGTCTTCGTGATCCTGTGGCCCTTCGTGTACCTCTTCACGCTCCCGGACATGGTGGCGCGGCTCGGGCTCGCCGAACGTGCCCGCCTCGCGGCGCTCGAGACGACACCACCCATGCCGGGGCACCGTGCGCTCCGGCGCCGGCACCCGCACGGGTCGAAGGTCCGCCTGCCCGGCGAGTGACGGCTGCGCGCCCGCACCACTGTCGGCCCCGGCGGGCACACTGGGCGCATGTGTGGAAGGTTCGTCGTCTCCGACACCACGGCCGATCTGCTGCCCGAGCTCGTGGGTGAGCTCGCGGCGCGCACCGAGCACGTCGACGAGGACACCGGCGAGGTGCACGCCGGCCTCGCCCCGAGCTGGAACGTCGCGCCGACCGACCCCGTGTACGCCGTCCGGCAGCGCCACGGGCAGCGCGAGCTCCCGCAGATCAGCTGGGGCTTCGTGCCGAGCTGGGCGAAGGACTTCCGGAAGCAGCGGCCGAAGCCGATCAACGCCCGCATCGAGACGGTCGCGACGAGCGGCATGTTCAAGCGGGCCTTCGCGACGAACCGGTGCATCGTCCCCGCGCTCGGGTACTACGAGTGGGTCGTGCGCGAGGACGGCAAGGAGCCCCACTTCGTGCACGAGCCCGACGGCGCACTGGCGATGGCGGGCATCGTGAGCGCCTGGCCGGACCCGACGAAGCCCGAGGACGACCCGGACAAGTGGCGGCTGTCGCTCGCGATCATCACCCGCGACGCACACGTCGCGCCCGGCGAGGTCCACGACCGGATGCCGGCGTTCCTCACCCCGGACGGCTACGACGACTGGCTGGACGGCGACCTCGGCTCCGACGACCTGCTCGCACTGCTCGACCACGAGTCGCTCGCGGTCGCGGCCGGGCTCGAGCAGTACGAGGTCTCCCGCGCGGTGAACAGCGTGCGGAACGACGGCCCGCAGCTCATCGCACCCATCGGGTGAGCGCTGCGCACCACGGGCCCGTCCGCTGACCCCCGAGGGCACGGCGACCCGACGTCGGGTCGTGACCACGGACGACGGACGGGAGGCCCGGATCACGTGCGCCTGTCGGCTGTCGTGATCCGGGCCTCCCGTCCGGTGGTGGGGTGCGGTCGTCAGGACCCGCTGCGGCGGCGCGTCCCCGTCACGACGGCGGTCCCGTCACCTCGGCGGCGGACCACCAGGAACGCCCCGGCCAGGACCATCGCGACCGCGGCCAGGCCGAGTCCGACGAGTCCCGTGGTGCCGGTGAAGGCGAGCTTCGCGATGTGCGCGACCGCCGCGATCCCGGTGGGGTAGGACACCTCGATGGTCGCGCGGACCAGCTGCGCGGCACTGTCGAGCACCGTGTAGTCGATCGAGGTGCGCGCTGCCCAGCCGTGCTCGGGGGTGAACACGACCTGCCCGCGGTCGACCTGCCAGGTGCCCATGCCCTGCACGACGACCCGGTCGGTCGGTGCGCCGGTGGCCGGGTCGACCAGGTGCAGCGTGGTCGCCACGAAGTGCGCTCCGCCACTGGCGTGGTCGTTGTCGATCGGGCGGATGGTGACCGGGTGGCCCACGGCACCGACAGCCGAGTCGTCCGTGGCGGTGGCGGCCGCGACGACCGTCATGACCGCGGTGGCCGTCGTCGTCTGCCCGGAGGCGTCGGTCACCGTGTAGGTGAACCGGTCCGTGCCGGTGAAGCCGTCGGCGGCCTCGTACAGGTACGAGCCGTCGCGCTGCACCGAGACGGTGCCGTGCGCGGGCTTCCGGTCGAGGGCGGCGGTCAGGCCGGTCCCCCGGTCGTTGCCGAGCAGGCCGTGCCGGGCGTCACGGGCGACCGGGGTGCCCGCGACGGTCCGTGCGCTGTCGTCGACGGCGTCGATCCCGACGGTGATCCACACGGTGGCGTCCGCGGCCTGGCCCTCCAGGTCGTGGTCGCGGTACGTGACCGAGTCCACACCCGAGAAGCCCTGGTCCGGCGTGTAGACGAACGTCCCTGCGCCGGCGATGCGGACCGTGCCGTGCCGAGCCGTCCCCGCGGACACGACCCGCAGGGCCGAGCCGTGGTCGTTGCCGAGCACGCCCGGGTCGACCGCGGTCACCGGGGTGCCGGCGGCGGTGCTGGTGCGGTCGTCGGTCGCGACCGGGGTGACAGTGATCGTCACGAGGCCGGTCGATGTCGAGCCCTCGGCGTCCACCGCGGTGTACGTGAAGGTGTCGGTGCCCGAGAAGCCGGCAGCCGGCGTGTACACGTACGAGCCGTCCTTGCGGAGCTCGACCGTGCCGTGCTCCGGCTGCCGGTCGATCTTCGCCCAGAGCCCCGCGCCGGAGTCGTCGGTCAGGACGCCCGAGGCCGCGGACACCCGCAGCGTGCCGTTCGTGGTGGTGGTGCCGTGGTCGGCCGTCGCGACGTTGCCGACCAGGACCGTGACCGTGGCGGTCGCGGTCTGCCCGGAGGCGTCGGTCACCGTGTAGGTGAACGTGTCCGTGCCGGACCAGCCCGTCGTCGGCGTGTAGACGAGCGAGCCGTCCGCCGCGGTGGTCACCGTGCCGTGACGCGGAGCCGTGTGGTCCGTGACCGTCAGCCCGGTGCCGTGGTCGTTCCCGGTCAGCACGGTCCCGCCGAGCGCGAGCGGGGTGCCGGAGGTGGTCTGCAGCACGTCGTCGGTCGCGGTGGGTGCGACGGTGACGCGCACCGTGGCGGTCGCGGTCGAGCCGGCGGCATCGGTCACCGTGTAGGTGACGGCGTCGGTGCCCGAGAACCCGTCGGCGGGCGTGTAGGTCACGCCGGTGTCGCGGGCGGCCGTGCCGTCGGTGCCGGTCGTGTCGGAGATCCGGACGGTGCCGTTCGCAGCCGTGCCGATGCCGGTCACCCGGAGCGCGGTGCCCTTGTCGTTCTCGGTCACGGCGACGTCGATCGGGGTCCCCGTCGTGGTCGTCGCGGTGTCGTCGACGGCCTTCGGTGCGACGGTGATCGTGACGGTGCCGGTCGTGGTGTTCCCGGAGCCGTCGGTGATCGTCACGTCGAAGGTGTCCTTGCCGGAGTACCCCGGCTCGGGCGTGTACGTGTACGAGCCGTCCTTCCCGACCTCGACGGTGCCGTGGCCCGGGTCCGTGTTGTCGGTGACGGTCAGGCCGGTGCCGGTCGCGCCCTCGAGCACGCCCTCGTCCGCGGGCACCACGAGGGTGCCGTCGGCGGTGGCGTCGGCGTCGGTCGCGGCGACCACGGGCGTGATGGTCACCGTGACGGTGCCCGCGGCCTGCTCGTCGTTCGCGCCGGTGACCCCGTACGGGAAGGTCGCCGTGCCCGAGGTCCCCGGAGCCGGGGTGTACGTGACGGTGCCGTCGGCGTTCAGCACGACGGTGCCGGCGCTGGGCTGCCCGACCGACGTGACGGTGAGGCCGGAACCGTGGTCGTTGCCGGTCAGGTCACCCGAGGTCACCGTGACGGGCTGGTCGGCCGCGGTGCGGATCCGGTCGTCCTCGGTGCGGGGCGTGACGGTGATCGTCACGAGCCCGGTGCTCTTCTCGTCGGTGTCGGACGCGTCCTCCGCCGTGTAGGTGAAGCGGTCCGAGCCCGACCAGTCCGCGGTCGGCGTGTAGGTGTACGAGCCGTCGGCGGCGAGGTCGACCGTGCCGTGCAGCGGCTGCTCGTCGATCGTCGCGGTCAGCCCGGTGCCGTGGTCGTTCGCCAGGACGCCCTCCGCCACGGGGACGGTCAGCGTGGTGGACGCCGGGACGGTCGCGGAGTCCGCGGTGGCCTGCGGTCCGACCACGACGACGACCCAGGTGGAGTCGGTGCGGCCCGAGGCGTCACGGACGTCGTACCAGAACGAGCCGGTACCCGAGAAGCCGTCCGCAGGGGTGAACACGGCGTTGCCGTCCGCGTCGAGCACGACCGTGCCGTCCGAGGCCTTGCCCACGCCGGTGACGGTGAGCCCGGTACCGGAGTCGTTGCTCGTCATGGCCGTCGCCGCGACGGTGACCGGGGTGCCGGCCGTCGTCGAGGTGGTGTCCGGGCGGGCGGTCGGCGAGACCGCGATCGTCACGGTCGCCGGCTGCGACGTCCGGCCGGAGCCGTCGGACACCGTGTAGGAGAGGGTGTCGGTGCCGGACCAGTCACGGGCCGGGGTGTACTCGACGGCGCCGTCCCCGTTCACGACCGCGGTGCCGTGGGCCGGAGCCGTGGCGATCCTCGGCGTGAGGTCGGTACCGGTGTCGTTCCTCGTCACGTCGAACGCGACGGGATCGTTCGCCGTCGTCGCGGCGCGGTCGTCGGCAGCGACGGGCACGACCACCACGGTGACGGTGCCGCTGACGACCGTGCCGGCGCTGTCGGTGGCCTGGTAGGTGAACGTGTCGGTGCCGGAGAACCCGGTCGCGGGCACGTAGGTGTAGGTGCCGTCGGGTGCCAGCGTCAGCGAACCGTGCGTCGGCTCGGTGTTCGAGCGGATCGTCAGGCCGGTGCCGCGGTCGTTGCCGAGGACGCCGTCGGCGCGGGTCGTCGCCGTGGCGGTGCCGTCTGCGGGCAGCGTGATCGTGTCGTCGACCGCTGCGGGGCGCACGAGGACGGTCACGGTGACCGTGTCGGACTTCCCGTTGCCGTCGGTGACCGTGTAGTCGAAGGTGTCGTCACCGGAGTAGCCGTCGGCCGGGGTGTACGTGCACGAGCCGTCCTTCCCGACGGTGACCGTGCCGTGTGCGGGCTGGGTCGACCCGGTGACGGTCAGGCCGGTGCCCTCGTCGTTGCCGAGCAGGCCCGGGGCACCGACGGTGGTCGGTCCGCCGGCGGTCACGGTGATCGCGTCGGCGCCGGCCGCGGGCAGCACCGTCACGGTGACGGTCGCCGTCGTGGTGGTGCCGTTGCCGTCGGTCGCGGTGTAGGTGAAGGAGTCGGTGCCCGAGAAGCCGGGGGCCGGGGTGTACCGGTAGGACCCGTCCTCCCCGAGCTCGAGGGTGCCGTGCGTCGGGTCGGTGTGGCTCGTGATGGTCAGGTCGCTGCCGCCGTCGTTGGCCAGGAGGCCCGTGGTCGCGTCCGCCGTCGCGGTCCCGCCGGCGCGCACCGAGAAGGCGTCGTCGGCGCCGCTGGGCGAGACGGTGACCGTGACCGTGCTCGTCGACGTGCGGCCGGAACCGTCCGCCGCGGTGTACGTGAACTGGTCGGTGCCGGAGAAGCCCTTCGCCGGGGTGTAGGTGAAGCTCCCGTCCGCCGAGGTCGTCACGGTGCCGTGTGCCGGGGCGCCCGCGGACTGCAGGGTCAGGCCCGTCCCGGAGTCGTTGCCGAGCACACCGGCAGCGGCGACCTCCAGCTTCGTCCCGACCGGGGTGCTGTAGGCGTCGGGCTTCGTCGCGACGTGCGCGAGCTTGAGCGTGTTGGTGAACGTGACGACGACGTCGGTGCCGTCGGCGGTGGTCGCCTGCGGGAACCGGAACGCCGCCGTGCCGCCGGTACCGCTCGCGACGGTGCGCTTCGTCGACAGGTCGACGGCCTGCCACGTCGTGTCGTAGTCCGCGGGGTCGGTCGTGCCGGCGGGCTGCTGCGTGACCGTGTAGTCCTTGTCCGGCGTGGTCAGCAGGGCACCGGCGGTCTTCGACTGGACGCCGGTCGCGGTGCCGCTCGTCGTGCCCGAGGCACCGGGCGTGGTGGCCTGGATGCCCTGGCCGGCGATGGACAGCGCGAACTGGTCGGTCTCCTTCCAGCGGTCGTCGACGGAGGCCTGTCCGGTCAGGGTGTCGGCGTAGTTGCAGGTGGCGAGGTCGGTCGCGCCGAAGTCGCCGGTGATCGCGAAGCGACGCTGCTCGGCACCCGACGTCGGGTCGAGCTGGAACACCGTCGTCGTCTTTACACCGTTGGTCGCGGTCGCGGACGAGGAGACGTAGAGGTACCCGTCGGACGAGAAGGCGATCCCGGGGCTGTTCGTGCCGTTCGGCAGCGTCCCGATCTCGGTCGTCGACAGGTTGCGGCCGCCCGACGGCATCGCCGTCGTCGGCAGCTCGGTGGTGTCGACGCGGTAGACCTTGTGCGCGGCCACGACGAACATGAGCCCGCGCGAGCTGAACGCGAAGTCACCGTTGACGCCGGTGCCGCCGGTCGAGTTCGTCGTCGTCATGCCAGTCAGGGTGCCGACCTGGCCGAGCAGCTTGCCGGCTGTCGGGTCGTACGCCCAGATCCGGGACGCGTCGCCGTAGTAGTAGATGCCGGTGACCGGGTTGACCGCGCCGCGGATCACGGTGTGCACCCCGTCGGTCGGGATGGTCGCGAGGACCTGCCCGGTCTTCGGGTCGTACTGCTTGATGGTCGCGGTACCGCCGTTGGCGGCGCCGAACATCGAGACGCCCTCGCGCGAGATGCCGAGGCCGTTGTTGCCCTCGGCCCCGAGCTCGGTGACGGGAACGTTCTTCCCGGCATCGGTCGTGGGGGTGATGTCGACCGCGATGACCTTGCCCGTGCCGTCCACGGCGTAGAGCGTGTTCTGGTTGCAGACGAGGCGACCGTTGTCGAGCGCCGAGACCGCAGCCGACGCCGGCTCGGCCGCGACGACCGCGGTGGTGGCGGACACACCGGCGCCGACGAGGAGCGCGGCACCGAGCATGGCGACGAGACGTCGGCCGGGGCGTCGTGAGGGCAGGGGGCGACGACCTGCAGGGTCGTCACCGGGCACACGGGTGCCCTGGTGCACAGGCAGCATGAGTCACTTTCGGGTCGAGACGATGCCGACGCCGAGCTGTCGTGACGGTCCGTGCAGAGGGACGGTCGCTGGCGTCGTCCCGATCCTGGCAGGACACTGAGTGCACCAGGGGTCAACGCCGGTCCCCAGTGTGGGGGACCCTCCTCGAACTGGGGGTGCCTACTGGCGGCCCCGCGGGGAGGGTCGCGGCGGGCGCACGACGACGGGAGGCCCGGGTCACGTCCGCCGTGTGGCGGAGGCGACCCGGGCCTCCCGGCCGGATCGTTGCTCAGTCGAGCGTGCGGCGCACGTCCGGCAGCAGCTGGTGGAGCCGCTCGGCGAGACGGTCCTGCGCCTCGTGCAGCGAGCGGAAGTCGCCGACGTACTGACCGAAGGTGTCGGACACGAAGAAGTGTGCGCCCTGCTGATCGATCACGCCGCCGTAGTAGCCGCCGTAGTTCGCCGCCCAGAGCCCCGCGTCGGCCTCGGACCAGACGACGTGCGCCCGGGCCGGCGCATCGGGGGACACGACGCCGGCAGCGATGCCGGTGATGACCTCGATGGTCGCCGTGTCCACGGTCACCTCGGCCTGCTGGCTGTTGGCGACGCTGGTGCTCATGGTGGTGCTCCTCGTGCTGCTGTGGTGCTGGACGGTGCTGGTGGTTCGGGCCGTGCTGATGGTGCGGGTCTGGCTGGTGGTGCTGACCGCGAGGGCCGGATGGTCGTCGGGCACTACGCGACCGGACGGATCACGGCCGGCAGCATCACGTGGAGCTGGTCCGAGAGCTTCGTCTGGGCTTCTTCGAGCGTGGCGAAGTCGCCGACGACGAGTCCGAAGGTGTCCGAGGCCACGTAGCGGCCGTCGCGCTTGTCGACGCTGCCGCCGAAGTAGCCGCCGTAGTTGGCGACCCACTCGCCGTCGTCCTCCTGCGTCCACGTGGTCTTGGCACGTGCTGCGCGGCCGGAGTGCTCTGCCTCGGCCTCGAGGATCGCGATGACGTCGACCGTGTCGGTGTCGAGGGTGACCTCGCGGGTGTCGGTGGTGACGGTGGTGCTCATGTCGCTCTCCTTCGCGATCCGGGGTACATCAGGTGATGGTGCAACCGTACGAGAACGTCCCCCGGCGACGCCAGCGATGCCCGTCCATTCACGGGTTTCGTGCATACGGATCGGGGTACAGCCCCGGATTTCCGGGGTCGGGGGACGCGGGAACGGGGTACAGGTGCGCGATCGGGGTACTCGTCCCGTGGATGAACTGCTTCCTGCGGGTTCCCGAGGTCCCCTCGCGTCCATCCCGGACGGGAGGCGCGGCCCACTAGCGTCGTTCCCGATGAGCACCAGGACGAGGACCACGATCGTGCGCAGCGGGATGGTGGCTGCGGTCGTGCTCGTGGGCGCGGTCCTGCTGGTACCCGGCGTCGCGGACCGGGTCCGGTCCGCGCTGCTCCACCTCGTGGGCGCGCTGCGCGCGCTCGGGCACGGCACCCTGACGCTCGGTGACGGGTTCGTGGCCGCGATCGCGGTGACCCTGGTGACCGCCCTGCTGCCGGTGCTGCTGGCGGGGGCGAGCCGTGCCTCCCGGCCGGCCGGGGTGGCGGGACGCGCCCTGGTGAGCGCCGTCGTCGTGCTGGCGGCCGCCGTCGTCGTGGCGGCACAGTCCTCCACCCCGGGCGAGCAGTTCCGGTCCGTCGTGCTCGCGGGCCTCGTCGGGGTCGCGATCGGGGCGCTGCTCGACGCGGCCTGGCACGCACGGCACCGCGCCGCGCACGCGTCGGGGCGCACGAGGCGGGTGGCGTGGACGCTCGCGGCCGCCTACGCGCTCCTGGTGGTCCTCGTGGCGACGGCGGGCTCCCCCGTCGACCGCGGGATCCACCCGTGGCTGACGCGGGCGATCGCCGCGGGGCACCGGCTCGGCGCTCCGCAGTGGCTCGACTACGGATCGGTCGAGTTCACCGCGAACGTGCTCTTCTTCGTGCCGTTCGGATTCTTCGTGCTGCTGCTCTTCGGCGCGCGCGCGTGGTGGGTCGGCATGCTCGGCGGGTTCCTGGCGAGCTGCGCGATCGAGACGGTGCAGGCGCTGTTCCTGCCGGCGCGGTTCGCGTCGGTGGACGACGTGCTGTCGAACACCTCCGGAGCGGTGCTCGGGGTCCTGCTCGGGATCGTGGTGCTGGGGCGGGCCCGTGTGAGCGCGGCTCGCGGACAGTCACGGGCCGCAGTGTGACGATCTGACGACGGACGAGCCGCTCGGCCCGCGCACGGCCTACGGTCAGCGCATGGACCCGAACCCCGATCGGAAGCACCATCGCCCCTACCGCCGGCCGTCGACCTTTCCCTGGTGGCTGTGGATCGTCGCGCCGCTCGCCGTGATCGCCGTCGTGGCGATCGCCCTCGTCGTCACCTGATCCGTCCGACCTGACCCGTCCTCGTCCCTCCACCGACGACAGCACGAAGCCCCCGGCACCGAGGTGCCGGGGGCTTCGTTCAGTTCAGCTGCGCTCAGGCGGCGTCGTTCTGACGACGGACCGACTTGCGAGCGACCAGGAGGCCACCACCGAGGACGATGGCGCCGCCGGCAGCCCAGAGGCCGAGCGTCGAGATGGTGCCACCGGTGAAGGCGAGCTGGCCGGGGGTGCCGGAGTTGCCGTTCGAGCCGACCGTGACGGCGGTGTCGCCGGGGGCGACGGTGAACGAGGCGAGGCCGACGACGCCCGAGGTGGCGCCCGTGGCGGTCAGGTTGTAGGTACCCGAAGCACCAGCCGGGAAGGTGACCTTGACGACGAGCGCGCCGGTCGGCGAAGCCGTGTAGGCCTTCGAGACCGTCGTGGTCGGCAGCGCACCGAGGGTCACGGCGCCGGCGCCGGTCACCTGGACGTTGACGGTCTCGCCGTTCTGGAACGCACCGTCGGTGAAGCTGACGTTGGCGGTGCCGCCCGCGCTGTAGGTACCCGAGACGGAGACGCTCGAGTCCGGCGCGTAGCCGGCAGCGTTCGCCGCGGTCGGGATGGCGATGAACGCTGCGCCCGCGAGGACGGCAGCTGCGATGAGCTTCTTCATGAAGTGTTTCCCCTAAGAATCTGATCCTGCAGACCCTGACACCCAGAGCCCGTGGCACTCCCCCCAAACGCAAGCCGTGAAGGAGCAAGCGGTCGCTATGGCGAAGTTCCCTCAATCTAGCGGGAATCCTCAGGTTGTTGCCACCTGATCCGAAACTTTTTCGAGATCGGCCCAGCCCTGGTGCGCATGAGGGACAGCTGAGGGGTGCTTGCACCCCCTGCTCGGGGCGCGGTAGCGGAATCATAAACCCAGGTCAGAGGCACTATTCGACGGATCCACCCCGCGCATCCCGCCGCTCGGTCTGTTCCTGAGACCGGCTGAGCCGCGTGCTCAGAAAAGTCCTGAACCCCCCACTCTGGGGACAACATGGACCGCGCTGCACGGCTCGACACGCCGTCGCCTCCGTTCCGTGGACGGGCCGCGGACGTATGGTTCGCGCTCAGCCCGCGGGGACAGGGTCCTTGCACTCGAACTGGAGGGGCTCGACCTTGCCCTGCTTGACGCCGGGCGTCGAGATCGCCTCGACACCGGCGTTCGCGAACTCGGCGTCGCCGAGGTACGCGACGCGGAACGTCGTGCTCTCTCCCGGCGCGAGCAGCGTCTGCAGCTGCGTGACCGGGTGCCCGCCGTCGGTCGCGGTCTGCACGCCGACCTGCTTGCCGTCCCGCGTCGAGCCGAGGTAGATGGCGTTCTCCGGCGCGTAGACGGCAACGAGCGTCTTGATCTTGCCCGGTTCAGTGCCGAAGTCCCCACCACCGGTCACGTAGCGCGGGAGACTCGTCGCGGCATCCGCGGGAGCGATGTTCTTGAGGGTGACCTCGACCACGGACGTCGGACGACCGTCCTGTCGGCAGACGGACGATCCGACCGACACGGTCTTGTCGAGGTAGTAGTCCATCTTCGACCCGGTGCCGTCGTTCAGGTAGACGCCGAACTGCCGGGTTTCACGCGATGCCGTGGGGAGCTCGCCGGCCAGCGCTGTCCCGTCGAGACGCTGCTGCTCGTCCTTCGTCGCGCTCCACAGCCGGAGTCGACCTTCGTCGGTTCCCTTGGTCAGCGCTGAGATGAACTGTTTCGCGTCGAAGCCCCCGCTCGACACCTTGTCGAAGACCGCGCTCGCGGCCGAGGCGAAGAAGGCGTCCTGCACCGCGGGGTCCGAGTACTTCGTGTAGACGTCGCTCAGCAACAGCTGGACGGCGTTGTCCGCAGTGAGCGTGTCACCCGTTGCCAGCTGGACCGGCCCGGTCGCACGGAGCATGTAGCTCAGCGTTACCGGGTCCATCGCGAGGACCCCATCGACCTCCTGCCCGAACTTCTGCTTCCACATCTCGCGGGCGAGCTGTGCTGACACGTCGAAGCGGGGCGTGAGGTTGACGTCCTGCATGTACCTGCCCGTGATGTCCCCGTACAGGCTGGTCGTGTCCGCTTCGAGCGGAAGCACCGGCTGCTCGTAGGGGCCGAAGGACGCACCCGCGGCCTGGTTCTCGAGCTTGATCGACCCGTCCTGCACCTTGAGCAGCGCGACGGCCCCTGGGATGCCCCCGCCGGCGCGGAGCTCGGCGTTGTTCTGGAAGAGCAGCACGTAGTTGCGCTCGCCGTCGCGAGCGAGCATCGCCGGTGCGAGCTGCACGACGCGGTTGGCCGTGTCGGCCTGCTTCGACGCAGACTGCACGGCGTTTCGCAGTTGGTTGACCGCGGACGTCACCGGCGAGAGCGTGCCGCTCGTGTCGATCACCTGCGCATCGCGGTCGGCCCTGGTCAGCGTCTCGGCCGCCTGCGCGACCGCCGGCTGTGCCGTGACGAGCGGATCGAGGTCAACCTTCCCGTCCTTCGGCGCGAACGAGTCGACGCCGAGTCCACCGACGACGCCGGCGACGGGACTCACCGCACCGTCGGCCACATCGTCGACGACCACGGCGACCTCGCGCACAGCACGCAGGTTCGTCCCGAAGAACGGGACGTACTGGGCCGCGCCCCACACCGGGTCACCGGTCAGCGACCGCGCCGCGGACGCCTCGTCCTCCAGGTGCTTCGCGGTCTGCTGCGCGGCGCTCGTGTCGGCGTCCGTCAACTGCGACCGCAGCGTGCTGACGTCGGACACCGCGCGTTCGAGATGCCCCTTGGCGAGCACACCGCGCACCCCCACCCAGGCGACGGCGAGGATCAGCAGGAGGACGACGGCCAGGACGGTCCACAGCACGACGCGGGCCCTGGACCCCCGGCTCACTGCAGCGCGTCGCGACTCGGGCTGGTCGGACATGAGGTAATCCTACGGTCCCTCATGTCCGACCGAGGTCACTGCCGAACCGAGTCTGCGTGCTCGCGGTACCAATCGATGGTGCTGCGGAGCCCCTCTTCGAGCCCGATCTGCGCGGTCCAACCCGCCTCGGCGAGCTTGGACACGTCGAGGAGCTTCTGCGGAGTGCCGTCGGGCTTGGACGTGTCCCAGACCGTCTCGCCCTCGAAGCCGACGACCCTCGCGATGGTCTCGGCGATCTCCCGGATCGTGACGTCCGACCCCGTACCGACGTTCACCTGGTCCGGGCCGTCGTAGTGCTCGATGAGGTGGAAGACAGCCGAGGCCATGTCGTCGACGTGCAGGAACTCGCGGCGGGGTGACCCCGTGCCCCAGTTCTCCACCTGGCGGACACCCTGCTGCACAGCTTCGTCGTACCGACGAATGAGGGCGGGCAGCACGTGCGACCCCTTGGGCGAGAAGTTGTCGCCCGGCCCGTAGAGGTTGGTCGGCATGGCGGAGATCCAGGAACGACCGTGCTGACGTCGTACCGCCTGCACCTGCAGGATCCCGGCGATCTTCGCGATCGCGTACGCGTCGTTGGTCGGTTCGAGGTGTCCGGTGAGGAGGGAGTCCTCCTGGATCGGCTGTTCCGCCAGCTTCGGGTAGATGCAGGACGATCCGAGGAACACGAGACGCTCGACACCGTGCTCGACCGCCGCATCCATGACGTTGACCTGGATCTGCAGGTTCTCGCTCAGGAAGTCGTGCGGGTAGGTGTCGTTCGCGAGGATGCCACCGACCTTGGCCGCCGCCAGGACGACGTGCTTCGGCCGCTCCTGCGCGAAAAAGTCGAAGACGGCGGCGCGGTCCTTGAGGTCGAGTTCGGACGAGGTCCGTCCGATCAGATCGGTGAAGCCCTCTGCTGCGAACTTCCGTTGGACCGCCGACCCGACGAGACCACGGTGTCCGGCGATGTAGACGCGGTCGTCACGATCGAGCGGCCCTGGGGTGAGCTCGGCCGCCATCAGGATTCCCAGCTCGCGAGCTTGACGGTGTCGATCCAGGGCCGACCCTCGTGCTGGAGCGCTTCGATGTCCGCGTCGACCATGATCCGAGCGAGCTCAGCGGTGTCGACCGTGGCCTCCCAACCGAGCTTCTCCTTCGCCTTCGACGCGTCGCCGACCAGGGCGTCGACCTCACTCGGGCGGAGGTACCGCTCGTCGAACCGCACGTGGTCCTCCCAGTTCAGCCCGGCGTGGGTGAACGCCGTCGACAGGAAGTCCTTGACGGTGAAGTTCCCGCCGGTCGCGAGGACGAAGTCGTCCGGTTCATCCGCCTGCAGCATGCGCCACATGCCCTCGACGTACTCCGCCGCGTACCCCCAGTCCCGGACTGAGTCGAGGTTGCCGAGGTAGACGTGGTCTTCCATGCCCGCCTTGATCCGGGCAACTGCGCGCGTGATCTTGCGCGTCACGAACGTCTCGCCTCGCCGAGGGGACTCGTGGTTGAAGAGGATGCCGTTGACCGCGAACATGTCGTACGCCTCGCGGTAGTTGCGAGTGACCCAGTAGCTGTAGACCTTTGCGGCACCGTACGGCGAGCGCGGCCAGAACGGGGTCTCCTCGTTCTGCGGAGGTGGGGTGGCCCCAAACATCTCGGACGACGACGCCTGGTAGAAGCGCGTGTGGATACCGGACATGCGGACGGCCTCGAGCATGCGCATCGAGCCGACGCCCGTGACGTCGCCGGTGTGCTCGGGCTCGTCGAAGGACACGCGCACGTGCGACTGCGCGGCGAGGTTGTAGACCTCGTCAGGCTTCAACTCACCGAGGAGGCTCACGAGACGGGCACCGTCGCCGAGGTCCCCGTAGTGCAGGAAGAGCTTTGCGTCGGGGTTGTGGGGGTCGACGTAGAGGTGGTCGATGCGCGAGGTGTTGAACGTCGACGCACGACGGATGACGCCGTGCACCTCGTACCCCTTGCGAAGCAGAAGTTCGGCCAGGTACGACCCGTCCTGTCCGGTGATGCCCGTGATGAGCGCGCGCTTGGTCAAGCAGTCCCCGATTCCCTAGTGGCGGTTGAGCGGCGGCCTCTCGCCAGCGTCTCCAACAGCTGAGCAAATGTATCGAACGAGGCCGCTGCCGTCAGACGCTCGGTCCGGAACCGTCGACCAGACGCGCCCATCGCCCGGGCCCGCTGAGCGTCGCCGGCGAGCGCGACCGCTGCGTCAAGCAGAGCCTGCGGGTCGCCGGCGGGCACAACTGGCCCCGCTCCCGCGAGGAGTACCTCACTCTCGGTGACACTGCCGGGGTCTGTGGCGGCGATGACTGGCAGCCCTGTGCTGAAGTACGACGTGAGCTTGCTCGGGACAGCCATGCCCGCCACTCCAGCACGTTCGTTCACCAGCAGCGCATCAGCGGAAGCGAGCGCATCGCGGAACTCGTCGTCAGGGAGAGAGGCAATCATCTCCACGTTGGCCACCCCGGCGGCGAGTTCAGCAAGGGTCGAGCGTTGATTCCCGTCTCCGAGCAGGACGAAGCGCACTCGCGAACCGGTCGCAGCTGCGAGGCGGGCCGCGTCCACCACGTTCTCGAGGCCTTGCTTCACACCCATGTTCCCCGCATGCAGGACGACGAACTCCGACGAGTCCCAGCCGAGGGCCGCGCGTGATGCGTCGCGATCGACCTGCCAGTCGTCGTCGAGGTGGGACCAGTTCCGGACGACCTCGACTGAAGCAGGACGAACACCGAGCTCCTCCACGACGGTGTCGCGGAATCGCTCGTGGATCACGACGACCGCATCGGCAGATCGCAGTGTCCACTTCTCGATCGCACCGATGAGCCGGCTTGACAGACCAGGACGTCCGACGCCGAGCTCCCGAAGACCAAGAGTGTAGAGATCCTGCACCCAAACTACGACCGGTCGCCGCGTCACGAGACGCGCCTTCACCAGCGCCGCTGCGGACGAGATGAGCGCAGGTGAAACCAGGACGACGACGTCTGGCTTCGCAAAGCGCGTGCAAATCGCCGCGACGCCGAAGGACAGTTCAGAGAGAGCGCGCGCAACTCCCCCGGGCTTCGACGGGAGCCGATGCCGCCGCCTGACCACCATCACCCCGTCCTCGACGGAGATCCGCGAACGAGGGGGATGTCTTTCAGCGAAGCGCCACTGTGGATAGTGAGGGAACCCACTCAGCACCCGAACGCGCCACGACCGAGACGCAAGTTCCCTGGCCAACCCGCCGGTGTACGGAGCTATCCCCGTTGATTCAGGCCCGAAGTTGAGCCCGACGATCGTCACGGATCCTGCTCTTTGCACACGCGATGATAACAGGTGCTCAGTTTAGTAGGCGTGTTTCGCGAGTCCGGCGCCGCCGCCCTCGATGGTCCGAGCATCGAGTCGGCCTGTCCAGCCCTCGGTCAGAGATGGCAGCAGCGCTCGCGGCTCAGACGATCGTTGTCGGGGCAGAATCAAGGGGACCGTTCGGCGAGCAAGCGCCTCGCCTTCTTGGCGAATCTGCGACCAGTTCCTTGCTCGACTAACTGACTGTCGGACATCCGATGGCGAAGCGAACGAGCAGCAGGACACTAGCCTGAGCCGACAGTAGGAAGAAGGGCAACCAACATTGGCTCGGATCGTAATCATGCAGCCGTACGTGCCCACGTACCGCGCTGCGTTCTTCGAAGCACTCGCGACAGAGCTCGCGCATGACGGTCACGAGCTGGTGATCGCGGCCGGCGCTCCCACTGGCGCTCAAGCGAGTCGTCGAGACTCTGCGCACCTCGAAGGCGTCTTCCAGCTTGCTCTGACAACGACGACGATCCGACTCGGCAGAGCCCGTCTGCGACTCGTGAGCGGTCGCCGGGCATGGAGAGATGCGGACGTCGTCGTGGCCGAGCTCGCGGCAGGCGCGTCCGCGACGTACGAGGCGTTGTTGCAGCGGAGGAGACCAGTCGGGGTGTGGGGCCATGTCGAGGCCTTCACCGCAGAGGACAATCGGATCACCCGCATGCTGCGCCGATGGCAGACGAGGGCCGCCGATCACGTCCTCGCTTACACGGACACCGGGGCCACGTTGGCGAGTAGGTGGCGCGCTAGCAGCGCCGGAGTGACCTCGCTGCACAACTCGATCGACGTCCGTGAGTTGAAAACGAACATCGAGTTCGTTCGGACGAGCGATCCATCCGAGTCGCGTTCTCGCCTTGGGATCGGCGATGGTCCGGTCTTCGCGATGGTCGGTGGCCTGGACGAAAGCAAGCGAATCGACCTCGTCGTGGAGGCATTAGACCTCCTCTGGACATCGCGACCAGACATCACCCTTGTGGTGGGGGGACGAGGCCGACTCGAGGCTGCTTTCGCTCGTGCCGCCGCTAGAGGCCAGGTACGGTTGCTCGGTTACATCGGCGATGAGTTGAAGGCGCACCTGGCGAACGTAGCGATCGCCCTGGTGAATCCCGGCCGCGTCGGTTTGATCGCTGTTGAGAGCATGGCGATGAGGCTTCCCATCATCACAACCACGGGCACTCGACACGGTCCGGAATACGAATACCTCACGCCAGACTACGACAGCATCGAATGCGCCCCCACCGCCGATGCTCTGGCCACATCGATGAAGCAACTCGCCGATGACCCCCAGACAGCACTCCGTCTGGGTGCCGCCATCGGAGAGAAGTCGACGAGGCACTCACTCGACCACATGGTGGGGCAGTACGCAGAGGCGCTCAGGGCGCTCCTTGCCCTCTCGAAGTCGAGGGCGCGTCACCCTAGGATGTGAGTAGGCGAGGTCGGTCCTCGTTGTACAAGGACTTGGGGACTCATGGCTGTCGACGTCGTGCGCGTCATCGCGCTGAAGCACGCTCCAGGTGAGCGCACATCATGGGGCCGCTCGAAAGCACTTGTTTACCTCTGGGGGGCCGCCGAGCTTCTCTTCGTAACCAACCCATGGCAGGTCTCCTCCAACCTACGTGTGAAGGTCCTCCGGGCCTTCGGTGCTCAAATCGGAGACAGGGTGACATTTAGGCCCCGCACACGCGTCCGGTTTCCCTGGAAGCTGCACATCGGTGACGATAGCTGGATCGGCGAGGGCGTCTGGTTCCACAACCAGGACCACATCTACATCGGTCACGACGTCGTGATTTCCCAGGAGACCTTCCTCACCACCGGCAGTCACGCACACAAGCGCGACATGGCCCTCATCACGCGTCCCATACAGGTCGAGTCTGGCGCGTGGATCACTTCCCGCTGCATGGTCCTCGGCGGCGCGACAATCGGATCTTCGGCGCTCATCCGACCCATGTCAGTCGTGCAAGGCGACATTCCTCAGGGCGCGGTGGCCGGCGGAATCCCCGCCGTCGTTGTTGGGCAACGTTTTGGCGCCGGTGAGGCATCATGAACATCGTTCAGACGGTCACACTCGTGTCGCGGAACGGCGCGTTCGGTGGCCCGCTCGCGGTCGCGGTCACTCAGTGCCGCGAACTCGCTCGACGAGGCCATCGCGTGACACTCCTGGCGGCCTGGGACGGCGAGTTGAGGCTGAACATCCCAGGCGTACGAGTAGTGCTGTCAAGAGGCGGCCGTATCCCCGGCGCAGGGTTTAGCGGTGTTCACGCACCATCGCTGATCAAATGGCTCGCCGACCATCGAAGCGAAGTAGACGTCGTCCATGTCCACGCAGGGAGACACGCACTCGACCTCCAGCTCGCCTCAAGGGCGCGGACGCTCGGGATCCCCTTTGTCATGCAGACTCACGGAATGATCATGCCCGCGGGAGGACCGATCGCACGCATCCTCGACCTCGCGCTTACGAGGCCCCTGCTCCGCGCTGCAACCGCCGTTTTAGTACTAACCGACCGAGAGACTTCCGGGATCCGTGATATCGAGCCGGCGGCAAGGGTCCACACCGTCCGCAATGGGCTCGCCGCGAGCGCACGCCCAGCCGAACGAGTTTCTCTCTCACCCGAAGTATTGTTCCTGGCGCGCCTGCATCCGAGGAAGCGCGTCCTCGCCTTCGCGGAGATGGCATTGATACTTCACGCCAAAGGGGTCGACGCGAAATTCACCGTTATCGGGCCCGACGAGGGGGATCTCACCGAGCTCCAGCGACTGTGTGCAGATCACCCGGCGGTACCAATCTCTTACGAGGGTTCGGTCGAGCCGGGAAAGGGAGCGTCTCGAATAGCTGAGTCTGAAGTTTACGTTCTCCCCAGCCATGGCGAGGTCTTCCCGGTGACGGTACTCGAAGCCCTGTCCGCGGGCAGCGCAGTGGTACTCACTGAAGATTGTGGTATCGCGCAGCGACTCTCGGACCTAGACGCAGCATCTACTTCTAGTGGCACTCCTGCCGATCTTGCGTCATGTGTGGAGGAACTTCTACGCGACACAGCCACTCGAGAGCGACGCGCTAGGAATGGGCGCGCCCTCATCGACAGCGAGTTCGGCGCACGAATGATGGTCGATGAGATCGAACGCCTATACCCGGCGCACGTACCCAGCTCGGGGCAACGTTCGCCACGAGACCTCCGGCTTCCGGCACAGGGCGGGACATCAGAACGGAGCTCTCACCATGACACCATTCAATAAATCTCCGTTGGTCGACCGCGCGGCACCAGCCTTCGGGTCAATTCTCTTCATCATTCTGGGCCTACTCGTTCCTGTCGCCGTAGTCGGGTTGACCCCAAATCCGCTCTTCGACACGTGGCCCGGAGCCGCCCTGATCGCCACCCTCAGCGCCGCCCGCTTCTCCTGGGCTGTCAGCGGAGCGAAGAGGCGCTTGTTCGAGATGGTGATCGGTCTGTTCGTTTACGGATTTTTGGGCGTTGCCCCCCTAGTGCAGCTACGCACCGGAGACACGCCCGAAACCACCCCTGGCTTCGCCGCCCAGTACGCTACGACCACTATCGGAGTCGTCCTCGTCGGATACCTCTCGATCATCGTTGGCAGTTGGGCTTGGGCCATCCGGCGGCGCAATTTATCAGACGCACCGTTACCCGCTAGAAGCACAAGGCTTGCCCCCGTCCGCGTATACGGTGTGACAGTTTTCGCGTTCGTCATGACCTCTTACTACCTCTACAAGATGGGCCTACAATCGATAGTCAGCCCTCGGGCTGCACTCGACTCAGCCCGCGCGGCTGCGTGGTCGGACTCCACGACGGCCACGCTCGTCGGCGGCTTTACGACGATGAGCCTCCTGGTGGCATCTATCGCGCAGATCTTGCTCTGGCGACAACTGCGTCGCGACGGCGAGGTACCGAATATTCCGCTCGCCGTCTTCACCGGGATTGCGCTGCTCGCTGTCGTTAACCCAGTCAACAGTGCACGGTACGCGGTCGGGACCGTTTACCTGGCGCTCTTGGCTGCATGCGCCATCTACTGGAGCTTGCGGCGGTACCGAACTGTCGCCACCGGCGCTCTCGCCGCGCTCTTCTTTATATTCCCCATCGCAAGTACTTTCCGCAGAACCCTCGACACGAGCATTCAGTTCCGAAGTCCCCTCCAGTCTCTGACCGGTGGCGACTTCGACAGCTTCAGTCAAATCAACAACGCAGTTTTCTACGTCGCCGCAAATGGTACTACTCTCGGCAAGCAGTTCCTTGGCGTGTTTTTCTTCTGGGTTCCTAGGTCGATCTGGCCAGACAAGGCTGTCGACACAGGCGCCCTTCTCGCCAACTTTCGTAATTATACCTTCACGAATCTTTCTGCTCCGCTCTGGGCGGAATTCTTCGTGAATGGAGGCTGGGTCGCAGTAATAGTCGGCATGTTAGGAGTCGGTTACCTTGCACGACTCTGGGACGAGCGCCTCAACAATCAGATCCGGATGGTCAGTGCACCAGGAATCATTGGGTGCATCCTGCCCTTCTATTCCTTGATTCTCTTGAGGGGATCGCTGCTTCAGGCGGTGGCGTCGCTGGCCGTGGTCATCCTGCTCGCGGCCTTCCTGGCACCAACGAGACAACACTCTGTCACCGTGCCGCCCGAGGGCGCCTTCGAGCCTCGTCGATCGAAGCGGCCTAATCCCAAGACAGTTCTCCGCAACTCTCGCGCCGCGCAAGTAGAATGCTCAGATAGCGCGAGTTCGGAACGTCCGGAAGCAGCCGAAGCGCGCGACTAGAGCTCCCGCACCTCCCGTGCGGGAACTCCTGCGACTACAACGTTGTTTCGGACGTCCTTCGTGACCACGGCTCCAGCGCCGACGATCGATCCCTTTCCGATCGTGACTCCAGGTAGCACGGTCACTCCTGCGCCGAGCCATGTGCCGTCTCCGATGGTGATGCCGCGAGAAATCATCGCGCCTGCACGACGAGTGGAGTCGCCGATCTCATGACTCACTGTCAAGAGCCTGCCGCCGACCCCGATACTCACACGCTCCCCTATCACAACCGGAGCCTCTGCCTCGACATAAAGGTCACTGTTGATGAACGTTCCGCGCCCGATCGTCAGGCCGTCTCCAAGGACTTGGAGCCCTTCTCGAAGAATGGCCTGACTGAGCGCGATGCCGCTCCGTCGCAACACGAAGAGACGTAACGGCTGGGGCACCCAGATAGGTCGAACCGCGTTCCTCAAGGTCGCGCGCCACTTCCTGGTAACGCGTGCACTGAAGCTTCTCGGCAAGATGTGTCTCCTTCGTCTATCAATGGACCACTTCCGAACACCGTCAGCGAGTCACCATCGTGGTTCAGGCCGAACGTTTGGAACGCAATGTCAGACCCGCTTGAACGATCGCAGGGAAGAGCTGGGAGGATGACACACCCACCCCAGCACCCATAACGGAACCCGTACTCGCACCTATCGCTACTGCCGGCAGGGCAACGATGAGGCCAACTGCGCGTAGTCGAGCCAGCGTTTTGACCTGGCGTCGGTGCTTCATGACCAGGGTGGCCGTCGCCCCGAACACGCTCGCAACGACACCCAGGGCGAGCCCCAAGGACGCCTGGCGCGCAATCTCGACGTGCTCGCCCACGAGGAGCCTCAGCGCCGCCGAGGGCGCGAATTGAATCGCCGCAAGGTAAGCAACCGTGACGATCGTCAGCAAAAGCCACACGTCCCGTACAGCGCGAGGCCAGGGGCCCACGGCGGACGGGTCGGCCCGCAGGGCACTCGACACCACGAACGGGAGTGCGCTGCTCAGGAGCCCAATGGGCGCTACCAGTGTTTCAGCGAGCCTTACGCCGGCCAGGATATTCGGCCCCCCGAGAAGTCCGAGAAGCGCGAGACCACCGGAGCTGGTTACAAAGAACACTATCCACTCGAGCCCCCCAAGCCGAAGGAGCGGCCAAGTCACGAGGAGCCAAGCTTGCAAAGGCTCGAAGGTCCCGCCGCGGCGTCCTAGGGTAATCAAGCTCAGTATTGCGATCGTGACGAGCGCCGACGACGCGCAAAGGCTTGCTAACGCAACCGTCAGCCCATCCGCACCTGCGAGCGCGCCAAGGAGGATACCCACGAGCGCGGCAAAAAATACGATCGCATCGGCTAGTGGCAATGCCAGTGCCCTCGTCACTGTGCGGCTTAGAAGACTCCTGGCCATCTCATATGCGCCCAGAGTCACGACCGACAAAGCGAGTAGCCACCGAACCAGCAGTGGCAAATCACCACTGGTTAGGAGTACTGCAGCGACCAAAGGGATACTGAGCGCGCATCCGACCGCAATCAATACCGCTGGGCGAGGCACGGTGTCGTTCAGCAGTAATGCTGGTACGAGAATCATACGAACCGCACCGACCCACATCGACTCTATGGTCCAGCCAATGAAGAAGATGGCTAGCGCGCCCGTTTCAAGGGAATGCGCGGCGCTGATCGATACCAGGTAGCTACTCAAAGCCAAGAATACTTGAGCCGCTATACGCGCACCTAGAGACCACAAAGATCTCATGTCGACACTCCTCGCTGCCAGCGTTTACTCAAGTCGACCTACGCAGCTTAAGACGCTTCAGGAGAGCAGTGAGCGCGTTGTGCCGCACACTGACCGCTGCGAGGTCCGTCAACCGCAAGCGCTTCGGCTTGGGCAGACTTTCTAGCACCCGTCGTTGAAGCTGCTCCGACTTCGAAAGACTCAATTCCCCACCGACAATCTCCCGCAACCGATCACGAACCGCGTCGGCAGAGTAACGCATCAGTTGAGCGTCGAAGGCTAGGTAGCTACGCCCCGCGCTACGGAGGACCGCCTTCTCCCAATCACTCTTCGTCTTGACGTATTCGAAGCCGTTGAGGCCCCTAAACTCCGCGGGCGTATTGTCGCGGGTTCGTATGGCTCTATAAACGACCGGGAGACCTGTCCCAAGCGCTTCGAGTAGCACATTCCCGAAAGACTCACCGCGGCCGGCCCAGTGAGCGAAGACATCGGCTGCCCAGTACTCCCGACGAAGTGCGTCGTCCCCGATCGCCTCGTGCACGATGGTCACTCGCGGCCCTGGGAAGTCAAACGACGGAGGCGCTCCAATGAGCCGCATGACGACCTTTGGCTCAGATCCAACAGCAATGGCCAGCGAATGATAACCGCTCTTGCTCCATTTCTCCTCAGTTGGGGAGCCAACTCGAAGCACGACCCGTTCGTCCGCTGACACGCCCAGCTCAGCACGAGCCTGAGCACGCTCTGCCGCTGTAGGCGGCCGGAAGAAGTCAAAGTCTTGAGGGTTAGGCATTACTCGTACAGGTAGCTTCGAGCGCGAAGCCTGTAGCCGATATTGCGTGTTCACCCAATCACCCAGCACACCAATAACGACGTTGGAACCGAGACGAAGAGGTAGCGGCTGACCGAAGACATTGTGTGTCAGGATAACGACGTCCGTCGTCAACGCGTCTGCGAACGCGTCTACCCAAGCGAGGGTCCTCGGGCTGGGCGCGGCATGATGCAGATGAACCAGCGCGGGATTGAACTCTCGCACTTCTGACAATGAAGAAGAAATTTGAACACCCTGAGCGGACGCTGCCCCCGCTCGACGGGGATGAAGCGGCGCGGGGCTGTAAATGAGTACGTCCGCACCAGCTTGTCGCCACAGCGATGCGAAGAGCAACGCGCTTCGCGACGTACCGCCGAGACTCGTGTCGGCGACCCCAAGAACGACCCTCACAACGGCGTCCTACCCGTCCGGTCGAAACTCTTTCCACGGAGATTGCTGGCTGACGACTGCCGCTGCCATTGACGATCGATCATGCTGCCGCACCGATAGCACGGGCGACCCCCGCTGCATATTGTTCCCAAGACCGGACTCCGCTGTGCGGAGCACGGTGCCGTTCAGCACGCTCGATTCTGTCGCCCTGCGTCAAAGGCATCACCTGTGCCAGCGCGTTCCGCAGGGCTGAGACATCGCCGGGAGCAACGACCTGACCGTCGCTCGCCGAGGTGATAAGGGTCGAGGCACCGACGGACGTCGTCGTGACGACGGGCAAACCAACGCCGAGGGCCTCGGCGACAACAAGTGCGAAAGCATCTTCAATACTCGGAAGCACAAACGCATCGGCCTCAGCGAAGTGTTTCGGTAGGTTCTCGTGGCCGACCGCGCCCTCATAGGTAACGTTGGCGGGGAGGTTTTCGAGCAGTTCCGGAGCCACTACCGGGCCGACCATCTTCAGCGAGAGTCGCTGCCCGCGCACGGCATCAAGCAAGAACGGGATACCCTTTCGATAGCTGATCTGGCCGACATACAACAGCTGAGGACTGACGTTTACGTCAGTGGACCGCTCGGGGGAGAACAGACGAAAGTCCACGCCATACGGTTCGATGAAGATGCGATCCGCCGGCACCCCTCGGGAGAGCATCTGGCGCTGCACCGCCTCCGACGGGGCGAGCACGATGTCAGCGAGCTCGAGCTCACTCTCGATCCTCTCCACCTGAACCGTCGCCACGACTTCACGACGCGCTGCACGTCCGTAGTGAAGCTGCAGGAGCTCATTGAGCACTGCCGGATGGCCATCGACCGCGTGAAAGACGCGCTGCCCGATCGCGGGTCGCTTGAACGATTGCAGACTCGCCCCCGGCATCCCGATGAAGGAGTCGACCTGGTCAGTCAGCTGCTGCGCTACCGACCGGTCGAACAGCTTCTTCACAAGCGACATGTTGTTCGGAAAAGCTCGTCGTGCTACCGGCACGCGACCAAGGAGTCGAACAGGCTCTAGCAGCGGACTCACGTGTTGCACACCGGAGATCTGATCGCTGCCGCGCTTCAGACGCCCCTCGAGATCGGAGCCGCGCCCAACGAGCCGGGTCGCTGCCAACGACAGGCTCCTTGACGGCAGGTACGTACGAAGTTCGTTGCGAAAGATGTGCGGGCGTCTTCCCAATTGCACGATCGCACCTTCAGGATACGGCGCCGAAAGCACCACGGTTCCGGCCTTAGCTTCGGCGCTCAATACGCTCCCGTCGATCTGGATACGGCTCTCATCGTCCGCCACAAGATGATCAAGTCGCTGACGAGCGACCAATTCTCCACGTAGTACAGGTCAAGCCGCACGGAGTCCTCCCACGACAGGTCAGATCGTCCGCTGACCTGCCACAGACCGGTCATGCCGGGCTTCACCAGGAAGCGTCGGTGGACATGGACGTCGTAGCGCTCGACCTCACGAGCGAGCGGCGGCCGCGGGCCCACGAGCGACATGCTGCCGACCAGGACGTTGAACAACTGCGGCACCTCGTCGAGGCTGTAGCGACGCATGAAGGCACCGATCCGCGTCACGCGCGGGTCGTTCTTCATCTTGAACAGGACCGTGTTGCCCTCGGCCCGGTCGAGCGCGCTCAGCTCCTGCAGGCGCTGCTCCGCGTCGACGACCATCGACCGGAACTTGATCATGTGGAACGTCGAACCGTTCAGTCCGACGCGCTCCTGCAGGAAGAACACCGGCCCGGTGGAGGTCACCTTGACGAGCAGCGCGAGCACGAGCAGGACCGGGGAGAGCACGATGATCAGTGCTGCCGATCCGATCAGGTCGAACGCACGCTTGGTGTAGAGCTTCCGGCCGGAGTAGGTCGGAGTCTCGACGTGGATGAGCGGGAGGCCCTGGACCGGGCGGGTGTGGATCCGCGGGCCGCCGATGTCGGTCAGGCTCGGCGCGACGACCAGGTGCTGCCGTCCGGGCTCGAGCGACCAGCTCAGCTGGCGGACCCGCTCCGGGGGCAGGTCGTCTGAGCTCGTGATGACGACGGTGTCCGCTCCGGTCGTGGCCAGGGCTGCCGTGACCTCGTCGATGCCGCCGTGGCTCTCGACGGTGGAGCCTGGCAACAGACCCCGCGTCCCGTCGGACACCGCCGCGCCGACCACGCGGTAGCCGGCTTCGGGCGTCCGGGCGAGCTCCCGTGCGATGTGCAGCACGCTCGCCGTCGAACCGACGAGCAGGACCCGCGCGGAGTACCCGCCGTGCTTGCGCTCGGCGACGAGCCACTGGCGCCACATCCAGCGCGAGAGCAGCAGCACGAGGATGCCGAGTGGGAACGCGATGAGGACGTAGCCGCGGGCCAGGTCGACGCGCAGCAGGTAGGCGGCGATCGCGATCAGCCCGAACACCCGGACGCTCGAGTCCGCGACCAGCCGGTACTCGGTGCTCCCGACGCCGATGACGCGGTCACCACGGGTGTCGTAGAGCGCCAGGCCGATCATCCAGACGACGATGACGACGACGGAGATACCGAAGTAGCTCAGGCGCAGGTCCGCCGTGTTCGTCATCAGGTTCGAGTCGAACCCGAGCCAGGCGATCTGCACGCCGAAGACGACCCAGATCAGCGCGAGCAGGTCGGTGACGAGCACGCGACGCGAGTACGTGCGGCTCCACTCGCGGGTGCTCCCCGTCGAGACGGGCTGGCGGACGGCCTCGGCCGTCACCGCCACCACCGCGTCACCACGTCGCCCCGCCGTCGTTCGACACCGCGACGCCGTCGCCCGCCCACATCCAGACGTCCTGCCCGGAGCGGTCGAGCGCGATCGCACCCTCGGTCGCGACCGGGTTGCACCCGATCGGTGTCGTGGTCGTCGAGGGCGTGACACCCGACGCCGGCATGGTCTCGATCTGCACGCCGTCGCACGAGTCGGTCCCGATGCGGGCGAGCGTGTACTCGGTCCCGTTCACCGCGAGCGCACGGACGCCGTCGATCGGCACGGTCACCCACGCACCGGTACCGGTGCGCCACTGCAGCTCGTCGGCGCACGCGACCAGCGTCGTGCTGTCACCGCGGAAGGCGTCGAGCGGGTCCTCGCACGGCGAGGGCACGACTGCATCCCCGAGCACGAGGCCCTGGTCGGTCACCCCCGCGCCGGCGGCACCGGCGGTCCCGAGCACCCAGGTGGCTCCGTCGTCGGTACTGGTCCGGACCTCGGTCGCGCACTCGTCGCCGACGCCGACGAGCACGGACAGGCCGTCGTCGGTCACGCGCAGCGACCCGATGGTCCGCACGTCGTCGCCCAGGGCGACGGGTGACCACTCCTGCCCACCGTCGGTGGTGTGCTCCAGCACCGTCTCGGAGACGTCACAGGTCGTACTGGAGGCTCGCCATGCCTCCAGGCCGTCGACCGCGGACAGCATGTGGCGGGTCGACACCCCGTCGGCCGTCGGTTCCGCCGACGCGGTTGCGGACGGTCCCGGCGTCGCCGGCGCTGACGCGCTCGAACCGAACGTCGGCACCGGACCGGCGTCGCCGCGCGCCTCCGGCGCGGTGCGCGCGAGCGCCAGCGCCACCAGGACGACGTCGACGACGACGAGCGCGACGACCAGGAGTGCGATCCCGATCAGCGTCGTCCGCGGCAGCTCGCTCCCGAGGCTTCGGATCCCCCGGCGCTGGCTCATCCCCCGACCGCCGTCAGCGGTCCGCGCGGCGGACCACGCCGAGCTTGCCGCGGGTCTTCCCCGACGACTTGGTGGACTTCTGGGGCGGTTCCTCTTCGTCGAGGCCGTACCCGTAGCCGTACCCGTAGCGGCCGTAGCCGTACGCGCCCGGACCCTTGACCGGCATCATCGTGATGACGAAGCCGGCGATCGGTGCGCCGACGTTCTCGAGCGACGCGACCGCGGCGGCGAGCTGACCCTTGTGCGTCTTGCCGGACGCCACCGCGAGGATGGCGCCGGACGCCTTCTTCGACAGGATCGCGGCGTCGGTGACGGGCAGCAGCGGCGGTGCGTCGAAGAGCACGTAGTCGAACTGCTGCTCGAGCGTCTCGATCAGGTCCTGCATGGCCTTCGAGCCGAGGAGCTCCGACGGGTTCGGCGGGATCTGGCCGGCGGGCAGCACGACCATGTTGCCGCGGCCCCAGGGCTGGGCGACGTCCTCCAGGCTCGCGCGGCCGATGAGCACGTCGGTCAGCCCGGCGGAGCCGTCCACCTCCATGTACTCGCCGACGCGGGGGCGACGGAGGTCGGCGTCGATCAGGATGACCTTGAAGCCGGCGCTGTCCAGCGCGATCGCGAGGTTCGCGACGGTGGTGCTCTTGCCCTCGGACTGCATCGACGACGTCATGACGAAGGTGCGCGAGCCGGTACCCAGGTCCAGGAACTGCAGGTTCGTCCGGAGCGTGCGGAACGACTCGGCGCGCGGGCTGCGCGGGTCGACCTGCACGATGAGCGGTCGCTCGGACGCCTTGTTGTCGTAGGCGATGCCGCCGACGACGGGCTTGTCGCTGATCTTCTCGACGTCAGTCTCGACGCGGACGCGGTTGTCGAGGGTCTCGCGCAGCACGGCGATGCCGACGCCGAGCGCCAGACCGATGAGCAGACCGAGCGCGATGTTGACGGGGACGTTCGGGCTGACGGGCGAGCTCGGCACCTGCGCCTGCTTCACCCGGGTCAGCTTGACGCTGCTCGAACCGTTCTCGTCGGTGGCCTCGATGTCCTCGACCACGTTGGTCAGGCTCTGCGAGGTCGCATTCGCGATGTTCGTCGCCTGCACCGGATCGGTGCCGTTGACCGTGATCGAGATGAGGGTCGTGCTCGTCGGCGCCGTCGCCGACACCATCTTCGACAGCTCGTCCGCGTTCATGTCGAGCCCGAGCGACGAGATGACCGGCAGGAGCACGATCGGCGTCGACACCAGGTTCGAGTACGTCAGCACGCGCTGCTGCGTGAAGGTGTTGCCCTGGGCCAGGTCGCTGGCGCTGCCCGACGTCTCCGTCGACACGAACACCTGCGCCTCGGCGGAGTACACCGGCTTCTTCAGCAGGGAGAACCCTGCTGCCGCCGCGACGCCCACCAGGGCGAGCACGAGGATCAGTGCCCAACTCTTCCGCAGCACTGTGATGTAGTCGCGCAGTTCCACGCGGCCCGCCTTCCCCGATCCTGGCCGTTCCTGTGGTCCCGACACAGGTTCCGTGGGCTTGTCCCAGCAGACGGCATACAAATAGTGCCACACCATTGAGCCTCACTCGGCTGTTCTTGCCGATCTGCGTCGGTCGTCCTCTACGCTCGCCCCATGACATCCGAGCCGGAAGTGGCCGCCACCGAGCCCTCGACCGCCCGGCAACGCGACCTCGTCGCCCTGCTGGTCGCCCTCGTCGTGGCGGTCGTCCTCGCCCGGATCGTGAGCAGCCTGACGCTGCGCGGCGCCGTCCCCGGCCCGGTGCTCCAGGTGCTGCTCGGCAACCTCGCGGTGTGGGTGCCGCTCGTGCTCGGCATCGTCTGGGTCCTCCGACGCTCGGGCCGTGACTTCTTCGGCCGCTTCCGGATCGAGCTCGGCGACCTCGTGTTCGCGCTCGGGGTCGTGATCCTGACACGGGTGTTCGACGCCGTGCTCGCGCTGTCCTTCACCGGGACGAGTGGCCTGCGGCCCGCGCCGTCGCTCGGGACCCCGGACATCGGGCTGCTGCTCGTGTCGGCGGTCGGCATCGTGCTGGTCAGCCCCGTGCTCGAGGAGCTCTTCTTCCGCGGGCTGTTCCAGCGCCTGCTCGCGGCCGAGCTCACGCCCCGGACGCGCTGGCTGGCCGTGCTCGTGACGGCGTTCCTGTTCGCGCTGTCGCACCTCTTCCTCGGGTCGGCGACGACCTCGCTCGGCGGGGTGCAGGTGTTCCTGACGACCTTCGTGCTCGGGCTGCTCACGGGCACCCTGGTCGCGATGACGAACCGCATCGGCGGCGCGATCGTGGCGCACGTGCTGTTCAACGCGGTGGCGGTCGTCGCGACCTGGCCGCGCTGACGCAGACGCGGGTCAGGTCAGCCCAGCATCTCGCGGCGCTGCCGCCGATCCTTCTCGTGCTCCAGCACGATGGCGCTGACGGTGATCCACAGGGTCAGGAACACGACCGCGGAGCCTGCAGCCGTGAAACCTGCGTACAGCAGCACGCCGGAACGCGCGAGCCGCACGGCGTCCTGGTCCGCGATCGCATGCCCCTGGAGCAGGAACCCTCCGCCCACGAGCAAGCCTGCACTCACGATCAGGATCACCCAGATCGCGAGGAGCGCCGACCGCCAGCCGTTGTTCATGCCGCAAGTGTAGAGCGACCTTCACATCCTGAGCGGACCCGTTGGTCGGAGCGGATCGGTTGCGCCGACAGTACGGCGTCCTGCCGGATCCCTCGCGGCCTGAGCCGTCAATCGCACTGTGCCCAGGCGTGGTGATCCCTTGACCATCGGTTGCGCAGGGCTCGCCGTCGTCGGGTCATCCAGCTCATGGCGCCTCCTGCCGACGCTGACCAGTCTCAGGCTCGCTGCGAACGGTGACGCTCCCGCAATCGCACGACGACCGCACCGGCGACTCCGATGACGGCGGCGACCAGCAGCGGCACCAGGGTCGCTCCTGCCGGTCCCATCGCCATCACGAAGACCGTGGCGCCGGCCGACACCATCTCGAGCGGGTACGGCAGGTACACGCGGGACCCCAGTGCGTACGACACCGCCGTGATCATCGCCGTCCCCGTCCACAACACCGCGAGCGCGATCACCGCGGCGATGCCCTGACCGACCGTACGGAGCCCGGTCCACGCGATCGCCGCACCGACCGCCACGGCCGGAAGCCACCGCAGCACCGCGAGGACGACGCCCGCCGCGTCGCCGGGCGAGGACACCGGCGGGACGACGAACGTGTTCGCCCACGACCCGAGCGCCACCGCGCCGAGGGCCAGTGCGACGAGCGCACCGCCGGGAGCCGCTCGGGCGACGAGCGCAGCGAGCACCGCCGCCGCTCCGACGCACACGAGCGACCCGACGGTGAGCGCGACGACGTACAGCTGCGCGGCGCTGACGTCCGCACCGGTGCCCGGCGTCCCGTCCATCCGCATGCCCGCGCCCGTGACGACGGCGGTCTCGACGACGGCCACGACCTGCACCCCGACCAGCCCGGCGAGCGCCGCGAGCGATCCGCTGCGCCCGACGGCCCCGCGAGCACGCAGTACCCGGACGGCGATGCCGGCGACGACTCCCCCGACGAGCAGCAGCGACGCGATGGTCGTCACCGCGTACTGGCTGAACGGCAGCAGGGCGATCGGCATGTCCGACGGGTCGGTGGTCGGCGTCGCCCACAGGTTCTGCAGTGGGAGCCGCATCCCGGTGATGATCCACGGGAGCAGACCGGCGACGGCCGCCCCGGCTCCGACCGCGACTCCGACGGTGATCTGCTGCGCGCTGCCGCGTTCTCCCTGGTGCACCACGGCACCGTACCGACAACAGTGCATCGCGCCGGCGTCCTCTGCCACCCGTGGGCCGTCGGACACATCGCCCACCGGCCCGGTGGGTACCGGCCCCGGCCCCGGCCCCAGCCCCAGCCCCGGCCCCGGCCCCGGCCGGGCTACCGGCCGGCTTGCTCGTCGAGCTGGTCGCGGAGGAGCTCGAGCCTGCTCGGTGACGCAGCGACCTCGTAGCGCCCCTGATCGCTGTCGAGCCCGATGACGTGGAGTTGCGGGTTGATGGTCCAGAGTTGCCGCAGCGGCGGCCGCTCTCCCGTGTCCGGTCCGAGTCCGACACCGGTGAGGAACAGCTTCCGACCGCTCGGTATCCGGAGCTGCCACCGGTACCGCTCGAAGGTCGTCCCACCGTGCGCCACGTCGAACCGTCCGTGTCGCCACTTCCCACCGGGCTCGCGCAGCGCAGCTTCGACCCGGTCACCGACGAGGCGTCGACCGACGGCGAGGCCGAGCACGAGGGCACCGACGCCGACCACGACGGCGAAGGCCGCACCGACCAGGTACGCCCAGAGCGGTCCGCGCTCGTCGTCGCCGGTGACCGCGGGCAGCACGAGGAACGCCACGGTGAGCCCGACGATCATCCCCACCACGGTCACGCCGATGCGGAACGCGGACTCCTTGAGCGGTTGCTTGCGTCGCGGCACGGTCGAGCTCCTTCGGCACGGGTCGGTGGGGACCACCCGAACCTACGCAGCAGTCCCCGGGAGCGTTCGTCCTCGATGCCGGGCGTGCGATCGGACCTCGGGACGCGCCGGGGTGCGACGACCGACTCGCGTCGAGCCGTGGTGAGGTGAACCCATGACCAGCGACCTCGTGCCGTGGGTGGTCGCCGGGGGGCTCGCGATCGTCGTGGTCGTCCTGGTGATCGTCCTGCGGCGGACCCAGTCCTCCAACCGTGCCGCCCTGTCCGACGCCGAGGTCCGGCTGGACCACCGCACCGGCACCCTCGAGCGGGAGCACCGCGAGCAGACCGCAGCCGCCGACGCGGAGCACGCGCGGCAGCTCGCCGGTGCCGAGGCCTCCCGCCAGCAGGCCCTCGCCGAAGCCGAGGCCGGTCGCGCCCTCGCCCGCACCGGCATGCGCTGGGAGGAGGCCTCGCAGCGCACGATCCTCGAGGTCTGCAAGGCCGCCGGGATCAACGGCGCCCTGCTGACCAACGTGGTGTTCGTGCCGGTGGCCCAGGGCGAGCGGGACCGCGACCGCAGCTACGCCGCGCAGCTCGACCACGTGCTCGTGTTCGAGTCCGGCCACGTGCTGGTGATCGAGAACAAGCGGTGGAACGGCATCGTGTTCGACGGCCGCAAGCCGAGCGCCGTGCACCACGCGTTCCGCAACCTGCTCGACGAGTCGTCGCTGACCGGGTCGTTCGCGATCCAGGTCCGCAGCCGTCGCGTCCTCGACCACGCGGACGACGTCGAGCACTGGTGGCAGGTCCGGGTGCAGTCCGGCGGGAACGCCCCGACCCGGCAGGTCCGGCAGCAGGCCCGCCGGCTGCAGCGGTTCCTGGCCGACGAGGACGGCAACGGGCCGCAGTGGGTCGACTCGTGCGTGTTCTACTCCGGCGACGCAGCCGCGTACGTCAACCCCGAGGACCGCAGCACGAGCACGACGCCGACGGGTCGTTCCGCGACGACCGCCGTCGTGACGAACGACAACGAGCTCCGCGGACTCGTCACCGACCTGGCACGCAAGCACGCCGTGCCGAACCGGGCGCGCACCGACTCGGTCGTGCGGCAGCTGGCCGGCCAGGGTGCGCACACGATCACCGTCGGGACGTACCGCCTGCCGGAGGCGTGAGCGGACACGACGAAGCCCCCGCCATCGAGGCGGGGGCTTCGTCGTTCCCGGAGCGGAGAGGCGTCAGCGCAGTGCGCGGAGGGCGTCCGCGATGGGCGTGAGTGCCGCGTCGATCTCGTCGGCGACCCGCACGTGGGTGTCCTCGGACCGACGGTAGGGGTCGTCCACGTCGTCGTCCGCTGGGTCGGCGGGCGGCGGCACGGTCCCCCGCAGTCGAGCGACCCGGTCGACCAGGTCCTGCGCGGTCTCGATGCCGGCCAGGTCGCCGGGCTCGAGCCCGTCGAGCACCCGGGCGAACTGCTTGATGGTGAACGCCCGCTTCGCTGCCCGCGGTGCGAGCGACACGACGGCTGCGCGGTGCGAGCGCTCAGCGGTGAGCACGAGGTCGGCCGACGCCGCGATCTGCTCCGTCAGGTAGCGCGAGCGGTGCGTCGAGGGCTCCCCGCCCAGACGCGACGACTGCGCGGCAGCCGTCTCGTCCATCAGGGCGCCGTCGTCGGCGATGGTGCCGGCCGACTCGACCGTGAACGCCGGGGCGTCGGGGCCGAGCCGGGCCTCGAGCACCTGGGCGCCGAGGGGCGAGCGGCAGATGTTGCCGCTGCAGACGAACAGGATCCGCATGGTCACGCGGCAGCCTCGCCGGTTCCGAGCAGGTCGTGGCGGACCACGATCGCGTCACGGCCGGGGCCAACGCCGATCGCCGAGATCCGCGCACCGGACATCGCCTCGACCGCGAGCACGTAGTCCTGCGCGGTCTTCGGCAGGTCCTCGAACGACCGGGCGCCGGTGATGTCCTCGGTCCAGCCGGGGAACTCCTCGTAGATCGGCTTCGCGTGGTGGAAGTCCGACTGGTTCACGGGGACCTCGTCCACGCGCTCACCGTCGACCTCGTACGCCACGCAGACCGGGATGGTCTCGAGGCCCGTCAGCACGTCGAGCTTCGTCAGCACGAAGTCGGTCACGCCGTTGATGCGCGCCGTGTACCGGGCGATCGGGGCGTCGTACCAGCCGCAGCGACGCGGACGGCCGGTCGTGGTGCCGAACTCGAAGCCGTTGGCGCGGAGGAACTCCCCCGACTCGTCGAACAGCTCGGTCGGGAACGGGCCGGCGCCGACGCGGGTCGTGTACGCCTTGACGATGCCGATGATGCGCTCGAGCTTGCCCGGGCCGATGCCCGAACCGGTCGCGGCGCCGCCGGCGGTCGCCGACGACGAGGTCACGAACGGGTAGGTGCCGTGGTCGACGTCGAGCATGGTGGCCTGGCCGGCCTCGAACAGCACGGTGTCGCCCCGCTCGAGCGCGCGGTGGATCTCGAGCGCGGTGTCGGCGACCATCGGGCGCAGGCGCTCGGCGAAGGACAGCAGCGACTCCACGACCTCGTCCGCGTCGATCGCGCGACGGTTGAAGACCTTGACCAGCAGGTGGTTCTTCTGGTCGAGGGCCGCCTCGACCTTCTGCCGCAGGATGTTCTCGTCGAAGATGTCCTGGATGCGGATGCCGACGCGGTTGATCTTGTCGGCGTACGTCGGGCCGATGCCGCGACCGGTCGTGCCGATCTGGCG
The DNA here is from genome assembly GCF_023712625.1 of Curtobacterium sp. ODYSSEY 48 V2. Lineage (NCBI taxonomy): Bacteria > Bacillati > Actinomycetota > Actinomycetes > Micrococcales > Microbacteriaceae > Curtobacterium > Curtobacterium sp. ODYSSEY 48 V2. Next base: position 242,889 of record NZ_JAMAXX010000007.1, read on the forward strand.
CTTGCCGAGGAAGCGCTCGGTCACCTTGTCGACGGTGCGGTGGTAGTGCGTGATGACGTGCGCGTTCGCGGACACGAGGAGCTTCGAGACGTCCACCCCGCGGGCACGGAGCGCGTCGAGCTCCTGGAACAGGACCTCGAGGTCGACGACGACACCGTTGCCGATGATCGGGGTCACGCCGGGCGTCAGGATGCCGGACGGCAGCAGGTGCAGCGCGTACTTCTCGCCGCCGACGACGACGGTGTGGCCGGCGTTGTTGCCGCCGTTGAACTTGACGACGTAGTCGATGCGGGACCCGAGGAGGTCGGTTGCCTTCCCCTTGCCCTCGTCACCCCACTGGGCACCGATGATGACTGCTGCGGGCATGGAGGTTCTCCTCACGTTGGCGGAGGACCGCACCGGCGGGCATAGGCCGATGGTCCACCCGAGTCTATCGACTGTCCATCTGCACGCCACTCGCCTGTGGAGAACCGGTCGACGCTCGAAACCTGTGGGTACTCAATCCTGGAGCGGTCGCAGGCTGCGGATCCGCCGATGCCGGGGGACATCTGATCCGTTCCACTGTCGAACGATCCTCGGGCGGACGTACGGTGCGGGAGCGCGACTTCCCGGCCGCGTTCCCTGGGTTCCCTGCCCAGTCCTGCGATCACGAGATCCGTGGTCGGCGACGTTCGTGGTGCCCGCACGACGGACGTCATCTGATCCGTGCCGTCATGCCGCACGGAGATGGGTTCAACGATGAACAAGGCTCTCTGGAGCAAGAAGGCGCTCGCGGTCCCCGCGTGCGCCGCGATCCTGATCGGCGGCCTCACGCTGGTCGCCACCCCCGCGAACGCCGACCCGGCCGACCTGCGGCTCACGGGTCAGTCGGTGTCGAACGGTGTGCTGACCCTGACGGGCAAGGGCACCCCGGGCGAGAACGTCATCCTGCAGAAGGGCTTCCCGGCCGAACGGCACGAGATCGCCGCGGACGGCAGCTGGACGATCACGTACACGCTGCCGGACAAGGCAGCGCACACGTACGAGCTCGACCAGCAGAACGGCCTGAACGCCGACGGCAGCCTGACCGTCGAGGTCCCCGCGCAGCAGACCGCCTTCGCGGTGAGCTCGCACACGGTGTCGGGCCGCACCCTGACGGTCACCGGCACCGGCACCCCCGGCCTCACCGTGCAGGTGGACCCGGCGAACGGCACAGTCCAGCGCAGCGCCGTGGGCAGCGACGGCACGTGGAAGCTCACCTACGAGATCCCCGCGAGCGCCGGCACCGACGCGAAGACCTACACGGTCCTCGAGGAGAACAGCGGGTTCCAGGTCCAGGACCAGGCCAGCTTCACGGCGGCCGCCGAGGCCACCCAGGCCACGTTCTCCGTGACCAGCCCGAAGGACGGCTCGACCGTCGACTCGCGCACCGTCACCTTCACCGGCACCGGTCAGCAGGGCGACACCGTCAACCTCCTCGGCACGAACGACCAGCGCCTCACCGGCGTCGTCGTCGTCGGGGCCGATCAGACGTGGTCCGCCACGGTCACCTTCCCGTCGACGGCGGCGCGGCAGCAGGCCGTCCGCGTGACTGACGTCCGTGGGGGCAGCGGCGCCGGCGACACGACGGTGGACATCACGCTCCCCGCGGTGGCGCCGGCCGACCAGTTCTCGCTGACCAGCCCGAAGGACGGCTCGACCGTCGGGTCGCGCACCGTCACGTTCACCGGCACCGGTACCCCCGGCGACCTGGTGAACACCCTGGACGCCGACGGCGACCGGGTCGCCCCGCAGGTCCTCGTCGGAGCAGACGGCACCTGGACGACCACGGGCACGTTCAGCAACTCGGCTGCCGTCGTCCAGAAGCTGTCCGTGAACCAGGTCGGTGGCGCGCAGGGTCAGGGCACGGTCGACTTCACCATCACCCTGCCGGCAGCCTCCACCCCCGTCACGACGCCCCTGACCCTGGTCACGCCGAAGGACGGTTCCACCGTCGCTTCCCGGACGGTGACCTTCTCGGGCAAGGGCACCCCCGGCGACGCGATCGCGGTCGTCGACGCCGACGGCGACGTCGTCGCTCCGCCGACCCTCGTGCAGGCGGACGGGACGTGGACGACCACGGGCACGTTCTCCGACTCGGCGGCGACGGAGCAGGAGCTCACGGTGGGCGAGGTCGACAGCGATGCGACCGTCGTCGACACCATCGACTTCTCGATCACCCTGCCGGCGGTCGGGACGAGCACTGCTCCGGGCACCGGCACCACACCGGGTGCCAGCACGGGCACCGGCACGACGCCGGCGCGACCCACCGGGACCCTCCCGGTCGTCGCCGGCTAGTCACCACACAGCGGTCCGCGGACGGGGCGCGACCAGCGGTCGCACCTCGTCCGCGGCCCACCGGAGGAACACCGCATGACCCTCACCCGAACCGTCCGCCTCACGATCCCGGCGCTCGGCGCCGCACTGCTCCTGACCTTCGGCCTCGCCGGCTGCACCGGGCACGGCACCACGGCGGAGACGAAGCCGTCGGCGACGTCCAGCGCCACCGCCACGAGCACGCCCTACGCCGCACCGACCGCAGCGCAGGTCGCGATCCTGCCGGAGGCGAAGTACGACGCCGTCATCGGCGGCCTGATCCCCTACTACGAGTCCACGATCCCCGAGGTGGCCGACGAGGCGTACACGATCTCGTCCGACGCGCCGCTCTACGGCGAGGACCACGCCCAGCCCGTCGCGCGGCTCGCCGCGAAGAACTTCCTGGGCCAGGCGACCGTCGTCGTCCCCGTGCAGGTGTCCGGCGACTGGGCCATGGTCCTGACCCCTGCGCGGCAGGCGCTACCGTCCGCGACGAACGGTGCCGCTGCCGCACAGAGCGCGGCCTGGATCCGACGGGACCTCCTGCACCGGAGCCGATCGCTCCCCGACCACGTCGTGATCTCGGTGGGCAAGCAGACGGTGTCGATCGTCGACGCGGACGGCACGACCCTGCACGACTTCCCCGCGGGGGTCGGCGCCGGGGGCACCCCGACCCCGACCGGCGTCATCGGGTACATCCAGGCCCGGTACCTCGACCCCGCCCAGGACCAGACCGTGCACCCGATCCAGCTGACCACGCTGCACTCCGCTGCCGCAGACGAGCCCTACGGCGGCACGGACGGCGGACTGATCGGAGTGCACTACCAACCCGTGGCGCGTGGTGCGGTGTCGCACGGCTGCGTCCGACTCGACGGCGACGCGGTCGATGCCGTCGACGCACTCCCGCTCGGCACGGTCGTGCAGATCGTCGCCTGAGACCCGGTCACCCCACCTGGGAGCCCGTCCGGGCCGACCGGCGCAGCGTCAGACCAGTCAGATCCGACGAGCAAGGGAGCACGACATGAGTGACCTCGGTGACAAGGCCAAGGACTTCGCGGACAGCGACAAGGGCGAGCAGGCGACCGACGCCGGTCTCGGCAAGGCCGCGGACGCGGCCGACAAGGCTACCGGCGGTGGCCACGGCGACCAGATCGACAAGGCGGAGCACGCAGCCGACGACAAGATCGGCAAGTAGACCGCACCACGGAACGGACGGGAGGCGCGGTGCCAGCTGGCACCCCGCCTCCCGTCCGTCGTCGGGTCGCGTCAGAAACCGGACGGCACCCGCGGGGTGTAGGCGGACTCGAGTCGCGACACCTCATCGGGCGTCAGCTCCATCGCGGCCGCCGCCACCGCGTCGTCGATGTGGTGCTCCTTCGTCGCGCCGATGATCGGCGCGGT
>NZ_JAMAXX010000077.1:0-255 GCF_023712625.1 Curtobacterium sp. ODYSSEY 48 V2
CCTATCGTCAGCCCTACATCCTTACACCAGGTTCACCTTACGGATACCATCGCCTGGCTCAGCTACCTTCCTGCGTCACACCTGTTCATACGCTAGCCGCACCAGCATGGGGTCGAGCGTTAGACCGCACACCATCACCCCGAAGGGATCCGGTAACCCGGGTTAGGACTCTTAGCACCACTGGATTAGCTTGGGCGGTTGTTCGCCGGTACGGGAATATCAACCCGTTGTCCATCGACTACGCCTGTCGGCCTC
>NZ_JAMAXX010000078.1:0-206 GCF_023712625.1 Curtobacterium sp. ODYSSEY 48 V2
GAGTGGGGGGTGCGTCTGGTCCTTGAGAACTCAACAGCGTGCACATTGTCAATGCCAATTATTTTGACCCCGTGCGATCGCAGCTTTGGTTGTGGTCGTCGGAGACAATTCCTTTTGGATTGAAGATTGTCAGTAGACAGTCAACAGTCAGAATCAACTCGGTTCGGCGCTTTCGGGTGTCGGATCTGTAATTTTTTACGGAGAGT
>NZ_JAMAXX010000008.1:0-219951 GCF_023712625.1 Curtobacterium sp. ODYSSEY 48 V2
GGGGCCCCGGGGCGGGGGGGGGGGGGGCGGCCCGCCCCCGCGCCTCCCGTCCGTCAGGAGACCGCCATCAGTCCGCAGCGGCCGCCTGCACCTGCCGCTGCACCCGACCGAGCATGCCGACCATGCCCCGGATCCGCAGCGGGCTGACCGCCTCGGTGAGTCCGAGCGTCAGCGGGTAGTCCACCGGGACCGCCAGGACCTCGGGTACGGACAACCCGGACAGCCCCTGCGCCAGGATCGACGCGAAGCCACGGGTGGTCGGTGCCTCGCGCGGCGCCGTCGCGTGCATCCGGACCACGTCCGGCGCATCGCCCTCCGCACCCACCGTGACGGTGATGAAGACAGGGGACTGGCACTCCTCGACACGCTCGAGCTCGTCCTCGTGCCCCTGCAGCCGCTCGGGCAGCGCAGGCAGCTCGTCGGAGAACTCGAGGAGCAGCTGGAGGCGGTCCTGCTGCGAGAGTTCGAGGAAGTCGTCGCGGATCTCGGCGAGGGGGCGGGGGAGTTCGGTGCTCATCGGGTGGGAACGGTACCCGGCTCGGTGCCCGTGGCGATCGGGACGCGCACGGCGCTGCCCCACTCGGTCCACGAACCGTCGTAGTTGCGGACGTTGTCGTAGCCGAGCAGGTGCTGCAGCACGAACCAGGTGTGGCTCGAGCGCTCGCCGATGCGGCAGTAGGCGATGACCTCGTCGGCGCCCCCGATGCCGGCGCCGTCGCGGTAGACGGCGTCCAGTTCCTGCCGGCTCTTGAACGTGCCGTCGGGAGCGGCCGCGGTGGCCCAGGGGATGTTCACGGCGGTCGGGACGTGTCCGGCGCGCAGGGCGCCCTCCTCCGGGTAGTCCGGGGCCGTGGTGCGCTCGCCGGAGTACTCGGGGGCGCTGCGCACGTCGATGAGCGGCTTGCCGAGGTGCTCGAGCACGTCCTCCTTGAAGGCGCGGACCTGTTCGTCGCGGCGCTCCACGACGGGGTACTCGACCGGGGTGACCTCGGTACGGTCGGTCGTGACCGCGCGGTCCTCGGCGATCCACTTCGCCCGGCCACCGTCGAGCAGCCGGACGTCCTCGTGGCCGAACAGCGTGAACACCCAGAGGGCGTACGCGGCCCACCAGTTGTTCTTGTCGCCGTAGATCACGACGGTGGTGTCGCGGCCGATGCCCTTGCCGCCGACGAGCCGGGCGAAGGCCTCGCCGTCGATGTAGTCGCGCTGGACGGGGTCGTTGAGGTCGGTGTGCCAGTCGATCTTCACCGCGCCGGGGACGTGGCCCGTCTCGTAGAGCAGGACGTCCTCGTCGGACTCGACGACCACGAGGTCGGGGGACCCGGCACCGGCGTCGAGCTGCTCCTGGAGCCACTCGGTCGACACCAGGCGCTCGGGGTGGGCGTAGGCGGCGAACTTCTCGGACGGGTCGACCGGTGCGGTCATCGGGGGTACCTCCAGGCTGCGGGACGAGCGGGGCGGGCGAGGCATAGGATCGGTCCTCGGTGCCCGCGGGCAACGGTACGCGGACGTACCGACCGCCACCTGCAACGTGACACCGCACGACATGCTTCCCGGAGGGGCCACACTTGCCTGCACACCTCGTCGACCGTGATCCGCAGGTGACGCCGCAGCAGATGGCCGCCGCGCTCGTCCCGCCGCCGCAGTTCGCCGACGCGTCGTTCGCCAGCTACCGGCCGGACCCCGAGTACCCGTCGCAGGCGGCGGTGCGCGACGCGGTCGAGGCCTTCGTCGCGACGCGGCCGGAGCCAGCGCGGCGCGGACTGTTCGGCCGCCGCCGCGAGCCGGTCCAGCCGGCGCGCTCCGGCGTGTACCTCGACGGCGGGTTCGGTGTCGGCAAGACGCACCTGCTCGCCGCGGCCTACCACGCGGAGCCGTCGCGGAAGACGTTCGGTACGTTCATCGAGTACACCGCGCTCGTCGGCGCGCTCGGGTTCCAGGGCACGGTCGACCTGCTCCGTGGGACGTCCCTGGTGTGCATCGACGAGTTCGAGCTCGACGACCCGGGCGACACGATGGTGATGACCCGACTCATCAAGGAGCTGTCCGAGTCGGGCACGCGTTTCGCGGCGACGTCGAACACCCCGCCCGGTGCGCTGGGCGAGGGCCGGTTCGCCGCGCAGGACTTCCTGCGCGAGATCCAGGCGATGTCCGACCGGTTCGAGACGATGCGGATCGACGGGCTCGACTACCGCCGTCGGGCCGTGGACGAGTCGGCGCGGGTGGTCGGGGACGTCGTCGGTGCACTGCCCGGTGGTGCGACGACGCTCGACGACTTCCGGGCGGTCGTGGACCACCTGGCGACCGTGCACCCGTCGAAGTACGTCGCGCTGGTGGACGGGCTCGACGCCGTCGGGCTCACCGACGTGCAGGCGTTCACCGACCAGACCGACGCACTGCGCTGGGTGGCGCTCGTCGACCGCCTCTACGACGCGCAGGTGCGCATCGTCGCGTCCGGTACGCCGCTCGACCAGGTGTACCCGCAGGCGATGCTCGACGGCGGCTACCGCAAGAAGTACCTGCGGGCCGCGTCGCGCGTGGTCGCGCTGTCCCGCGCGGCCGACTGAGCCACCGTCGGACGGGAGGCCCGTGGCGACACCGCCACGGGCCTCCCGTCCGACGCGCGCGTCCGTCCGGCCCTCGCGGCGTCCCGTCAGCGGTGTCGGACCCGTCATCCGGTGTCCGGAAACACACCGTTCACACGGGAGCCCCACGCGTTACACCCGCGAAACACATCGTGCTCCCTCGCGAAACGTCGCCTCGCCAGACTCGTCAGCACCCGAGGGCGGTCCCGAGAGCCGCACTGCAATCGCGAGAGGTGAACAGATGCTTGATCAGGGCAACACGGCATTCGTGTTGATCATGGCGGCGCTGGTGTTGTTCATGACACCCGGCCTGGCCTTCTTCTACGGCGGCCTGGTGAAGGCCAAGTCCGTCATCAGCATGATGATGATGTCCTTCGGAGCGATCGCCCTGGTCGGCGTCCTCTGGGTGCTCTACGGCTACGCGATCGCCTTCGCGAACCACGGCGAGGGCACGAACGTCGCAGGCATCGTCGGGTTCTTCAGCATCGACTGGAACCAGATCGGCCTCGGCCAGGCGTTCGAGGAGGCCAAGGCCTCGACGATCAACGCCGCGTACCCGTCGATGGCGTTCGTGGGCTTCCAGGCCACCTTCGCGATCATCACCGTCGCCCTGATCTCCGGCGCGATCGCCGACCGCGCGAAGTTCGGCGCGTGGATGATCTTCGCCGGCGTCTGGGTCACCGTCGTCTACTTCCCAGTCGCCTCCTGGGTCTTCAACCTCACCTCGGGCATGTTCGCCACGTGGGGCGTCATCGACTTCGCCGGTGGCACCGCGGTGCACATCAACGCCGGCGCCGCAGGTCTCGCCCTGGCGCTCGTGCTCGGCAAGCGCGTCGGCTTCGCCAAGGGCGCGCACAAGCCGCACAACCCGCCCTTCGTGCTCCTCGGTGCGGCCATCCTCTGGTTCGGCTGGTTCGGCTTCAACGCCGGCTCGGAGGGCGCCGCTGACGGCATCGCCGCCCTCGCCTGGGTGAACACGCTCGCCGCTCCGGCCGCCGCGATCCTCGGGTGGCTCCTCATCGAGAAGCTCAAGGACGGCAAGGCCACCTCCGTCGGTGCTGCCTCGGGTGCCGTCGCCGGTCTCGTCGCGATCACCCCGGCCTGCGCCGCGCTCACCCCGGGCTGGGGCATCCTGCTCGGCTTCCTCGCCGGTGTGGTCTGCTGCTTCGCGATCGACCTCAAGTACAAGCTCGGCTTCGACGACTCGCTCGACGTCGTGGGCGTCCACCTCGTCGGCGGCATCTTCGGTACGCTCTACCTCGGCTTCTTCGCCGACGACACCGGTCTCATCTACTCGGGCTCCTTCGAGCAGCTCGGCAAGCAGGCCGTCGCCGCCGCAGCCGTCCTGGTCTACTCGTTCGTCCTGGCCTTCGTGATCGGCTTCGCCATCGAGAAGACGATCGGCTTCCGCGTGAAGACCGAGGACGAGGTCGCCGGCATCGACACCGCGGTCCACGGTGAAGAGGGCTACGTCCTCTACGAAGAGCGCGACGAGACCCCGGTCTCGGTCCGCTAGACACCGCACCACCCGCACGACGACGGGCCCCGCGCACACAGCAGGCGCGGGGCCCGTCGTCGTGTGCGGTGCCGGTCACAGTGGTCGCGACCACGGCGGGTGGTGCCTGCCACGGACGGGAGGCGCGGTGCGGGGCGGACCCACCGCGCCTCCCGTCCGGTGGTCGCGACCACGGCGCGTGGTGCGCCGCGCTGTCAGGTCACCAGGCGTAGTCCTCCGGCGAGGTGTCGTGGCCCGGGAAGATCTCGTCGAGCCGGTCGAGGGCGCGCTGTTCGAGTCGGATGTCGACGGCGCGCACCGCGGACTCCCACTGCTCCATCGTGCGCGGGCCGGTGATCGGCGCCGTCACACCGGGCTGGTGCAGCAGCCACGCCAGGGCCAGCTCGCCCGGGGTGTGACCGAGCTCCTTCGCGAGCGACTCGTACGCGGTGAGCTGGTCGCGGTGGCCCTCGACGTACTCCGCGCTGCGGCCGGACAGGCGTCGGGAGCCGTTCTCGGTCTTCTCGATGACCCCGCCGAGCAGTCCGCCCTGCAACGGCGACCACGGGATGACCCCGATGCCGTACTCACGGGCGGCGGGCAGGACCTCGCGCTCGACGTCGCGCACGACGAGGTTGTAGATCGACTGCTCGCTCACCAGGCCGAGGCTGCCCCGGCGTACGGCTGCCTCCTGCGCCTGCGCGATGTGCCACCCGGCGAAGTTCGACGATCCGACGTAGAGCACCTTGCCCTGCTGCACGGCGACGTCGATCGCCTGCCAGATCTCGTCCCACGGGGTCGCCCGGTCGACGTGGTGGAACTGGTACAGGTCGACGTGGTCGGTCTGCAGCCGACGGAGGCTCGCGTCGAGCGACTGCCGGATGTTCAGCGCGCTCAGCTTGCCGCCGTTCGGCCAGTCGGTCATCTCGCCGTAGACCTTCGTCGCGAGGACGGTCTTCTCGCGTCGACCGCCGCCCTTCGCGAACCAGCGGCCGATGATCTCCTCGGTGGCACCCTTGCCCACCGAGCCGCCGTAGCCGTTGGCGGTGTCGAAGAAGTTCACGCCGAGCTCGTGCGCCCGGTCCATGATCGCGTGCGAGTCGTCCTCGCTGGTCTCCGGTCCGAAGTTCATCGTGCCGAGCACCGCTCGTGACACCGACAGCCCTGTCCGTCCGAGGTGTGTGTAGTCCATGCCTCCGGTCTACGCGGGTGCGGGTGTGCGAACCAGGCCCTGCGGGTGCCGGTCATGCGCCCGGCGTAGAACGGGACGAGCCGTCCTCCACGGAGCGCGGCCGATGCACCCCACACGGAAGGACGCACCATGCCCGCGAAGGACGAGATCCCCAGCACCCTGCAGCGGTCGCCGGAGCACGCGCAGGACATCTTCGCCGAGACGCTCGACTCGGCGAACGAGACGTACGGTCCGGGAGAGCGCGCACACCGCACCGCCTACGCCGCCGTCAAGCACGAGTACGAGAAGGTCGGCGACCACTGGGAGGAGAAGGACTCCTCCGGCCCGTCGGACTCCGGCGCGGCGGGCACGCGCGGCTCCGGGGAGACCCAGGGCGGCGTCGACGCGAACGCCTCGAAGGCGCACCTGATGGAGGTCGCGAAGCGCCTCGACGTCAGCGGCCGCTCGACGATGGACAAGGACGAACTCGTCCAGGCGATCAAGCGGGCGAACGACCGAGCGACGGCAGCGGCGCGGCGGTGACCGGACCGGCGACGGTCGCGTGGGGGTGACCGCGCCGGCGACGGCCGCGGTTGCGCGGCGTCCGGACCGGCTGTCGACTCGTTCGTGCATGCTCCGCCCGGCATGCGCCGTGGACCGAGGGGAGTAGCGTGCCGCGGGTGAACACGCCAGCACTCCGTGGCAGCCGGATCCTCGGCTTCGGCCACCACCAACCCGACCGGGTCCTCACCAACGACGAACTGTCGACGATGGTCGACACGAACGACGAGTGGATCACCACCCGCACCGGCATCAGGACCCGCCGGATCGCGGGCCCCGACGACAGCGTCGTGTCGATGGCGATCGAGGCCGGCCGGATGGCCGTCGCCGACGCCGGTCTCGAGCCCTCCGACATCGGGCTCGTGATCGTCGCCTCGACCACGCACCGCGAGCGGTCGCCGTACACGGCCGGACGGGTCGCCGCGGCGCTCGGGATGGCGAACGGTCCGGCACCCATCGACATCAACACGGCGTGCAGCGGCTTCGAGTACGCGATGGCCCTCGCCGACCAGTCGATCCGCGTCGGCGCCTCGGACACCGCCCTCGTGATCGGCTCCGAGACCCTGTCCAGCATCGCCGACTGGACGGACCGCTCGACATGCGTGCTCGTCGGCGACGGTGCCGGAGCCGTGGTGATCGGTGCTGCCGACACCGCGGAGATCGGACCCGTGTCGTGGGGGAGCGTGCCGCACCTCAACGAGGCCGTGCTGGTCACGCGCGACCCCGAGTACTTCACGCAGCAGGGTCGGTCGATCTACCGCTGGGCGATCACGGAGGCCGAGGGACACGCCCGCGCGGTCGTCGACGCAGCCGGAGTGACGCTCGACGACATCGGCGTCCTCGCCTTCCACCAGGCGAACCTGCGCATCATCGAGCCCCTGGCCGAGGCACTCGGCGGCGGGGACAAGTACGTCGTGCGGGACGTGGTCGAGTCGGGGAACACCTCGGCCGCGAGCGTGCCGCTCGGGCTGTCGAAGGCGTGGCACCGCGGGGAGCTGCCGGAGGACACCCTGGCGCTGCTGTTCGGCTTCGGCGGGGGCTTCGCGCACGCCGGGCAGGTGGTGCGGACGCCGAAGCGGCGCTCGTGACCCGGTGACGCGCTGACCGAGGCGGCCCGTCGACGGGCGCCATCAGTCGACGGTCGCCGGACGTCGGGCATCGGCAGTTGTTGACGGAGCCTGTCGACGGCGCTGACCGTCGACGGACGCGGACCGCGCACGGACGGGAGGCGCGGTGCACGCTGGCACCGCGCCTCCCGTCCGTCAGCCGCGCGCCGTCAGCCGTGCGACGTCAGCCGCGCCCGTCGGGTACCTCGCGGTCGTGCTGGGGGTCACGGTGCGGCGTGTCCGCCCAGAGGTCCTCGTCGTCTCGCTCCTTCCGGCGCCACGGCAGCGCTCGACGTTCCTTCTCGTCCGTTCGTCCGTCGCCGGCCGCTCGGTCCTTCGCCCCACGGCCGCGCTCCTTCGTCAGCTTCGTCGGCTTCGTCTCGAGGACGACGGGGAAGTGCCGCGGTGGCAGTCCGAAGCCCTCGCGGGACGCCTGGACGACCTTCTTGCCGAGTGCGTGGTTGCCCAGGCCGCCGACGGCCGCGCCGATGCCGAACGGCAGCGCACGGCCGAGGACCGAGGCGCCCTGCCGCGCTGCGAAGCGCTTGATGAACTGGTCGCGGACCTTGCCACCGATGCCGCTCACCACCTGCTTCGGCAGGGAGGCGGTCACCATCTCGCCCCAGAACGCCGAGCGTGCCTGGCCCCCGGTGGCCTGACCGGCGAGCTGCTTGACGAGTTGCGTCCCCGGAGCGCCGAGGATGAGGGCCATCACGAGGGTGCGCGAGCGTTCCGGGTCCTCGAGGGCGATGCCGTGCACCTCGGTCACCGACTGCGCGAAGAGTGCCGTGGCCTCGAGGAAGCCGACCGTCTCGGCACCGCTGAGGCCGAGCGCCGCTGCCATGCCGACCCCGGGGATCACCGCACTCGCTCCCACGGCAGCACCACCCGTGGTCACCGCTGTGAGGTACTGCCGCTCGAGGATCTGGATGACCTCGGCGGGGCTCGCATCCGGGTGGCGACGCCGCACGGCGTTCACGTGCGCGACCACCACGGGACGCTGCACGGCGATGACGCGGTCGAGCATCTTGGTCCACCCCGTGGGGTTCTCGGGTGCGGGGGTGCGGTCGTCGCGGGTGTCGGACTGGACCGGGGCGGGCGGCATCGGCACGATCGCCCCGTCGTTGTGCTGTCGGGCCATGACGCAGAACGTACGCCGACGCGGTGGGAGCTCCGCACTCGCAGGACGCCGCGCGCGCCGGCTCGGTGGTCGTGCAGGTCGTCGTCACCGGCACGGCACACCCGCTCGGAGGAGCTTCGCGCGCAAGCGCTCGGGTTCCATCAGGTCGGCCCAGACGACCCGGACGACCGTGCGGACCTCGGGGAACGACCGGATGAAGTCCTCGCGCTGCTTCTCCTGCCAGTGTGCGGCGGCGGCGTCCGCACCGTCGCCGTACTTCGCCCGCCCGTCGACCTCGACGACGACGCCCTGGTCCGGGAACCAGAAGTCGACGACTGCCGTCCGGTCTCCCGCGCGGCTGAAGACGTGCTGCTGGACGGGCTCCGGCGTCCCGAGCAGTCGGAAGCGCACCCGGCACACCGACTCCGCCGGAGAGTCGGACAGCGCCGACCCCATCCCGAGCGCCGTCGCCGCCTTGTCACGTGCAACGGTGACCGTGTCGGCCGCCTCCGCCAGCATCTCCGGGAGCACACGGCGATCGTGCAACGCCGCGTCGACGGCCGGGAGCACTGCGCCGAGCGGTTCGGTCACGGCCATGTCCACCAGGACGTCGACGAGCGGTTCGACCGTGAGCCCTCCGAACCTGGAGGGGGTGTATGGCGGCGTCCCCTCCCATCGGCCGCGGGGCGCACGCGCGACGGTTGGCCGGACTCGCTGGTACGTCGTCGTCTCCACGCGAGAACGCCGCGGATCCCGCAGTTCCACGCGGTCCGGTGGGGCACCGACGAGGGGGAGCCCGTACGCGAGTGCAGCGCTGCGATGTGCCAGCAGTCTCGGGGGCTGGATGCGGTGTGCGGTGGCGCGCACCAGCAAGAGGTGGTGTTCCTCTGGCAGGAGGTCGGTGATCGCTGCTGGATCGACCAGGACACCGGGCCGGATAGGCCGGAGCTCGCCGCGCTGTGCTCGACGTTGCAGTGCGCGGCGCTCTGCGGAGGGGAAGCGACTCGTCCGGATCAGCGGGACGGCGAGGACTCGTTCGTGCATGTCCGTAAGCGTCGCGCCGTGGACCGGCGAGACCGGCGGGGGAGAGCTGAACTGGGGATGGTGAGCCGGACCTCCCGGCTGTGGAGGAGTGACGGTGGCGAGGAGTGCGACAACGTTGATGTCGTACGACAGCGGATCTGTCGTGTCAGCCGCGAGGGGCCGCGGTCTCGCGAGAAGTACGACGAATCCGTTGTCGTACGACAGCGGGTGAGTCGTACGACAGCGCCAGCCAGCGAGCCCCGCTCCCCGCGCCCGCAGCGTGCGCCAGGGCCGCCGCGCTACCGCCGCGCGAGCTGCGCACGCAGCGGCAGGTCCTGGTCCTCGAGGATGAACTGGGCGCCGACGGCCGTGCGCGCGTGCACGACGACCGGCGCGAGCAGGTTCACCGTCGTGCCGGACGCCCCCGGGTTGGCGACCACGAGCAGCATCGCGTCGGCGGGGTCGGTCAGGCCGATCAGGGCCGCCTGCTCGTCGGTGAGCTCGGGCGCGTAGTCGGGCAGGTGCACCGCGGCGTCGAGCAGGAACAGCCGGGCGTCGTCGCCGTGCAGGGCGAAGAGCCCCTCGACACCCTCGACGGGCTCCAGGGTGAACACGGGTGCCGGCGACAGCCCGAACGGGGGCGTGGGGAAGGTCAGGTCGATGTTCATCGGAGGTAGTCCATCAGGGTCGGCTGCAGGACCTTCGCGGTGACGGCGAGGGCTGCCTGGTAGGTGGTCTGCTGCACCTGCAGGTCGAGGACCGCACCGGCGAGGTCGAGGTCCTCGATGCCGGCGCGACGGGTCTCCAGCGCGACGGACGAGGTCTTCAGCGCGTCCTGCGCCCCCAGTGCCGCCGCGTGCCGCACACCCACGTCGGCCTGCGCCGCACGGAGGGTGCCGAACGCCGCGTCGACGTCGTTGAGCTTCGGGTTCACGTTCACACCGTTCTGCAGGTCGGCGACGATGCCGTCGATCACCGCGAAGGCCGACGTCGCGCCGGAGCCGAACGCCGCGGCCCCCGGGGTGTCGACCCGCACGGTCTGGGCGTCGCCGACGCGTCGGGACACCGCGGTGGTCGCAGCGGCGAAGCCGTCGGCGCTCGTGTAGGCGGTCGCCTCGGTCGAGGAGCCGGCGAAGACCGACCGCGTGCCGTAGGTCGTGTTGGCGGCGGACTCGAGGTCGGCCTTGAGCGCCCGGAACTGCGTGATGAACGCGTCGCGGGCGGTGTCGTCCATCACACCGGAGTTCGCGGCCTGCACGGTCAGGTCCCGCACCGTCGTCAGCACCGCGTGGGCGCCGGACAGGGCACTGTCGGTCGTCGCGAGCCAGCCCACCGCGTCGTTCGCGTTGCGCGTGTACTGCGCGGCGGCGGCCTGCTCCTTCCGCACCTGCATCGACGAGCCGGTGCCGACCGGGTCGTCCGACGGCTTCGCGATCGCCTGCAGCGTGGTGGCGCGCTGCGTGGCGTCGGCGACGCGGGCGGCGTTCGCCTGCAGCCGCTCCGTCGCGGCCGTGATCGACATCTGGGTGGTCACACGGGTGATCACGGTCAGCCCCTCCCGACGAGTCCGACGCGGTTGATGAGCGTGTCGAGCATCTCGTCGACCGCGGTGAGGACGCGCGCTGCGCCCTGGTAGGCGTGCTGGTAGCTGAGCAGGTTGACGTTCTCCTCGTCGAGGTCCACGCCGGCGCCGGACTGCTGCTGCGTGCGCGCGCTGGTGAGGGCGAGTCCGGTGAGCGTCGCCTCCGACGAGGCCGTCCGGGAGGCGCTGCCCACCCCCGCCACGAAGCTCGCCCAGGTGCGGTCCGCACCCCCGGCGACCGTACCGAGTCGCGAGAGCGTGTCGGCGAACGAGTCGTCGAGTTGCCCCGCCGCGTTCCGCGTCGCCAGCCCGTCGCCGTCGGTCGGGACGACCGAGAGGCCCTGCGCGGCCCGGGTGCCCGCGGCGAGGGCGAAGAACGGCGCTCCGGTGGCACCCGAGGGCGTGGTGCCCTTCGCGTGCTCGGTGTTCACGGTCTCGGCGAGTCGGGTCGCGACCCGGTCGTACGCGGCTGACGCCTCGGCGATGGCGCCGCCCGTGCCGCCGGCAGCGGGGGCGAGGAGTGCGAGCGCGCCACCGATCGAGCCGCCGTCGAGCGTCACCGAGCCGGCACTGCCCGAGGTCCAGCGGAGGGACACGGCAGCGCCGTCGCCCAGACGCGCGCCGCCCTCGAGCGCGACGGTGCGGACGGTGTCGCCCTGCACGAGCGGGTTGCCGCCGAGGAGGACGTCGACGGTGCCGTCGGAGTTCGTCCGGACCGTGCCACCGGCGAGTCCCGCGATCTGCTGCGTGAGCCGGTCGCGCTGGTCCTGCAGTTCGTTCGCGCTGCCACCGGCGGCGCGGGCCGACCGGATCTGCACGTTCAGCCCGGCGACCTGCTCCGCCGCGGCGTTGAGCTGGTCGACCTGGGTCGCGGCCGTCGAACGGACCGTCGCCCACTGCGTGTCGAGCGCCCTCGAGCCGGTGGCGAGGGCGGTCGCGACGGTGGTCGCGGCGGCGATCACGGACGAGGCGGCGCCCGCGTCGTCGGGGTGCGCGGCGAGGTCGCCCCACGCGGACCAGAAGACGTCGAGCTGTGCCGACAGACCGTTCTTCCCGGGCTCGTGCAGGCCGTCCTCGATCGCCGAGAGCCCGGTCGCGCGGGTCTGTGCCCAGGCCGACGAGCCGGTCGCCGCGCGGAGGCCGGCGTCGAGCGTCAGGGAGCCGAGGCGTGCGATGCCGTCGACGGAGACGCCCTGCCCGGCGAGGGCAGCGGTGCCGTGCACGAAACCGGTCTGCACGGCGGGGACCGACGACTGCGTGACGCGCTGGCGCGTGTACCCGGCGGTGCCGGCGTTGGCGATGTTCTGCCCGGTGACGTCGATGCCGGCGCGTGCCGCGGTGAGGCCGGAGTAGGCGGTCGCGAGGGATCCGAAGGTGCTCACCACGGTGCTACAGGGTCCCCTCGAACAGGCGTGCGCCGTCGGGACGGGAGCCGGAGCTGCCCGAGGCGTCGTAGGTGGACGCGTCGCCGACCGAGCCGGCGAGGGTCTCCTCGGTGGCCTGGGCAGCCGTCCGGAGGAAGCGGTCGTTCTCGTCGCGGAGCGCGCCGATGTGCGTCGTCAGCTCGACCATCGCGGCGAGGTGCGTCGCGAGGATCTCGCCCCAGGGTCCGTTCGGCGCGGCGGCGACCACGTCGCGCAGGGGAGCGTCGGGGTCGACACCCCACTCCTCGGCGACGGCGGCACTCGACGCGGCGCGCTCGAGCCCGGTGCTGCGGAGCCGTTCGAGGACCTGCTCGACCTCGCGGCTGGCGTGCGACACCCAGCGGGAGCGCCCGGCGGCGAGTAGGAGCTGCTCCTCCTCGAGCTTGAACGTGAGCAGTTCGAGCAGTTCGCGCTCGCGCCAGAGGACGGCGGACAGGTCGTTCACGCTCATGGCTCCTCCCGGTTCGGGATCGGTGTCGGCGACCAGCGGGTCGTGCCGGTCCGCCTTCCGGTGGACAGCGGGGACTATCGACGCCGAGCGGTCCGTCGTAAGCGGACCGCGGCGGTGGACGCGGGCACGAGACGGGCCGGCGCTGCTCGGCGGAGCGGTGCCGCGCCTCCCGGCCGTGCGCTCCCGGGGGACGCACCGTCACCCAGACCGGGGGACAGAACCGGCGGTTCGTGCCGGTTTGTCCGCCGAAGTGCGGACCGCTGGAACCCCGCGTCCCCCCGCACTGGGGACGTTCACAGCCTGCACCGGTGACTTCCCAGCCGATACATTCGAACCGCACCGCGGGGGACACTCCCGCACCGCGTCGCAGGGGCGCGGGTGCACCGCCCGGAGGGAACCGGGTGGTTCTTCGTCGACCGCACCGGCCTCCCGAGGGCCGGTGTCCGTCGCGCCCACGGACGGGTCAGTCAGCACGTCGACCAGGGGAAGCCAATGGACCGGAACGCACGCAACGCGATGATCGTGGAGCACCTGCCGCTCGTCGGCTACATCGTGTCGGACGTCCGTGCGCGGGCCACCCACCTCGACCGTGACGACCTGGCTGCCGTGGGCTCGCTCGCACTCGTCGCCGCCGCCGAGGCCTTCGACCCGGAGCTCGGCGTGCCCTTCGGCGCCTACGCCCGCACCCGGATCACCGGTGCGCTCGCGGACGACATGCGCTCGTCCGACTGGGCGTCGCGCGGCACCCGGAAGCGCATCCGCGAGACCCTCGCGACGCAGGAGGCCCTGTCCGCCCGACTCGGTCGCTCGGTCGGCGTGCAGGAGATCGCCGACGCGATGGGCGTCGACCGCCAGACCGCCGCCGACGCCATGTCCGACGCCGCACGGACGGTCGGCACGATCGACGAGACCGTGCACGACGTCATCGCGTCCGAGGACCCGCTGCCCGGTGAGGACCTGCTCGAGGCCGAGAAGCGCCGCTACCTGCGCGCCGCCGTCGCCGCGCTGCCCGACCGGATGCGCCACGTCGTCGAGAACGTCTACTTCGGCGACCGCTCGGTCACCGAGGTCGCGGCCGAGCTCGGGATCACGCACTCCGCGGTGTCGCAGCAGCGGTCCGAGGCGATGCGGCTCCTGCGCGACGGCCTCGCCGAGCACTACGGCGACGGCACCGCGGTCGAGCCGGTGTCGCGCACGACCGCCGCGCGGCGCAGTGCGTACCTGGCGCGGGTCGCCGCGAACGCCGCCGCCGGCGTCGCCCGGGCGGTGCAGGACGCGTCGGCGCCGACGGTCGTCGCAGCCAGCTGATCTTCGGCGAGGAGATTTCCTCGCCGACACCTAACGACCTCGGCGAACCTGCCGAGAGTCACGGATGTCAGCCCATGGACGGGCAGACACCACCACCCAAGGATTCACGGAGGAAACCACCATGGGTATGTCCATCAACACCAACCTCTCGGCACTCAACACGTACCGGAACCTCAACTCGACGCAGAACGACCTGTCGAAGTCCCTCGAGAAGCTCTCGACGGGTCTCCGCATCAACCGTGCTGCCGACGACGCTGCCGGTCTGACGATCTCCGAGGGACTCAAGTCGCAGGTCGGTGGCCTCACGGTCGCCGCCCGCAACGCGCTGGACGGCATCTCCGTCGTGCAGACCGCTGAAGGTGGCCTCACCGAGACCCACTCGATCCTCCAGCGCATGCGCGACCTCGCTGTCCAGGCGGGTAACGACTCGAACAACGAGACGTCGCGTACGGCGATCTCGACCGAGGTCGGCGAGCTCCAGAAGGAGCTCACCCGTATCTCGGAGTCGACCAACTTCAACGGCCTCAACCTGCTCGACGGTTCGAACGCCACCATGAAGTTCCAGGTCGGTGCGAACGGTGACGCCAGCAGCCAGATCACGGTCGACCTCTCCGGTGCGAACGTGGCGGACGTCGCGAAGTCACTGTCGGTCCTCAACGGCCAGGAGTTCACCCCGGCCGACGTTTCGACCCTGACTGGTGGCACTTTCACGTCCACCAAGGGTGACAGCGTGACGACGGTCACGACGGGCACCCTGACGCCGGCGAAGGCTGCCGACGGTAAGTACGCGGACACCACCGAGTACGCGGCAGCCCTGAACGCCGACGACAAGTTCGCGGCCTCCTTCACCGCGGTCGCTGACAAGGACGGCAAGAAGCTGACCGTCGTTGCGAAGGACGGTGGCACCGTTTCGGCGGGCGCCGCCACGACCCTCGGTGCCGGTACGGCGTCGAAGGCCGGTATCGCGTTCAGCTCCGCTGGCGAGGCGCAGCTCGCCATCAAGGCAATCGACACGCAGATCGCCGCTGTGTCGTCCGCTCGCTCGAGCCTCGGTGCGGTCCAGAACCGCTTCGACCACGCCATCAACGTGACGAACGTGGCCAAGGAGAACCTGACCGCTGCTGGTTCGCGCATCACCGACGTCGACATGGCGCAGGAGATGGTCAAGTACACCCGCGACAACATCCTGAGCCAGGCCGGCACCTCGATGCTCGCGCAGGCGAACCAGAGCACCCAGGGCGTGCTCTCGCTCCTCCGCTAGCACCACCGACGCCGTCGTCCGGAGGAGTTCGAGTCCTCCGGACGGCGGCGTCACCACACCCACGACCACCCCCGACGACAGGGAGCCCCGCGATGTCGACGTCGTCCGTCTCGGGCAACAGTCTCGCGATCGACGGTCTGGTCAGCGGTCTCAAGACCTCCGACCTGATCAACTCACTGATGACCATCGAGCAGGTCCCACAGACCCTGCTCAAGAACAAGCTCACCGACACCAACTCGTTCGTGTCGTCGCTGCAGACGATCAACTCGCTCGTGCAGACGCTCGCGACGAAGGCCGGCGACGCCGCCAAGGCCACGTCGCTCGACGTGTACGCCGCGAAGAGCTCGTCCACCGGGGTCACCGTCGCGACCGACGCCACGGCCTCGGCCGGCTCCGTCAGCTTCCAGGTCGGGTCGACCGCGGCGGCACACGTCGGCGTCACCGCCGCGATGTCGACCTGGGCGTCCGCAGCCGAGCCGCTCACGCTCGTCGGTGCCGACGGGAAGAAGACCACCGTCACACCGGCCTCGGGGTCGCTCGACGACGCGGTCACCGCGATCAACAAGGCCGGCGCCGGCGTGACCGCGACGAAGGTCGCGGCCGGGACCGACACCGACGGCACGAAGCTCTACCGCCTGCAGCTCAGCGCGACGAAGACCGGCGCAGCGGCCTCATTCGCGTTGTACCGCGGCTCGTCCGACGACGTGACGGCCGGTACCGCGACGAACGTCTTCACCCAGCCGGGGGCCGCCGTCGTCACCCAGGGCAAGGACGCCAGCGTGACCCTGTGGGCGGGGACCGCCGCCGCGCAGACGGTCACGAGCGCCACGAACACGTTCGACGACCTGCTGCCGGGGCTCGACGTCACGGTCACGCAGACCACCACCGACCCGGTGACCGTCACGGTCGCGCAGGACACCACGAAGGCCCAGGCCGTCGCGTCCGGACTCGTCGACGCACTCAACGCCATCACCTCGTACTACGCCACGAACACGGCGGTGACGAGCACCACGAGTCCGACCACCGGCACCACGTCGACGAAGGCCGGGGTCCTGACCGGGGACGGCACGACCCGCGACGCGGTACAGCGCCTCACCACGACGATGTCGACGCCGGTCAACGGGAAGTCGCCGTCGTCCATCGGCATCGTCATCCAGAAGGACGGCACCTTCAGCTTCGACGCCGCGGTCTTCCAGAAGGCCCTGGCGGACGACCCGCAGGGCACCCAGGCCATGCTGTCCGGCGTCGCGACGAACGTCGGCGCCGCGGCGACGGCCGCGTCGGACAAGTACACGGGGTCGATCACGACCTCGATCACCGGGCAGCAGTCGGTCGCGAAGGACCTGACGACGCAGATCGACAACTGGTCGGACCGGCTCACCGCACGACGGGCCACGCTGCAGGCGCAGTACTCCGCCCTCGAGACCAGCCTCAGCAAGCTCCAGTCCCAGTCGGCGTGGCTCTCCAGCCAGCTGGCATCGACGTCGAAGTGACGGGAACGACCATGAACGCCTTCGACCTGCAGTCCGCCGCCTTCCGTCAGGCCGCACAGCCCCGCACGGTGACCGACCAGCGCCGAGCGCAGTACACGAACGAGGCCGTGCTCTCGGCGACGCCAGCACAGCTCGTCACGATGCTCTACGACCGGCTGCTCCTCGACCTGCACCGCGCCGAGGCCGCGCAGACGACGTCCGACTGGGAGGCCGCGCGCGAGCAGCTGCTGCACGCCCAGGCCATCGTCGGCGAGCTGTCGTCCACGCTCCGTATCGACGTGTGGGACGGCGGCGAGGGGCTCCTCGCGATCTACAACTACGCGTCGACGTCGTTGATCACCGCGAACGTGCACCGCGACGTGCAGGCGACGCGCGACTGCATCCGGATCCTGGAGCCGCTGCGCCAGTCGTGGCACGAGGCCGCCGCGGCGCTGCCGACGACCCAGGCGCCGCAGGTCGGCACCGGGGGAGCGCTCGGTGTCGCCTGACCCGCACCCCACTCCCGCCGCGGAGACCGCCGACGGTGCGTGGGCCGCGGTGCTCGACGCCCTCGAGCACGAGCTGACCACGATCGACGCGACCACGGACGGCACCGCAGCGATCGTCCTCGACGCGACCCCGTGGGTCGTACCGACCACGCTCGGACCGGTGCCGCGCGCGCTGGTGGGTCGTGCCTCCCGGCTGCTGGCCGCGCAGCGCGACCGGATGTCGACGCTCGAGACCGAGCGACGGCAGACCCTGGAGCACCTCGGCGCGCTCCGTCAGGTCGCGGCGACGGACGAGCCGCGCGGCTCCGTGTACCTGGACGCCTCCGCCTGAGGCGCGCCTGCTCGAGCGAGCACGACGACAGATGCGTCGTCGCACGACAGCGGTTCCGTCGTGTCGGTCGTGGGCCGTCGCGCACCTCCGGCCGGGACGACAGATGCGTCGTCGGACGACAGCGGCTTCGTCGCACCACAGCGGAGCACGCGACGAGTGTTCAACGAGCCCCGCCGCCGCAGCCAGGCCCCGCCCCCCGTTCGGGGCGAGCCCTAACGTCCCCAGCGCCGCCGCCGACAGCGCCCTCCGAGCACGGATCGCTCACTCGTTCGGCCACGGATCGGCCACCGCCAATCGGCGACGTCGCACGACGCCGCACACCGAGGGGACGGGCCACCCGTGTTCGATTCCGTGACGAGCGTCGCGCTGCAGAGCGCGCTCGACGGGCTGTCGCTGCGACAGCGCACCATCGCGAACAACGTCGCGAACATCAACACGCCGAACTACCACGCCGAGAAGGTGCGCTTCGAGGACGCCCTCGCGCAGTCGATCGTGCACGGTGACGGGCACGCGACCGCGACCACCGCGCGCAGCCTCGAGCCGACGAACGAGATCGGCAACAACGTCAACCTCGACCAGGAGACCCTGTCGAACGTCGACACGGTCCTGCGCTACCAGTTCGCCACCCAGGCGGTCGGCGGCGAGGCGACGGCCCTCCGCGCCGCGATGCGGACGAACTCGTGACGACCTTCGACGCGATCGGCATCGCGAGCACCGGCATGACCGTGCACCGGAAGTGGCTCGACGCGATCTCGGACAACATCGCCAACGTCAACACGGTCCGCTCGATGGACGACTCCGCGTTCCAGGCCCGCTACGTCGAGGTCCAGGAGGGCGCCGGCACGTCGGGCGCCTACGTCAAGGGCGCAGCGTTCGGCAGCGCCGCCGGACGCGTGACCTACGACCCGGACAACCCGCTCGCGAACGCGGAGGGCTACGTCCGCATGCCGGACATCGACCTCGGCACGCAGATGGCGGACCTCATCATGGCCCAGCGCGGGTACCAGGCGAACGCCGCCGTGGTCGACCGTGCCAAGACCGCCTACGAGGCGGCACTGCAGATCGGGAAGAACTGATGCCCATCGACGCACTGAACGGTGTGACCACCAACGCGATGACCCGTGCGTTCGCCGGCGCCGCGGACGCTGCGACCGGTGCCGGAGCGCTCGGCGGTGCCGCGGGCGCCGGCGCGGTCCAGCCGGCCTCCGGCGGCGACGGCTTCGCCGCGAGCCTCGGCAACGCGGTCGACGGGCTCCAGCAGCTGCAGAGCGACTCGAAGACCCTGGCGCTCAAGGCCGTCACGGGCAACCTCGACGACATCCACGACGCCACCATCGCGTCCACCCGTGCCCAGGTCACCCTCGAGCTCGTCGCAGCCGTCCGCAACAAGGGCGTCGACGCGTTCAACGAGATCATGCGGATGCAGGCCTGATGCCCGCCGCGATGCAGAACACGTGGGGGCGGCTCGTCGCCTACGTGAAGGGCTTCTCCGCCGCGCAGCGCACCATCGCGCTGATCGGCGTCGCCGCACTCGTGCTCGGCGGGATCGCCCTCGCCAGCTGGCTCGGCAAGGCGTCCTACGCGCCGCTCTTCACCGGACTGGCCGCAGCCGACGCGAGCTCGATCACCGACCAGCTGACGACCGACGGCGTGCCGTACCAGCTGACCGACGGCGGCGCGACGATCCTCGTGCCGCAGGACAAGGTGTACTCGGAGCGGCTCAAGGCGGCGTCGAACAACCTGCCGTCGTCGAACGAGGGCGGATACTCGCTGCTCGACAAGATGGGCGTGACGAGCTCGGAGTTCCAGCAGGACGTCACCTACAAGCGGGCGATCGAGGGCGAGCTGGCGAAGACGATCTCGTCGATGGACGGCGTGAAGGCCGCCACCGTGCAGCTCGCCATCCCCGAGAAGACCGTCTTCGTGTCCGAGGAGAAGGACCCGACGGCGTCGGTGTTCGTCGCGACCGAGAACGGCGCGCAGCTCACCACGGACCAGGTGCAGTCGATCGTGCACCTGACGAGCGCCGCGGTCGAGGGGATGCAGCCCACCGACGTCTCCGTCGTGGACCAGAAGGGCCAGACCCTCTCCGCGGTCGGTACCGGAGCGACCGGCAGTGGCGCCGACCAGGCGGCCGACTACGACGCGGCCACCCGGAAGAAGATCCAGGACCTGCTCGACACCACGCTCGGACCGGGCAACGCGAGCGTCGTGGTCTCGGCGACGATGAACCAGCAGTCGGGCACCCGGACGTCGGAGAGCTTCGCCCAGCCGAAGGGCGGCGCGGTCGCCCTCAACGAGTCCAGCTCGACGGAGGAGTACGGCTCCGGGTCCGGTGCGGGCGCCGGTGCGACCGGCGTCCTCGGTCCGGACAACATCGCGGTGCCGAACGGGACCGCCGGCGGCACCACCACGAACGGCACGGCCGCCGGTGACGACGGCTACAAGAACGAGTCGGCGACGAAGAACAACGCCGTCGACAAGACCACCGAGACGACGCAGATCCCCGCCGGTGGTGTCGAGCGGCAGACCATCTCGGTCGCCCTGAACTCGCGCGCCGACTCGGTGCAGAACGCGAACCTGCAGAGCATCAACGACCTGGTGTCCGCCGCCGCCGGAGCCGACAACGCCCGGGGCGACCAGGTCCGCGTCGCGATGATGGACTTCGACGACTCCGCGGCGAAGGACGCCGCCAAGGCCCTCGAGGAGCAGCAGCAGGCCGAGCAGCAGCAGGCCATGTGGTCGGCCATCCGCACCGCCGGCATCGTCGTCGCCGTCCTCGCCGCCGCGATCGTGCTCGCGATCGTGCTGGCCCGCCGTGCCCGCCGTCAGTCGCGCGAGGCCGTCGACGTCGGTGAGCTCGACGCCTTCGCCGGTGAGACGTTCGAACTGCCCCTCGGTACCGACGACCTGGCGATCCCGGCCGTCGAGCCGCAGACGGTCGCGCTGCAGACGCTGCCCCACGACGACGCCCCGACCGAGGTGCTGACGACGGACGAGATCAGCGCCGAGCGTCGCCGGCAGGAGATCTCCGCGCTGGCCGAGCGCGACCCGAAGCGCACCGCCGACCTGCTCCGCGGGCTCCTCGACGACCGGTCGCCGGTGTGAGCGCGCTCGTCCCGGTCCCCGCCGGCGGGGGCACCACCGACCGCGCCCTGACCGGCGCGCAGAAGGTCGCGCTCATCCTCATGCAGATGGAGACCGAGCGCGCGGCCGAGGTGATGAAGCAGTTCACCGAGCTCGAGGCCGAGGAGATCAGCGCCGAGATCGTCCGGATGCGCCGCGTGGACGACTCCGTCGTGGACCGCACGATGAGCGAGTTCCACCGCATCACGCAGCGCGGCCGCGTGCAGAAGCGCGGCGGCAAGGACGCCGCGCTCGGGCTGCTCGAGGCGTCGTTCGGGTCCGAACGCGCCGCGGGCGTGATGGACCGGCTGGCCTCGAACCTCGCCGGGCAGTCGTTCGAGTTCCTCGACGACGCCGAACCCGGCCAGGTCGTCAGCCTGCTCGAGGGCGAGCTGCCCCAGACCATCGCCCTCGTGCTCGCGCACCTGCAGCCCGGGCAGGCGAGCGCGGTGCTCGCCGGGGTCGACGACCGTGTCCGCACCGACGTCGCCCAGGCCTTCGCGACGATGGGCACGGCGACCCCCGAGGCCGTCGGGATCGTCGCCGGCGTCCTCCGCCAGCGCGCCGGTGCCGTGGTCTCGCCGCGCGAGAGCGTCGAGGTCGTCGGCGGCATCGCGCCCCTGGTCGAGATCATCAACCGCTCGGACGTCGCCACCGAGAAGGCCGTGCTCGACGGCCTCGAGGCGCGCGACCCGGAGCTCGCGGAGGACATCCGCTCGCGGATGCTCACGTTCGAGGACATCGTCAAGCTCGAGTCGCGCGACATCCAGCAGGTGCTCCGCGGCATCGACTCGAAGCTCCTCGCGACCGCCATGAAGGGTGCGCCGACGCCGGTCGTCGAGACGATCCGCGCGAACGTGTCCGAGCGCAACCGCGAGCTGCTGGACGACGAGCTGCAGGCCATGGGCCCCGTGCGCGTCTCGCAGGTCGAGGAGGCGCGCGCCGAGGTGGTCCGCTCCGTCCGCGAGCTGGAGGCCGAGGGCACGATCACCGTCCACCGCGCCGAGGAGGACGAGCTCGTTGACTGACACCACCGTGCAGCGCGTCGCGTTCCCCGTGCTCGGGAGCGCGACGACCCGCGACCTCGCAGCGGCCGCCGACGTGCGCGGCCACGCCGCGGGCTACGCCGCGGGCCTCCGTGCCGCCCAGGCCGAGACCGCTGCGCTGCACGCCCGGCTCGAGGCCGAGCACGCAACGCGACTCGCGGCGCTCCAGGCCGAGACCGTCCGCCGTGTCCAGGTGCTCGACGCGGCCACGAACGCGATGCTCTCCCAGGTCGTGCCGGTGCTGGCCGACGCCGAGGAGTCCCTGGTCGACGCTGCGCTCGACCTGGCCGAGGCCGTCGTCGGACACGTGGTGCGTTCCGGGCGCCAGGACGACGCGACCGGCGAGGGCGACGGCCAGGAGGCACGCCCCACCACCGGTGCGGAGGCGACCGTCCGTCGGGCGCTCGCCTCGGTCGACGCCACCGTCGCGGTGGCCGTCCGGCTCAGCCCCGCCGACGCAGCCCGCGTCGCCGACCTCGCGCTGCCGGTCCCGGTCGTGCCGGACGTGGCGCTGCTCGACGGCGACGCCGTCGTGGACCTGCCGGACGGGCTGCTCGACCTCCGCATCGGCGCAGCGCTCGACCGTGCGCGCGCGGCGCTGGGCCGCTCCGCCGACCGGCCGGAGGCGTCCCGGTGACCGCGACCCTCCTCCGTCCCCGTGGGCTCGACGAGGCGATCGCCCTCGCCGCGCCGCAGCGCGTGGGCCTCGTCACGAGCGCGGTGGGCCTCGGGCTGACCGTCGCCGGGGTCGAGGCCCGGATCGGCGACGTCCTGACCGTCGGCACCGAGGGCAGTCCGCAGACCCCCGTCGAGGTCGTCGCCACCGATCCCACGGGTGTGCGCTGCATGCCGCTCGGACGCCTCGTCGCGGTGACCGCGGGCACCCCCGTCCGCCCGACCGGTCGTCCCGTGCTGGTGCCGACCGGTGCAGGGCTGTTCGGCCGGGTGCTCGACGGGCTCGGGCGGCCGATCGACGACCGTGGTCCGCTCGACACCGACGGCTGGGTGCCGCTCGACCACGCGACGCCGAACGCCATGGCGCGAACGCGGATCGACGCGCCGATGCAGCTCGGCGTCCGCGTGCTCGACACCCTGACGACCGTGGGTCGTGGACAGCGCATGGGCCTGTTCGCCGGCTCCGGCGTCGGCAAGTCCTCGCTGCTGTCGATGATCGCGCGCGGGAGCGACGCAGCCGTCAACGTCATCGCCCTGGTGGGGGAGCGCGGCCGCGAAGTTCGGGAGTTCCTCGAGGACGACCTCGGGCCCGAGGGCCTCGCCCGCTCGATCGTCGTGGTCTCGACGTCCGACGAGCCGGCCCTGATGCGCCTGCGCGCGGCGTTCGTCGCCACCCGGATCGCGGAGTCGTTCCGCGACGCCGGGCAGGACGTCGTGCTCATGATGGACTCGCTCACCCGCGTCGCGATGGCGCAGCGCGAGATCGGACTGTCCGTGGGCGAACCGCCCGCGACCCGGGGCTACCCGCCGTCGACCTTCTCGGTGCTCGCCGGGCTCCTCGAGCGCGCGGGCACCGACCGGGTCGGCAGCATCACCGGGCTCTACACCGTGCTCGTGGACGGCGACGACCACAACGAGCCGATCGCGGACAGCGCCAGGAGCATCCTCGACGGGCACGTCGTGCTCGACCGGAAGCTCGCCGTGACCGGGCACTTCCCCTCCGTCGACGCGCTCGGCTCGGTGTCCCGCGTCGCCTCGAAGGTCACCGAGCCGTGGCAGCGTGCTGCGGCCACCGCGCTCCGGAAGGTGATGGCGGCCCGCCGGAACGCGCAGGACCTGCTCGACGTCGGCGCCTACCAGCCCGGCACGAACCCGCTCGTCGACGCAGCGGTCACCCACCAGGACGCGATCGACGCGTTCCTCCGACAGGGGATGGACGACCGCGCCGACGCCGGGACGTCCTGGCGAGCCCTCGACGCCCTCGTCGCCCGACTGGGGGTGTCCGCCTGATGGCCCGACGCTTCCCCCTCGCCGGCCTGCTGCGTCTGCGGCACGCCGAGCAGGACCGCGCCGCCGCCGCCCTGGCCGCCGCGAACGACCGTGTCCGCGACGCCGCCGACGCCCGCATCGCCGCGCGGCGGAACCTGGCGGACCGCGAGCAGGAGCAGCTCGTTACGGACGCCGCGACGCTGAGCGCGCTCGCGGCCGCGCGGGCCTCGACCCGCGGGATGCTCGAGGAGCTCGACGCCGTCGCACGCACCCGTCGTGCCGATGCCGATGCCGCCCGGACCGCGTACTCCGCCGCCCGCCGTGCCGCGCTCGGCCTCGAGAAGCTCGAGGGCCACCACGACCACGAGCAGGCCGCCGCCGACCTGCGCGCCGAGCAGGACGCCCTCGACGAGATCGCGGCACGACGCCGCACGGAAGGTGGTGTCCGATGAGCGTCGACGCCGTGCTCTCCCGGATCGCCGAGATCCGCACCCAGATCGACGCCCTGCGCGGCGGTACCACCGCCTCCGCGGGCGGCTCCGCCTCGAACGAGGCCACGACCCGCGCGTTCGCCGACGCCCTGGCGACCGCGACCGGGACGTCGACGAGCGCCGGCGCCGCCGGCACCGCTGCTGCCGACGGGGCGTCCCGCACGCCGGCCACCTCGGTCGACGCGGGCCGCGGCACCCTGGCGACCGGCAGCGGCGCCACGGGGTCCGACGTGGTCGAGGACGCGAAGAAGTACCTCGGCGTGCCCTACGTGTTCGGCGGGACGACCCGGTCCGGCATGGACTGCTCCGGGCTCGTGCAGACGGTGTTCAAGGACCTCGGGGTGACCATGCCGCGCGTGGTGCCCGACCAGGCGGACATGGGGGTGCCCGTCGGGTCGCTCAAGGACGCGAAGCCGGGCGACCTCATCATCCCGAAGGGCGAGCAGCACATCGTGATCTACGTCGGTGACGGCAAGGTGCTGCACGCACCCCGACCCGGCAAGGACGTCCGGATCGTGGACAACTGGTACAAGGACTCCGACATCGCGACGATCCGCCGCATCGTGCCGAGCGAGGCCGCGGCTCCTGCGGCGACCCGCTCGGTCTCCGCAGCGGGTGCGGCGCAGTCGGTCACCGACCTGCAGACCGCGGCACTCCTGTCGGCGATGCGGGGGAGTGCTGCATGAGCACCGCGAGCACGACGACCCTCTCCCCGGCCCCCGCCGCACCGGGGAGCGCTGCGACCGCCGGGTCGACGACCTCGGCGCTGCCGTTCGGCGCCGCCCTCGCCGCGGTGCTCGCGCCGGCCGCGTCGAGCACGGCGTTCGGTGTGTCGGTGGGGACCGCGGGCGTCACCGGTGCGCCGTCCGGGACGGCCGCCGCCTCGGGTGCCCCCGCCACGGGCGCTCCGGCCTCGACCGCCGCTGCCCCGAACACCGCGGACACGACCACCGCGGACACGACGGCCGCTGTCCCCGCCACCGACCCGACGCTGCTCGGCATCGTGCCGGTGCCCACCGCCCTCGTCGCGGTCCCGTCGGCCAGCGCCGCCGCCGTGTCGGACGATGCGGTGTCGCCCCAGGTCGGGACCGCGGGGACGGACGGTGTCGCGCCCTCGGCCGGCAATGCACGACCGACCGGGGCCTCCGACCCGCTCGGAGTCACAGAAACGCGCGGGACCGCCGGTCCTGCCAGCACCGCGGACCGCGCAGCGACGGCCGGGATCGCTACGCCGGCACCGGTTGCCGGCTCCGGACCCGCCGTTGCGCGCTCCACCGGACCGCAGGTCGGCGTCGTGCCGTCCACGACCGCTCGACCTGCAGGAACGTCCGGCGCTCCCCGGCCCGGTGCGGCACAGCCCGCCGTGGTCCGTCCCGCTGCGGCGCCGCTCGAAGGCGACGTGTCCGACTCATCCGACGTGTCCGCGGGAACGACGCCCGTCCTCGCGACCACGCCGTCGACGACCGGTGCACCCGGCGCGCCCTCGACGACCGCCACCTCTGCGGCGACCGGCTCGACCGTCGCGTCCCCGTCGGTCCTCGGACCCGTCGCGGTGGACGGGGCGTCGAGCTCCGCCGCTCCCGGAGCCGCGACAGCCGTCGCCGTGACCGCGTCCGCGAGCACGACGACCGAGACCACCACTGCCGGGACCACCACGACCGGGACCACCACGACCGGGGCCACCGCGACCCTGACCGCCACGACCCTTCCCACCACGACGGCGAGCAGCCCGCTCGCGACGACGGACGCCGCGGCCGAGGCCGCCGGCCCCACGGCAGCGACCAGCGTGTCGTCGGCGCCGCAGGCCGGTCGCCCTGCCGACACCGGCACGGCGAGCACGGCGACCGCCGCCGCCCTGGTCGTGCAGACCGGACCGGCCACCGGGGCCCGGAGCGACCACGGGTCGGACCGGCGGACGGGCGGCCAGGGTGATCCGAGCCTCCAGGTCGTGACCGCCCCGCGCAGTGGCGAGACGCCGTTCGCGGTCCCCGCACCCGCGACGACCGCGCTCCCCACCGCGCCGGGCGCGGCGACGGCGAACGCCCCGGCGCCCCTCGCACAGCAGCTCGCGCGCCCGGTGTTCACGCTCGCGCAGGCCGGTCCCGGCGACCACGTCGTCACGGTGCAGGTCACGCCCGACGCGCTCGGTCCCGTCACGGTCCGCGCGCACGTGACCGCGCACGGGATGCACGTCGAGCTCTTCGCCGCGTCGGACGCCGGCCGCGACGCGGTCCGGCAGGTGCTGCCCGACCTCCGCCGTGACGCGGCCGGCAGCGGGACCACCACGACCCTCGACCTGTCCTCCCAGAACCACCCCGGCGCGCAGCCCGGTCGCGACGACCGTCCGACACCGACGGTGCTGCGCCCGGGAGTCGGCCTGGAGGCCCGCCCCACCCCGACCGCGCCGGTCACCACCCGGCCCACCACCGTCCGATCCGTCGGACTCGACGTCCTCGCCTGACGCGGACACGAGAAGGAGACCACACCATGCCCCTCGACGGCATCACCGGCTCGGTGGACGCTGCCACGCAGGCAGCGGCGATCGCCCAGACCGCCGGTGCGAAGAAGTCCCAGACGATGGACTCGGAGGTGTTCATGAAGCTGCTCGTCACGCAGCTCCGGAACCAGGACCCGTCCTCGCCGATGGACACCAACCAGATGATCAGCCAGCAGACGCAGCTCGCGACGATGGAGCAGATCACCAACCAGACCACGACGGCGAACGAGAACTTCTCGCTGCAGATGCGGATCGCCGCCGCGAACCTCGTCGGGAAGCAGGTCAGCTACACCGACGCGAGCACCGGGACCGCGGTCTCGGGCACCGCCACCGCCGTGTCGTACGCGAACAGCGTGCCGACCGTGACCGTGAACGGGAAGGAGGTCGACCTCGACGTGATCTCCGGTATCAAGGCCGCCTGACCCGCGGCCGCGCTCCTCGTCCCCCTCCTGTTCGTCCTCCCTCCACGAGTCTTCCCTCCACGAGTCTTCCTTCCACGAAAGGTCGCACCATGCTCCGCTCCCTCTACTCCGGCATCTCCGGTCTCCGTTCGCACCAGCAGATGCTCGACGTCACCGGCAACAACATCGCCAACGTCAACACCGTCGGCTTCAAGTCGTCGACCACCGTCTTCCAGGACACCCTGTCGCAGATGACCCAGGGTGCCGGAGGACCGCAGACCGGCCTCGGCGGCACGAACCCCGCGCAGATCGGCCTCGGCGTGCAGGTCGCCGGCGTCTCCACCAACTTCGCGCAGGGCTCCGCACAGGCCACCGGCAAGGCCACCGACCTGATGATCTCCGGCGACGGGTTCTTCGTCACCCGCCTCGGCAACGACACCGTCTACTCCCGCGCCGGCGCGTTCGACTTCGACGCCGACGGTCGCCTCGTCACCGCCGACGGCAAGATCGTGCAGGGCTACTCGGCCACGAACGGTGTGGTCAACGAGGGTGGCGGCCTGACCGACATCCGGCTGCCCATCGACGCCGCAGCACCCGCGGTGCGGACCACGACGGCCGGGGTCACGGGCAATCTGCCGTCCGAGACCGCCGTCGACGCCCAGAAGGTCCGCGAGGCCACCGTCTACGGCCCGGACGGCGAGAAGCGCTCCCTCACGCTGACCTACACGAAGACCTCGGCGACGCAGTGGAGCGTCCAGGGCCGCATCGACGGCGGGACGCTCGGCCCGGCGACGACGCTGACGTTCAACACCGACGGGTCGCTCGCCAGCGGTGGCCCCGTCACCGTCGGCGGGATCACCGTCGACGTCTCGAAGACGACCGGCTACGCGTCGCTCGACACCGCGTCGATCTCGGAGCAGAACGGCAGCGCGGCCGGCTCCCTGCAGGGGTACTCGATCTCGAAGGACGGCACCGTCGTCGGGTCGTTCTCCAACGGGTCCTCGCTGGCGATCGGCCGCATCGCCCTCGCCACCTTCGCGAACCCGGCCGGCCTCGAGAAGACCGGCGCATCCGGCTACCGCGCGACCGCGAACTCCGGCCAGGCCACCGTCGGCGCTCCCGGCGACCCGGGTGTGGGACAGCTCGCCTCGGGCACCCTCGAGATGTCGAACGTGGACCTGTCGCAGGAGTTCACGAACCTGATCGTGGCGCAGCGCGGCTTCCAGGCGAACGCGCGGATCATCACGACCTCGGACGAGGTGCTGCAGGAGCTGACGAACCTGAAGCGGTAGGGGAGCGGGGCGGTCGGTCGCGGCCGCTCCGTCCCTGCTCCTGCTCGGTGTGGCGCCGCCCCTCGAGCCGTGGCGAACCACGGCTCGAGGGGCGGTCCCGCAGGCGCTAGCGGGTCCCGGCGCCGGGCGTGTCCCAGTACGACGGCTGTTCGTACTGCTCCGACCACCCGCGACGCATCCGCGTCGCCGCACGGTCGAACGCGTCGACGAGGTCCGTGTCCGTGGTGAGCAGCGCCTGCAGGCGGAGCCCGTCGTACAGCGCCAGCAACTGCTGCGCGCCCCGGACCGGGTCCATGGTCGCCGGCTCCCGTCCGTCGCGGACGTCCGCTGCGAGTCCGTCACGGATCGACTGCCGGAACCGCCGGTAGGTGGATCGGTGGTAGTCGGCACCCTCCACCGTCGGGTCAGCGGCGGACGCGAGACTCGCCGCGAGGAGTTCCATCAGTGCCGGCTGCTCCGCATGTGCAGCGAGCAGGGCGTGCAGGAACGGGACGGTGCCCTTCTCCGCCATCAACGGCACGAGCGGCGCCGCGATCGTCTGCGTCCACCGTTCGACGGTCGCGGCCAGCAGCGCCCGTTCCGTCGGGAACGCCGCACGGACCTCGTCGGCGTCCATCCCCGCACGCTCGGCGACGACGTCGAGGGTGAACCGGGAGATGCCGCCGTCGTGGAGCGCGGCGATCGCCCCGCCGATCGCGCGTGTGCGTGGTACTTCGTCCGCTTCGGCCGTCCGGCTCGTCAACGGTGCCAGCGGGTGCTTCCGGAACCACTCCAACAGCCCTCGCGCCCGGGTCAGGCCGAACATGGGGTCTGCTGGCTGGCTGGGGCCGAACAGGTCACTGAAGCCCGGGACCTGCTGCATCAGCGGATCGAGCGGCTGGAACGCCATCGACCAGTCCGGGAACGACCGCTGGGCGACGGGCTCGTCCGCCAGGACCCGCACGTTCGTGTGCCGAGGGTCACGGCGGACCTGTTCGAAGCGGACAGCAACGGTCTCGTCGTCGCCCTCGATGATCCCGAGGCAGTTGTCACCCTTGTGCGCCAGGATGCCCGTCACCCCGAGGGCCGTGTTCTTCTCCCGCCCGACCGCGAGGATCTGCGCGAGCTCGGTGTCCGTGATCGGACGGGTCTGTGTGCTGGTGTACACGATCGAACGCATCGGTGCTGGTCTCCCTGCCGTAGTGGAACACGGTGCGCTCTCGAGTGAACTGCCCTGTCTACTGCTCCGCAACCCCCCGACCGGGCGCGGACAGTGGTCATCCCGTGAACGCCCCCGTGCAGGAGTTGCGGACCGGCCGGAGACGGGCGGGACACGGGACACGGGAAGCAGTGCCTGGCTGCAACCCGAATGCAGCCAGACACGACACCGTCCGGATCACGAGTCCGGTACGGGGACCATCGAACCAGGCCGTGAGGAGGCCCTCGAGACCCACAACGCGGGGAGAACGACCGTTCCCCGGCGTACCTCGCTCGTCGACCGATCGCCTCCCAGGTGCTCCGGCGTTCACCGCTCGCGGAGGATCCCGAGGAACTCGTCGGCCATGCCGAGGTGCTGTTCGAGCTTCGCGCGCCGCTGCTCGGTGTCGCGGATGTACTCGTCGAGCTGCCCGCGGAGACGCGCCTGCCCGGGTCCGTCACCGACGACCTCGAGGGCGTCGACGACGGCGAGCAGTTCGGCCATCTGTTCGAGGGAGAAGCCGAGCGGCTTCATGCGACGGATG
This sequence comes from Curtobacterium sp. ODYSSEY 48 V2, assembly GCF_023712625.1. Classification (NCBI taxonomy): domain Bacteria; kingdom Bacillati; phylum Actinomycetota; class Actinomycetes; order Micrococcales; family Microbacteriaceae; genus Curtobacterium; species Curtobacterium sp. ODYSSEY 48 V2. The sequence continues at coordinate 29,918 of NZ_JAMAXX010000008.1, forward strand.
ATGAGCAGCCGGGCGAGGTCGGTGTCGGTGTAGAGCCGGAAGCCGCCCTCGGTCCGGCCGGACGGGTGCAGGAGACCGACCTCGTCGTAGTGGCGGATCGTCCGGTTCGACAGGCCCGTGCGGTCGGCGAGCTCGCCGATGTGCATCGTCGTCGGTGCGGCTCGCTCCGTCATCGGCTTCTCCTTCGTGGTCCTGCTGGGCTCTGGCGAGCGTAGCGCCGTCGTGTCCCCGGCCCCTGTACCAGGGATCGACAACCCTTCCGCGGCGGTAGGGTTCGGGAGTCCCCAGTGAAAGCGAGCGTGGCATCACGTCCTCCCCGAACACATCTGACATCACCCTGCCCACCCCGGGTGCCGTCCCACCGGCGGATCCGACAGCGACGCCGCCCGGCCGGACGGCGAGGGGTGTACGTGGCTGGTTGCCGTGGGTCGCGGTGATCGCTGCGGGCGGTGCCCTGTCGGTCATGAGTGCGCCGGGGCAGACGGCGGGCCTGTCGGTGTTCACGGACCCGCTGATCCGGGAGCCGGGCATCTCACGGACGGAGGTGTCGACGAGTTACCTCATCGGCACCCTGCTGGGTGCGTGCGTCCTGCCGTTGACGGGTCGAGCGTTGGACCGGTGGGGCGTCCGGCGGATGACGATCATCATCGGGGTCGCGTTCGCCGTGTTCCTCGCCGCGTTGAGCTTCGTCGCGGGGATCGTCGGCCTGACGGCTGGGTTCGTCGGTGTGCGCATGGCCGGGCAGGGCGCGCTCTCGCTCGCCGCGACGACGCTCGTCGCCCGCAGCATCGCCGACCGACGGGGCCTCGCGCTCGGGATCGCGTCAGGGATCGGCTCCGGGGGGATCTCCCTGGTGCCGGTGTTCGTCGAGACCCTGATCGCGGGCACCGACATCCACGTCGCGTGGCGGGTGGAGGCGGTCGTCGTCGCCGCGGTCGTGATCCCGATCGGATTGCTCCTTCCGCGACGTACCGCCACTGCCCAGGGCAGGAAGTCCGCGGAAACTGCCGGTGGCGGGCCGGTGTGGACGCTCCGGGAAGCGGCCGCCACCGGCATGTTCTGGACCATCGCTGCCGGGCTCGCGGTGTCCGGGATGCTCAGCACCGCGCTGGCCTTCCACCAGGTCGCCGTCCTCGGCGAGCAGGGCCTCACCCCGGGGGAAGCGGCCGCGAACTTCCTCCCGCAGACCGTCACCGGCATCGCCGCGACCCTGCTCACGGGCGCGCTGTCGGACCGCATCCCGCCGAAGTTCGGCGTCACCATCGCGATGACGACCCTCACCGGCGCACTCCTGCTGCTCCCGATCGTGCACACCGGGTGGACCGCTGTCCTCTACGGGCTCGTCCTCGGCGCCGCCGGCGGAGCCCTGCGTGGCATCGAAGCCGCCGCGTACGTCCGGTACTACGGAACGGCGAACATCGGCGTGATCCGCGGCGTCGCGACCGGGACGAACCTCGCCTCGACCGCGTTCGGACCGCTGCTGCTCGCGCTCGGCCACGACGTCGCCGGCGACTACACCACCCCGGTGCTGGTCGCCGCGATCCTGCCGGCAGTCGTCGCCGTCGTCTCCGTCTTCGCCCGCGCCCCACGTCACCCGGCACTGCACAGCTGATCGGCCAGCGGCACGCGAGTACCAGCGGCCGCCCGCGCGCGGGTCAGTGCGCGCGGAGTTCGTCGAGGAACTCGTCGACCATGTGCAGCTGCTCCTGGAGGCGCCCTCGTCGTGTCTCAGCGTCCCGGATGAACGCAGCGACCCGCGAACGGACCGCGGTCAGGTCGACGTCGGGCTGCGCTTCGTCGAGCATCTTCACCGCGTCCACCAGGATCCCGGCCTCCCCGAGGGAGAACCCGAGCGGTTTCATCCGCCGCACCATCAGGAGTCGGGCGACGTCGTCCTCGGAGTACAGGCGGAACCCGCCTTCGGTGCGGCCGGACGGGTGCAGCACCTCGGCGGCGTCGTAGTCGCGGATCGTCTTCACACTCAATCCGGTGCGCTCGGAGACCTCGCCGATGTGCATCAGGTACTCGTTCGACATCGTCACGTCGTCACCCTCCACTTGCGCAACAACCCTTCCGTTGCGTTAGAGTCGAACCATACCAACCTTCCCGCAACGGAAGGGTTGGGCCTGGCCGGACGCTCTGCCGCCGCCGGCCGTGCGCGATGACGCGCCCCACGACAGCTCTCGCGGGCGCAGCGCCCGCACCCCCATCCGAAGGAGACCCGTGACCACCGTCACGCAGTCGGTGCCCGTCCAGGTGCACCACAGCCCCACCGTCCTGTCCGCACTGCGGAACCCGAAGATCCTGCTCCGTGAGGTCCTGGCCGGCCTCGTCGTCGCCCTCGCCCTGATCCCCGAGGCGATCTCGTTCTCGATCATCGCCGGGGTCGACCCCCGCGTCGGCCTGTTCTCGGCGTTCGTGATGGCTGTCGTCATCTCCTTCGTCGGCGGCCGCGCCGCGATGATCACCGGCGCCACCGGAGCCATCGCCCTCGTCGTCGCCCCCGTCGTCGAGGAACACGGCCTCGACTACCTCATCGCCACCGTCCTCCTCGGCGGGATCTTCCAGCTCGTCCTCGGTGGGCTGGGCGCGGCGAAGCTCATGCGGTTCGTGCCCCGGTCCGTGATGGTCGGCTTCGTCAACGCGCTCGCGATCCTGATCTTCACCGCGCAGCTGCCGAACATCATCGGCGTCTCCTGGCTCGTCTGGCCGATCGCCGCCGCTGGCATCGCGATCATCGTCCTGCTGCCACGCCTCACGAAGGCGATCCCTGCACCCCTGGTCGCGATCGTCGTCCTGACCCTGGTGACCGTGTTCGCGTCGATCGCCGTCCCGACCGTCGGCGACGAGGGCAAGCTGCCCGACAGCCTCCCGACCCTGTTCATCCCGAACGTCCCGGTGAACCTCGAGACGCTCACGATCATCGCCCCGTACGCCCTCGCCATGGCGCTCGTCGGGCTGCTCGAGTCGCTGATGACCGCGAAGCTCGTCGACGAGGTCACCGACACCGGTTCCCGCAAGACCCGCGAAGCCCTCGGGCAGGGCGTCGCGAACATCGCCTCGGGCCTCTTCGGCGGCATGGGCGGCTGCGCGATGATCGGCCAGACGATGATCAACGTCAAGGCCTCCGGCGCTCGGACCCGCATCTCGACGTTCCTGTCCGGCGTGTTCCTGCTGGTCCTCGTCGTCGGGCTCGGCGACGTCGTCGCGATCATCCCGATGGCAGCCCTCGTCGCCGTCATGGTGATGGTGTCGGTCGGGACCTTCGACTGGCACAGCATCAAGCCCTCCACGCTCAAGCGGATGCCGGTCGGCGAGACGATCGTCATGGTCCTCACCGTCGTGATCGTCGTCGCCACCGACAACCTCGCCATCGGTGTGATCCTCGGTGTGATCGCCGCGATGGTCGTCTTCGCCCGCCGCGTCTCCCACTTCACCAACGTCTCGCGGAGCATCGAGACGCTCCCGACCGGTGAACAACACGCGCTGTACACCGTCGAGGGTGAGCTGTTCTTCGCCTCCTCCAACGACCTCACCACCCAGTTCGACTACTCGGACGACCCCGAGCTCGTGATCATCGACATGACCAGGTCGCACGTGTGGGACGCCTCCACCGTCGCCGCGCTCGACTCGATCGAGACGAAGTACCACCAGCACGGCAAGCGGGTCGAGATCCGCGGCATGAACGACGCCAGCCGGGCCTTCCACGGCCGCCTCGCCGGCAACCTCGGCGCCGGCCACTGAGGCCTCTCCGACCTCCGCCCGGCCCCGACCCGGGGCACCGAGTGAACGGGCGGAGCAGCGAGGCCGGTTCCTGATCCACCGGCTTCGCGGCGGGCACCGTCACGTCGTCCACGGACGGTGCCCGCACCTCACGTCCACGGGAGCCAGCTGTGCCGAAACCACCCACCATCCACGACGTCGCCGCCGCCGCGCACGTGTCACACCAGACCGTGTCCCGCGTCCTCAACGGCGCCACCAACGTCCGACCCACGACCCGCTCGCGCGTCGAACACGCGATCCAGGCGCTCGACTACACCCGCGATGACCAAGCCGCAGCACTCGCCCGCCGCCCGCGGCGACGGACGACCGACTGACGACGGTCCCCCCCCTGACGCCCACGGCCCCTCCGGCAACTCGCCGTCAGGGGCTGTTCGTGGCTCAGCACGGTGTCGTCCGGATCGACGCGTTGCTCGTTGACCGGCGAGACGTGCGGTGGGAGGCTCGCTCGATGCGAGGGAGTGAGCGAGCGCTGATGCTCCGGCCCACCACGCCTGACGACCTCCTCGAGGTGCGGGCACTGTTCCGCGATCCGGCGTTCGAGGGATGGGGCGGGCCTGGGTTCCGGTCCGACTCGCAGCTCCGGGAGAAGTACGTGGGCGCTCGTCTCCCGGACGTCGAGTGCTTCCTCGTCGAGGTCGACGACCGAGTGGTCGGCTTCACGCAGTTGTACGCGGATGGATCGGGCGCCGGTACGGACCTCATCCTGCTGCCCGCGGAGCGTGGTGCGGGTGTCGGTCGACAGGTGGTCGAGGCCCTGCTCGAGCGGGTCCGGGCGAGCGGCAGGACCCACTTCGTGGTCGACCCGTCACCCGAGGACCGCGGTGCGGTCGCGTTCTGGCGAGCTGTCGGCTTCCGAGGCCGAGGCACCATGGCGTACCCGCTCCAGGAGACGGACGAGCAGCAGAACGTGGTGAGGTGAGGTCGTGCGCATCCGATCAGTGGCAGTCGTCGTCCGTGACGAGCGGGTGCTCGTGATCGAGCGACGCAAGGACGGGCGGAGCTACTGCGTGCTCCCCGGTGGTGGCGTCGAAGCGGGCGAGGACCTCCGTGCGGCCTGCCGCCGTGAGCTGCTCGAGGAGACCGGGCTCGACGGTCACGTGGGCGACCTGCTCGACGTCCCCGTGGAGAGCGACACACCTGCCGTGTACTTCACGGTGCGGGTGAGCTCCGCGGAGCTGTCGCTCGGAGGCCCGGAGCTGCAGCGTGCCTCGGAGCGCAACGAGTACGCCCCGACCTGGATCGCCGCGACGTCGCTCGACGACGTGCACCTCGTGCCCGCTGAGGCGGTACAGGCGGTACGCCTCGTCCTGCGCGCCACCTCGCCATCGTCCGAGCCGCTTCGGTAGCCGACCGCCCAGCGGACGGTTCAGCCGTCGGGGCTGCGCCGGGCCAGGTCGTTGCGACGGGAGAAGTCCTCGAGGGCCGCACGGTCCGGCAGGAGGACCTTCGGTCGTCCGAACTCGTCGAAGGCGTGTCGGTACCGGAGCCGGTTCGTCCTGGCGGGTCCGAGTATGAACCGGATCATCTCCATGCGGAGACGGTCGCGAGTGCCCTCCAGGCTCCCGGCGCGGTCGGGTTCGAAGAGCGTCCGGCGGACGTACCGGACGACGCTCGCTGCCGGCGAGGCATCCAGGACCACCAGGCCCGTCGCCCGCCGGAGCCGCTCGGGGAGCCAGCGGGACTAGTTGCCGTCGATGACCCACCGATCGGTGCGCACCACCTCGTCGTGCATCAGCTCGAACTCGTCGTCCGGGCGCTCGACCCACTGTGTCCCGGGCAGGTGCCGGTACTGGTCCAGATGGATCACCGGAAGGGAACGGACTCGGCCGACGGCCGCCGCGAGGGTCGACTTGCCGCTGTTCGACGGCCCCAGGATGCAGATCCGCTGGCCGAGGTCGTCGAGGTCCATGTCGCGAGTCTTCCACGGGCACGTCGACGGTCCGGCTGCCCTGGATCGTCGGTGATCACCCGTCGGGCAGTCCCCGGTCGACCCTGCCCCGTACGGTGGACGGGTGTCATCGTCGCTCCGCAGCCCGGGGACCTCGCGTCCGAAGCTCCTCACCGTCACGTACGTCGTCGTGACCGGTGCCCGCAAGTGGCTCGCTCGCGGACTGACGCAGCTCGGCTGGCGCCCGGCCCTGCTGCCGTACTCCGGCTACGCCGACGCGCAGCAGGGCCGTGTCCTGGCCCGGGTGGTGCTCGCGCCGGCATCGGTCGACCCGGCCGCCCGACGTGGGATCGCCGCATGGCGTCGGCTGCTGACGGTGGAGCGCCCCGACGTCGAGGTCGAGGTCGAGCTCGGCGGCACGACCACGACGGCGATCAGCGACGAGCAAGGGCTCGTGGACGTGAGCGTGGCGCTCGAGCACTCGTCGGGGTCTGCTCCCGAGGACGCCGTCCTGCGGCTGCCGGGGCGAGCGCCGACCCGTGTGCCGATCCACGCCGTCGCAGGCGGGTCACACCGGGGCGTCGTCTGCGACATCGACGACACCGTGTGGGTCACGGGCATGTCGAACCCGCTCGCAGCCGCCCGACGGACGTTCTTCGGCAGGAGTGCGACGCGGAAGGCCGTCCCCGGCATGGCCGAGCTCGTGCAGGACGTCGTCCGTGGTCAAGGTCAGCCGACGGTCGTCTACGTCAGCAACGGTCCGTGGAACTTCGCGGGGATCGCCTCGCGGTTCCTGCAGCGCAACGGGTTCCCGGCCGGCACGCTGCTCATGACGGACTGGGGGATCACGCCGACGCACTGGTTCCGGGACGGGAAGGAACACAAGCGGTCCTCCCTCCTCCGGCTGCGCGAGGACCTGCCCGACGTCTCCTGGGTGCTCATCGGCGACGACGGCGAACACGACCCCGAGCTCTACTCGGCCTTCGCCCGCGACCACCACGACGCGGTCGCAGCGATCGCCATCCGTGAGGTGCAGGAGTCCACGTCGGGGCGTGAGCAGGTGACGCTGGTGCACGGCGTGCCCGTCGTCCGGGGCCGCGACGGGAACGCGCTGCTGCCGTTGCTGCGCCGAGCGCTCGAGCAGTGACCGGCAGGACGGCGACGTGGACGACTCCACCCGGCTCCTGCGACTCCTGACCCCCGAGCAGTCGTGGACCGCGGTCGTCGACCTCCTCGGACACCTGGGCTGGGTGCGCTGCGGCACGGGGGACTGGGCACAGGCGTTCCGATCGCCGTCCGGCCGACTCGCTGCCCGGATCAGCCCATTCGACCCCGCCGGGCCGTACTCCGCGATGCTCTACCGACTGGCCGCACACACCCGCCAGGTGCCCGCGCTGGTCCACCACCGCGTGCTCGACGGCGGAGCCGACCTCACCGTCATGGAGTACCTGGAACCGGTCTCCGTCGCGATCGGCGCACGCTTCCACCAGGCGCTCGCCGGTCGGGAGCCGTCCGTCGCCGTGCTGGCGGACGTGATCGACAAGGTGCACGCGCGCGGTGCCGCCGAGCAGCCGTGGTGGGGGCCGCTCGACGACAACCCCGCCAACGTCATGCGGGGCTCGGACGGGAGACTCGTCGTCGCCGATCTCTTCTACGCCGACGGACCGGTGCTCTACGCCGCCGCGCGGACGGACCCGGACCGGATCGCGCGCGACTACCCCGAGCACCGTCGGCGGCACATGACCGAGCTGCCGCTGGCGAGCTCGGGCGGCTGGCCGCCCGGGGACGCCGAGGAGATCCGGGCGCTGCTCGCCGACGTGGACGCGCGTGCAGCGGCGCCCCGGTGAGGAACGACGCGCGGTGCGGAGCACGTTGCTCCTGCCGTTGCGTCATGTGGTCTGCTCGGAGCACGTCCCGTCCCGTCGCACCCTGGAAGGTCCGCCGTGCACTCGTTCCCTGTCCCGCCCCGCCACGTCCTGATCGGTGACGCCGCAGCGTTCGTCGGCACCACACCGCGGGCGATCCGGCACCACCACCAACTCGGCCTGCTCCCCGAGCCCGATCGGGGGAGCGACGGTCGGCGTCGGTACGGATCGGCAGACCTCACCCGACTCCTCTGGATCCGGCGGATGGCCGACGCAGGCCTCGCGCTCGAGGACATCCGGGATGCGTTCGACGGCGCCGCCCCGAGCACCCTGGACGACGACGGAGCGGTCACGAGCGTCCTCGGCCGCCTCGAGGACAACCTCGCCGAGCAGGAGGCCGCCCTGCAGCGGAAGCGCGCCGCGGTGCGTCGGATGCGCGCGCTCGGCAGTCGCCTCGGCCTGCTCCACGACGTCGTCGCACGCCGGCTCGAGGAGGCGCCGGCGGGGGCACTCCGGACCGACGACCTCGACACGCTGCTCGTCACCGAGCGCATCTTCGGCCCGCTCGGAGCGGTCGCGCAGGCCGGCCGGTTCCTCGCCCTCGCACGGGACCCGGCCCTGCGCGCCGAGTCGGACCGCGTCGACGCTGCCGAGGCGGCGCTCGACGACACCGTGGCGGTCGATGACCCGCGCGTCGCGCAGGTCGCCACCGAGCGGCACGCCTTCGAGACCACCCTGATGCGGGTCATCGAGGAGTCCGGGCAACCGGAGGAGGACGACGCGCTCTTCGACGCCTGGGACGAGGGCCACCGAGCGGAGGACGACGGGACCGCAGCGGCCGCCGGAGGTCGAGCCACGAAGGCAGCGGCGGTGATCGCGCGCATGCCCTACGACCTCTCGCCGGCACGACTCCGGGCGATGGAGCTCGCCCTGCAGCTCGGGATCGCCCCGGACGAGCCTGAACAGGACTCGACGGACCGCCCGTAGGGTCGTGCGCATGCTCGACCTGCAGGTCGCTCCGAACGGGGACGTCGATCACCCCGCGATGCCGCGGACCCCCGAGCAGATCGCCGCCGATGCCGCCGCCTGCGTCCGCGCCGGAGCGACGCTGCTGCACCTCCACGTCTTCGACGACGACGGGCAGGAGACCCTCGGAGGCGTCCACGTCGCCCGGGTGCTCCGTGCGGTGCGCGCCGTGTGCCCCGGGACGCCGATCAACCTCACCACCTTCGCGGCCGTCGTCCCCGATCCCGCAGAGCGCCTCCGGCTCGTCGAGTCGTGGACCGACCTCCCCGACCTGGTGGCGGCGAACCAGGGAGAGACCGGGATCGACGAGGTCAGCGCCGTCCTCGCCGCCCGCGGAGTCGCCGTCGAGGCGTGCGTGCTCAGCGTGGACGACGTCCGGGTCTTCCTGCGCCGCGGTGGGTGGGCGCACTTCGCCAGGCTCGTGGTCGAGCCACTGGAACCCGTGCTCGCCGACGCCCTGTCCCTGTCGGAGGAGATGGAGGCCTTGCTGTCGACCGAGGACGTCCGGCTCCCGCAGCTGCACCACGGCGTCGGTGCGGCCTCGTGGGGCATCATGCGTCGAGCCGTCGCGAACGGGCACGCCATCCGCACGGGGTTCGAGGACACGGTGCACCTCGAGGACGGGTCACGGGTGGAGTCGAACACCGAACTCGTGCGCGCCGCCGCGGCCCTCAGGTCCGCCGGCGAGCCACGTGCCAGCGCGACCGGCTAGCGCCTCGGGCCGTCGCGGAGCTGCGCCCGGTACGTGCCCGGTGCCGTCCCGCAGGCCCGGGTGAAGTGCGCGTAGAAGCTCGACTGCGACCCGAAGCCCGCCGCGTGCGCGATCTCCGAGATCGTCAACGAGGTGGTCGCGAGCAACCGCTGCGACTCGGCGACCCGGCAGCGCGTCAGGTACTCGAGGATCGTCGCGCCGACGTCCTGACGGAACACCGTCATCGCGTAGTGCGGGTGCAGGTGCGCCGCGGCAGCGACGTCGGCGACGTCGATCGGGTCCCGGAACCGGTCGACGACGAACCGCACCATGTCGATCACCCGGTGCATCGCGTCCGCTGTGCCGTGTCCGTCCTCGGCGCGCAGGGCGAGGGCGTCACGGTGGTGGCGGAGGAGCCGCCGGACGAGCGCCTGGGCCTCGAGGTTCGCGATCACCTCGGCGCCGTCGTCCGCGAAGTCCCGCTGCCACGACCCCAGCATCGACTCGACGTCCCGACCGGCGGCAGCCGTGGGCACGACGACGGGCCGGTTGAGGAGCATGGCGCCCAGGTCGTGGTCGGGCAGCCCCCACGCCAGGACCTCGCCGAGCGGGATGTGCACCCAGCGGAACTGCCCGGTCCCGGTCGCGTCGCCGACGAGCTGGTGGGGTGTCCACCCCCAGAAGAGTGCGATCTCCCCGGCGTGGACGCTCACGGGCGCACCGCCGAACCGGTAGTCCAGCCGCCCCTCGAGGACGAGGTTGATCTCGAGGTCGTCGTGCCGGTGCGACGACGCCATGAGCGGCGCCGGGCCGCGATGGCTCCAGTACGCCGCTTCCACCGTCTCCACGTCGAGCACACCGCGAGCCTACGACAGCGCACCGCCCGACCGGCAGGGCCGGCACCGCCCGCTCGGCCGGGCGGGCACCCGTCGGGGAGCAGCCCGTCCGAGGATCCTGGAACCCTCCCGTCCGAAGCCGGAGGACCCGGGGGAGCCTCGCTTCCTAGCGTGACGACATGACCAAGATCACCATCATCGGCGCCGGCGGCTTCGTCTTCCCCTTCCGCCTCATCGGCGACCTCGTGAGCTTCCCCGCACTGCAGGACGCGACCCTGCACCTCATGGACCTCGACGCGGGCAGGGTCGCCCGCACCGCGACGGCCGCACGCGAACTCGTGGCCCACCACGGGCTCGGGGTCGAGGTCCTCGAGACCACCGACCGGCGCGAAGCCCTCGACGGCGCCGACGTCGTCATCATCACGTTCCAGGTCGGCGGGGTCGAGTCGTACCGGTGGGACGTCGAGATCCCGCGGAGGTACGGCATCGACCAGGCGGTCGGCGACACCGTCGGCCCCGGCGGCGTCTTCCGGTTCCTCCGGTCCGTCCGCGCCTACGAGGACATCGCCCGTGACGCCCTCGAGCTCTGCCCGGACGCCCAGTTCATCAACTACGCCAACCCGATGGCGATGGCGACGGCGTTCCTCAACGCGAAGGGCCTGCGCACCGTCGGGCTGTGCCACAGCGTGCAGGGGACGACGCGGATGCTCGCCCGGACCCTCGACGTGCCGTACGACGAGGTCGAGTTCGTCAGCGCCGGCATCAACCACCAGGCCTGGATCCTCGAGTTCCGACGCCGGGGCGGCGAGGACCTGTACCCGCGCCTCCGCGAGGTCATGTCCGCGAAGCACCGGCGGGGGACCGCGGCGTCCGACCTGCACGACGACGACGGTGACCACAGCGAGGCCGCCGTCGCCGCGAGCAACTACGAGGGTGGGAACGAACAGGTCCGCACCGAGCTGATGCGGTCCTTCGGGTACTTCGAGACCGAGTCCAGCCACCACGCGAGCGAGTACGTCCCGTACTTCCGGAAGGACCCGGAGACCGTGCTCGAGTACATCCCGGAGCGCTGGGACTACTACGAGATCTGCCTCGCGCACGACGAACAGGGCGACGTGGACGCCCAGCTCGAGAAGCTCAAGGCCGACCTGTCGCCGAGCGTGGAGTACGGCGCGTCCATCGTCAACGCGATCGTCACCGGCGTCCCCGCGGTCGTGTACGGCAACGTGCCGAACAGCACGGGCGTCATCCAGAACCTGCCGTCCGACGCCTGCGTCGAGGTCGCGTGCCTGGTCGACGGCAAGGGCGTGCAGCCGACGTCGTTCGGCGAACTCCCGCCCCAGCTCGCCGCGCTCAACCGCACGAACACCAACGTGCAGACGCTCGCCGTGCGCGCCGCACTCACGGGGGACGTGGCACACGTGCACCACGCGGTCGCGCTCGACCCGTTGACCGCAGCGCACCTGACCCTCGACCGGATCGCCGCGATGACCGACGAACTCCTGCACGCGCACGCCGCGCTGCTGCCCGAGTCCCTGCGTCCGGCGTCGGCGGTCACCCCCGGTGCGCCCGCGGGAGCCGACCGGGAGGCTCGTCCCGCGCTCGTCTGACCCCGCACGCCCGGCGCGGGGCCACCGTCCCCGCGCCGGCGCGGCCACCCGTCGGGTCGCGACCGCCGCACCGGTCGCGACCCCTCCACGCGGGGCGCGACGACGCGCCCGCGCAGGCCGCGCCTCCCGTCCGAACGCACACGGCACCACGACCTCGAAGGAGAGGACCATGCCGACCCGACCATCCCCCCAGCTGGCCAGACGGGGGTTCCTCGCGCTCGCCGGCATCTCCATGGCCGGCGCACTCGCGGCCTGCGCGGGGCAGGGGACCGCCGCGCACGGCGGCACCAAGCACATCCGCCTGTCGACCTGGAACATCCCGACCGACATCACCAGCTACCAGGCGATCGCCGACGAGTTCGTCGCCACGCACCCCGGCACGAGCGTCGCCGTCGAGGTCACGACGGGCCAGTTCCACCAGTGGTTCATCACCCGCCTCGCCGCCGACCTCGCCCCGGACATCATCCGGATCACCCCGCAGCAGATCGGTCGGTACGCCGCCAACGGCAGCCTGGTCGACATCAGCGGGCAGGTTCCCGCCGACTACCGGGCCGACTACACGGACCCGTTCTGGGCGATCGGCGCTCGGAACGACGGCGTCTACGGGGTGTTCCAGCACACCGACAACTTCATCACCTACTACAACCGCACCGTCATGGAACGCATCGGCGTCACGCCGCCGACCGCCGTCGCGGACGCCTGGACGTGGGACGAGTTCCTCGACGTCGCCCGCGAGGTCAAGCAGGTCACCGGGAAGTACGCCTTCGGCTACGGCTGGAGCGGACCGGAGACCGCGTACCGGTGGCTGCCCTTCGTGTACCAGAACAGCGGCGCCTTCCTCGGCGAGGACGGAGCGACCCCGTCGATGGACACCCCCGAGGCGATCGGTGCCCTCGAGTTCGGACGGAAGTGGTACGCCGAGGGCCTCGCCACCACGGGCAACCTCAGCAAGACCGGCGGCGGCGACGTCGCCCGGAACCTCTTCATGACGGGGCAGATCGGGATGATGCTCAACAACCCCGAGCCGATGGCACAGCTCGACGAGGAGATGCCCGACGACTGGGGCACCGCGCCGATGGTGCGCAACACCGGCGAGGCGAGCGACCTGGGCGGGAACGCCCTGGCGGTCACCAAGTCGAGCCGGTACCCGGAGCTCGCAGCGGAACTCGTCGTGATGATCACGAGCCGGGCGAACGTCGAACGCTTCTGCCACGACGGCAACTGGCTGCCGGCTCGGAAGTCCCTCGACGCCGCCGACATCGGGTACGCGACCCACTCCGACACCATGCAGCAGTTCATCGACCAGGGCGCGACGATCCCCCTGTCGATGGTGAAGGCCGAGAGCGGGCAGTACTTCGCATCGCTCAACGCGGTCTTCGCCGACTACCTCGACCTGTGTCTCCTCGGGCAGCTCAGCCCGGAGGACGCAGCAGACCAGATGATGGGGGCGATGCGCAGTGTCACTGCGAACTGAGACCGCGCCGGTGCACCCGGCGACGACCAGGCCGCCGACCGGCGGGCTCCGCGCCGGACGGCCCACCCGGTCGCGACGGGGCCGCTTCGTCCCGTACGTCTTCGTCGGTCCCGCGGGACTGCTCTTCCTGGCGTTCTCGCTCGTCCCGATCGTCATCGCGGTCCTGCTGAGCCTGCGCGACAGCAGCACCTCGATCGGCGACGGGGAGTGGATCGGGGGCGGCAACTTCGTCTCCATGGGCTCGGACCCGTTGATCGTGACCGCGCTGCGGAACACGCTCGTGTTCACGATCGGGACCGTCCCGACGTCGATGGCGATCGGACTCGCGCTCGCCGTGGCGCTCAACCGACCGCTGCCGGGTCGCGGGGTCTTCCGTGCGCTGTTCTTCGTCCCGATGGTCGCCGCGGGCGTGGTCGTCGGCGTCGTCATGTCGTGGATCTTCAACGGCGACTACGGCGTGGTGAACAACCTGCTCGAAGCCCTCGGGCTGGGACGGTCGCCGTGGTTGACCGCTCCCGGATGGGCGATGGCCACGCTGGTGATCGTCGTGGTGTGGACCCGCATCGGGTTCTGCATGGTGATCTACCTCGGTGCGCTGCAGTCCGTCCCCGCCGAGCTCAAGGAGGCCGCGGCGATCGACGGGGCGTCCCGCTGGGCCCGGTTCCGGACGATCACGTGGCCGCTCCTCCGACCGACCACGTCGATCCTCACGATCCTCAACGTGGTGTTCTCGCTGCAGGCGTTCGACGTCATCTACGTGATGACCGGCGGCGGTCCGGGCTTCTCCACCACCGTGCTCATCCAGTACGTGTTCCGGTCGGCGTTCATCGACGCCCGGATGGGCTACGCGGCAGCCCTCGGACTGGTGCTGGTCGCGATCCTGCTCGTGTTCACGCTGCTGCGGCAGCGGGCCGACCGCAAGGCGGAGGAGGTGCTCTGATGGCCGTCCTGGAGACCCGTGGTCGTTCGGCCGCACCGCGCGCCCGGAGACGTCACCGCCCGCGTCGGTGGTTGCTCGTCGCCGTCCTCACCGCACTGGCGGTCGTGATGGTGTTCCCGCTGTACTGGATGGTGGTGTCTGCGCTCACGCCCGGAGGGCAGTCGCAGAGCGGCTCGTTCTACCTGTTCCCCGCAGAGCCCTCGTTCGACAACTACGCCCAGGTGTTCAGCACCCAGCCGGTGTGGCGGTGGCTCGGCAACTCGGCGCTCATCACGAGCCTCGGCACCGCGCTGAGCGTCGTCGTGTCGCTCATGGCCGGGTACGCGCTCGCGAAGTTCCGGTTCCTCGGCCGCGGTCTGCTCTACGCCGCGTTCCTCGTCACGATCATGATCCCGATCCAGGTGACGATCGTGCCGAGCTTCCTCGTCGTCGCGAAGATGGGGCTCGTCGACTCCCCGTGGGCGGTGATCCTGCCGACGCTGTTCGACGTCGTCGGGATCTTCATCGCCCGGCAATTCATGCTCGGCGTCCCGGACGCGCTGATGGAGGCTGCTCGACTCGACGGTGCGGGGGAGTTCCAGACGTTCTTCCGCGTGGTGCTGCCGTCGTGCGGGCCGCTGGTCGGTGTCCTCGTCATCCTCGGCTTCATGACCCGGTGGAACGACTTCCTCTGGCCGCTCGTCGTGCTGCAGGGCAACGAGAACCTCACCGTGCCGGTGGCGCTCTCGACCCTGACGAACAACCCGGCGTTCAGCTCCCCGTGGGGGGCCGTGATGGCGATCGCGACGGTGACCGTGCTCCCGTTGCTGGTGGTGTTCCTGGCCTTCCAGCGGCAGTTCGTGCAGGGCATCGCGTCGACCGGCATCAAGTAGGACCGGTGTCGGTGCCGCCCCCGCAGCGTGGCACCGACACCGTCCCGCCGCCCGGTCGGCCAGTCGTCAGGACCCCGCTGTCTCGAGCATCGCGAGCACGTGCGGCGCGCTCCACCGGAACAGCGCGTCCGACGGCGGCGACGCGAGGTCCTCGCCCCAGATCGCGACCGCCGCGCCCGACATCGGTGCGGCGAGCCGCGACCCGGAGTCACCGTCCCACGTCCGCAACGACCAGTGGGCCCGGAGGTCGGCCGCCGTGTACGCACTGTCGGCGGGGTCGAGGTCGGTCGGCACCTCGTACAGGTAGTAGGAGTCGTAGTTCAGCAGGTCGGTCCCCACCGCCGCCAGGTCGTCCGCGCCGGCTCGGTGGGCTCGGCGGTCGCGGCGCTCCGCCGGGTCCTCGGTGTCGCCGTCGAAGCTCCAGTACGTGACGTGGATGCGCGGGTCCAGCCGTCCGACGACGGCCCGGTCGATGCCGTCGTTCCAGGCCCAGACCTCCCGGTCACCGACGGCGGCGGCCATCGTGTTCAACCACCCGACCCGCTGGGCCGCCGTGGCGTCGTCGCCCCACTCGTCGCCGCCGATGTGCACGGTGCGGCTGGCCGGGAAGGTCCGGGTCACCTCGCGCAGCAGGTCTGCGGCGAGGCGGGCACTCGCCGGCGCCGTCACGTCGAGTTCGCTCTCGTCGGCTCGGATCCGGTCGACCCAGCGCGCACCGTGCCGGGCCTCGAGCAGGGCGAACGCAGCCGCCATGTGCCCCGGTGTGTCGATCTCGGGCACGATCGTGATGCCGCGCCGTGCCGCGTGGTCGGCGATCTCGCGCGCCTGCGCGGCGCTGAGGAAGGGACGGCCCGTGACCCGGCTGGTCCACACGCCGTCCTCGAGGTCGGCGTTCGCCGTGGTCTGCCCGAGCACCGCACTCTCGATGCCGACGTTCTGGTCGTCGGTCAGGTGCAGGTGCAGGAAGAGCCCACCGTCGTCCGCGAGCAGGTCGACGTACTGCTCGATGAGCGGGACCGGGTAGTACGCGCGAGCGACGTCGAGCATCACCCCGGTGGTCGGTCGTGCGGGTGCGGACCGGCCGGTCCTGACCGAGGCGGCCGACGCCCGGCACCCGGCCGCCGCGTACGCACCGGTGCAGGCGCGGACGGCGTACGTCCCGGCCGGTGCGCGTGCCGGTGCCCGGTGCGACACCCGGACGGTCGTGCTCGCCCCGGCAGCGAGCGACGGGATCCCGACGTGCCCGAGCGTGTACTGCCGGCTGCCGGCGGTCAGCGAGAGCCAGGCGTCGCGGGCCGGCTTGCGGGTCGTCGAGTGGTTCGTGAAGCGCAGCGTCGTCCGGACGGTCGTCCGGGTCGCCGTGACGCTGCTGGTCGCGGTGAGCTTCGTCGCGGTGACGCTGGGGGCGCGCCCCGCGGTGCCGGCTCCGGCAGGGTCGCCGCTCGGCACGAGCGTGTCGACACCCACCAGGACCGCCGCGCACGTGACGATCGTCAGGGCGAGCGCAGCGGCGCGAGCTGCGCGGCGGCGACGCGGGGGTCCGCTCTCCGCGGGTGCCCGCGACCCCTGGCCTTCCTCGTCGGATCCTGCACGCGCCACGACGTCCCACCCCTCGGTCACCGCGCCGTGCACGGGGGTCGTGCTGTGCGGTCCTGCTCCGACCCGGGTCGAGCAGACAGGCCCGACTGTAGCGGAGCGCGGACGCGCTGCGGGCGCTGCAGCCCGCCGAGGGGACGCCGCCCGGTCCCCGCGCGGGGAGACGACCTGCCGGTGACGGACGGGAGGCGCGCGGCGGGACCGCCGCGTTCCTCCCGTCCGGTGCGGTGCGGCACCCCACCGGACCGCACCGCAACGGCGGAGCACCCCGCTACGGAATCCCGCAAGACCGCAATGCGGTTCCCCTGTGCTTGTGGAGCGACACACCCGAGAGTACGTTCAGCCCAACGCTCAGCGTCGGAGTGGGACCACGGTCCCCGATCCGGGCTGGCGACCTGCAGCGACGGGGGGATCCGGCGCTGTCCCGACCCTCTCCGCACCGCTGACCCAGGCGGCTCCCGCGTCACCCTGCGCGGCGTGCCGTCGTGCGGTGCTGCCGAGTGTCGTGTTCCGTACCCGAAACCGAACACCGCACGAAGGACCCGACCTCATGCACCCGCTCGTCCTCTTCGCGTCGCAGACCTCGACCCAGGTCGTGCTCGACAACATCGCCGCCTTCGGTCACGAAGCGCTCAAGTACTTCCCGATCGGCATCGCCGGCATCATCGTCTGGGCACTGTGGCTCTACCGCGTCGTGCTCTCGGCGCGCGCTCGTCCGGTCGAGAACGGCTTCCGCACGACGACCTCGGTCGTGGTGCCGTCCTTCCACGAGGACCCGGACATCCTGCTCCGCTGCCTCGACTCCTGGCGGGAGCAGCACCCGGACGAGATCATCATCGTCCTCGACGTGGCGGACACCGAGGCGTACCGCCGGATCGTGGCGGTGGGCGACCCCACCGTCAAGCCGGTGCTGTTCCACCACGTCGGCAAGCGGAGCGCGCTCGGCGAGGGCATCCGTCGGGCGAAGTACGACGTCCTGGTCCTGGTGGACTCGGACACCTCGTGGGAGCCCGGTCTCCTCGAAGCCGTGCAGATGCCCTTCGTCGACGAGCGCGTCGGCGGTGTCGGCACGCAGCAGAACGTCTACCAGCGGAACTCGAGCATCTGGCGCATCATCGCCGACTGGCTGGTCAACCTGCGGTACTTCAACTACGTCCCGGCGATGGGCGCGGCGGGTGCGGTCCCGATCCTGTCCGGTCGGACCGCGGCCTACCGGCGCTCCGCCGTGCTGCCGGTGCTCGACAACCTCGAGAACGAGTTCTTCCTCGGCCGCCGGTGCATCGCCGGGGACGACGGCCGTCTGACGTGGCTCGTCATCGCGTCGGGCTACAAGACCGTGCACCAGTCGTCGGCGAAGGCGCTGTCGATGTTCCCGGCGAGCGGCAAGGCGTTCTTCAAGCAGCGCATCCGCTGGAGCCGCAACTCCTACCGCACGTACCTGACGGCGATCGCCAAGGGGTGGGTCTGGCGGGTGCCCTTCGTGACGAAGATCACGGTGCTGCAGATCATCCTGACCCCGGTGACGATGGGCATCACGATGTGGTACCTGCTGTTCAGCCGCCTGGAGCTCAGCACCGTCGGCGTCCTGTTCACCATCGGCTGGCTGCTCTTCGGCCGTGCGGTGCGCGGGGTCTCGAACCTCAAGCGGCACCCGCTCGACCTGCTCGTGCTGCCGATGCTCGCCCTCGTCGTGATCGCGGTCGCCCTGCCGATCAAGGTGTACTCGTTCGTCACCATGAACAAGCAGGGGTGGCTCACCCGGCACGCCGACCAGGTCGGGGGTGACGGGCAGCAGGCTCGGACCCTCCAGCCGGAGACGACGACCGGTCGCCGGGTGGCCTCACCCGGTGTCGTCCTGCCGCAGGGTGCCGTCGCGGCGACCTCCGACGACCAGGCGGTCGCGGCATGAGCGCGCTGACGAAGACGACGCCGCGGCTCGCCGCGGGGCTGCTCGTCGGTGCCGGGCTCCTGCTCACGGGTGTCCTCGGCGTGCCCACCGCCGCCGTCGCGGCGACGACGTCCGCGGCCGCGGCCCCGGTGACGGGACGACCCTACGGGGGCGACCCGGACAAGGAGGCCCGGCTGGTGACGGCCGAGAACGACCGCATCTACAACGTCCGTGCACTGGCCTCGGCGGCGCGGTGGAGCGGCCTCGCGGTCTCGCAGCCGTACCGGCTCGCCACGGGCTCGTCGTACACACTCGTCCTCGTCGCCCGTGGTGCGGCGTACACCGTCGACGACCTCGCACGGCTCGCACCGTCCACGTTCGTCAAGCAGCCGGACGGCTCCTGGTTGCTCAGCGAGAACATCGTCGTCGAGAACGGCGCGACCCTGCGACTCGCGAGCCCCGACGGCCTGCGCATCCACCTCGCGAGCAACCACGAGGGCTTCGTGTCGATCGTCACCCAGGCCGGCAGCCTGCAGGTCGTCGGTTCGGCGAAGGCTCCGGTCACGATCGACGCCTGGGACCCGCAGGCAGGGCGGGTCGACCAGCAGACCTCGGACGGACGGGCGTACGTCCGGGTGCAGGGCGGGACCGCGACCCTGCAGTACGCGGCGTTCTCGCACCTGGGGTTCTGGAGCGGAACGACCGGCGGGGTCTCCCTGACCGGGACGAACCTCTCCACCCTGGACCAGGCCTCCGGCGACCAGCAGGGCAAGACCGAACGGACCACGAAGGACGTCTTCGGCAACGCCATCCTGCCGACCGGCGAGCTGCCGAAGAGCGGCAGCGCCACGGCGAGCGCCGGCGGCTACAGCTACGTGTCCGCCCTCGTGCAGCACGTCACCTTCGCCGGGAACGCCTACGGCCTCTTCCTGACGAGCGCGGACGGCGTGACGATGTCGGACGCCACGGTGGAGCACTCGCTCATCGACGGCCTCGTGCTGCACCGCTACGTCACGAACTCGACGTTCACATCGGTCCGGTCGACGGACAACGCGGTGGACGGGGTGAAGATGACGCGGGCGTCGACCGGCATCGTCCTCAGCCAGGTGACCGCCTCGGACAACGGTCGCAACGGGATCACGCTGAACGGCAGCGGGCTCGCGGCGGGGCCGAACGCGGCCGGCATGCCGACGACGACCTACGGCAACAACGCGCTCTCGGACAGCAACAGCTCCGGCAACGGGCGCTACGGCATCGAGGTGATCGGCGGGAAGAACGTCCGGATCAGCGGGTCGACGGTCGCACGCAACGAGATGGGCATCGTCGTCCGGCACGACGCCGACGACGTGGTCGTCCGCAACAACGTGGTCAAGGACTCGTCGCAGAACGGCATCGCCGTCCTCGACGGGCCCAGTCGCACCGAGGTCTCCGAGAACTCGGTCGACGGCGCGGACATCGGCGTGTACGTCCGGGACAGCGCGACCTCGTCGGTGACGAACAACGCGATCGACGATGCCCGCGTGCACGGGGTCACGATGGTCGGGGCGGTGGGTGGCACGGCCGTCGAGAACAACACGGTGGACGGTCGCGGGCCGAGCGCGATCGACCTCGCCCGGTCCGACGGAGCCGCCCAGCAGGGCAACACGACCGTCGAGTGGCAGTCGACGAAACCGTTCCTCGTCACCCTGCGCGCGGTGTTCCAACCGTTGACGGTGCTGTGGCTCCTGCTACTGACGGTGGTGCTGGTCGCGGCGATCGGCGGGACACGACGTCGACGTCGGGGACAGCGCGAGCTGCCGTACGCGAAGCAGGCACCGCTGTCCAGCTACACCCGCGGCGCGGTGGACCCGGCCTCGCTCGGTCTCCCGCCCGTGGCGGGCCGCGGCACGCACGCTGCCGAGCCGGGTGCGGTCGCACCCTCGGGGAGCTGACCGGTGACGCGACGACCCCGTCGCCTGCGGTCACACCTCGTCGTCGGCGCAGCGGGCCTGGCGGTCGGAGCGCTGGTGGTCGGCGGTGTGTGGGCCGCCACGAGCGGTGCGGACCGGGGGGACGAGCAGGCCGCTCGCCCCCGGCCGACGCCGAGCGTCGAGCAGACCCCGGCCGCGACGCCGAACGGTGTCCCGGACACCCGTGCGACGCCCGACGCGACCGCGACTGGATCGCCCGACGCCGGGACGGGACAGGCCTCCCCGGTCGACACGGCCCGGTGCGACGCCGCCGCGACGACGACGGTCAGCACGGCGAAGGCCCTGGAGAAGGCACTCGACGACGCTCGAGCAGGGGCCGTGATCCGGCTCGCGTCCGGCACGTACACCGGCCGGTTCGAGGCCTCCGCGGCCGGGACGTCGGACGCACCCGTGACGCTGTGCGGCCCGCGTGACGCCGTGCTCGACGGCGGCGACGTGGAGGGCGGGTACGTCCTGCACCTCGACGGCGCGTCCTACTGGCGGCTCGAGGGGTTCACGGTCCGCAACGGGCAGAAGGGCGTCATGTTCGACGACGTCCAGCACTCGACGGTCGACGGCCTCACGGTCACCGACATCGGTGACGAGGGGATCCACCTGCGCGCCGACAGCAGCGACAACACCGTCCGCGGCAACAGCGTCAGCAGGACCGGTCTCCGGAAGCCGCAGTTCGGCGAGGGCATCTACATCGGCTCCTCGAAGAGCAACTGGTGCAAGGTCTCGGACTGCCGTGAGGACCGCAGCGACCGAAACGTCGTCACGGGCAACACCATCGCCGACACCGCTGCCGAGAACGTCGACATCAAGGAGGGGACGACCGGAGGCACCCTCTCCGACAACTCCTTCGACGGTGTCGGGATGCAGGGCGAGAACCACGCCGACTCGTGGGTGGACGTCAAGGGGAACGGGTGGACCGTCACCGGGAACCGGGGCGTCCGCTCACCGCTCGACGGCTTCCAGACCCACGAACTGCTGTCCGGCTGGGGGACCGACAACACCTTCACCGACAACCGCGTCGACCTCGGCAACACCGACGGCGTCGCGTTCGCCCTCCGACCCGTCGAGGGCAACACCGTCTCCTGCGACAACACCGTGGTCGGCTCGAACGAGTTCAGCACCACGGCCTGCACCGACTGACACCCGACGGCCACCGCGGTCCGTCACCACCCACCCTTCGCGACCCGAGAGCGAGCCCTTCCCATGTCTGCTTCCGTCACACCCATCCCCGACACCGCGATGCCGCCGGTCGCCCACCAGCCCCGCCTGACCGTCATCGGCACGGGGTACCTCGGCGCCACCCACGCCGTCTCGATGGCCGTCCTCGGGTACGAGGTCCTCGGCGTCGACGTCGACCCCGCCAAGGTCGAGGCGCTGATGTCCGGCCGGGTGCCCTTCCACGAGCCCGGCCTGCCCGAGCAGCTCGCGCAGGCCCTGGCGTCCGGTCGGCTGCGGTTCACCTCGTCACTGCGCGAGGCCGCCGAGTTCGGCGACGTCCACTTCGTCTGCGTGGGCACGCCCCAGCAGCGGGGGTCGCACGCCGCCGACATGACGTACGTCGACTCCGCCTTCCGCGAGCTCGCGATGCACATCGACCGCCGCGCGCTCGTCGTCGGGAAGTCGACCGTGCCGGTCGGGACCGCCGAACGGCTCGCCGCGCTCGTCGCGGAGGTCGCCCCCGCCGGGACCGAGGTCGAGGTCGCCTGGAACCCGGAGTTCCTCCGCGAGGGCTACGCCGTGCAGGACACGCTGCACCCCGACCGGCTCGTCTTCGGCGTGCAGACGGCGTGGGCCGAGGCGCAGCTGCGTGCAGCCTTCCGCCCGGTCCTCGACGAGGGGACGCCGCTGGTCGTGGCCGACCTGCCGACGGCGGAACTCGTCAAGGTGGCCGCCAACTCGTTCCTCGCGACGAAGATCTCCTTCATCAACGCGATGGCGGAGGTCTGCGAGGCGGCCGGTGCGGACGTCAGCGTCCTGGCGAGCGCCCTGTCCCACGACACCCGCATCGGCGGCCGCTTCCTCAAGCCCGGCCTCGGCTTCGGTGGCGGGTGCCTGCCGAAGGACATCCGCGCGTTCTCGGCCCGGGCGCAGGAGCTCGGTGTCGGCCAGGCGGTCCGCTTCCTCGACGAGGTCGACGCGATCAACCTGCGCCGCCGCCAGCGGACCGTCGACCTGGTCACGGAGATGGCGGAGGGGGACCTGGCGGGCAAGCGGATCGCGGCGCTCGGCGCGGCGTTCAAGCCGAACTCCGACGACATCCGCGATGCGCCGGCGCTCGACGTCGCACGGATGCTCGACGAGGCGGGTGCCGTCGTCACCGTGTACGACCCCGAGGCGATGGAGAACGCCGCGCGCGCCTACCCGACCCTGCGGTACGCGCCGTCGCTCACCGCGGCGGTGATCGATGCGGACGTGGTCGTGCTGCTGACCGAGTGGGAGCAGTTCCGCACGGTGGACCCGCACGACCTCGGCGCGCTCGTCCACCACCGACGCATCGTCGACGGCCGGCACGCGCTCGACGCGGACGCGTACCGCGCGGCCGGCTGGGAGCACCGTGCGCTCGGCCGACCGTCCGCGTCCGGCACGGTGGAGATCGCGGTCGACGAGCAGGACCGCCTGCAGGCCACGGCCTGACGGCCGGACGTCTCGGTGGGGGTACCACCGAGGACGCGCCCGGTTCACGACGACGTGCACCGGGCGGTGCGGAGGAGGCGGCTTCGGGCAGTGCCGCCCCTCCGCGCAGGGTGCTGCTCAGGCGCCGAGCAGCTCGGCGGCCTCGCGCACCGCGGTCGGGGCTCCGGCGAGGTGCCAGTCGTGCCCGTGGGCCCGGACGACGGTGGCCGCGCCACCGGCGCCCTCGACGAGCGCCCGCCCCGGGAGCCAGTCCCAGTCGGCGCAGTCGGTCTGCACCCAGAGGCCGATGCGGCCCGCTGCGACGTCCACCAGGTCGCAGGACCCCGACCCGCTGATCCGGACCGTTGCCGCCGCTGCCAGGAGCGCCGTCATGGGCGCCGCCTCGGCGGCGCGCAGGTGCGAGCTGTTGAGGAAGGTCGCCACGCTCGTCGCGGCGAGGGTCACGTCCTGCACCGGCGGCACGGCCTCGCCGTCACGGGTCGTCACCCCGTCCGACGCCACCCACGTCTCGTCGGCGAGCGGACGACGGACCGCACCGACCCGGAGCACGCCGTCGACCTCGAGCGACACCGCGCTGCACCACGCGGGCAGGCCGGCGACGTAGTTGAACGTCCCGTCGATCGGGTCGACGGTCCACCGGCGTCCGTGGGTCGCCTCGGACCGGGTGCCCTCCTCGCCGAGCACCCCGTCGTCCGGGCGGTGCTCGAGCAGCATCCGACGGACGAGGTCCTCGGCGGCGCGGTCGGCGGCGGTGACGAGGTCGGCGGCCGAGGTCTTCCGCTCCGCGTCGGTCCCGTCCCGACGCATGTCGGCCGCGAGCCGGGCGGCGTCGGTCACGAGGGCAGCGGCGAGGGCGTGGTCGTCCATCCGGCAACGGTAGCGGGCGGAGGACGGACGACGCAGGCCCGACGTCGCAGCGTCAGGACGTCGTACGGGATCCGGTCCGAGCCGTCAGGACGCCGTCAGGACCGGCTCGGCCCCGAACAGTCCGCCACAGGCTGGTCGTCGTGGACACGAACCGAGACCGACGACCGCTCCCGACACGGCGCACCGGGTGGCACCCGTGGGGCCGGTGCACCGTGCAGCCCGTCTCCCGCGCACTGTGGAGCGGGCGCACGCTCGAGGTGCACGCCCCGGGGACCACCGCGGGCGAGCTCCTGCTGCTCCGAGCGCTCCAGGTCTGGGGTGCGGCCGGCGCACTCGTAGCGGTCGCACTCGTCGTGGCGCTGCACCGCGTGCCGGCGGTCGGCCTCGTCGTCGCCGTCCTGCTCTACGCCGCCGGTCCCGTCCTGCTCGTCCGGGCGACACGGCGGTTGCGTCCCGGGGTCAGACGCTTGACGATCACGGTGTTCCACGGCAACGGTCAGCCGGAGGTGCACGGCGACGTCCGGCTCCTCGAGGCCTCGCTCGACCTGCTCTGCCTGGTCGAGGACGCCGTCCGTCGCGGGCAGGTGTCCCGCGTCGAGTACGAGCAGGTCTGGGGACAGGTGTGGCGGGCGATGCCCGAGCCCGCGGCGCGGGCCGCAGGCCGACCGCGGTCCGGCGAGGTCGCCCAGCGGCGTGGGACCCACCGGTGAACGGCGTGCCCGAGCCGACGGCGTCGGCGCCGCCGGATGCCGAGGTCGACGATCCGTCGGTCGTGCTCGGCGACGACTGAGCACGCGGTCGGCCCACGGGCCGGTCCGCACGACCGGGCACGCTCATGCCGCGGGGACCACCAGACGGGAGGCCCGTGGCGGCCCCGCCCTGCGCCTCCCGTCCGTCGTCCGCTACAGGACCGCCTTCGGCACCCGGTGCAGGGTCACCGCCCCGACCGCTGCGAACGGGTGCAGCGGGTCCGGGTCGCCGGAACCGGTCGGCCCGCCGAGCTTCGAGTCGCCGACCGCGCTGAGCACCGCGTAGGCGTCCTCGGCCGTCCACCCGTGGTCCTCGACGAGGAACGCGAACGCGTCCTCGTAGCCGCGTCGGACACTCTCCTGCACGGGGTCGCCGAGCCCGACGAAGAGCCACTCGTCGGCGGTCTCGATGCGCGGCGCACGGATCGGCCGACCGCCCTGTACGAGGTCGACGGAGACGATCGCGGTGCCCTGCGCCTCGATCGCGACGAAGGACGACTCGCCCTCGGCCATGATCGCGTGGATGTCCCCGATCGACAGCAGGGCACCGGGCACCCGGACCGGCAGGTACACGGTCGAGCCGGGACGCGCCTCGGTGACGTCCATGTTCCCGCCCTCGGCGTACGCCGGCATGATCGTCGAGTTCGTCCCCGATGCCGGTGCGACGCCGATGCAGCCGATCATCGGTCGGACCGGGAAGGCGTGCCGGTCGGTGACGTGCACCACGCCGTCCTCGATCGGGCAGCGGCGGGCGAAGACGCCCTCGGGCATGACGTGCTGGAGCGCGCCCGATCCCGGGAGCGACACCGACCACCCGTGGGTCGTGAGCTGGATGTCGTGGATGTGCACCGCGAGCACGTCACCGGGCTCGGCACCCTCGACCCAGACGGGGCCGGTGACCGGGTTGATCGGTGCCTGCAGCTGCGCCAGGTCGTGGTGCTCGTCGAGTTCGGCGTAGACGGCGTCCGTGGTCTCGAAGCCGATCGTCTCGCCGGTGCCCGGGGTGATCCGGAGCACGGGCTCCCGGTCGGCGGCGAACCCGGGCCGCCCCAGGGTGCTCGGCAGGAAGTGGTCGGGGGTGGTCATCGCTGGCCCTTCTCCGTGGTGGTGGTGTCGAGGCCGCCGACGGACCCCTCGCCCAGTGTGCCGGGCTCCTCCGACCCGACCTCGGTCGAGCGGCCGGTCCGCCGGTAGTAGAGGAACACCGCGGCGCCGACGACGAGCCAGACGATGCCGCCCACCTTCGCCTCGACGGCGGCGTTGAGCAGGACGTACCCGATGATCAGGAAGCCGACGAGCGGCACGACGAGGTGCAGCAGCCAGTTGCGGGACCTCCCCTTCACGACGTGGTGCACGAAGACCGACACGTGCAGGAGCATGAAGCCGAACAGCGCGCCGAAGTTCACGAGCGACGAGATGGTGTCGATCTGCCCGACGAAGAACAGCACGAGGATCGCGGAGAGCACCGAGACGACGATGATCGCGTTCTGCGGGACCAGCCGGCCGTTGAGCTTGTGCAGGAACGCGGGCAGCTGTCGGTCGCGGCTCATCGAGAAGAGCAGGCGGCTCGTCGCGGCCTGGGCGGCCATGGCGTTCGCGATGCCGACGGCGAGCACGTTGACGGCGAAGAACGCGGTCGCCCACCCGCTCGAGGAGGCCTGCTCGACGATGGTGAAGAACGCGTTCCCGGCCTCGCCCTCCGGGAACGAGTCACGACCACCCGCCAGCGCCGACGCGAGCCACGTCTGCAGCACGAACAGGAACGCGACGATGACGAGTGCGAGCACCATCGCGAGTCCGGCGCCACCGCGGCGACCGGTGGACTCCTCGGACAGCGTCGAGATGCCGTCGAAGCCGAGGAAGCTCAGCACGGCGATCGACAGGGCGCTCGCGATGAGCGGTGCGGACACCTTCGACGGGTCCCACACCTGGTCGGTGCTGAACGAGGCGCCGGGCACGGTCCCGCCGGTCAACGCGACGATCGCGATGACGACGAAGATCGCCACGAAGACGAGTTCGATGAGCAGGAAGATGCGGTTCGCGAGCTTGAGGGACGAGACACCGAGCAGGTTGATCACGGTGTTGATCGCGACGAACACGAGTGCCCAGAGCCAGCGGGGCGTGCCGGGGAAGATGCCGACCATGCTCTCGGCCGCGAACACGTAGAGCAGCGTCGGGACGAGCAGGTAGTCGAGCAGGATCGCCCAGCCCGCGAAGAACCCGGCGGTGGGGTGGATGCCGCGACCGACGTACGAGAACACGCTGCCCGCGAGGGGGATCGACTTCGCCATCTGCGCGTACGCGAGCGCGGTGAAGATCATCGCGACGAGGCCGACCAGGTAGACGAGCGGCACCATGCCGCTCGAGGCGTTGTAGACGGTGCCGAAGATCGCCCACGGGGCGATCGGCACCATGAAGACGAGCCCGTAGACGAGCAGGTCGGTGGTGGAGACGGAGCGCTTGAGCTCCTGCTTGTAGCCGTAGGCCTCGAGCTGCTGCTGTGCAGAGAGCTCGCTGTGCTGCTGCGACATCGTGGTTCCGTTCGGGGAGACGGTGCGTGGGAGGGGGGATGACGGACGCCGGGCGTGTGGCTGGGTGGGCACGCCGGTCGGGTCCGGTGGGGTGTCGGCCGGGAGGCGCGTGGCGGGGTGAGGTGCGCGCCTCCCGGCCGGCTGGCTGGTCGCCTCAGCCGGTGGGCTGGTCGTCGTGCTCGGCGAGGAACGCCGCGACCACGCGGCGGAACTCCTCGGGCTGCTCCAGGTGCGAGCAGTGGCTCGCACCGGGGAAGACGTGCTGGCGGACGTCGGCGATGCGCTCGACGAAGGGCTGCCACGTGGCGGGCGTCGCCTCGTCGTGCTCGCCCGCGACGACGAGGGTCGGGACCGCCACGCGGTCGAGCCGGTCGACGACGGTCCAGTCGCGCATCGTGCCGACGACGTGGAACTCGTTCGGCCCGTTCATGGTGTGGTACACCGTCGGCTCCTGCTCCATCTGGGTCTCGGAGTCGACGAAGTCCTGTGGCATGGGGACGACGCGGCACACGTGGCGCTCGTAGAACACCTGCGTGGCAGCGAGGTACTCGGGGTCGTCGACGGTGCCGGCCTGCTCGTGCCGCGTGAGGGCGTCCTGCACGTCCTCGGGCAGCTGCGCGCGGAGCTCGGCGGCGCCCTCGACCCAGAGCTGCATCGACGCGGGGGAGTTGCAGATCGCCAGGGAGCGGAGGCCCTCCGGCTGCCGGACCGCGATCTCGGAGCCGAGCATGCCGCCCCACGACTGGCCGAGCACGTGGTGGTCGCCGAGACCGAGGTGGTCCACGAGGGCCGCGTACTCGTCCACGAAGAGCTGCGGGGTCCAGTACTCCGTCGGGGCGTCGGGTCGGTGGGAGCTGCGGCCGCAGCCGAACTGGTCGTGGTGCACGACGGTGCGACCGGTCTCGTCGGCCAGTGCCGCGAGGTTCCGGAGGTAGTCGTGCGCCATGCCGGGGCCGCCGTGCAGGACCACGAGCGGGAGCGCACCGGGGGTCGGGGCGTCGGGTTCGGTGACGCGGTACCAGGTCTCGCCGTCCTGGAACGGCATCGTGCCTTCGGTGATGCGGGACATGACGCACAGCATGGACCGGGCAAAGGTTCTCTGCAATACCTTTTCTCGTCCTTTAACGTGGACGAAACGCAAGGAGGGGGCCGAGTGCCAGATCGCGCGACGGAGACCCGTGTCGACGAGGTCGAGGACCGGCTCGTCACCGCCGTGGCCGTCGGGGAGTACCTGCCCGCCTCTCGGCTGCCGCCCGAGCGTGAGCTCGCCGTGCTCCTCGGTGTCGGACGTGTGACCGTGCGCGCGGCCCTCGCGCGACTGGTCGACCGCGGCCTGCTCGAGACACGTCGAGGACGGGGCGGCGGGACCTTCGTCCGTTCGCAGTGGCCGGACTCGTCCTCCGACGCCGTCGCCCGGACGCTGCTTGCACGCTGGGCCGGCATCCGCGACACCACCGACGCGATCGCCCTGCTGCACGGCGCACTCGCCACCGCAGCGGCCGAGCGGATCACCGACGACGGCCGGACGACGCTGCGCACCCGGCTCGAGGACTTCCGCGCCGCCGCGTCCGGGCTCGAGAAGCAGCAGGCGGACGCGGTGCTGCACCGAGCGATCATCGACGCCGCCGGCAACGCCGTGCTCGCAGCGGCGCTCGCCGACCTCGAGTCGCAGGTGTCGATCGCGGCGCCCGCACACCTCTGGGGCACCGCCGAGGGCATGGCCGAGATGGAGCACCGTGCCCTGCTCGAGCACGAGGGGCTCGTCGACGCCGTCTGCGCCGGGCGGTCGGTCGACGCGGGGGTGCTCGCACGTCGGCACGTCGGCATCGACCTCGAACTGCTCGAGCGCGCGATGCTCCGGGCAGGGCAGGTCCCGACCTCCTGACGGCGTCCGTCGTGCATGATCGTCGCAACGGAGGTGCACGTGGCGGAGATCCTGGTGGTCGAGGACGACCCGGCGATGGGCGCGCTCGTCGAGCGTGGACTGGTCGGCGAGGGGCACGCGGTCACGGTGGTCACCGACGGCGTCGCCGCGCTCGTGGCTGCGGCCGCGCGGTCGTTCGACGCGGCGGCGATCGACGTCATGCTCCCCGAGATGACCGGGTTCGAGGTGTGTCGTCGGTTGCGCGAGACGGGCCAGGACTTCCCGGTGATCCTCGTCACCGCGCGGGATGCCGTCGACGACCGGGTCTTCGGGCTCGACGCCGGCGCGGACGACTACCTCACGAAGCCCTTCGCGATCGCCGAGCTCAACGCCCGGATCCGGGCGCAGCTCCGCCGCAGGTCCGCCGGTGCCGTGACCGTCGTGCAGGCCGGCGCCGTCCGACTCGACACCGTGACCGTCCGGGCGACCGTGGCGGGCCGGGACCTGCCCCTCAGCGTGAAGGAGTTCTCGCTGTTGCGGTACCTGGTGCAGGGGGCGCCGGAGACCCGGTCCCGGGCGGAGGTGCTGCGTGAGGTGTGGGGGAGCGCCGAGCACTTCGACCCCACGATCGTCGACCAGTACGTCAGCTACGTGCGGAAGAAGCTGCACGCCTCGGGCGCCGACGTGGCCATCCGGACCGTGCGGGGCGTCGGCTACGCGCTCGACGTCGTGTCCCGTCCGTGAGGCTCATGCGGCGGCTGTCCGTCCGCGCGCGCATCACGATCGGGAGCGTGCTCGTCGGCGCGGTCGTGCTCTCCCTGGTCGCGCTCGTGCTGCACGCCGAGGTGCGGCAGGCCACGCTGGAGACCGACCGGTCCCTCGCCGTCGGCGACGCGGCGCCGTTCGTCGCCGACCTCCGGGACAACCCGGGTGAGGCGCCCGACCGACCGGCCGACGGCGTCCTCGTGGGGATCCGCTCCTCGACCGGCGAGTGGATCGTCGACACGCTGCCGGACGACCTCCGCCGGTCGCTCCCGGACGGCGTCCCACGATCGACCACGACGCTCCGGCTCGGCGACGGGCACCGCAGCGCGACGCTCGTCGGCACACCGGTCGCGAGCGCCGACGGACGGTTCGTCGTGTGGGCTGCGCAGGACGGCCGTGCCGGGCACGAGACGGTCGAACGCGTCGACCGCTCGCTCGTCGTGGGGACCCTGCTCGCGCTCGTCGCATCGGGCCTCGCCGCCTGGCTGCTCTCGACCGTCGCGCTCCGACCCGTCGCGCGGATGCGTCGGACCGCCGAGGCGCTCAGCGGCGGGGACGCGACCGGGCACCTGCCCGTCGGCCCGTCGGAGGACGAGCTCGCCGACCTCGCGAGGACCCTCAACGCCTTCATCGACCGGCAACGCGAGAACGCGGTCCGCGAACGACGGATGGTGTCCGACGCCAGCCACGAACTCCGGACGCCGCTCGCGGCACTGACGGCACGACTCGAGCTCGCGCACCGGTCGTCCGGTGACGCCGCCGCGCTCGAGCGGGAGCTGGCGGCCGCCGAGTCCGACGCCGCGCGTCTCACCGCACTCGCCGACACCATGCTCGAGCTGAGCCGGCTCGACGAGACGCAGGCCACGCCGTCGACCACCGCAGCGGAGCTCGTGACGGAGCTGATGGGCAGTGTCGACCGGGCTCGGGCGCTCGGGGGGACCAGCGGGGTCGACTTCACCGTGGACGTGCCCGACGGTGCCGAACGGTACGGCATCACCCCCGCGGCGTTCGGACGGGTCGTCGACAACCTCGTCGCGAACGCGATCGCCGCGGGCGCTCCGGACGTCGAGGTCGGCATCACGTTGGTCCGGCAGGAGGACCGCGCACTGCAGCTGGTCGTCCGTGACGACGGTCCCGGTGTGCCGGAGGACTTCCTCCCGCGTGCGTTCGACCGCTTCACCCGTGCCGACGACGCACGGCGGGCCGTCCTCGGTGGCAGCGGACTGGGCCTGGCGCTCGTCCGAGGGCTCGCCGAGCGGGCGGGCGGGGAGGCCACGCTTGCGAACGCACCCGGCGGCGGCGCCGTCGCGGTGGTGCGACTGCCCGCGCGCTGAGGCCCGGGGACGGCCCTGCTTCGTTCGAGGTCTCGAACGAAGCAGGGCCGTCGTTCCGGGCTGCTTCATGGGACCGGTGTCGATGCTGAACGTCACCCGATCACCTGCTGGAGAGGAACGAGACGATGATCGACACCGCTCGCCCCACCCGACGTGCCGCGGCGGCTCCGCCGCGGCACTTCCCGGCACCGCCCGCGGAGCCCCTCGAGGTCGCCGCCCGGCGCCGTCGCCGATCCGGTCGCGGCCGTGCTGCGGTCACCGACCTGCTCGGTGTCCTCGCGTGGGCGTCCGCCGCCGTCGCCGTCGCGCTCTGGCTGGCCTCGCCGGGATCGCACTCGGTCTCGGGCGTCGGCGGCGTGCTCACCGACACCGGGATCGTCGCCGGTCTGGTCGCGACCGACCTGGTGCTCGTGATGCTCGTGCTCGCCGCGCGCGTGCCGCTGATCGACCGCGTGTTCGGCCAGGACAAGGCGATCGCGGTGCACCGGTCGCTCGGCGAGCCCGTGCTGTACCTGCTGCTGGCACACGGCGTGCTGCTGACGCTGGGCTACGGCGCGTCGTCGGGTACCGGCCCGATCGCCGAGACCGTCTCGCTCTTCTCCACGCCGGACATGCCGCTCGCGTACCTCGCCCTGGGGCTGTTCGTCGCGGTCGTGGTGTCGTCCCTCGTCGCGGTCCGGCGTCGACTGCCGTACGAGGCGTGGCACGTCGTCCACCTGCTCAGCTACGCCGCCGTCCTCGTCGCGTTGCCGCACATGCTCAGCGTCGGCAGCGTGCTCGGGCAGGGCACCTGGCAGCGGGTGTACTGGATCGCCGCGTACGCCGTCGCGCTCGGTCTCGTCGTCGTCCACCGCTTCGTCCGACCGGTGGTCGTGAGCCTGCGGCACCGCATCCGGGTGGTGGCGGTGGAGCCGATCGCTCCCGGAGTCGTGTCGATCCACCTGGCCGGTCGCGACCTCGACCGGCTGGGTGCCCGCGGCGGCCAGTACGGCGTCTGGCGGTTCTGGTCCGCGCGGACCTGGTGGCACGCCCACCCGGTGTCGTTCTCGGCCGTGCCCGGACGAGAGCGTGCCCGGATCACCGTGCGCGACCTCGGAGCGGGGTCCGCGCGCCTCGGGCGGATCCGGCCGGGTACCGCGGTGTCCCTCGAGGGCCCCTACGGCCTGTTCACGACCCGGGCCCGCACGGCCCCGTACCTCGCCCTCGTCGCATCGGGCATCGGGATCACGCCGGTCCGCGCGCTGCTCGAGGACACCGACCTGCGTCCCGGCGAGGCCACGGTGCTCCTGCGGGGGACCGACGCCGAGCAGCAGTACCTGTGGCAGGAGACCGCGGAGCTCGCTGCGGCGACCGGGAGCACCCTCTTCGCCGTGGTCGGGCACCGCGCGAGGTCGCAGGAGAGCTGGATGACGGAGGACGACCTCCGTCGTGGGGTCAGCCTGCGGTCGGTGTTCCCGCGGTTGCTCGAGTCCGACCTCTACGTCTGCGGGCCGCAGGCGTGGTCCGACCTGGTGGTGCGGGAGGCCCGGCTCGCCGGCGTCCCGGAGCACCAGATCCACCAGGAACGGTTCGGGTCGTGAGGGCCCGGGTGGTCGCCGGCGGCGTCCTGTCCTCGGTGGCGGTGCTCGCCATCGGGTGGCAGCTCGGCGGACAGCCGGCCGTGACGACACCGGCGCAGGGCACGACGTCGGGGATCGGGTCGTCCGGCAGCGCCGGCTCGGGCGGGACCTCCGGCTCGTCGGCATCCGGCTCGTCTGCATCCGGCTCGTCCGGCGCGTCCGACTCCGGGACCTTCACCGGTGCCGCGGCGCAGACGCAGTACGGCGAGGTCCAGGTGCAGATCACCGTCGCCGACGGGAAGATCACCGACGTGACCCCCCTGCACCTGACCGACCGGGACGGCCGCTCCGTCGCGATCAGCCAGCAGGCCGCCCCGATCCTCCGGCAGGAGGCCCTGCAGACCCAGTCGGCGCAGATCCAGGCGGTGAGCGGCGCGACGTTCACGAGCGGGGGCTACACCACGTCGTTGCAGTCCGCGATCGACCAGGCCGGCCTGTGAGCGTCCTGACGTTCGAGACGATGGGGACCGTCGTGAGCCTCCGCGGTGCCACTCCGGAGGCCGCGTCCGCGGTCCGCGCCGTGTTCGCCGGGTACGACCACCGCTACAGCCTCTGGGACCCCGCTTCGGTGCTGAGCCGCATCGCCGCCGGGTCGCTCCGGCTGTCCGATGCGCCGACCGCGGTCCGGGACGTCTACGCGCTCGCCCTGTCGTGGCGGGACCGGACCGGTGGTGCCTTCACGCCCCACCGTCCGGACGGGGTGATCGACCTGTCCGGCGTCGTCAAGGCACTCGCGATCCGTGACGCCGGGGAGGTCCTCGACACCGGCACGGACGCCTGGATGCTCAGCGCCGGCGGCGACGTACTCGTCCGCGGCACCCACCGACCCGACGAGCCGTGGTCGGTCGGTGTCGTCGATCCCGGACGTCGGGACACCGTCGTCGGGGTCGTGCGGCTCGGCCGCAGCCGACGTGCGGTCGCGACCTCGGGGACCGCGGAGCGCGGGGAGCACATCTGGCGACGGAGCGCGCCCGTGTTCGTGCAGGCGACCGTCGTCGCCGACGACGTCCTGACGGCGGACGTCCTCGCGACGGCCGTCGTCGCCGGGGACGAGGACGACCTCCGGCGACTGACCGCCGACGGGGACGTCGACGTGCTCGCCTTCACTGCCGACGGCATCGTCTGGGCGACGCCCGGTGCGGCTCCCTGGGTGTCGTCAGCGCTCGGGCCGGGCGCTGTGCCCGTGGCGGGGCCGCTCGAGCAACCGCCCACGGGGCGGGCTCAGGTCGGCGTCGATCCCTCGAGCCGCGCCTCCTCGGCGTCGTAGCCCGCGCGCACCTGCCGGAGCACCAGGTCGTCGATCTCGTCGTCGTCCCGCAGCCGCAGCAGGGTGGCGGCCTTGTGCCGGACCAGGGCGAGCTCGAGCGCGACCGTCGCGTCGTGCCTCTGCAGCGTCGGGTGGTCCTCGTCGTCCTCCTCCCGAGCCTGGATCACGTCGAGGTGGGCCTCCAGGTCGCGTCGGACGCGGTCGATCGTCGCCCGGTCGGCACCTGCCCTGCGCGCCAGGCGGGGGAGCGCGTCGAGCGCTTCCTCGACCGCCGTGCGCTCGGCGTAGCGGCGTTCCTCGCCGACGGACTCGTCCTCGGGGAGCGCCGCGCGCCGCAGGACGGCGGGGAGCACGAGTGCCTGGCCGACGATGGTCACGACGACGACGCCGGCGGTGACGAACACGATGAGGTCGCGGTCGGGGAAGGCGCCCCCGGACTCGAGCGTGCGCGGCACCGCCACCGCCATCGCCAGGGAGACCGCACCGCGGAACCCGGCGAAGCCGCTCACCAGTCGGTCGCGTCGACCCTCCCGCGGCTCGCCGCCGAACCGCCGGGTGACGAGCCAGACGGTTCCTCCGATCGTGCCCTCGAAGGCGAACCGCACGAGCACGAGCACGACGGAGACCGCGAGCACGAGACCGACGCCGCTCCACAGCTCACGGGCGGCGAGGGCACGGGCAGCGACCATCGCCTCGATGCCGACGAGCACGAACAGCGCACCGTTGAGCAGGTACGTGAGGAACGACCAGAAGGCGCGGACCTGCTGGCGGGTCTCCGCCCGGTCGAGCTTCGGAGCGACCTGGCTCACGACGATGCCCGCGGCGACGACGGCGAGCACCCCGGACGCGCCGACGGCCTCGGCGCCGAGGAACGCCGCGAACGGCACGAGCAGCGTGACGAGGTTCTCGAGCACGACCGTGTCGACCCGTCGGAGCACGAGCGAGCCGAGCCACGCGGCGAGGAGTCCGGCCGCGACCCCGCCGACGTACGACAGGACGAGCATGCCGGAGACGTTCCAGAACGTGAGCTCCTGCGTCCCGACGGTCACGGCGACCGCGATGCCGTACACGACCAGGGTGGTGCCGTCGTTCACCAGGCTCTCCGCGCGGAGGACCGTGACGTTCCGGCGGGGCAGCATCTTCGTGAGCACACCCACGGCCGTGGCGTCGGTCGGGGCAACCGCTGCGCCGAGCACCCAGGCCGGCCCCCAGGGCATGCCCAGCAGGTGCAGGAGCGTCGCCACGACGCCGGCGGTCACGACGACGAGCAGCGTGCCCATCAACACGATGCCGCGCAGGTTCTTGCGGATCTCCCGGAGCGACGTGGTGAGGCTCTCCCAGTAGAGCAGTGCGGGGAGGAACAGCAGCAGCACGGCCTCGGCGGGCAGTTCGACCCGACCGAAGGTGGGGACGAAGGCGAGCAGCGCGCCGATGACGAGCAGGAGCACGGGCGGCGCGATCCTGATGCGGTCCGCGACGGCAGCCGTCACGGCGATGGCGAGCCCGAGGGCCACCACCAGTTCTGGACCGAGCACGTGTCTCCTCAGGATTCGTTGCGACGCGTCAGTCAACGCCGAACGTGCTGCACGTCCTTCCCGATCGGTCCGGCACGGATGGTGGAGGGCGGCTATGCTCCACCTGTATGGGGGTACAGTTCGACGACGGCGCCGCGCAGGGACTCGTGACGGCAGCATCACACGCAGACCGGGTCCTCGCTGAGCAGGGGGCAGGGAGACGCAGCTCGGCAGAGTCGGCGTCGCAGGAGTTCCGGGGCGCGTACGCACGCCTCTTCCAACAGGCGTGCGCGACCGAGGCCCAGGATCGAGCCCGCTTGGCGTCGGTGCTCGACGACCTGGCGCGGCAGGTCCGGCTCGCCACGCAGCTGGCCGCCGAGGAGCGCGCTCGGCTCGCCGACGTCGCGGCCTGGGACGCGCGTGAGGCGGACCGCGCTGAACGACGGGACGACGACGCGGTGCAGTGGATCGCCTCGGGGGTGGAGGGGCTCTTCGACCCGCGGCCGACCGCGCCGCCCGTGCAGCCCCCGACGGTCGCCGTCGCGTTCTCGCCCACGCAGCGCATCAGGACCTCGACCGGCTCCGGATCCGCGACGAGCAGCGCCGACCCGACCGACCTCCGGAGCTTCGTGACGCACGCCCGAGCGGCCGACACCGCGCTCCGCGCCGAGGTGGACCGGGTCGGGACCGCGTGGTCGCGCTTCGTTGCCTCGTGTTCGTGGGTGCCGACCGGCGGCCCGGGGTTCGTCGACGGCGCTCGGCGCCTCGTGGACGAGAACGACGCGGACGCAGGATGGATCGAGCACGTCGCTGGCGCCTTCGAGCAGGCGGGCAACGGCACCCTCACCGACCGGGTCCTCGACCTCGTCGTCGCCGCCGCCCTCTCCGCCGAGGGTGTCGACCCCCTCGAGGTCCTGTCGCACATGGATCCGGAGGTCGGAGCGGCATGGCTGGCGGCGAACCCGGACGTCCTCGACCGGCTCGTCGCGGATCCACCCGCGTGGGGGACGTCGTCGACGGTGCTGTCGGCGATCGTCGGAGCGGCCCGCGCCGCCGACCTGCCGCCGACCCGGTACGCCGACGTGCTGCAACGCATGTACGTGACCCGTGCGGCCGAGAAGGTCGGCATCGACATGGCGACGTGGCAGCTGGACCGTGGAGCTCCGGCACTGATGCCGCAGGTCGCCGGCTCGTACGAGTACTACGCGAGCCTGTACGTCGACGATCCCGCCTTCACGTGGGCCGGCATGGCGAACATGGTCGGCCCGGACTTCGCGGCGGGCTTCCTCGACCTGCACTCGTTCCGCGACCACATCCAGACGGCACGTCCGCTGGCGCCTCCGTCGATCCGACCGCTCATCGACCAGCTGGCCGGGATGGGCGACGACGAGATCGCCTTCTACGAACGCACGTTCCTCGGCATGCAGAAGGACATCTTCCTGGACGCTTCGACGATGCACGAGGCCTACCTCGACGGCGGCATGACGAGCATCGACGAGCTCCGTGCGGCGGGGCTCCTCCGCGGTGCGAACGACGACCCGGTCGACGCCGCGCTGTCGGAGCGGCAGACGTACTCCGCCTGGCAGGACATCGACGCCGGCAGGCGCACGGGGGACCAGGACCGCATCGCACAGGGCAACGAGACCCTGCTGCTCCGCGAGCAGCGCGACACCATCCAGGGCGCCTACCAGCAGATGCACGACCGAGAGCCGACCGGTGAGGCCCTCACGACGATGTTGGGGATCGTCGGCGACGCGTCCATCCCCGGAACCAAGACGCTCGGCCAGTTCGAGGGCGGCATCGACGTACCGGTCGACGTGAACCCCTTCAGCCCCGGCACACAGGGCTGGGTGGACCACTGGTACATCCCCCAGGGGAACATCTCGGAGTTCGATACCCGGTGGGACTACATCGAGGGAGACACGCTGCCCGCGTGGCAGCAGCTCGTCCAGGACGACCCCGACCGTGCCCGCGAACTCGTGGGTGGGTCGGTCCCCGATCGGATCCAGCAACGTCGGCTCGACAACCGCATCCCGGAACTCCTCGACAACCTCCACGACTCGGAGCTCGCATGGCACTGAACGCTCGTCGCCCAGGGATCGCGGCAGCGGTCGTCGCCACTGCGGTCGTCGCCCTGCTGTCGGGCTGCGCCGGCCCGCCACCGGGGGCCCAGTCCGACCCCTCCACCCGTCCCGACCGAAGCGAGACCGACGTGCAGCACAACGGCCCCACCCCGACCGCCATGCGCCTCGAGGACGGCGTGGAGGTCTGGGACCTCACCGGCACGCCGAGCGTCGAGGCGTTCGGCGTCGACACCGACGGCGAGTCGCCGGTCCGGAACGCGGTCGCCGCCTACAGCTCCACCGATGATCGACCGGCACGCTTCGTCCTCCCGGGCGACCGGGTCGTCGACCTGCCGGTCGGCGAGGTGATCGTCACCGTCGACGACTACCCGGACGGGCTCACCGACTCCTCCGGCGAGGTCATCACCCCGGCAGGTCGGTCGTTCGTCCTGCAGGTCGAGGGACCGACGACCTCCGGTGCGGCCGCAGGGGTCGCGGCCTACCGGGACGCGCTCGAGTCGGCCGACCTCCCGACGAACGGAGCGGACGAGCTGCAGGAGAAGGTCGAGTCGGTCCCCTCGATCGACGGGACG
This sequence comes from Curtobacterium sp. ODYSSEY 48 V2, assembly GCF_023712625.1. Lineage (NCBI taxonomy): Bacteria > Bacillati > Actinomycetota > Actinomycetes > Micrococcales > Microbacteriaceae > Curtobacterium > Curtobacterium sp. ODYSSEY 48 V2. Next base: position 68,151 of record NZ_JAMAXX010000008.1, read on the forward strand.
GAGACGAGCGGGCGGCTGGGCGCGAGCACCGACGTGCCCGTGCCGGACGGGATGTCCGCGGCGCTCAGCTCGCGGTTCCGTCCGTCGGACACGACGCCGACGTTCCGGATGCAGCTCTTCGTCTCCTGGGAGCCGGTGCCGATCCCCTGAACGGCGAGGGGCGGCACGGACCGCGATCGCGTCAGCCCGCCAGGGTCCGCCGCCGGAACCGTCGCGCCCATGCCCGCCACGGCAGCGAGCTGGCCAGCGCGAGACCGATGACGACGGTGCCGAACCAGGCGACGACCACCCCGGGGACCGGCACGAGCAGGCTCGTCCAGAGCAGCACCGCGAGGACCCCGAGGACGTACGCGGCCCCGGCCTTCAGGTACCGGAGGCGCTTGAGCGTCGCCGCCTGGTCCAGGCGCGACGTCGTCCGGGCGAGGAACACCGCGCCGACGGCGATGGCTGCGACCGCGAGTGCGGCCTGCTCGAGCGCACCGAGTCCGTCCACGCCGAGCACGCCCGACCCCGACAGGCTGTACACGCCGTCGAGGATCTCGAACAGCATGAAGACGACGAGCCCGCGTTCGAAGACCACCGTCGAGGCGTAGGCGTGGACCCGCCACGCGCCGCTCGTCCCGACCGCTCCGGTGTCCGTGCCGTCCACGCCCCGCAGCGCCCACCGGGCGATCCGCTTCGACACGAGGTACGCGCCGACGCCGGCCGCGCCGCAGACGGCGACCGGCAGCACCGTGTCAGGGGCCCACGCGTCGTGGCGTCCGACCAGGACGGTCGTGACGAGCACGCCGGCCGCAGCGGTGACCACGGACCAGACGCGCGGCCGCGCGACCCGGGCGAGCCGTGCCTCCAGACCGCCCAGCCAGGACCGCCGTGACAGGCGGTCGGTGTTGAACAGGTACTCGGCGAAGACCAACCAGATGAAGGCCGCGCCGAAGGCAGCCAGTGCGGGACGGACCTCGGCGAGGTGCGCCGAGAAGGACCCGGGGGCGAAGACGGCTTCGTCGACGGCGGACGCGGGGTCCGCCCCTCCGCCGACGGCGACGGCCGCGGGTGGCAGGAGCAGGCGCATCGCGAGCACTCCGGCGACGATGCCGAGCGACAGGAAGAGCCGTCGTGCGGGGGAGTGCAGCCGACCGGCGATGCCCGCCATCGGGACCGACGAGTCCGCGGCCATCGCGATCTCGAGCAGGGCGAGTGCGGCGAAGGCCAGGGCGGCTGCCGGGCCGAGGGTGACCCACGCGGCGGCGGCGGCCGCCACGGTGAGGACGAGGGGGACGGTCAGGAGCGATCTCGTGGCCATGTCCCCATGCAGCACCTGTCGGCTGGATCGCGCATCCGTCCCGTCTGGCAGACGCGTCGGAGGCACCGGTGCGTTCTCCGGAACGGGTGACGGCCCGTCCCCACTTGCGGGGACGGGCCGTCGGGTGCGGTGACCGGAGAGGTCGCCCGGGCGGTGCTGAGGGTCAGTCGTGGAACGTCTCGATGGACGCGCCGAGCGAGTTGAGGCGCTCCTGCAGCTGCTCGTAGCCGCGGGCGATGATGCCGACGTTGCGCAGGACGCTCTCGCCCTTCGCGGCGAGCATCGCCAGCAGGATGACGACCGCGGGCCGCAGGGCGGGCGGGCAGCTGACCTCGGCGCCGGAGAAGTGCGTCGGGCCGGTCACGTCGAGGCGGTGCGGGTCGCGCAGGGTGACGCTCGCGCCGAGGCGGGTGAGGTCGAGCAGGTGGATCGCCCGGCCCTCGTACACCCAGTCGTGCACGAGCGTGGTGCCCTCGGCCATCGCCGCGATGACGACGAAGAACGGCAGGTTGTCGATGTTGAGGCCCGGGAACGGCATCGCGTGGATCTTGTCGATCGGGGCGTGCAGCTCGGACGGGTGCACCGTGATGTCGACCAGGCGCGTGCGACCGTTGGCGGCGGCGTACTCCTCGCTGACGTCGAACCGCAGCCCCATCTCGGCGAGGGTCGCGAGCTCGATCTCGAGGAACTCGATCGGCGCTCGGGTCACCGTGAGGGTGGACGCGGTGACGATCCCCGCGGTCAGGAGGCTCATCGCCTCGACCGGGTCCTCGCTCGGCCAGTAGTCCACGACCTCGTCGATCCGGCTCTTCCCGGTGATGCGGAGCGTCGTCGAACCGATGCCCTCGACCTGCACGCCGAGCAGTTCGAGGAAGAAGCAGAGGTCCTGCACCATGTAGTTGGGGCTGGCGTTGCGGATCGTGGTGACGCCGTCGCGGGCGGCCGCGGCGAGGATCGCGTTCTCCGTGACGGTGTCACCGCGCTCGGTCAGCACGACCGACTTCGTCGGCACCTCGGTGTTCGCCACGTCGACCTCGTACCAGCCGGAGGTCGCCTCGACGTCGACGCCGAACGGCCGCAGGGCGATGAGGTGCGGCTCGACCGTGCGGGTGCCGAGGTCGCAGCCGCCGGCGTAGGGCAGACGGAACGAGCCGTAGCGACCGCTGAGCGGGCCGAGGAACATGAGCACGCTCCGGGTGCGCCGGGCGGCGTCGGCGTCGATCGCGTCCAGTCGCAGGTCCGACGGGGCGACGATCTCGAGGACCTCGCCGTCCTCCGACCACGTGACGGTGGCCCCGAGGCTGCGGAGCACGTCGATGATGCGGTCGACCTCGACGATGCGGGCCACCTTGTGCAGCCGGGTGACCCCGCGGTTGAGCAGCGACGCGCAGAGCAGTGCGACGGCGGCGTTCTTGCTCGAGTTCACGGCGATGGAGCCGCTGAGCTTCCGACCGCCCTGCACCCGGAGGTGGGCGCGCTGCGGGGCGCCGCCGATCGAGACGATCTGCTGGTCGAGCGCGTCGCTGATGCGTGTGAGCATCTCGAGCGACAGGTTCTGTCCGCCCTGCTCGATGCGGTTGATCGCGCTCTGGCTCGTGCCGACGCGTTCGGCGAGCTGGGTCTGGGTCATGCTGCGGCCCTTGCGGGCGCCCCGGATGAGGGCGCCGACCTCGCGCAGCGGAGCGGCGGGCGCGGTGCCGGTCGGCTCGGCGGGCGTGACGACGGTGGTGGTGTCGGACATGGTCGCCACGGTAACACGCTCATGAGATAAAACAGGGGACATCGCCCGGCGATCATCCAGGATCGGATCGGGAATAACTCGTCCATGAGAGTTCAGGCCGGCAACCAGCCGCGGTCTTCGCCGCTCCACCGCCACATCGTCGAGGGGCCGAGCGCGGGTCGGGGGTCGCGCAGCCAGACCGTCGTGTCGGGGGTCCACCCGGCGATGACGCTCGCCGGGGTGCCGTCAGCCGAGTGCAGGACGCCCTCTGCCGAGCCCAGGGTGCCGTCGGCCGAGTCCGCGGTGCCGTCGGCCGAGTCCGCGTCGACCGGGATCGCGGTACCGGAGGCGCGAAGCCATCCCCGCAGGGTCAGGTGCACTGCGTCGTACCGCTCGGCGATCGCGGCCCAGTCCGGCACGACCCAGGCGCCGTCGCGACCGGTCGCCCGGTACCAGTCGTGGCGACGGGTCGTGGCCGTGACGTCGATCGGTGCCGCACGGCAGAGCGCGGCCCAGTCCTCGGCGTCGTCGACCACCACGATGCGCGCTGATGGATCGACCGCAACGGGGGCGACCGCAGCGCGCTCCCACCCGGTGTGGTCCTCGACCGCCCACAACCCGAGTGGCCCGCGGCCGTCGCGTTCGGTGGTGGTGTCGAGGAGCCCGCCGGGAGGGGTCGTCCACCACGTCCCGCTGATCGGCGCGGTGACCGGGTCGCCCAGGCCGTGGGAGCGTTCGTCCAGCAGCTCGCGCCGCCACTCGGCGAGCACCGCTGCGGCACGGCGAACGGCGCCGCCGTACCCGGACGTGTCCGGGGTGACGGTCCACTGTCGCGGAGCCGGAGCCGGAGCCGCAGCCGGGGCCGTGGCGAACAGCGCCTGCACGCCTGGGGCAGCCGCCACCGCCGTGGCGATCCGCTCGTGCAGCGACCGCGGGACGACGGTCCCGAGCAGGACGTCCTCGGCGTCCGGCTCCTGCCACCACATCGCCGACTCCGCTACGCGACCGAGGGCCGCGAGCACCTGGTCGAGCGTGGCCGACGCGGGGTCGGCAGCGTCGAACAGGGCCTCGACGGCGGTGACCACGTCGTCGTCCGACGGAGCCGGACGCGGCTCGGACGCTCCGGGTCCGAACAGCGAGACGCCGTCACCGCGGTGGACGGAGGTCCAGTAGGACGCCCAGAAGAGCGTGTCGTCGTCCGGCTGGTCGCCGACGGTACCGAGCACGACCTCCCAGCAGAGGCGCCGCCCCCGCGGCCCGGCGAGCAGGTCCTCGACGATGGTCACCACGCCAGGCTAACGGGGGTGCGACCGTCGCCGATAACGACCGGTGCACACCCACGGACGGGTCTGCATCCCGCCCCACGGACGGCGGCGGGACGATCGAGAACCAGGACGGGCCATGATCGTCGTCACACGACTCAACGGCAGCGCATTCGCTGTCAACCCCGACCTCGTGGAGCGCATCCAGGAGACGCCGGACACGACGCTCATCATGGTCGACGGCGCCAAGTACATCGTGCGCGAGTCCATGGCCGACGTCATCGGCCTCGTCGCCGCCTACCGCGCGCGGATCGTCGGCATGGCCTACGGCACCGACACCGCGGTGGACGCGACCGGACCGCAGCCGGTCCTCGCGCCCGTCGCGCCGCTCGTCATCAACGGACGACGCGACGCCGTCCGGAGCCAGGACGGGGGGCGCTGACCGTGGACATCGCAACGATCGTCGGCATCCTGCTCGCCTTCGGCGCCCTGTTCGGGATGGCGCAGATGGAGCACGTCGAGATGGCGGGACTCTTCCTGCCCGCGCCGATGCTCCTCGTCTTCGTCGCCACCATCGGCTGCGGCGTCGCGAGCACCACCATGAAGGACGCCCTCGCCGCGTTCAAGACCGTCCCGAAGGCGTTCACCGGCAAGGTCACCCCACCGCAGACGGTCATCGACGACGTGGTCGGGTTGGCCGAGACGGCCCGCGCCAACGGCCTGCTCGCGCTCGAGCAGGAGGCCGACAAGCACGACGACCCGTTCATGAAGAAGGCCCTGCAGAACATCGCGGACGGCACCGACGGCGACGAGCTCCGGATCCTGCTCGAGGACGAGATCGAGTCGAACGCCGCACCGATGCGGAGCGCCAGTGCGTTCTTCATGGGCCTGGGCGGCTTCGCCCCGACCGTCGGCATCATCGGCACCGTGGTGTCCCTGACCCACGTGCTGGCGAACCTCGGCAAGCCCGACGAGCTCGGCCCGCTCATCGCGAGCGCGTTCGTCGCGACGCTCTGGGGCCTGCTCACCGCGAACTTCCTCTGGCTGCCCTTCGGCGGCAAGCTCCGGAAGCTCGCGCAGCTCGAGGCCGACCGGCAGACCCTGCTGATGGAGGGCCTGCTCGCCGTGCAGGCCGGCAGCCAACCCCGACTGCTCGGTGAGCGCCTCACCGCGATGGTCCCGCCCGCAGCGCGCGGTGCCGGCGGCAAGGACGGGAAGACCGCGAAGGCCACCGCCGACGACCAGCAGCTGGCGGCCTGACCGTGAGCGCGAACCCCCGCGGGCGCGGGCGCGGCCGGAAGAAGGGCGGCCACGACGAGGCCGAGCACCCGGACGAGCGCTGGATGGCGTCGTACATGGACATGATCACGGTGCTCATGTGCATGTTCCTCGTGCTCTTCGCCATGTCGTCGGTCGACCAGGAGAAGTACATCGCGCTGAAGAACTCGCTCGCGACGGGGTTCGGCGAGGTGAAGTCCGGCAAGGTCGACACCGCCTCGGGCACGATCGTGTCGAAGTCCCAGGTGACGAAGGACGGCAAGGGGTACGCGACGGACAAGTCCGACGCCGACCACTCGACCGCCGCGTCCGGCGCCGACGACACGAACGTCGACCCGGCGTCGACGGCGGTGCCGCCGGTCGCGTCGAAGGCCGACCTGGCGGCGGCCCAGCGGGAGCTCGACGACCTCAAGGCGATCGAGGCGGCCATCCAGGGCAACCTCGAGCAGGCGGGGGAGTCGTCGAAGGTGCAGTTCGCCGTCGACGACCGCGGCCTGACGGTCCGGCTCGTCGGGAGCGAGACCTACTTCGCGACGAACAGCGCCGACCTGTCCGACCAGGCCCGCCGCATCATGGACGCGATCGCGCCGGTCCTGAAGACCAGCGGACACGACGTCAGCGTCGAGGGCCACGCCGACCAGCGGAACTCGACCGCCCCGTACGCGACGAACTGGGAGCTCAGCGCCGCACGTGCGACCGGGGTGCTCCGCGACCTGGTCGAACGGGGCGGGATGCCGGCGGACCACGTGCAGAGCGTCGGCTTCGGGTCGAGCCGCCCGCTCGCGAAGGGCGCCAGCGACGCGGACAACACCCTCAACCGCCGGGTCGACATCGTCGTGCTGTCGAACCAGGACCAGGACGTCAGCGAGCTGATGCCCGCCCTCGCCACGGCGCAGGACGGAGCACGACAGGGGTAGACCCCGGCGGGCAGGGCCCGCACCACAGCGCGGAACGGACCGCAGGACGCGCGCCGACGAGCGGCCACGGATCGGCCCGACGCCGGGTCCGCCGCCGCCCCAGAACGGGGCACAGCGCTGACGCCTGCCCGTCGCCGGTCGACAGACGCACCCGTGACCGAGACCCTGCCCGCGCCCGAGGTGTACGACTTCGCGCGCCCGTCGACGCTCGCCCGCGAGCACGCACGGGTGCTCGAGCTCGCCTTCGAGACGTTCGCGCGGCAGTGGGGCACGCAGCTCACCGCGAAGGTGCGTGCCGTCAGCCAGGTGACCTGCGAGCAGGTCTCGATGACGACGTACGACGAGTACGCCGCGTCCCTGCCCGCCCTCACCGGCATGGTGCTGCTGCCGATCGCCGACACCGCGCCGAAGGGCGTGCTGCAGGTCCCGCTCGACGCGGCCCTGACGTGGGTGTCGCACGCCCTCGGCGCGTCGAAGCCGCTGCCGACACCGGAGCGCACCTTCACGCCGATCGAGCAGGCCCTGGTGCGGAAGATCGTCGAGGACGCCCTCGACGACCTCCGCTACTCGTTCGGCGGGCTCCTCGCGCACGAGGTCACCACCGGCGGCTTCCAGTTCAACAGCCAGTTCGCCCAGGCCGCGCAGAAGGGCGACCTGATGATCGTCGCCGCGTTCTCGATCCGGGTCGGCGACCGCGTCGCACCCGGCACGCTCGCCCTGCCGGCGGAGGCCGTGCTGCCGCAGCTCGGCGAGGACACCACGAGCGTCTCGGCCGCCGACGCCCGCGCCCTGCTCGACGCGCAGCTCGCGAACGTCCCGGTCGGCGTCAGCCTGCACTTCGCGCCCGCCGCCGTGCTGCCCACGCAGGTGCTCCGGCTGGCCGTCGGCGACGTCCTGCCGCTGCCGCACCCGCAGCACCGCCCCCTGACCATCGCGGTCGACGGCGAACCCGTCGGTACCGCCGCCGTCGGCGCCAACGGCTCGCGCCTGGCCGGCATCGTCGTCACCACCACCGATCCGGAGCAGCACGCATGAGCGCCACCACCACCCTCCACGCCACCGCGGCCGAGTCGCTCGCGGCGCAGCTCCCGACGGCGGCACCCCTGACCGCCGTGCCGCTGCCGGGAGGCGCGACCCCGGTCGTCCTCGAGGCCGCCGTCGACGGTGTGGTCGCGTCCTTCGTCGGCGGACTCTCCGCGGACCTCGCGCTGGTCCTCACCGACCTCGGCGCGGTCGTCGCCGCGGGCGGCGCCGACGCCGGCCTGGTCGACGTCACCGACGTGCTCCGCCCGTCGCTCGAGGCCGCTGCCTCCGTGCTCGGCGTCGGTGTGCTCGGGGACGCCCGTCGCGAGTCGGCGGCCTCGCTGTTCGCCGACCCGGAGACGGTCGTCTTCGAGCTCACCGCGGGCGGGGTCCCCGGCGGCTGGTTCGCGCTGCGCGTCCGTGAGAACGGCACGGTCTCGGCACCGCTCGCCGCCGGCGCCGTCCCCGCCGGGAACCTCGGTCGCATCAACAACGTCGAGATGACGCTGACCGTCGAGATCGGTCGGACCCGGATGTCGGTGCGCGACGTGCTCGGCATGGAACCCGGCGCCGTGGTCGAGCTCGACCGCAGCGCCGGTGCCCCCGCTGACGTGCTGCTCAACGGCCGGTTGATCGCCCACGGCGAGGTCGTCGTCGTCGACCAGGACTACGCCGTCCGCATCACCAGGATCCTCGACGTCGCCGAAGCGGTCTGATCCGTGGACACCCTCTGGATGGCGCTCCGGGTCGCCGTGTCGCTCGGCGTCGTGCTCGCGCTGATGTGGGTGCTGCACCGCCGTGCGACGAAGGGCGGTCTCGGAGCCGCGGTGAAGGCCCGGGGACGCCGGTCCGCCGCGGTCGAGGTCGTCGGTCGACAGGGCATCGGCGGCAAGGCGAGCGTCGTCGTCGTCGACGTCGAGGGGGAGCGTCTCGTGCTCGGCGTGTCCGAGCAGAGCGTCTCGCTGCTCCGGAGTGGTCCGACCCCCGCGCCGGAGCTCACCGTCGTCGCCGGGCCGGTCGCACTGCCGACCGCCCCGCGCGCCGTCGCGTCGGCACCCGAGCCCGCCGAGCCGACCTCCGCCGGGCCGACCACGGTGGCGGCCCCGTCCGCCGACGCGTTCCGTGCGGAACTCGAGCGACAGGACCACGCCGCCACGGGCCTCCCGGCCGACGCCGCGCCCGTGCTCCCGATGCGTCCCCGCGGTCCCGCGCGTCGTCCGGCCCGGACCGTCGTGCCGACCGCGCAGCAGCTCCAGGGCTCCGTGCTCTCCGCGGACACGTGGCGGCAGGCCGCCGCCGCGCTCCGAGGCCGGCGGGCCGGGTGACGGCCGCGCTCCGGACCGGCCGCACCGCCACCCTCGTCGTCCTGGGACTGGCGACGGTCGCCGGTCTCGTCCTCCTGACCACCACCGGCGCGCACGCCGTCGGCGTCACCGAGCCGACCGCGCCGGCGGCTCCGACGGCACCCGCGAGCGGTGACTTCAGCGTCAGCGTGAACGGGCCCGACGGTGCGCCGTCCTCGGCGATCGTCACGCTCCTCGGCATCACGCTGCTCAGCGTCGCGCCGGCCCTGCTGCTCATGATGACGTCGTTCACGAAGATCTTCGTGGTGCTCGCCATGACCCGGAACGCCCTCGGGCTGCAGGGGATCCCGCCGAACCAGGTCATCGCCGGGCTCGCGCTCTTCCTGTCCCTGTTCGTGATGGCCCCGGTGCTCGGGCACATCAACGACGACGCCCTGCAGCCCTACCTCGCCGGCCACATCGACTTCGCGAAGGCGGTCGAGGTGGGCACGAAGCCACTGCGGACGTTCATGCTGCACCAGACGCGCGAGGAGGACGTCGCGCTCATCACGCGCGCCGCCGGTCAGGCGAACCCGACGGACCTCGACGCCGTGCCCATGACGACCGTGATCCCGGCGTTCGTCATCTCGGAGCTGCGGAGCGCCTTCATCATCGGCTTCGTCATCTTCATCCCGTTCCTGGTCATCGACCTCGTCGTCTCCGCCGCGCTCATGTCGATGGGCATGATGATGCTGCCGCCGGTGATGATCTCGCTGCCCTTCAAGATCCTGCTGTTCGTCCTCGTCGACGGCTGGGGGCTCATCATCACGTCCCTCATCGAGAGCTACCAGGTGGTGCGCTGATGAACCAGCAGGCGGTCATCGACCTGACCCTCCAGGCACTCCTGGTGGCCGGCAAGCTCGCGGCCCCCGTGCTCGTGACCTCGCTCGTGGTCGGCTTCGCGATCTCGCTCTTCCAGTCGGTGACGCAGATCCAGGAGGTCACGCTCTCGTTCGTGCCGAAGGCGGTCGCCGTCGCGATCGCGCTCGTCGTCTGCGGCAACTGGATGATCGCCGAGATGGTCGCGTTCACCCACGTCGCGTTCGACATGATCCCGAAGCTCCTCGGGACGTAGCCGTGGACCTCGCCATCGACGCCGACCGGCTCGAAGCCACCATGCTCGCCGGGGTCCGGCTCGTCGCCTTCCTCGTGATCGCGCCGCCGTTCGCCTACAAGGCGTTCCCCGGCACGGTGAAGGTGATCCTCGGGCTCGGTCTGGCGATCGGTGTCGCACCGCGGGTCGGCCTCGGGTACACCGCGCTCGACACGGGTGGGTTCCTGCTCGCCCTGCTCACCCAGCTGGTCGTCGGGCTGGGCCTCGGCTTCCTCGTCTACCTCGTGTTCGCCGCGGTGCAGTCCGCCGGCGGGCTCATCGACCTGTTCGGCGGCTTCACCCTCGCCCAGGCGTACGACCCGCAGTCCCAGGTCAACGGCGCGCAGTTCACCCGGCTGTTCCAGATGGCGTCGCTCGCGCTGCTCTTCGCCAGCGGCGGGTACCAGCTCATCGTCGCGGGGCTCGTGCGGTCGTTCGACGCGGTGCCGCTCGTCACGGCCGACGGTTCGCCGGGCACCTTCGCCGTCGGCGGCTTCGCCTCGGTGCTCGTCGCGGCGGCCGGGCAGATGTTCCTCGCCGCACTGCAGATCGCGGGGCCGCTCGTCGTCGTCCTGTTCCTGGCCGACGTCGGCCTCGGGCTGCTCACGCGCGTCGCCCCGGCGCTCAACGCGTTCCAGATGGGCTTCCCGATCAAGATCGGGCTGACCGTCGTGTTCGCCGGTGCGCTCTTCATGGCGCTGCCGGCCGTCGTGTCGTCCCTGACCGGCGACGCCGTCGCCGCGATCACCGGGCGGGGGTGAGGCGACGTGTCCGACGGAGGGAGCGGCGAACGCTCCGAGAAGGCCACCCAGAAGCGGATGCAGGAGGTGCACCGCAAGGGGCAGCTCGGCCGCTCGCAGGACCTCGGCGCCTGGGTCGGCATCGCGACGGCCGCGCTGGTCATGCCCGCCGCGATCGGGAACGCCGCGGGTGCGGGGGAGCAGCAGCTCCACGCCGTGCAGCGCGTCATCGCGGACCCGACCGTCCCCGCGGTCCGGCAGGCACTGTCCGAGGCGCTCGGCTCCGTGGCCGGCACCGTCGGCCCGATGCTCGCCGTCGTCGCGGTCGCCGTCGCGGCGGTCTCCGTCGCGCAGGGCGGCGTGCACTTCCGGCGGATGGCCCCGCAGCCGGACCACTTCGACCCGGTCGCCGGGTTCAAGCGGGTCTTCGGCGTCCAGGCGCTCTGGAACGGCGTGAAGGCACTGCTGAAGACCGCCGTCGTCGGGCTCGTCCTGTGGTTCGCCGTGCAGTCGCTCGTCCCCGTCCTCATGACGAGCGGTTCGCTGCCGCTGTCGTCCGTGCTCGACGCGGCGGAGGAGGGCACCGGGACCCTGCTCCGTGCCGCCGTCGCCGCGGGTCTGGTGCTCGCCGCGGTCGACGTGCTCGTCGTCGTGCGCCGCAACCGCAAGCGCACGATGATGACCAAGCAGGAGGTCAAGGACGAGTCGAAGCGCACCGACGGCGACCCGCTCGTGAAGGGCCAGCGCCGGTCCCGACAGCTCGCGATGAGCCGGAACCGGATGATCGCCGCGGTCGGGGACGCCGACGTCGTCATGACCAACCCCACGCACTACGCGGTCGCGCTCCGCTACGAGCCCGGGAAGTCCGCACCCCGTGTCGTCGCGAAGGGTGCCGGGCCGGTCGCCGACGTCATCCGGTCGACCGCCGAGGAGTCGCGCGTGCCGATCGTCCGCGACGTCCCGCTCACCCGGGCGCTGCACGCGGCGTGCGAGCTCGGGCAGGAGGTCCCGGTCGACCTCTACACGCCGGTCGCCCGGGTGCTCTCGTTCGTCATGGCGCTCAAGGCCCGCGGCGCCGCCGCCGGGACGCACGCCGCGCCGACGCCGACCACGGCCGACGAGGTCGCGACCGTCCTCGACCCCACCACGCTCACCGGCGACGCCCGACCACGGCGCCTCCGCACTCGTCCGTCCACCACCGAAGGGGCACCCGCATGAACCGCAAGGACCTGCCCAAGCTCGCCGTCCCGGTCTTCATCGTCGGCATCGTCCTGCTGCTGATCCTGCCGGTGCCGTCGTTCCTGCTCGACGTGCTCATCATCCTGAACATCCTGCTGGCGCTGGTGATCCTGCTCACGACGCTGTTCGTGAAGAAGCCGCTCGACTTCTCGGTGTTCCCGTCGCTGCTCCTCGTCGCGACGCTGTTCCGCCTCGGCCTCAACGTCGCCTCGACGCGACTGGTGCTCGGCGAGGGCTTCGCGGGCGACGTCATCCAGGCCTTCGGGCACGTCGCGGTGTCCGGCTCGATCATCATCGGCGCCGTCGTCTTCCTCATCCTCGTCGTCATCCAGTTCGTCGTCGTGACGAAGGGTGCCGAGCGCGTCGCCGAGGTCGGCGCCCGCTTCACCCTCGACGCGATGCCCGGCAAGCAGATGGCGATCGACGCCGACCTGAACGCCGGACTCATCACCGATGCCGAGGCGAAGGAACGCCGTGCGGCGGTCTCCGCCGAGGCCGACTTCTACGGGGCGATGGACGGCGCGTCGAAGTTCGTCAAGGGCGACGCGATCGCCGGCATCCTGATCCTCGTCATCAACATGCTCGGTGGCGTCGCGATCGGCATGCTGCAGAACGGGCTCTCCGTCACCGACGCGCTGTCGAAGTACGGCATCCTGACCATCGGCGACGGCCTGGTCTCGCAGATCCCCGCACTGCTCATGGCCGTGTCGACCGGCATGATCGTGACCCGGTCGGGTGCGGAGACCGAGATCGGCGCGTCGGCGACGACGCAGCTGACGCAGTCGCGGAACGCGCTGGTGATCGCCGGGGTCGCTGCGATCGCGATGGGGTTCATCCCCGGCATGCCCATCGTGCCGTTCCTGCTCATCGGCGCCGGGCTGCTGTTCGCCGGCTGGCGGCTCTCGCGGCAGGCGGCGCAGCAGGCGGCAGCGGCCGAGCAGCAGCAGGCACTCGAGGCCGCGGCCCCCTCGGCGGACAGCCCCGAGGACCTGCTCGAGCAGATGCGTGTCCACGCCCTCGAGATCCTGCTCGCACCGGACCTGGTCGACATGGTGTCCGGGTCGTCCGACGACCTGCTCGGTCGCGTGCGCGCGCTCCGTCGGAAGATCGCCGTCGACATGGGCATCGTCGTGCCGCCCGTCCGCACCCGGGACAGCATCGAGCTGCCCCCGTCGACCTACGCGATCCGCATCGCCGGGGTCGAGGCCGGTCGCGGGACCGCCCCGTCCCGCAGCGTGCTCGCACTCGGCGACCAGCTCGACGGGCTCCCGGGCACCACGACGGTCGAGCCGGTGTTCGGTCTGGCCGGCAAGTGGGTCCCCGCCGAGCTCCGGCACGCGGCCGAGATGACCGGCGCGACCGTCATCGACCGGGTCTCCGTGCTCGTCACGCACCTGCAGGCCGTGATCGGCGACAACGCGGCCCGGCTGCTCACCCGCGAGGACGTCAAGGTGCTCACCGAGGGTGTCAAGCAGGTGAACCCCGCGGCGGTCGAGGAGCTCGTGCCCGGCATGCTGTCCCTGGCCGAGGTGCAGCGCGTGCTCCAGGGCCTGCTCGCCGAGCGCGTGCCGATAAACGACCTCGGCCGCATCTGCGAGGCGCTGACGCTCCGCGCGAAGGTGTCGACCGACCCCGAGGGCCTGGTCGAGGCCGCCCGCGCAGCCCTCGGCCCAGCCCTGCCCGCCCGCCACGCCGAGGCCGGCACGCTCCGCGTCATCATGATCGACCCGCTGCTCGAGCAGTCGATGCTCGAGGGGCTCCGCCCGTCCGAGCAGGGCACCCAGATCGTGCTCGACGCCCACCGCATCGAGCAGGTCCTCGGGTCCCTGCGCGACGCCGTGCGCAGCGTCGAGGAGCAGGGCCTGTCCGCCGTGCTCGTCTGCGCCCCGCAGCTCCGACCGGCCGTGCACCGCATGGTGTCCGCGCAGGCGAACGGCCTGCCCGTGCTGTCCTACCAGGAGGCCACCGCCGCGGGCTCCACCATCGAGACCGTGGGAGTGGTCCGTGCCGCCGACCCGATCGCTGCGTAGCGGCCCGACGCTCGAGGCGGTCCGCGACGCCCTCCGCACCGAGTTCGGTGCGGGAGCCCGGATCGTCTCGGCCGAACGCGTGTCCACGCCCGGCATCGGTGGGCTCTTCCGCCGCACCCACGTCGAGGCCGTCGTCGAGGTGCCGGACCCGCTCGACCCGCCGACCGCCCGGGTGGCGATCGCCGACGGCCCGGCCACCCGCATCGGGATCGCCGCGCTCCTCGCCGACGCCGAGGCTGCCGAGGCCCGCATCGCCGCAGGCGACGGCACCGCGTCGACACGGGCGGACGCGTTCGCCTCGGTGCTCGACGGCTTCGCGGCCGACGGGATCGCCGCGGCCGCCCCGCGTCCCGGCCGCCCCGGGACGGACGTGGGTCGGGTCGACCCGGCCGCGCCGCGCCTCCAGGACGGCCCGTCGCCGGCCGTGCCGGGCACGGACGAGGACCACGGTCGCCCGGGAGGCCCGCTGCCGGTCGCGGGACCGGCTCCCGTCGTCCCGCCGGTCACCGCGGTGTCCGCCCCGGCGTCCGTCGGTCCGGTGCTGCCGGTGCCGGCCGTGCGGTCGGCCGACGGCGACCTCGTGCTGCTCGTCGGACGTGCCACCGACGTCGATGCGGCGGCGGGCGTGTTCGCCGGACGGTACGCACTGCGCCCGACCGACGCGGCCGACCGTCGGGCGGGGATCCTCGCGCGCGCCGAGGGCGTGCGGAACGGCCACGCGCTGCTGGGCGTCTCCGCGTGGGACGACGCGGCGACGATCGAGGGACTCGCCGCCGACCAGGTGTGGGTCGTGGTCGACGTCGGTCGGAAGACCGAGGACGCCCGGGCCGTCGTGGCCGCGGTCGCCGGGCGGGTACCCGTCGCGGGTGTGGTGGCCATCGGTGCGGGGGAGACCGCCACGCCGGAGTCCGTCCACCAGCTGGGCCTGCCGGTGGTGTCGCTAGGCTGACGGGGTGCTGGTACTCACGCGGAAGGTCGGCGAGCGGATCCTCGTCGGTGACGACGTCGTCATCACGGTCCTCGACAGCCGCGGCGACGGCGTCCGGATCGGCATCGACGCACCGCGCGGGGTCAAGATCCAGCGCGAGGAGGTCGTGCGCGCCGTGATCGAGGCGAACGCGGAGGCGGCTGCGGCGGCCGCTGCGTCCGGTGCCGAGGGCGCCGACGACGCCGAGGCGCGACTGCGCGCTGCGCTCGGCGACCGGGGACGGGCGTCGGACCAGGGCTGAGTGCCGCGGTGGCGTCCGGGCGGGCGGTGTCCGCCGGCTCGTGCGCACGCTCGTGCGGCTCTGTGGCTGTGCGTCTGTGCGGCGGTGCGTCTGTGCGGCCGTGTGGCTGTGCGGTCAGCCCGGCAGGCCGATCGCGGTCCAGGCGGCGAGTCCGGCCCAGCACGTACTCGTGAGCGTCCCGACGATGAACCGCTCTCGCGCCTCGGCGGAGTCGAGCTCCGAGAAGCGACCGAGGCCCTTCACCGCGACGACCGCCGCGATGATCTCGAGCCGGCCCACCAGCACCGCGCCGATCACCGCGAACCGTTCGAGGAACCCGATCGCCGCCCCGCCCCGGAGCACCTCCGGGCGTCGACGCTCGACGGCGGGTTCGTCGGCGCGCGAGACCAGGATGCCGCCGTGCCGACCCCGCTCGACGCCGTCGCGCATGGCGAAGCCGAGCACGGTCCCCGTGACGGCACTCCCGGCGAGGACGCCGACGGCGACGACCGCGGTGGTGCCGAGCACGCGGAGCGCGGTCGTCGGTGCGGCGGGTGCCAGGTCGAGGAGCTCGGCGGCGAGGACGACCGCGACGACCACGACCGCCGGCACCGCGCGGGCGAGTGGCGGGACGCGGTGCACGGCGCTGAGCGCGGCCACCGCGAGCAGCACGACCGCACCGACCAGCCAGACCGTCATGCCGGGGTGTCCGCTTCGGTGAGGAGCCGCGCGAGTGCCGCGTGCACGGCGTCGTCGGAGCGCAGGTCGGCCGCCAGCCAGCGCTTCGCCACCGCCTGCGGGGTCACGCCGAGCACCTCGGCGGCCTCGGTGCGCGAGTGGCCGGCGCGGAGGAGGTCCGCGAGCTCCCAGCCCTCCCGCGACCGGCGGCGACGGGCCCGGACGGTCTGGGCGACGAGGGGCTCGACGTCCGCGGTACCGAGCCGGCGACCCGGGGCGACCTCGAGGGCGAGGTGCTCGGGGACGTCCTTCGCGCGGTCGACCGCGGCGCGTGCCTGCACGAAGGCGTCGCCGCGCGCGGCCCGGGTCGAGCTCGGCACCGGTTCCTCGACGTCACCGATGCCGATGCCGATGCTCCAGCCGTCCGTCCGGGCGAGGGCGAACACCACGTCGAGCAGGGTCTCCGCGTCGTCGAGCAGGAACTGGAACTCGTCGCCGGCGGTCCGCTCCGGCGGGAGCACCACGTGCCCCTCGGACGCGGTCCGGACGACGTCGATGGCCTGCTCGACCCGGTCGTCGTCCGAACGACTGCCCACCTGGTCCACCGTCACCGCGTACATCGCACCTCCGCCGTCAACCCTACAAGGTTGATTCTTCCGATATCAACCCTGCAGGGTTGATCACGGACGCGGCTTCTTCTCCTGCTCCGGCAGCCGTCCCGCAGCGGCCTCGGCGGCGAACCACGCTGCCGCCTCCTCCTGCCGCGCGCGCTCCTCGCCCAGGGCGATCGGCGCGCGGACGAGCTCGGGGTCGTAGCCGAACGACTCGACGAGCTGCGGCACGACCGGGCGGAGCCGGGCCACGAGCCGGTCGACGTACGCCGACACCGCCCGGGCACGCTGCGCCGACAGGCGTCCGTGCACCAGGTGCCAGTCGAGGTGCTGCTCGACGAGCCCGAGGGCGAAGAGGTCGCGGAGCCAGACGAGCACGCGGCGGGTGTCACCGGGCGCCACGGCCTCGATGGCATCGGTGAACGCATCCCACTGCATGAGCTCGGCGTGCGCCTTCGCGGCCTCGATGAGCTCGTGCTGCGAGCGGTTGAGGAGCTTCGCGGCCCGTGCCCGGTCCTTGCCGGCCGAGGCGAGGCGCACCCCGATCTCGGACACCATCGTGTCGACACGACCGGCCAGCAGCGCGCGCTGGGTGCGCGGGTCCTGCAGGTCCGTGACGCTCGCCGCGAGCGATCCCCGGTCGACGACCGTCTGCCCGAGTCGACGGATGCCGGACGCGTCGGCCAGCTTCGACGCTGCCTGCGCAGCGACGAACCGGGCGGTCGAGGCGGCGTCGCGCGGCGCCTTCGCGCGGAAGTCGGTGAGCAGGCGCTTGCCCACGAGCTGCAGCAGGATCGTGTTGTCACCCTCGAAGGTGACGTAGACGTCGAGGTCCGCGCGGAGGCTCGTCAGCCGGTTCTCGGCGAGGAACCCGGCGCCGCCGCAGGCCTCGCGGCACTCCTGCAGCGTGTCGAGCGCCGACCAGGTGGACATCGCCTTGAAGGCCGCCGCCTGCGTCTCGAGGTCCTCGCGGCGCTGCGGGGTGTCCTCGCGCCCGCTGAAGACGTCGTCGAAGGTCTGCAGCAGCTTCTCGTGTGCGAACGACTGGGCGAAGACGGTCGCGAGCCGGGGGATCAGTCGGCGCTGGTGACGGCCGTAGTCGAGCAGCACGCCCTCGTCGCCGCCGCCCGTCGGGAACTGCCGGCGTTCGGCGGCGTAGGTCAGCGCGATCTGCAGGCCGACCTTCTGCGCGACCACGGCGGCGCCGTCGAGCGAGACCCGACCCTGCACGAGGGTGCCGAGCATGGTGAAGAACCGTCGACCCGGCGACGCGATGGGGGAGGTGTACGTGCCGTCCTCGGCCACGTCGCCGTACCGGTTGAGCAGGTTCGTGCGGGGCACCCGGACGTGGTCGAACCAGAGCCGCCCGTTGTCGATGCCGTTCAGCCCGCCCTTGACGCCGTCGTCCTCGCCACCAACGCCGGGCAGGAACGCACCGTCGCCGTCGCGCAGCGGTACGTAGAACGCGTGCACACCGTGGTCGACGCCCTGCGTCACGAGCTTCGCGAACACGACGGCCGCCCGCCCGTGCAGCGCCGCGTTCCCGATGTAGTCCTTCCAGGCGCCCCGGAACGGCGTGTGCACGACGAACTCCTGCGTGTCCGGGTCGTAGGTCGCCGTCGTCGCGATGCTCTGCACGTCCGAGCCGTGCCCGGTCTCGGTCATCGCGAAGCAGCCGGGCACGTCGAAGCGGATGATCCCCGGCAGGAACTCGCGGTGGTTGCGCTCCGTGCCGAGGTGGTGCACCGCGGACCCGAACAGGCCCCACTGCACGCCGGCCTTGATCTGCAGGGACGGGTCCGCCGTCGTGAGCTCCTCGAACGCCGCGAGGTTCCCGCCGTGGTTCTCCTGGCCGCCGAACTCGGTCGGGTACGGACGCTGGATCGCACCGGCGTCGACGAGCACCCGGAGCTGCTCGAGGACGCGGGCCCGGTGCTCCGCGATCGGCTGCCCCTCGATCTTGTGCAGCCCGGGGTCGCGGGACAGGCGCCGTGAGATGCGCCGGTCCTCGGCCCAGCGGCCGAGCAGGAGCTCCCCGAGCAACGTGGTGTCGATGCGGACGTCGGTGTCCGTCCCGCCCGTCGGCGTGCCGGCCGCCGGGTCGCCCGTGGCGTCGGCGTTCGGGGCCTCGGTCGTCGAGGTGGGGCGTGCGGGGGCGGTGTCGACCATGGGGGAGCCTTCCTGAACTGCTCTGTCCGTGTTGCACTCCACACGTTAGGCACCTCGGCCGAGTGTTGCTCGAACGCCGTGCGGGCGCACAACGGCAGACCGCGGGGCCGGACACGGGTGGTGGGAATCCTCCAAGGCCCGCCCGCGGAAGTTTGTACGCGCCCCGCTCCGATTCGGACGAGCGGGGTGCCCGGGGGCACAGTGGACGGATGTCTCGCACCACCCCACCCAGCGCTCCGGCGCAGCAACGCACCTTCTTCGGGCAGCCCTTCGAGCTGTCCACGCCCTTCGCGGTGGAGCTCTGGGAGCGGTTCTCGTTCTACGGCATGCAGGGCATCGTCCTGATCTACATGTACTACACCGTCACGCGCGGCGGCCTCGGCATCGACGAGGGCATCGCCAACGGGATCATGGGCGCGTACGGCGGCGCCGTGTACCTGTTCACGATCATCGGCGCCTGGGTGGCGGACCGGCTCATCGGCGCCGACCGCACCCTCTTCACCAGCGCGGTCGTCGTCATGCTCGGCCACATCGGGCTCGCGCTGATCCCGGGGGTCGCGGGCGTCGGGGTCGGCCTCGTGCTCATCGCCCTCGGCTCCGGCGGGCTCAAGGCCACCGCCACGACGATCGTCGGCGGGCTGTACGGCCGCGACGACCCTCGTCGCGACGCCGGGTTCTCGCTCTACTACCTCGGGGTGAACCTCGGGGCGTTCTTCGGTCCGCTGTTGACCGGGCTGCTGCAGTCCTCGCTCGGGTTCCACTACGGCTTCGGGCTCGCCGCGGTCGGCATGGCGGCCGGGCTCGTGCAGTACGGCATCCGCCGTCGGAAGCTCCCCGACTCGGTCCGGCACGTCACCAACCCGGTCGAGCGTCGCCGCCTGCCGCTCGTCGCCGTGCTCGTCGTCGTCGCGCTCGCGGTCGTCGTGGTCTCGGTGCTCACCGGACTGCTCACGGTGACGAACCTGCCGACGGTCGTCGTCGTGATCGTCATCGTGGCCACCATCGCGTACTTCGTGGTGATCCTGACCAGCGGGATCACCGCCGAGGAGCGTTCCCGGGTGTTCGCCTTCATCCCGCTCTTCATCGCGAGCGCCGTCTTCTGGTCGCTCTACCAGCAGCAGTTCACGGTCGTGACCCAGTACTCGGACCAGCGCCTGGACCGATCGCTCGGCGACTGGGTGATGCCCGTGTCGTGGGTCCAGTCGATCAACCCCGTGTTCATCATCGTGCTGTCCGGTGTCGCCGCCGCGATCTGGACGAAGCTCGGTGACCGCCAGCCCTCCACCCCGACGAAGTTCGCGCTCGGCACCGGGATCATGGGCATCGCGTTCCTGCTCTTCCTGCCGTTCTCGGGCACGGGCGAGAACGGCACGCCCCTGATCGCGCTCGTGGGCATCCTGCTCGTCTTCACGATCGCCGAGCTCCTGCTCTCCCCGGTCGGGCAGTCCGTCGCGACGAAGCTCGCGCCGCCGAAGTTCCAGACCCAGATGGTCGCGCTCTTCTTCCTCTCGGTGTCCCTCGGCACGGCGGCCACCGGGGTGCTCTCGCAGTACTACTCGCCGACGAACGAGGTCCCGTACTTCACCGTCCTCGGCCTGGTCGCCGTGGCGGTCGGGGTCGTGCTGCTCGTCTGCGCGAAGCCCGTCCTGCGCCTCATGCGCGGCATCCGCTAGCCCCGAGCCGCATCCGGTAGCCTGGACACGGCCACGACGGCCACCGCCACACCGGCCCCGCAACCCAAGGAGTCACCAATGCTCGAACTCATCGCAGGCGTCATCATCGGCATCGGCGTGCTCGGTGGCGTGGGCATGTGCATGGCCGTCGCCGCCATGCTGAAGAGCGGCAACGAGGAGTACTAGACCCCGTCCGCGGTGTCCGGCGTGACCGGCACCAACTGACGACCCAGGACGGTCGCGCGCTCGAACGGGCCGCGGCCGTCCTTCGTGTACGCGGGCTCGTCGAACGCGATGGTCCAGGTGCGCTGCGTCCCACCGAGCTGCACCCCTCCCGGAGCGACGATCACCCCGATCGGCTCGCCCTCCCACTCCTCGCCCCCGCGCTCGAGGTCGATCACCTGCACGAGGGCTCCGATGCCCAGGCCGCCGGGGTCGCCCGGGCGCGCTCCGTCGTCGGGGCGGGGGCTGCGAGCGCGACGTCCGAACATCCGCCCACCGTACCGCGCCCCGCACGGCGATCGGCGGACGCCGGTCCCGCACTCCGCCCCCCCTGCCTTCTGCCCTCCGCCCTCCGCCCTCCGCCCTCCGCTCGAGCGGGCAGGACACGCCGCCCGCAGGCCGCCGAGCGGGCGGTACCTGTCGGCCGGCGGCCCAGACCGTGACAGATCTCGCCCGCTCGCGCCCGCTCGCACAGGCCGGCGGCGGGCCGGTGGCGGGCAGACGGCGGTGCGGCGGCGGTGCGGCGGGGTCGGCGCCGGCGGCGTCGGACGGGAGGCGCGTGGCGGCGCCGCGCCGCGCCTCCCGTCCGACGAGTGGGCAGGACACGCCGCGTGCAGGCCGCCGAGCGGGCTTGATCCGTCGTCCGCCGGATTCGACTGTGACAGATCTCGCCCGCTCGCGGATGGAGCCCTGGTCACCGCCCCGACCCGCACCCGTCGCCGGCGCCCACCGCGGTCGCACGACGTGCCGTCCGCTCCCGCTCCGGTGGCAGGACCTGCCGTCGCGTCGGGAGGTGAGCGGCAGGTCGTGCGACCAGGACCTGCCTCCGAGTACCCGCCTGCCGCGCCGGCCGACCGGCCGCCGACCGGCCGCAGCGCCGCAGCGCCGCAGCGCCGCGGCGCCTACGCCCGGGCGATCTCCGTGACGGACGAGTGGCCCGTGTCAGGGTGCTTCCGCATCGACAGCAGGCGCTCCATCGACGGCTCGAGTGCGGTGACCTTGTCGAGCGGAGCGCTCACCACGAGCTGGAACCCGAGCCGGAGCCACGCCGTCACGGCACGCCCGGCGAACTCCGAGTCCGCCTTGATGAACGCCTCGTCGAGGAACACCGGCGCGAACCGGGGCCGCGGCCGGGTCTCGTCGCCGAGCTGGTAGCGCAGCGCCGCACCGACGATGAACGCCACGAGCTCCTGCGTCTCGCCACCCGACTTGTCCCCGAGCGAGGAGTACACGCCGAGGTCGTTGCCCTCGGGGTCGTACCGCACGGCCGTGATCTCCATGTGACGGCGGACGTCGAGCACGGCGTCGCGCTGGGTCGTCCGTCCACGTGCTGCGGCCGGGTCGGGGCGGATGACCGCCATGAACCGACGCAGGCGTCGGAAGCGGGTCTCGAGCACGTCGTCGGTCAGCTCGGTGTCGACCGACGCCGACAGCGCGCGGAGCTCCCGTCGGAAGGCGGTGACGTCCTCGCGGGTGACCCGGCGGATCTGGATCTTCAGGCGGTCCCGGTTCGCACCGAACGGCAGCTCGCGCAGGATCTCGTTGACCGGTTCGAGCCGTTCCTCGATCTCGACGACCGCGCGGTCGAAGGCACCGGCGAGCGGGACGAGGTCCTCGCCGCTCCACTGCGACAGCCGCCGACGCCACTCGCTGCGGCGCGC
This sequence comes from Curtobacterium sp. ODYSSEY 48 V2, assembly GCF_023712625.1. Classification (NCBI taxonomy): domain Bacteria; kingdom Bacillati; phylum Actinomycetota; class Actinomycetes; order Micrococcales; family Microbacteriaceae; genus Curtobacterium; species Curtobacterium sp. ODYSSEY 48 V2. The sequence goes on from NZ_JAMAXX010000008.1 coordinate 90,321, forward strand.
GTGCAACCCGGTCGCGAGGATCTGGTCGAGGATCGCAAGGTAGTCCGGGTACGACGCGACACCGGTGCCGAGGTTCGGGTCGGGCCAGGCGTCCTGGTACCGCTGGAACGTCAGCGTGAGCGCGGTCGAGGCGGCGGCGGCGCCGTCGAGCGCCTGGGCGAGCCGTTCCTCGAGCCGGCGTCGCAGTCGGCGCGCGGCGTCGTCGAACCCGTCGATGCCGTCCGGGGCGCCGACCTCCTCGAACGTCTCGGCGAGCAGCCGGGACTGCTCGTCGTCCGGCAGCGACTCCGGGGTGTCCTCGAAGCGGGCGAGGATCTCGGCCGCGGCGTCCTGGCCGTCGACGAGCACCGCGTGGCGTTCCTCGAGCCGCGTGACGGAGAGCCGTGCACCGGCTCGACGGTCGGCGGCTTCGTCCAGGGCGCGACGGAGCCGGGCCACCGACTCGCGCAGGGTCCGGAGTCCGTCGTCGGCGGCGAGCAGCGCCTGCCGCTCGGCGTCGAGCCGCGCCAGGGACTCGTCGAGCCCGGCGACGTCGATGCCGTCCCAGGTGGTGTCGACGACCTGCTGGTGTGCGGCGCGCAGGGCGTCGAGGGTCGCGATGTCCTGCGCGACGTCGGTGCGTCGGGCCTCGAGCGTCGCGAGGTCCTGCGCGATCGCGGCGAGCTCCCGCTCGACGGAGGCCATCCGGGCCTCGTTCGTGAAGCCGATGACGTTCGACTGGCGTCGGTCGCCGTGCGCGCCGCGACGGCCGTCCCGGAGCTGACCGGACGGGGTCACGCGGCGGCCGCCACCACCGAGCTCGGCGGCGGAGTCGACGCACCGTGCGTCGATGCGGTCGGACTCGATGCGTTCGCGGACCCAGGTGCTGAACGGGGAGTCCTTGATGGTCAGCTTGCCGGAGACCATCGCCGGGTCGCCGTCGAGGTCGAGGTGCGGGCCGGTGGGCACGCCCTCGAACTGCACGCGGACCGGGAGCTGGAGCGCGTCGATCGCCTCGCTGAAGGACGACAGCTGGTCCTCGTCGACGAGCAGCGTGCGCGCGACGGGTGCCAGCACGGACTCGATGGCCGTCCGCCAGTGCTCCTCGGCCGGGAGCACGTCGAGCAGCTCGGCGACGAACGGCAGCGCGTCGGGGGAGATGCCGGCGGCCCGGGCCATCGCCAACCGCGCCTCGTGCATCGGCAGCGGCATCGCGCCCTGCCGGTGCTCGAGGGAGCGGCGCTCCTGGCGCAGGGTCCGCTCGCGGTCGAGGAGCGGGTACTCCTCGCGCGTCAGGGCGTCCCGACGGTCGTCGAGCTCGGCGCGTGCCGTCGCGTACGACCCGAGGAACGCGTGCGACGCCGCCTGCGCCTCGGTGAACGTGCGCTCGGAGGTGAGCGTCAGCCCGAGCGCGGTGGTGCGCTCGTCGAAGGTCGCGCGCGCCCGGGCGACCGCGTCGCGCTCCCGGGTCCGGCGGTCGATGCGGTCCTCGAGCTGCGCGAGGGCGTTGCCGCCCTGGTCACGGAGGCGTCCCTCCGCCTCGCGGAGCTCGACCTCGACGGCGGCGTGCCGGGCCTCGGTCGCAGCGACGTCGGCCCGGGCTGCGGTGCGCTCGCGTGCGTTGCGTTCGACCTCGGCGTCGAGCAGGGCACGCTTCCGCGATGCCGTCCAGTGCGCGAACGGCGAGACCTCGGCGCCGGTGGCGATGCCGTCCAGGGCGTCCGCCGCGGCTCTCGACCGGGCGATCTCGTCGTGCAGCTCGACGATGGGGGAGAGGATGCGGACCTTGCGCTCCTCGGTGTCCATCGCCTCGTACGCCTCGTCGAGCGCGGAGAAGTGCGCGAGGGCGCGGTCGGCCGCCTCGTACGTCCCCGGGGTCTCGAGCACGAGCGACTTGTAGAGCGCGTCGACCGTGGGCAGGTGCTGCCCGGCCTGGATCCGCGCGAGCAGGCGCATGGCCCGGTTGCCACCACCGGAGTCGCCGATCCCGAGCCGGGTCTGGAGCGTGTACGCGAGCTCCTGGTAGGTGTCCCGCACGACGAGCCCCGGCACACGTCCGGTCAGCTCGAGGTGGTGGAAGCGCGACGGCACGAAGTCCTCGAGCCGGCGGAGGTCGAACGTGTCGTCGACCGTCGCCATGGTCATCTGGATGTCGCCGACGCCCCGCGCCCGCTTCGGCACGAGGTACGCCCGCAGCACCGTGAAGCGCCGCTCGTCGTCGTTCCGGAAGGTCACGGCGACGGCGCCCCAGGTGGTCTGGTCGTCGCCGCGCAGGTTCACGTCGCGCAGGGCGCCCGTCTCCGGGTCGCGGCGGGTGTCCACCTTGCCGCGCAGGTACGTGAGCAGGTTCCGCTGGTCGGCGCTCCGCGCACGCCCGGTGGTCGCGTCGTTCGAGGCGCCGTTGAACGGCACGTCGGACGGCATCATGACGGCCAGGTAGGCGTCCATCAGGGTCGACTTGCCGGTGCCGGAGGCGCCCGAGATCAGCGTCGCGGTCCCGGACAGCTCGACCTGACGGTGGCCGTGGAAGCCGCCCCAGTTGACGACCTGCATCGACTCCGCCCGCCACTGCGCGACGGTGTCGAAGAGCGCCGGCAGGGCGCCGGTGTCGATCGCGGTGTCGGTCATGCGTCCGTCTCGCCTTCGTCGTCGGGGTCGGTCGGCTCGGCCGGGAGGCCCGTCACGGCTCCGTCCGTCGGCGCACCGCCGTCGGTGGTCGCGTCGCGGAGCCACCGGTCCAGTTCGCGGAGCTGCTCCAGGGGGAGCAGGACCTCGACGACACTGGCCACGCGGAAGCGGTCGGGGTCGGTCGTGCGGATGAGGATGCGTGCGGTCACGAGTCGCTCGACGGCCTTCGCGACGCGGGACTCGTCGCGGGTGCGGTCGGTGGTCGCCGGCAGGAAGCCGGACACGTGCCCGATGATCTCGGACCGGTCGACCACGACCTGGTCGAGGCCCGGCCGGGCGTCCGCGCGGAGGCGCATGCGCAGGTAGACGAGGACGATCGTCTCCTCACGCGTCCACGGCACGTCACGCAGCAGCGTCGGGAAGGCCCGGCGCTGGCTCTCGGACCGTGCCTGGCGCTTCCAGGCGACCTCGCGGTCGCGGTCGACGTGCAGTTCGAGGAAGAGGTCGTTCAGCCGCGACCGGAGCTGGTGCTCACCGTCGGTGATCGCGCGCCACTCGTCGGCGTGCGTCCGCGCGCTCACGTAGGTGTGGCGGAGCAGCGCGACCAGGGCGCGGCGCTGCGGCTCGTCGAGCCGGCCCTCGTCGCCCTCGAAGAGGGCGAAGCTCGACTCGTCGCGTTCCTCGTCCTCGTCGTGACGCTCGTCGAGGACGAGGTCGGAGCCCTCGGGGTCCGTCTCGTCGACGGGAGCCGTCGTGGTGTCGCTCACCGTGCCTCCAGGCCGTTGTCGTCGTCGTGCTGGTCGTCCGCCCCTGCGCCGGTCAGGGACGCCGAGGGCATGCGGAAGGTGACCGTCTCGCCGTCCGGTCGCACCGTGCGGTGCGGGACCAGGTGGGTGGCGGTCTCGAAGTCGTCGTTGCCGGTGAGCAGGTGCGCGAGGCCGAAGAGCTCGACCGGACGGCGCTGCTCGGGCGGCAGCGCGTGGAAGGCCGAGACGCTGTCCGGGGCGCTGCGGAGCGCGGCGCGGAGCTCGGCGAGCAGCGGTCCGCCGTGGCGGCGCAGCGACTCCACGTCGAGCTCCTCGAAGACGTCGTCGTCGGGCTCCTCGATGGGCGGTGGCACCGCCTCGTTGTCGGGGTCGTAGAAGCGCTCGCGCAGGGTGCCGACCTCGGCGGTCGCGGGGAGCAGTCCGAGCGGGACGCGGTCGCGGGCGGACCCCGAGTCGATCCACGCGGCGAGCCCGCGGTTCACCGAGCGGAGCACCGCGTCGAGCTCACGGTCGCGGACGACGTCGTGGGCGACGATCTGGTCGCGGAGCGTCGCGGTGAGCTGGCGTCGCTGGGCGAGCACGTCCTCGATGCCCTGGCGCAGGATGCTCACCGTGTTGCGGAACGCCCGGCGCTCGCCCGCCCCGAGGGACTCGGCGAAGGGGTGCGCGAGGATCGTCGCGATGTCGTCCCGGAGCCGCAGCAGCAGGGCGTCGTCGCGCAGCAGCTCGAACGCGCCCTCGAACGCCCGACCCTCGGGAGTCGCCTGCATGAGGTCGTCCGTCCGGGCCAGGTAGTCGTCGAGGATCTCGCCGATCGGACGGACCTCCTGCCGGAAGTCCTCGACGATCGAGCGGTGCATCGTCGCGACCGCCTCCTCGACGCGCTTGAAGTCGCTGGGCAGCTGCCGGATGAGGTCGGCCACGTTCGTGTAGCCGTCGTGCATCCGGGCGTCGTCGACCTCGGTGACCTCGCCGCGGGCGATCCGCTCGCGTTCGGCCTGCAGCTCCGCGATCTGGGCGTCGATGCGACGGACCTGCACGTCCGGGTCCGGCTCCGCGCTGGCCGCCCAGCGGTGCACGGCCTCGACGATCATCGCCAGGCGGCTCTCGCTGATGAGCGCCCGGTCGGCGCTCAGGGCGTCGACGAGGTTCAGTGCCTCGAGGGCGTGGCTCGTCAGCGAGTACTGCTCGTCGCCGTCGGGGGAGTTCGAGCGGACCAGCCACTGCGCCGCCACCCAGTCGCGACAGAGCGCGCGGCCGTTCGGGCGGGCGTCGTTGTCAGTCTCCCCGTGTTCGCTCGCGGGGACGCGGGCACCGGTGGACTGCAGACGGGCGACGTGCTCCTCGACCTGCAGGTGCATGCGGTCGGCCGGGACGTACTGGACGTCGCGGTCGAACACCGTGCGGAACACCGCGATGACGGCGGCGCTCGTCGGGCGGGACATCAGCCGGAGGGTCGGGCGGTCGAGCACCGCGCGCACGCGGGAGAACTCGAGGTCGACGTCGGTCATGGGTCCTTGCTCGCTGGTGTGTCGTGACGGTCCGGGCCGAGGAACGAGAAGAGCCCGACGCGTGTGCGCCGGGCTCTGCTCGGGTGTTCTTCAGGCCCTGAATGGGCACGTGGGCGATACCAGACTCGAACTGATGACCTCTTCGGTGTGAACGAAGCGCGCTACCAACTGCGCCAATCGCCCCCTGCACTTGCGTGCCAGTCGATAGTAGCGGACGTTCGGGCCTGCACCGAACACGGCGCGTCACCCGGGTGTGGCGCGGGTGCCCTCGGTGCCTGGTGCCTGGTGCGTCGTGCTCGTGCGTGGTGCGAGTGTGTGGTGCTCGTGCTGATGCGTGCTGGCGCCGGGTGAGAACGGGCGTACCTGATGGGAACGGGCGTACCTGGTGCTCCGCGACGACCAGGTACGCCCGTTTCCACAGTGCACTGCGGCCGTCATGGGAAAGAACGGGCACTCGAAAAGCCCCGCGATCCGCATGAACGCGGGGGACACGCCCGGTGAACGAGGAGGATTTTGGCGGAAGGCGTCCGGTTCGTATAGAGTTCTTCTCGTCGCCGCGACAGCGGAGAGACAGGAGCGGCCCTCGGGTCGCCGAAATGCGGATGTGGCGCAGTGGTAGCGCATCACCTTGCCAAGGTGAGGGTCGCGAGTTCGAATCTCGTCATCCGCTCGAGTGTGGGAGTCCCCGGACGACCACGACTCACCAGAGGGTATCCCACCGTTCGGGTACTCACGGAGACGTGAACCTCGATGGTGGGGTGGCCGAGAGGCTAGGCAGCGGCCTGCAAAGCCGTCCACGCGGGTTCGAATCCCGTCCCCACCTCCAGCAACACCCTCCAAGATCCTGCACGACCCTGGTCAGCAGATCTCTGGGCGATTGGCGCAGCGGTAGCGCGCTTCCCTGACACGGAAGAGGTCACTGGTTCGATCCCAGTATCGCCCACCATCTGAGAACCCCCGCTTCGGCGGGGGTTTTCTCGTTCCGGCGGTCGGATCACGGGATCCCGACGACGGCCGTCCGTCGCCCGTGGCGATCGTCCACGTGGTGGCCGTCGCCGACCGGTAGCTGCGCGGCGACGGTGTTCGACTGTCCGTCCGTGGACCGCCGGACCGCCGGAGCGCGGCGAGTGCCTGACGGTCCTGCCTGCTCACTCCGAACCGACCTGCGTACAGTGGGCGCACGAGGGGGAGCACATGGGGGAGATCCGGCGCGACGAAGCGGCGGCCGGCACGACGACGAGAGACGGGTCGAGGACACAGCGCACCGCCTTGCTCGGTCCGACCACGGCACTCGTCCTGCTCGTGCTCACCGGCTGCGTGAGCACGGCACCGCGCGGCTCCGAGGTGGACGCGGCGACCGCGAAGCGGTCGATCATCGATCTCGTCGAGCGGTCGACGTCCGCGGTCGGTGGCGACTGGACGGTCTACCGTGGCCCGGCGGTCGAGCCGTGCGGACAGGACGTCGGGGATCGCGTCCGGTACGTCTACATCGCGGAACGAGCCGGCTCCACCACCGGGCGGCAGCGTGACGTCGAAGCCGTGCGTGCGGTGTGGGAGGACGCGGGCACGGACGTGGTCGACACGGACACGGGTGGCGCAGGCACGCGGGTCGGCATCCGCGGGACCAGCGGTCCGGTGACCTCCATCGGTCTCGATGCGGGGCCGGATCGGTACAGCATGTCCGGGGTCAGCGTGTGCGCGCCCGGGAACGCCTCGGAGCTGCGGGACGACGAGTTCGGGGACGAACGGTGAGTCGCGGGACGAGCTGGATCGCCGTGCTCGTCGTGACCGCAGCGGTCCTCACGGCGTGCAGCGCCGACCCCGGCGGATCCGGGACGGATGCGTCCCACGCGAAGCGGTCGATCGTCGACGTGGTCGAGCACACCACGGAGTCGATCGGCGGGGACTGGAGCGTGTACAGCGGCCCGGCGGCGGAGCACTGCGAACGTGCCGGCGCTGCGCCCGGAGCTCGCTGGAGCTACGTCGTCGAGCGGACGGCTCCGGACGGAGTGGACCCGGCCGCTGACGTCGAACGGGTCGAGCAGGAGTGGAACGAACTCGAGATCACCACCGAGCGCTTCGCGAGCGGATCGGCGGACCCCCTGCTCGGCGTCCGCGGTGCCGGAGGGCCCGTGACGTCGATCGGGTTCGACGCCTTCCCCCAGCGCTACAGCGTGACCGCGGAGTCGACCTGCTTCGACGGGAGCGTCGCGGAACTCCGGGGAGCGGGGAGATCGTGACCGATGACCGGCGGACCTACCGGATCGTCTCCCGCATCGGCTTCACCGCTGCTCCGGCGATGTTCTTCCTGCCGCTCCTCGTCCCGATGTTCTCCGGCGGCTACCGGTCGTGGCCGATCGTCTGCATGACGGCGGCGTTCGCGGTGCTCGTCTCCGCGTCCTCGTTCGCCGCCATGGCGAGCACGCCACCTGACGGGAACCCCGGGGCGCACCAGCTGTGGGCGATCCCGGTCGCCGTCGTCGCCCTGCTGCCCGGGGCGGTCCTCTCCTCCGGGCTGTACCTGACGGTGGTCGCCCTGCTGAGCCAGACGGCTGCGACAGCGCCGGGCTGACGGAAGACGCCCGCCTGACAGGACACGCCAGCCCGACGACGGGCGCGGACGGTGCTCGTCAGACCGGACGGTAGATCGCGATCGGGGGAGCGGACGGGTCGCCGTCGTCGTGCGCGTCGCCCGTGGCGAGCCAGGTGCGACCCTCGTGCTCGATGGTCGTCGGCAGGTTGCCGTGCACGAGGATGCGGACGGCCGGCGAGTCGCCGTCGATCAGGTCCACACCGTGTGCCTCGGTGCCACCGGGGTTGTCGTGCACGTAGCTCATGCCCCGAGTGAACCCGGTCGGCCTGGGAGTCCGGGACCGTCCGGCCGCTCGCAGGGTTCGGGTCGCCGCGATCGGCCGGACGAGGGGTGGGTGGCCCCCGGCGCCCTGCCCGGACGGACTCGGGGCACCGAGGAAGCATCCGGAGCCGACGGCGGCTCGGATCGGTCGGCGTCCGAGGCTTGCGGTTTCCCGCAATCCCGCACCCGACGGCGATCGACGGTGCGTGCGACGCGCCCGGCTGCGCCGTGGATCTCGGTCGCGGGAACGGTTCGGGGTAGAGTGTGTGTGTACGCGGATGTGGCGCAGTGGTAGCGCATCACCTTGCCAAGGTGAGGGTCGCGAGTTCGAATCTCGTCATCCGCTCGGAACACGAAGGCCCTGGTCACCGACCAGGGCCTTCGTCGTCTCAGGCCCGGTCTCCTCGGAGAACCGGGACGACCAGGACTGTCACGCGCCGCCGAAGCGCTCTGCTCGGACGTCGGACAGGTCGTGGCCGAGCTCGCCGAGCCACCGCAGCACCTGCTCGACGAACGGGGTCGACCCGCAGACGTAGACGAGCGCTCCGGACCCGGGCGGCAGGACGGCCCGATCGAGTCGCTCCTGTGTGAGACGCCCCACGGGTTCGTCGGACCCCTCCGGAGCGCGTCGGCTGTACACGTGCGTGACCTCGAGCGGCGCGGCCGCGCGCAGGGCGTCCGCGAGCTCCTCGCGGAAGAACACGTCCTCCGGCGTGCGGGTGGCGTACAGCAGCCGGAACGGCGTCCGGTCGGCGGCCTCGGCGTGCGCGGTGACCATCGGGAGCAGCGGGACGATGCCCGACCCGCCGGCGATCAGCTGCACGGGCCTCGTCGACGCACCGGGCCGCCACACGAACCACCCGCCGAGGGGCCCGTGCACGTCGAGGGCGTCGCCGACCTCGATCGCGTCGACCAGGAACGGGGAGACCTCGCCGCCCTCGACCCGGTCGACCGCGAGCGTCACCCGGGTGCCCGCACCGGACGAGGCGATCGAGTAGGAGCGCGACGCCTGGTAGCCGTCCTCGGCGGTGAGGCGCAGGTCGAGGTGCTGCCCCGGGTCGTTGCCCGGCCAGGTCGGGACGTCGAGGACGATGCGGCGCGCGACCGGGGTCTCCGGTGCGACGGAGGCGACCGTGGCGGCGTGCCAGGCCGGCCGTCTGCGGGCGGGGGCCGACGCGCTCGGGGCGGTCCGCGCCTCCAGGCCGTCGACGGGGGAGGGACCGCTCACCAGTACCGCTCCTCCTTCCAGGGGTCGCCGTGCATGTTGTAGCCGGCGTTCTCCCAGAAGCCCGGCTCGTCCTCGGCCTGCATGACGATGCCGCGCACCCACTTCGCGCTCTTCCAGAAGTACAGGTGGGGCACGAGCAGGCGGGCCGGGCCACCGTGCTCGGGGGTGAGGGGCGCGCCGTCGGCCTCGAAGGCGATCCACGACCGTCCACCGAGCAGCTCGGCGCGTGGCACGTTCGTCGTGTAGCCCCCGAAGCTGTGCACCGTGCAGAAGTCGAGCGAGGTCTCGACGTCCGCGAACAGGCGGTCGAGGGAGACGCCACGCCAGGGCATGTCGAGCTTCGTCCAGTGGGTGACGCAGTGGATGTCGACGGTGACGTCCTCGACGCCGAGGGCGTGCACCTCGTCCCAGGTCCAGGTGCGGAGCCCCGTCTCGGTGCGGATGGAGAAGCTCCAGTCGGCCGGCTCGATGTCGGGGGTGGCCCCGGCGGAGAGTACCGGCCAGTCGCGCACGAGGGTCTGTCCGGGCGGGATGCGCGGGTCGTCGCGGTCGTCGCGGCGGCCGCCGAAGCCCCGGGTGAACGTCGCCATGGAAGCTCCTCGTCTCGGTGCGGCGGCTTCCCGCCTTCCCGCTCGGTCCGGCGCTCCCGCGGACCCGCCGTGTAACGGATCGGTAAACACTGGAGCGCGTCGTCACCAGCGTACCGATGCCCTCGGATCGGTGCGCCCACGGGCATCGAGGGGGCGCCGAGCGGCCGTCGGGCCGAGGAGCGGGGCTCGCGCTCCGAGCCGGCTCCCTCTATCGTTCACCGGAACGATTACCAGGAGGGGTCACCCCGAATGCAACCCATCGTCCACGACGACCGCGACGTCCGCGGTCCCAGCCGGCGCACACTGCTGACCGGTGCCGCCGGGCTGGCCGGGCTCGGCCTGCTCACGCTCACCGGGTGCAGCTCCGGCGCGGCAGCCGGCACCGCGGCGCTGCCCGAGGCCGCCGCGACCGGCGCGACCCGAGCGGGGGGACGGCTCCGGGTGGCACGCCCCGCTGCCTCCGCCGCGGAGACACTCGACTCGGCCAGCTCGCTGTCCGCCTACGAGTACCTCGGCGCCCTGTACAACCGGCTGGTCAGGCTCGACGAGCAGGGGACGACCGTGCCCGACCTGGCCGAGGAGTGGTCCGCGAACGCCGACGGCACCGAGTGGACGTTCCGTCTCCGGCGTGGCGTGCGCTTCCACGACGGCGCACGGTTCACCGCGGACGACGCGATCGCGAGCATCCGGCACATCCTCGACGAGGCGACCGCGTCGCCGCAGGCCGGGGTCCTCGGTGAGGTCATGGACACCTCGTCGATGACCGCGGTCGACCCGTACACGCTCCGGTTCGCGCTCACGAAGCCGAACGCCGAGTTCCCGTCGCTGCTCACCGCCTACCAGTGCTACATCGTGCCGGCGGGCGCCGTCGCGGACATCGGCCGGACGGGCATCGGCACCGGTCCCTTCCGCCTCTCGTCCTTCACGCCCGCCGGTGCCGGGAGCGTCGAGGCGTTCGAGGACCACTTCGCGGGCCGCCCGACGCTCGACGGCATCGACTTCTTCTCCGTCCAGGACACCACCGCGCGCGTCAACGCCCTGCTCGCGGGCCAGGTCGACCTCATCTCGCAGACGAACCTCGACTTCGCCACCGCCCGGGTCGTCGCGGCCTCGGACCGCGCGACGATCGCCCGCTCCACGAACGCGCAGTGGTACACGATCCCGATGCTCGCGACGAGCGACGAGTTCGCCGACCCGAGGGTCCGACAGGCGATGAAGCTCGCGTACGATCCGCGGACGATCGTCGACACGGCCCTGCAGGGCACGGGGGCGCCCGGCTGGGACAACCCGGTGCCGCCGCAGCTCGCCGCCTTCGTCGACGAGCACCGCGAACACGACCCGGACAAGGCGCGCGCACTGCTCCGGGCCGCCGGTGCCGAGGGACTCCGCACGTCCATCTACACGTCGTCCTACGAGTCGGTCTTCACCCCGATGGCGGTGGCCTACCGCGACGCGGTCGCCGACGCCGGCATCCGGCTGACGATCCGGAACGCGAGCGCCGACTCCTACTACACCCAGATCTGGATACAGAAGCCGCTCATGGTGAGCTACTGGTTCACCGGGCGACCGATCGACCAGCTGCTCAACCAGATCTTCCGCACCGGATCCTCCTACAACGAGAGCGCCTGGTCGAACCCGACCTTCGACACGCTCCTCGACGACGCCCGCGCCGAGATGGACGACGCGAAGCGCCGGACGCTCTACCAGGACGCCCAGCGGCTCGTCGTCGAGGACGGCGCCGACATGACCCCGATGTTCGGGGACCGCCTGGTCGGGCTGTCCCGCGACGTCGTCAACTACTCGGAGTACGGCTTCGAGTTCGACTGGCTCCGGATCGGACTGCGCCGATGAACGTCCTCGTCCCCGCCCTCCGTCGACTCGGCATCGCCGTGCTGACGGTGGTCCTCGCGTCACTGTTCGTGTTCCTCGCGGTGCAGGCGCTGCCCGGCGACGTCGCGCAGCAGCTGCTCGGGCAGAACGCGACGCCCGAGGCGGTCCAGCAGCTCCGGGCGACCCTCGGGCTCGACGAGAACGTCTGGCTCCGGTACCTGCAGTGGCTCGCCGGCGCCGCACACGGCGACTTCGGTACGTCGCTCGTCAGCGGCGAGCCGGTGGCGCCGACGCTCCTCACGGCGTTCCGGAACAGCATGCTCATCGCCCTCCCGGCGATGCTGGTCGGCGTGACGCTGTCGCTCGCGCTCGGCGTGCTCGCGGGTGTCCGCCGCGGTCGTGCGACCGACCGGGTCGTCTCGACCGTCAGCCTCCTCGTGATGAGCGTCCCCGAGTTCATGGTCGCGACCGTCCTCGTGCTGCTGTTCGCGATCGGCCTGCCGGTGTTCCCGGCCGTCGTGCTCCGCGGGAGCGACGCCACCGTCGCGGAACTCCTGCCGACCGTCTGGCTGCCGATCGTCGTGCTGACGCTCGCGATGGCGGCCTACATCCTCCGCACCGCGCGCTCGTCGACCATCGACGTGATGGCGTCCGAGTTCGTGACCACCGCCGAGCTCAAGGGCCTGACGATGCGCAGGGTGGTGTGGAAGCACGCACTGCCGAGCGCGCTGCTGCCCACGCTCAACGTCATCGCGCTCAACGTCGCCTGGCTGCTCGGCGGGGTGGTGGTCGTGGAGAACGTCTTCAACTACCCGGGCATGGGCAAGCTCATGCTCGAGTCGGTCTCGAACCGCGACCTGCCGACCATCGAGGCGATCGCGCTGCTGAGCGCCCTCGTCTACGTCGTCTGCAACCTCGCGGCCGACCTCGTCGCCCTCGCACTCGACCCGAAGCTCCGCACGCGGCAACGCCGCACCCGGACCCGCCCGGTCCGGAGCACACGGAAGGCCCACGCATGACCGCCGTCGCCCCACGCTCGCGGAGCGTCCTCGGTGCGGCCGTCGCACCGTTCCGCAGCTCGACGGCACTCGGCGTCGGCCTCGCGTTCATCGCCCTGCACCTCGTGCTGGCGGTGCTCGCGCCCGTCATCGCCGGACACGACCCCGTCGCGACGGACGCCACGGACGTGCTCGCCGGCCCGAGTTGGGCCCACTGGCTCGGCACGGACCAGTACGGACGCGACCTGCTGTCGCGCACGCTCAACGGCGGCCGGTACGCGCTCCTCGTGACCTTCCTCGCCACCACCATCGCCGTCGCCGTCGGTACCGTGGTCGGCTGCGTCACGGCGTACGCGGACAACTGGTTCGACGAGGTCGTCATGCGCGTGGTCGACGCGCTGCTCAGCGTGCCCTCGATCCTCGCGCTCCTCGTCGTCGTGACCGTCTTCGACGCCGGACTCTGGGTCATCGTGCTCGCGGTGACCGTCGTCTACGCACCCGCCGTCACCCGCGTCGTCCGTGGTGCCGCGCGGACGGTGATCACGCAGGACTACGTCACCGCGGCCCGCGCCCGCGGCGAGCGCGCCGTGTCGATCGTGTTCCGTGAGATCCTGCCGAACGTGCTCGACGTCGTCCTCGTCGAGTTCGCCATGCGGGCGTCCTGGATCGTCCTGCTCGTCGCGTCGCTGTCCTTCCTCGGCTTCGGGGCGAACCCACCGACGCCCGACTGGGGGCTCATGGTGCAGGAGAACCGGACGGCGCTGACCGTGGTGCCGCTCGGCACCCTCGCGCCGATCGTGGCGCTGGCGACGCTCGTCGTCGGCCTCAACCTCGCCGCCGACGGGCTGGCCAAGTCGCTCGGCGTCGACCGCGCACAGCAGGGAGCGGGCGCATGACCGACCAGCAGACCGTCCACCGCCCGCAGGCGGGGGAGCCCGAGCAGCGGCCGCTCGTGCGCGTCGAGGACCTCGCCGTGTCCTACGCCGCCGGGCGTCGCACGGTGCCCGTCGTACGCGGCGTGTCCTTCAGCGTCGCCGCTGGTCGCACGCTCGGCCTCGTCGGTGAGTCGGGCAGCGGCAAGTCCACCGTGGCCCGCACCCTGCTCGCACACCTGCGCGCCGGGTCGCGCATCACCGACGGCCGCGTCCTCGTCGACGGTCAGGACGTCTTCGCCCTCTCGGCCGCGGGGCGTCGGGCGCTGCGGGGCGGGACGGCCTCGGTGGTGGCGCAGAACGCCGGGCAGGCGCTCACCCCGTCGATGCGCGTCGGGGAACAGGTCCGCGAGGCCCTGCGCGCACACGGCGAGCCCGACGGGCCCGACCGCGTCGTGGAGCTCCTGCGGCTCGTCCGGCTCCCCGACCCCGACACCATCGTCCGGCGCTTCCCGCACCAGCTCTCCGGTGGGCAGCAGCAGCGCGTCGCCATCGCCATGGCGGTCGCCGCGCGCCCGCGCGTCCTGGTGCTCGACGAACCGACGACCGCGCTGGACGTGGTCACGCAGGCGGCCGTCCTCGACCTCGTCGCCGATCTGGGCCGCGAGCTCGGCATGGCCGTGCTGCTCGTGAGCCACGACCTCGGGGTGGTGTCCGCGATGGCGGACGAGATCGCCGTCATGCGCGCCGGTGAGGTCGTCGAGCACGCCGCGACGGCGGCGCTCTTCGCCGCGCCGCAGCACGAGTACACCCGCGCGTTGCTCGCCGCGGTACCGGACGGCCGACGGCCGGAGCAGCGACGGCCGGAGCAGCGACGGCCGGAGCAGCGCCGGACGGGAGGCGCGGACCGCCCCCGGCGCGACGCGCGCGTCCCCGGGACGGTCGCCGACACCGCGACCGGCAGCGCGCCTCCCGGGTCGCCGGTCGAGCCGGCGGTCGAGCGCCCCGTCGTCGACGCCCAGGACCTGGTGGTCCGGTACCGACGCGGCCTGCCGGCCGCCGTCGACGGTGTCTCGTTCGCCATCGCGCCGCGCGAGACCCTCGCGGTCGTGGGGGAGTCGGGCAGCGGGAAGTCCACGCTCGCGACGACCCTCGCCGGCCTCGTGCCCGCCGAGTCGGGCTCGTTCACCTACGACGACGGCACGGTGCGCGGTGACCTCCGCGAACCGGTCGCGGCGCGGTCGCAGGAGCTCCGACGTGCCGTGCAGCTCGTGTTCCAGAACGCCGACACCTCGCTCAACCCCCGTCGCACCGTCGGTGCCGCCGTCGGTCGGCCGCTCCGGCTGTTCACCGGGAGCTCCTCGCGGGCGCGCGTCGGCGAACTCCTCACGCAGGTCGGACTCGGCCCGGAGTACGCCGACCGGCTGCCGGCGCAGCTGTCCGGCGGACAACGGCAGCGCGTGGGCATCGCCCGCGCTCTGGCAGCCGAGCCCCGGCTCGTGATCGCCGACGAGATCACCACGGCGCTGGACGTGCAGGTCCAGGCCGGCATCCTCGCGCTGCTCGACGACCTCCGCCGCGAGCGCGGGCTGAGCTGCCTGTTCATCAGCCACGACCTCGCCGTCGTGCGGGGCGTCGCCGACCGGGTGGCGGTGATGACCGGCGGGCGCATCGTCGAGGTCGGTCCGACCGAGCGCGTCTTCACCGGGACGAACCACCCGTACACGCGCACCCTGCTGCGGGCGACGCTCGAACCGGGGCAGACCGAGCTCCCCGACGTCGGCGACGGCGTGCAGCGCTGGCGGGACGCCCCGGGCTGGACGGACCACGGCGACGGACACCGCACGAGGAACTGGGAGGACGCATGAGCACCCCGCACCTGACCGCGATCGGTCCCGACCCGCGGCTGCCCGAGGGCGTCACGGTCCGGGACGAGTGGATCCCGATGCCCGACGGCGTCCGGCTGCACGCGCGCACCTGGGCTCCCGCCGACCCCGACGGACCGCTGCCGGTGCTCCTGGAGTACCTGCCGTACCGGCTCGACGACTGGACCGCCCCCCGCGACTCCGAACGGCACCCCTGGTACGCGCAGCACGGGTACGCGTCGGTCCGGGTCGACATCCGCGGCACGGGGTCGTCGGACGGCTTCTTCGACGACGAGTACAGCGAGCAGGAGCTCCGTGACGGCGAGGCGGTCATAGCGTGGCTCGCCGCGCAGCCGTGGTCCTCGGGTGCGGTCGGGATGTTCGGCATCTCGTGGGGTGGCTTCAACGCGCTGCAGCTCGCCGCACGGGCCCCGGCGGCCCTGCGGGCGATCGTCACGGTGTGCTCGACCGACGACCGGTACGACAACGACGTGCACTACGTCGGCGGTGCGGTCCTCGGCATCGACATGACGGCCTGGGGCGCCACCATGTTCGCCTTCAACTCGCGACCGCCGCGTCCCGAGGTCGTCGGGCCGGACTGGGTCGACCGGTGGCGGGCACGGCTGGACCGGAACCGGCCGATGACCCCCGTGTGGCTGTCGCACCAGGAGCGCGACGACTACTGGCGGCACGGCAGCGCGGGTGAGGACCACTCGGCGATCCGGGCAGCGGTGCTCGCGGTCGGCGGGTGGGCGGACCCCTACCGGGACGCCGTGCTCCGCCTGGTGGAGCACGTCGACGCACCGGTGAAGGGCATCGTCGGTCCGTGGTCGCACCAGTACCCGGACCGCGGTCTCGCGCCGGGGCCGTCCATCGGGTTCCTGCAGGAGACGCTCCGGTGGTGGGACCGGTGGCTGAAGGACGTCGACACCGGGGTCGAGGGCGACCCGGCCCTCCGCGCCTGGATCAACGAGGGCGAGGCCCCCGCCACCCACTACGCCGAGCGCCGGGGCCGGTGGGTCGCCGCCGAGGCCTGGCCGTCGACCGCCTCCGCCGACCGCACGGTCCCCCTCGACCTGCTGCGCGGTGGTGGGGACGGCCCGGTGGTCGTGCGGTCGCCGCAGCACACCGGTGTCGACGCCGGTCGGTTCTTCCCGTTCGGCAACGCCACCGACCTGCCGCCGGACCAGCGCGCCGAGGACGGCCGCTCGGTGTGCTTCGACCTGCCCGTCGACGAGGCGTTCGACGTCCTCGGCAACGTCACGGTGCGCCTCACCGTGACGAGCGACCTCCCGCGGGCGACGCTCACGGTCCGGCTGTGCGACGTCGCGCCGGACGGGTCCTCCACACTCGTGACCCGCGGCGTGTGCAACGCCGCGAAGCGGGCCGGAGCCGACCGTGCCGACCCGCTCGAGCCCGGCGTGCCGACCGAGCTGGACGTCCGGCTCGTCTCGACCGGACACCGCTTCGCCGCGGGCCACCGGGTGCGGCTCGCGGTGTCCTCGTCGTACTGGCCCTGGGTCTGGCCGCACGGTGCCGCGGCGACCGTGACGCTCGACCCGGCGGCGTCGTCCGTCACCCTGCCCACGTGGGCGAGGGCGACGGACGACGGTGTGCGGTTCGAGGAGCCGGTCCGGTCGACCCCGCTCGCGATCGAGCGGACCTCGCCCGTCGACCCGCTGCCGCAGCGGACCGTCACGCACGACGTGGAGACGGGGGAGTGGACCCTCGACGTCGACCCGGGGTACGGCGGCGGCCGCGTCTACCCGGACGGGCTCGTCTTCACCGAGGACGCGCGCGAGACGTACCGGATCCGACAGGACGACCCGACGAGCGCTCGTGCCACCTCGCGCTGGGCGATCGGTCTCGAACAGCCGGAGTGGGCAGCACGGGTCGAGACGACGTCGGACGTGACCGCGACGGCCGACGCCTTCCACCTGGTGAACACCGTGCGCGCCTGGGCCCGCGACGGCGCGACCGGAGCGCCCGAGGTGCTCGTCGCCGAGCACACCTTCACCGACGAGGTCCCGAGGACGTCGGCGTGACCGGGGCCTCCCGCGTCCGGCAGCGTCCGGAGGTGCGCCGGGCGATGATCGTCGACGCGGCGCGCGCGGTCATCGTGCAGCGCGGCGTCGGCGCGACGGGCCTCCGCGACATCGCGGCGGCGGCGGACGTGTCGGTCGGCACGGTGACCTACCACTTCGGCAGCGTCGCGGAGATCCTCAACGAGGTCGTCGTGCTCGAGACGGAGCGCTTCTACGGTGCGATCGTCGCCGCGGTGGACGCCGAGCCGGACCCCGTGGTCGGACTCCGGATGCTCGTCGGACCACTGTTCGGCGACACCGAGCAGGTCCGGCAGCACTGGCGCATCTGGTCGGACTACTGGACCGCCGTCGCCCGACGGCCGGAGGTCGCAGCGGAGTACGCCGAACGGATCCGCGTGTGGGAGGCGTGCCTCGTCCGTGTGGTCGAGCGTGGGCTCGCCGACGGCGTGTTCCACACCGAGGACGGCCCGGAGGTCGTGGCGCTGCGACTCGCGGCCTACAGCGACGGTGTCGCGACGCAGATCGCGCAGGGCGTCCCGACCCTCACCAACGCGGTCGCGCTCGCGTGGATGTGGCGGTTCCTGTCCCAGGAGCTGGGGATCGACGCGGCGACGATCGCGGGCGCGGGGCAGGGGACCCCCGACGAGGGCTGACGTGCCCCGGTCCTGCTCCGCCGGAGCGGGTCAGCGCCGGAGCAGGTCAGCGCCGGTGCGTGCTCGTCTCGTGGTCGTCGAACAGGACGTCGGGAGCGTCGACCCGGCGATCGGTCACGGTGGTCGGGCTCTCGAGGTGCACGGCGCCGGACGGCAGGATGCCCGCGCCGCCGAAGCGCTCCATCACCCGCCACTGCGCGACGACGTCCTCGCCGGAGTGCTGCGGGGGCAGGGCGTCCCAGAACCGGAAGCCCCCCACCTGTTCGAGGGCGTCACGGTCGTACACGACGCACGCGCCGACCCAGGCGACCCGGTAGGGCACCCACCCTCCGGTCTCGACGTCGAGCTCCGCTGCGACGTGTGCCGGGTTCGCGGCGTTGTGCAGCGACAGTCGGTCGAAGCCGGGCGTCCCGCGGCGCACGACCTCGGGCACGACCGGGCCGTCCCACGGTTCGAACACGGCGGTCTCGTGCGGTCGACGGTCCTCCAGGTACGACAGGCCCTGGACGGCGCTGCCGACGAAGCCGCACCCCAGGTCGCGGAGCGCGTCGAGCATCCGGCGGACGGTGCCCGGTTCGAGCCAGACGTCGTCGTCGAGGTAGAGCACCGCGGGAGCGGTCGCGTGGTCGAGGAGGTGCTGGCGGTGTTCCGCCAGACCACGCCGTTCCGGGTGGGCGAGGAGCGTGACGGGACGGCCCTGTGCCTCCAGGACGCGGAGCATCGCGGCCACCGCCGGTTCGGAGGCGGCGTCCTGGCCCGCTGACTGGTCGCTGAGGACCAGGCGCAGGTCGACGTCGGTCTGTGCCGCGAGCCCGGCGAGCGTCGTCGCGAGCTCGGCCGGCCGCCCGACGGTCGGCACCAGGACGTCGACCTCGGCCGGACCGCGGTCGTCCGTCCGGGGGCGTGCCCAGGCACCGGACCAGCGGGCGGCGGTCACGGTGCCGGGTCGGGCTCGACGGCGGGTGCCGTGGAGTCCGCGGTGTCGGTCGCCGGAGCCGTGCCGGCGGCTGCGGCCGCGGCGGCGGTGGCCTCGCGGATGCGCCGCACGACCGCGGTCGTCGAGTGCTCCGGCACGTAGTCGACCATCACGACCTCACCGCCGTACGCCCGGACGACCCCCGTCTCCTCGAGCATCTCGGGGGAGTAGTCGCCGCCCTTGACGTAGACCTCGGGGCGCAGGCGCTCGATGAGCGGGATCGGGGTGTCCGTCGCGAAGACGGTCACGAGGTCGACGCAGGCGAGGGCGGCGAGCACGCCCGCCCGGTCCTCGGCGGTGTTGATCGGACGCTCCGGACCCTTCAGCCGGCGGACCGAGTCGTCGTCGTTGAGGGCGACCACGAGCAGGTCGCCGAGCTCGCGGGCCTGCCGGAGGTAGGTGGTGTGCCCGCGGTGCACGACGTCGAAGCAGCCGTTCGTGAAGACCACGCGACGGCCGGCGGCACGGGCGGCGTCGACGGCCAGGGCGAGGTCGTCGTGGTCGACCACGGTCGCGGCGGGGGCCGTCACGGAGTCGATCAGGGCCGCGGCGGTGCAGACCGAGGTGCCCGCCTCGCGGACCACGACGTCGGCGGCGGCCTGCGCCACCGCGATCGCGTCACGGAGCGGAGCACGCACGGCCAGGGCGACCGTGGCGGCGGCACAGAACGTGTCGCCCGCGCCGGATGCCTGCTGCTCGGACGCCGGCGTCGCGCGGGTTCGGAAGGCCTGGTCCGCGCCGGGCTCGAGCAGGACGGTGCCGTCGCGGTCGAGGGTGACGACCGCCGCACGGGCGCCGCTGCGGGCGAGGACCTCCTGCCGGGCGTCCACGACGACCGGCACCCGGGCCGAGCCGGCTCCGAGGTCGCGACCGAGCAGGCCGGCGGTCTCGCCGGCGTTCGGGGTGACCAGGTCGGGGTGCAGGTCGGCCCACCGCGTCAGGTCGTGGGCATCGACGACGACGGCACCGGGGCGGTCGCGGTCGAGGACGGGCACGACGTCCTCGGGTTGCACGCCGAGGCCGTAGTCGCACACCACGGCGGCGTCGGCGCCCCGGACGGCGCGGGCGACGGCCTCGCCGAGGCGGCTACCGGCGTGCGCGTCCGGCGTCGCCGCGATCTCGTCGACGCGGACGACCACGCGGTCGCCGCCGACCACCCGCGACTTCGTGGTGGTGCGGGCACCGGCGACCTCGACCAGGTGGGTCGTGTCGACGCCGGCGGTCTCGAGCCGGTCGCGGAGGACGCGTCCGGACTCGTCGTCACCGATGAGTCCGACCATGCGGACACGGGCGCCGAGGGCGCGGGCGTTCACCGCCGTGTTCGCGGCGCCGCCCGGGACGGCGACCGTCTCGGTCACACGGACCACGGGCGCCGGGGCCTCGCGGGAGACGCGCTCGGCCTCCCCGACGGTCCAGCGGTCGAGGATGCAGTCGCCGATGACGACGACGAGCGGTTCGCGGTCGTCGACCGAGGCGACCAGGTCGCGGACGAGACGGACGTCGGCGGTCATCGGGTTCCTCCGGTGGTGCGTGCGGGGGCGGACTCGAGGTGCACGACGGTGGTGGTCGTCATCTCGTCGAGCAGGCGCGGGCCGTAGCCGAAGCCGGCGCCCGAGGCCCCGCGCGGCTGGGCGCTGCCGCCCGGTGCGCCGCCGAACACCGCGTTCACCTTGACGGTGCCGACGGGGAGCTCGGCTGCGGCGCGGAGGGCGTGACCGGTGTCGCCGGTGAGCACCGTCGCGGCGAGGCCGTACCGGTCGGCCGCGGCGAGGCGCAGGCCCTCGTCGAACGACTCGACGACGCGGACCGGTGCGAGGGGACCGAAGGTCTCCTCGGTCATCACGACCATGTCGTCGGTGCAGTCGGTCAGGACGGTGGCCGGGTAGAACGTGCCGACACCGCCGGGCGTCGTCCCGCCAGTGCGCACGGTGGCGCCGCGCTGCACGGCGTCGTCGACGTGCGCCTGCACCGTGCCGCGGAGCCGGTCGTCGACGAGCGGACCGAACTCGGCGGCGGGCGATGCCGTCCGTCGCTCCGCCTCGGCGACGAGCGCCGCGGTGAACTCCTCGGCGACATCGCGGTGCACGTAGACGCGCTCGACGCTCGTGCAGATCTGACCCGTGTTCGCGAAGGCGCCGAGCGCGACCTGTGCGGCGGCCCACGCGGGGTCCACGTCGGCGTCCACGACGACCGCGTCGTTGCCGCCGTTCTCGCGGATGACGTGCGCGCGCGTGCTCGCGGCGACCTCGGAGAGGCGGTCGCCGGTGGCGGTGGAGCCGACGTGGGCGTACACGTCGATGCCGTCCTGCTCGAGCAGCGCCTCGCCGGTCGAGGCGTCACCGTCGACGCCCACCAGGACGCCCTCCGGCAGGACCTCGGCCAGCAGCGTGTTCAGCCGGGCGATCGTGCCGGGGCACCGCTCGCTGCCCTTGTGCACCACGGTGTTCCCGGTGACGAGCGCGGCACCGAGGATCCCGAGCGCCACGGCCACCGGGTCGTTCCACGGCGTCAGGGCGAGCACCACGCCGCGGGGGTGGGGGACCGACCAGTCGGCCGCACCGAACTGCCCGCGGAGCGCCTCGCCGCGGTGGACCGGGCCGAGCTCGGCGTACTGCACGAGCGTCCCGATGCCGGCCTGCACGCCGCCCATCGCGTCGCCGGGCACCTTCCCGGTCTCGCGGGTGTTCAGGTCGGCGAGCTCCTGGGCGTGGTCACGGAGGTGCGCTGCTGCTGCGTGCAGCAGGGCTCCGCGCTCCGCCGGTGCGGTGCGCGCCCACGCGGGTGCGGCCGCCCGTGCGCGCGCGACAGCGTTCGCGACGTCCTCGCTCGTGGAGCGCGGGGTCGTCGTGGCGATCGACCCGTCGACGGGGTCGGTGACGACCATGTGGTCGGTGTCGGTCGCGGTCGCTGACGGGGTGGCGAGGGTCATGGTGTCCTTCCGGAGACGGGCGTACGGTTCCACGCTGCTCCCGGGGACCTGTGCGGGGTGCCGGTTTCGGGTGCTCGGTCCGGAGAGCGCACCGGACGGGTCCGGGACGGCGTCGGCCCGGCAGCGCTCTCGGCTCGGTTCCGGTAGACGGGTGTGGTGCAACTGATCGGCAACGGTGGAGAACGCTTCGACGACGTCCGGGAGATCGCGGTGCTCCGCGGCGGTGGCCTGGGGGACCTGCTCTTCGCGGTCCCCGCGATCGAGGCGCTGCACGCCACGTACCCCGACGCCCGCATCACGCTGCTCGGGAGCCCGCTGGCCCCGGCGGTCCTGCGCGGACGGACCGACGCGGTGCACGCGTTCGAGGAACTCCCGGTGTCGCCCGGGGTGCGCGACGCCGGGAAGGGTGCGCCGGCGCTGCACGACTTCGAGTCGCGGCTCCGCGGCCGGTTCGACCTCGCCGTCCAGCTGCACGGCGGCGGTCGGAACTCGAACCCGTTCCTGCTGCGCCTCGCCGCACCGCACACCGTCGGCACCGCGACCGAGGACGCCGAGGTCCTGGAGCGGTGGGTCCGCTACGTCTACTACCAGCACGAGGTGCTCCGCGGGCTCGAGGTCGTCTCGCTCGCCGGTGCCGCCCCGGTCACCCTGGACCCGCGCGTGCACGTGGGCGCCGAGGAGCGCCGTGCCGTGCGCGACCGCCTCGGCGTCGCCGGCCACCTGGTGGCCGTGCACCCCGGCGCGACGGACCCGCGGCGCCGGTGGAGCCCCGAGCGGTTCGCAGCCGTGGTGTCCGCGCGGCTCGACGCCGGCGACGACGTCGTGCTCGTCGGCGACGCGACGGACGTGCCGGCGGCGCAGGCCATCCGCGGTGCCGTGCCGGTGGCCCTGCACGACCGTCTCCACGACCTGACCGACGCCCTGCCGCTCGCGGAGCTCCCCGCGGTGCTCGCGGCCGCTGACGTCATGGTCGGTGACGACTCCGGCCCGCGGCACCTCGCCGTCGCGGTCGGGACCCCCACGGTCGGCGTGTTCTGGTTCGGCAACGTGGTGAACGCGGGCCCGATCGACCGCGGACGGCACCGGGTGCACATGTCCTTCGTCACGCGCTGCCCGGTGTGCGGCATCGACGTGACCCAGGTCGGGTGGACCGCTGAGCGCTGCGAGCACGACCCGTCGTACGTCGACGAGGTCCAGCCCGAGGCCGTGATCACCGACGTCGAGGACCTCCTCGCGACCGT
This sequence comes from Curtobacterium sp. ODYSSEY 48 V2, assembly GCF_023712625.1. Classification (NCBI taxonomy): domain Bacteria; kingdom Bacillati; phylum Actinomycetota; class Actinomycetes; order Micrococcales; family Microbacteriaceae; genus Curtobacterium; species Curtobacterium sp. ODYSSEY 48 V2. Next base: position 113,287 of record NZ_JAMAXX010000008.1, read on the forward strand.
GCGACCCCGGGAGCGAACGGCCGCACCGGTCGTCTGAGCCGGCGCAGGAGTGCACCCGGACGCCGGCTCCGACCCCGTCGGGAACCGAGCGATCGGGCGGGACGTGCCACGCGCACTGCGCCGAGCGTGACGGATCGGGCCCGCTCGGAGAACCGAGCGGGCAGACCGAGCGGACAGACCGAGCGGACAGACCCAGCGGGCAGACCGACCGGGCAGGACACGCCGGAGGCGTGCCGGCGCGCGGGCGCAATCTGTCGGCGTGCGCTGCCGAGCGTGACAGATCTGGCCCGCTCGGCGGACGGAGGCGACCGATGGAGCGGGCCGGGCCGGCCACGGACGTGACGGGAGGCGCGGTACCGACCGGCACCGCGCCTCCCGTTGCGTCGTCAGCGGGGCCTACGGCCAGCTGGGCTCCGTCGCGGGCATGATCGACAGCTCGCGGATCTCGCAGCCGGCCGGCTGCGACAGCGCGAACAGGATCGAGTTCGCCACGTACTCCGGCTCGATGAGCTGCGCGTCCGGGCCCGGCTTGTACTGCTCGGTCCGGCCCTCGAAGAACGCGGTGCGCATGCCGGCGGGGATGATGTTCGTCACACCGATGCGCCCGGCGGTCTCGGCGGCCAGCGCCTGCGAGAAGCCGCGCACGCCGAACTTCGACGCCGAGTAGGCCGTGCCGTCGCCGACGCCCTTGAGCGCGAGCGACGACGAGATCGTCACGACGCGGCCGTGCGTCGCCTCGAGGGCGGGCAGCGCGGCGCGCACCACGGCGGCGGTGCCGAGCAGGTTGACCCCGACGATGCGCTCCCAGTCGCCCGAGGAGATCCCGCCGATCGGCGCGGGCTTGTCGATGCCCGCGGCGGTGACGACGGCGTCGAGTCCGCCGTGGCGCTCCGCGGCCTCGCGGACGGCGCGCTCGGTCGCCTCGGTGTCCGTGACGTCCACGGCGACGGCGTCGGTGCCCTCCGGGACGCCGTCGACGCGCAGGTCGAGGACGATGGGGGTGCCGCCGGCCTCGACGACCGCGGCGACGACGGCCGCGCCGAGACCGGAGGCGCCGCCGGTGACGAGGACGCGACCGATGGGGGTGGTGGGGACGGGCATGGACTTCCTTCCGGGAGTGGCGTGGTGCCGGTCCGTCGGCGGTGCCGACGGGACGTGTGTGGTGACCGGTGACGGACGGGAGGCCCGTGGCGGCGGTGCGCCGTGCCTCCCGTCCGACGTGTGGTCGGGGTGGGTCCTCAGCCGACCGCGGCGAGTGCCGCGGCGAGCCGCGTGGTGGACCGACCGGGGTGGAACGGGACGGTGACGACCCGACCGCCCCACTCGGCGAGCGTCGCCGCCTCGGGGAGCTCGCTCGCGGCGTAGTCGCCGCCCTTCGCCCAGACGTCCGGGCGGAAGCGGCGGAGGGCCTCGTCCGGGGTGTGCTCGTCGAAGACGACCACGGCGTCGACGCAGTCGAGCGCGAGCAGCAGCTCGACCCGGTCGTCCTGCGTCATGATCGGGCGCTCCGGCCCCTTGAGGGCGCGCACCGAGTCGTCCGAGTTGAGGCAGACCACCAGGCAGTCGCCGAGCGCCCGCGCTGCGGAGAGCGTGCGGGCGTGCCCGGCGTGGAGCAGGTCGAAGCAGCCGCCGGTGGCGACGACGGTCCCACCGGCGCTGCGGACGTCGTGCACGACGCGCAGCGCGTCGCGGTCCACGCCGGGGACGGGCACCGGAGCCGGGCCGTCGTCGGCGAACAGCGCGGTCACGCCGCCGGCCGCGAGGTACTCCGAGGCAGCGAGCACGCCCGCGGCGACGGCCTCGGCGACGTCAGCACCCTCGGCGAGGGCGATGGCGACGCCCGCGGCGAGGCGGTCACCGGCGCCGCACGGGTCGCCGGCGGTGACGGACGGGGCCGGGACGAACCGGCTGTCCAGCGCGGCCGGCCGGGTGCCGTCCCCGCTGCGACGCGAGGCGACGAGTGCGCCGCGGTCGCCCATCGTGACGGCGACGGCGTCGACGTCCCAGGTCCGGACGAGCTCGGCCGCGGCGTCCGTGGCGAAGGGCACGCCCTCGCCGGACAGGTCGGTGAAGCGCCGGGCCTCGCTGGTGTTCGGGGTCACGACCGCGGTGCCCGCGACGGGGGAGGCACCCTTCGGGTGCGGGTCCCAGACCACGGGCGTCGTGCGGGCCACGGCGGCGAGGGCGGTACGGAGCCCGTCGGCGGCCGCGACGCCACGGCCGTAGTCGGCGACGACGATCGCGTCGGCGCCCTCGAGCGCCGCGGTCATCTCGGCGGTCGTGCCGGGGACGGGCGGGGTGGCGCACCCCTCGTCGATGCGGACGAGCGCGTGGTCGACCACGCGGACGCGGGTCTTCACCGGGGTCGGCGCACCGGACGGACCGGCGACGACGTGCACGTCGGGCAGCAGGGCGCGGATCTCGTCGGCACGATCGTCGTCGCTCAGCACGGTGACGAGCGTCACGTCGTGGCCGTCGCGTACGAGCATCGAGGCGACCAGGCCGGCGCCACCGGCACGACGGTCGTCGGTCCGGACGTCGACGACCGGGACGGGGGCGTCCGGGCTGAGCCGTTCGCTCGTGCCCGAGACGTCGACGTCGAGCAGGGTGTCGCCGACGACGACGATGCGACGCCGGGTGCCGTCGCCGGAGCCCGGCGTCGCGCTGGCGGTGCGCTCCGTGCCGCTCACCGGCGGCCGCCGCGGCGGAGGGCCGGCTCCATCGCACGGCAGAGGGCGTGCACGAGGACGAGCTGCGCCTCCTGCACGTTGGCCGAGGGGCCCTCGATGCGGATCGCGTCGTCGACCGCGTCGGCGAGCGGGTTCGGCCCGGGGCCGGTCATCGCGATCGAGCGTGCACCGACGGCCCGAGCGGCCTCGGCCGCGCGGAGCAGGTTCGGGCTCTTGCCGCTCGTGCTCAGCAGCACGACGACGTCACCGGCGCGCGCGTGCGCCGTCACCTGGCGGGCGAAGACCTGGTCGTAGCCGTAGTCGTTCCCGATCGCGGTGACGGCGGAGCTCTCGGCGTGCAGGGAGATCGCCGAGTACGCCGGACGGTCCCCGTCGAAGCGGCCGGTCAGCTCGGAGGTGAGGTGCTGGGCCTCCGCCGCCGAGCCGCCGTTGCCCGCGGCGAGCAGCCGACGGCCGGCGACGAGCCGTGCGGCGATGTCGTCCGCCCACGCCGCGATGTGGTCCTTGTGGTCGACGAGCGAGGCGATCACGGGCACCGAGGCGGCGATGTGGTCGACGACGGTCCGGACGCTGGCGCTCTCGGTCTCCGGCTCACGCGTGCCGGTCTGCTGCTCGATGGTCATCGTGCGGTCCTCTCCGTCGGGTGCGGCAGCACCGCGGGCGTCGGGCGGGCGGTCCGTCCGGCGCGTCCGGGACGGGCGCCCGGGATGGTCGTGGCGGGGGTGATCCCGACGGGGTCGTTCGACACGTGTGCCGTGTCGGTCCCGGTCGCCGCGACGGCGGGCGCGGCGAGGCCGTTCGCGGCGCCGGCGACGAGGCGCTCGTACACGCGCTCGCTCTCGGCGGCGACCTTGTGCCAGGTGTACCGGGACTCGGCGCGCTCGCGTCCCGCGCGTCCGTACGCGTCGCGCCGCTCGCGGTCGTCGAGCAGCGCGCCCACGGCGGCGGCCACGGCCTCCTCGTCACGGGGCGGGACGTGCAGGCCGGTGGCGTCCTCCACGACGGTGTCGATGAGTCCGCCGACGCTCGACGCGACGACGGGACGACCGCACGCCATGGCCTCGAGCGGCACGATGCCGAAGGGCTCGTACCAGGGGGCGCACACGACGACGTCGGCGCTGCGGTAGACGGCGGGCATGTCGTGCTGCCCGAGCTGGCCGCGGAAGGTCACGTGCTCGCGCACCCCGAGCGACCGGGCCAGGGCGTCGAGGCGCTGGTACTCCGGGTCGTCGGCGAGGTCGGCTCCGGCCGTGCCGGCTCCGCCGACCACCACGAGCTCGGCCTCGCGGCCCTCGTCGAGCAGCTTCGCGAGTGCGGCGATGGTCGTGCCGACACCCTTCCGGCGCACCAGGCGCGACGCGGTGAGCACCCGGAAGGGGCGCCCACGCTCCTCGACGGGGCCGTCGGGCCGGAAGAGCTCGGTGTCCACACCGCACGGCACCACGGAGATGGCGTGCAGCGGCACGCCGAGGGTCTTGAGCTCGAAGGCCTCGTCGGAGCACGTCGCGACGACCTGGTCGACGCTCCGGCCCACGGCGGGCTCGATCCACTCGCGCTCCGCGGGGCTCGTGTCGGCGGTGCCCTGGTGGCGACGCTTCACGACGCCCAGCGCGTGGAAGGTCTGCACGACCGGGATCCGGACGCCACCGGTGCGGGCGTGGACCTGCTTGACGGCCTCGAGCGCGGCGTACCCGGACATCCAGAAGTGCCCGTGCACCACGTCGGGGCGGTCGACGAACCACTCCGCCGCGAGCACCGAGGCGAACGTGTCCATGAACGGGAACAGGTCGTCCTTCGGGACGTGGCGGGCGGGCCCGGCGTCGACCTGCACGACCTCGACGCCCGGGCGCAGCAGCACGCGGACGGGCTGGTCGGCGTCGTCGCGCCGCGTGTACACGGTCACCTGGTGGCCGCGGTCCGCGAGGGCCGCGGACAGCTCAGCGACGTGCACGTTCTGTCCACCGGCGTCGACTCCGCCGAGCACCGCGAGCGGGCTCGCGTGCTCGGACACCATCGCGATCTTCATCGGAGGCTCCCTTCCAGCGCGGCGTCCGCCGCGCGTCCGCGCCGCGCACCACGCGCGACGGCGTCGTCGAGGAGGTCGTCCCAGTCCGCCAGGTACCGGCCGAGCGCGTGCCGCTCGAGCGCGGCCTCTCGGGCGACGGCACCGCGGCGACGGGCCTCCTCGGGGTCCTCCAGGAGCGTCCTGGAGGCACGGACCAGCTCGTCGACGTCGGTCGCGATCGCGCCGGCCTCGGCGGGCACGGTCCGTGGTGCGTCGGTCGTCGCGAGCACGAGGACCGGCATCGCCATGTGCATCGCCTCGATCAGCGACAGGCCGAGCGACGTCCAGCGGTTCGGGTGCACGTACGCGCGTCGTTGCGCGAGTGCGGCGTGCATGGGGTCTGCGGGGACGTCGCCGAGGGCGACGACGCGGTCGCCGAAGCCGAGTTCAGGGAGCCGGTCGGTGCCCATGCCCCAGAGGTCGACGGGTGCGACCTCGGCGAAGCGGGGGAGCAGGTCCGTGCCGACCACACGGCCGCGGCGGACCGGTTCGTTGATGACGACACCGAAGCGCTCGAGCGCGCCGGTGTAGAGCGGGCCCGGGTCGACGACGCCGTGCTCGACCACCGTCGTGCGGGTCGTGCCGCAGTCCCACATGAGGGCGTTCCAGTGCGTGACGTGCGCGATCACCAGGTCGTCGCGGTCGCGCATCGGGTGCAGGCTGCTCGGGACGTCGACGCGCGGGGCGTTGTGCTCGACGAAGACCACGGGGACCTCGCGGCCGCGGAGCAGGCGACGGGCCTCCTCGAGCTCCTCGGTGCGCTGCAGGACGACCACGTCGACCTCGGCGTCGGCGAGGTCGGCCGGGTCGATCTCGATCGCGTTCGCCGGCCAGTCGCGGCCGCCCCGCCCGAGCCCCCAGCCGTCGCGGGCCGGTGTGGTGGGGATGAGGTACTCGTGGGGGCCGCGGACGAAGGCGTCCATCCAGCCGCCGTGCACGTGCCACACGAGGATCCGCATGCAGGGCCTTTCGACGGTTCGGTGCCCCTCCGGACAGCTGCCCCGCCGGCGCTCGCGCGCGCTGCGCAGGTGCCGGGAAGAGGAGCAGGAGGAGCAGTGGCGCACGCTACGGGAGCACTGCTGGTCCTCCTCGCAGCTTCTCCTGCTTCATCCGCTGAGCGCACTGCCGTCCGCGACGGCGCCGGGTCCGGTGCCGCGCGCCAGCAGGCGTCCGTGTGCGTCGAGGACGTCCTGCACGCGCACTCCGGACAGGCACGGGTGGCCCGGGACCGGGCACTCCCGGGCACGGCTCAGGCGGCAGGCGGCGGTCTGGTCGCCGAGCAGTTCCACCTCGGGTGCGTACGGGGCCCACTTCACCGCCGGCACCACCGGCGAGAACAGGCTGACGATGCGCGCACCCACCGCGGCGGCGAGGTGTGCCGGACCGGTGTTGCCGACGACGACGACCTCGGCGCCGGCGAGGACCGCGGCGAGCTCGGCGGGCGACGTCCGACCGCCGAGGTCGACCGCGGTGTCGCCCGCGACGGCGGCCGTGAGCGCCCGCTCGCCGGGGCTGCCCGTGACGACCACGGGGATCCCGCGCTCGGCGTAGGCCGCGACGAGGTCACGGTGGTGCTCCTCCGGCCAGGAGCGCGCCGGGACGCTCGCGCCGGGGTGGACGACCACGTAGCGGTCCAGGGCGGCCACCTCGGGTGGTGCGACGGCGTCGATCCGCACCACGAGCCTCCCGTCGTCATCCGCCGGCAGGGCGAACCCGGCGGCCTCGGCGATGCGGAGGGCGCGCTCCGGCTCCGGGAGGTCCTCCGGCAGGTCCTCGCCCGGGCGGAGCCGCACGTCGAGCAGCGACCCGGGGTGGTCGACCGACGCACCGGAGACCCGGGGCACCCCGGCCAGGCGGAGCAGCAGGGCGACCGGCAGGGGCGACTGGTGGAACGAGGTGAGCACGACGGCCTCGTCGGGCTGTTCCTCGGTGACGAGCGCACGGAACTCGCCGAGCAGCGCGTCGTCGATCGGCCGCGCGGTCTCGGTCACCCAGGGCGCTGCCCAGACCCGCACCCGGTCGACCCCGGGCAGCAGGTCTGCGGCCGGGGAGCCCTGGGGGCCGCAGAGCATCGTGACGTGCGCGGCCCCCGCGGCGACGGCGCGCACGGCGGGGCCGGCCACCAGGACGTCGCCGAACGAGTCGAGCCGGACGACCAGGACGCGCGGACCGGTCCGCTCGTCGGCCGTGGTCGACTCCGCACCCTCGGGACCGCGCTGCTCGGCGCGGCTCACGCCCGGGCCGCCGGGACCCGGGCCAGCACGAGGGAGACGGCGTCGTCGAGGGAGCCGGCGACGGTCTCCGCCGCCTCGACCTCCTCGGCGCGCGTCCGCGGCGTCGGCACCAGCACGCCCTGCGCACCCGCCGCCGCCGCCGCACCGACGTCGGCGCCGATGTCCCCGACCACCACGATCTCGGACGGGTCGAGCCCGAGCCGTCGCGCGGCGTCGAGCACCATCCCCGGACGCGGCTTGCGGCACGCACACCCGTCGCCGGCGTCGTGCGGGCAGACGCACCAGACGTCGAACGGGCCGACCAGCTCGTCCACGCGGGCGTTCGTCGCGTCGACCTGCTCGCGGGTCGCCAGGCCCTTCGCGATCGCCGACTGGTTCGTCACGACCCCGACGCGCAGACCGGCGGTCCGGGCGCGCTCGACCGCGCGGTGGGCGCCGGGCACGGGGACGACCTTGTGGGGGTCGGCGTTGTACGGGACGTCGATGACGAGGGTGTCGTCACGGTCGAAGAGCAGACCGCGGACGGCGCGGTCCTTCGCGAGAGCCATGCTCCTTGGTACCGTCCGCCGGCCGGGAACCGGCCCAGGCGCGGCCGGATACCGTCGGACCGTGACCGCCGTCCCCGCCCTGCCCCCGTCCGACGGACGCCCCGACCTGCTCGTCCTGCGCGCCATCAAGCTCGGGGACGCGCTCGTCGCCGTCCCCGCACTGCACGCGCTTCGCCGGGCGTTCCCCGGCCACCGGATCACCCTGGCGACGACCGCGTGGCTCGCCCCGGTCGTCGAGCTGCTGCCCGTCGACGTGCACCTCGCGCAGCACGGGCTCGACCACCCGATCGCCGCCCCCGCCGGAGCGGTCGACGTCGCGGTCAACCTGCACGGTGCCGGGCCGGAGTCGTCCGACCTCGTCGCCGCACTCGGTGCCCGGCGCGTGATCGGCCACGCCGACCCGACCCACGGGTACGAGGGCCCGGAGTGGCCGGACGACGTCCACGAGCGGGAGCGCTGGGCGGACCTGCTCACCTGGCACGGCATCCCCGCCGACCCCGACGAGGTCGCCATCGCCCGCCCGGCCGCCCCGTCCGCCGCGCCGGGTGCCGCGGTCGTGCACATCGGCGCCTTCCACGGTGCGCGGCACTGGCCGACCGACCGCTTCGCAGCCGTGGTGCGAGGGCTCCGCGAGCGCGGCCTCGACGTGGTCCTGACGGGAGGCGCGGACGACGTCGAGCGCGCCACCGCCGTCGCGCAGTCGGCCGGCTTGCCGCCGGAGGCGGTCCTCGCGGGCGCGCTGGAGCTGCAGGCCTTCGCCGGCGTCATCGCATCGGCATCGCTCGTCGTGACCGTCGACACGGGGGCGGCCCACCTCGCCTCCGCCTACGGGATCCCGTCCGTCGTGGTGTTCGGGCCGGCGCCGCCCGAGGCCTGGGGACCGCCCGCCTCCGGTCCGCACGTCGTGCTCACCGACGCGTCCGTGCGCCGCGGGGACGTGTTCGCGGAGGACCCGGACCCGGCGCTCCTGGCCGTCGGCGTGGACGACGTGCTCGCCGCCGTCGACTCGCTCCCGGTCGCCCCCGTCACTTCGCCGTGAACCCGCCGAGGGGTCGTCGGTAGCGTCGAGGCGTACCTGTCCTGCTCGAAGGGAGCGCCCCGTGTTCGAAGCCGCCAACATCCGTGACTGGATCGGCCTGCCCGTCGTCGACGAGACCGAGGACAAGATCGGCACGCTCGAGAGCATCTACTACGACACCGCGACGTCCGATCCCGCCTTCGGCGCCGTCACCACCGGGCTGCCCGGGTTCCAGAAGCTGCTCTTCGTCCCGCTCGTCGGTGCGACGGTGGCGCCGAAGCACCTGCTCGTGACGTTCCCGAAGAAGCTCGTCAAGGACGCCCCGACCATCCCGACCGACGGTGAGCTCGAGGCCTCGACCGAACCCGTGCTGTACGAGCACTACGGCCTGCAGTACCAGACCGGCAGCAACGGGGAACGGCGCCTGGGTCGTCGCTGACACCGGCACCCGGGACGGGCAGGTAGCCTTGCCCGTCCCGTCGTCGCGTCCACCCGGAGGACCCCCTGCAGCGCACCACCCGCTCGAAGCGGTCGACCGCCGTCGCCCTCGTGCTCGCGGTCCTCGCCGCGGTCGTCGTCGCGCCGTCGGGCCCGGTCGCGGTCGCACCGACCGACGGCGCCGTCGCGGCGCCGATGTGGCCGGTCCCGGAGCCGTACCCGGTGACGGACGACCCGGCCGAGACGCTCGCCGACCTGCCGCCGGGCAGCGAGTACGTCGCACTCGGCGACTCCTACTCGGCCGGCTACGGCCTGGGCGACCCGACCCGGCTGCCGACGAGCGCCTGCGCGCAGTCGGCGCGCGACTACCCCCACCGGCTCGCGGCGCGCTTCGGACTCGACCTGACCGACGTGACGTGCGCGGGGGCGACCAGTCGTGACGTCGTGTCGGGGTACCAGTTCCGCGGGGTGCCGCCCCAGGTCCGGGCACTGTCCGAGGACACCCGGCTGGTCACGCTGACGATCGGCGGCAACGACGCCGACCTGTTCGGCACCGCCGCATCCTGCCTGGCGCTGTCCTCCCGCGGCCCGGTGTTCTCCGGTCGGGACGCCCCGTCGTGCCGCAGCACCCTCGTGCACGACGGAGTGGACGACCTCGACGTGCGCATCCGGTCCCGGGTCGCGCTCGGGATCGCGGACACGCTCGCCGCGGTCCGCCGGGCCGCGCCGAACGCGGTCGTGGTCTTCCTCGGCTACCCGGCGATCTTCCCGGACGCGGCCCACACGCCGGCGCGGGGGTGCTTCCGCTCGGCGCTCGACCTCGGCTCGCTCGTGGGGTCCTTCCCGCGGGACACCTACCCGTTCACCGACGGCGACGTCCGGTACCTGCACGGGGTCCAGGAGTCGCTCGACGAGGTCTCGGCGTCCGCTGCCGAGGCGGCCGGCGTCCCGTTCGTCGACGTGTTCGCCCGGTCGCAGGCGCACTCGGCCTGCGCGACCGACGACCCGTACGTCGCGGGCGTCTCGCTCTCCGGGGCGGGCGACCTGAGCCGCATCGACATGGTGCCCGGGGCCCTGCACCCGAACGGGCGCGGGGTGGCGTGGTTGACCGGGCAGGTGGCCTCGGAGCTCCGCCGGCTCGCGGACTGAGCCGTGCACGGCCGCTCGTCGTAGGGTCGATCGGTGGTCACCAGCGCCGGACTCCTGCTGCACCGTCGGTCGCCCGTGGACGGCACCCCGGAGGTCTTCGTCGCGCACATGGGCGGACCGTTCTGGCGTCGACGCCCGCGCGCGTGGTCGATCCCGAAGGGGCTCGTCGAGGACGGTGAGGACGCACTCGACACCGCGCGCCGCGAGTTCGCCGAGGAGATCGGGGTCCCCGCACCGACGGGACCCGTGCTCGACCTCGGCGAGGTCCGCCAGGCCTCCGGGAAGCGCGTCCGGGTCTTCGCGGCACGGGCCGACGACTTCGAGGTCGACGAGGTGCTGAGCAACACGGTGCAGGTCGAGCTCCCGCGCGGTTCCGGTCGGTTCGTCGCGGTCCCCGAGGTCGACGACGCCCGCTGGTTCGGCGTCGAGGAGGCGCGCGGGGTGCTCGTGTCCGGCCAGGTCGTCGCGCTCGACCGGCTGCTCGCGGTCCTGGAGGGCCGGTGATCCGCGACCCGCACCGGGGCTGTCCCTCGTCCGCGCTGCCCGGATAGCCTGAGCAAGCGTCGGGTATTCGTCGGCGCCGACACAGGGGAGCACACATGCGCAGATGGCGCTCCGTCATCGCCGGCGTCATCGCCGTCGCACTCGGGGCAGGACTGGCGGTGAGCGGCGTCACGAGCGCGACGGCCGCGACCACGGGGAACTGGGCCACCGTCACGGTGGACGGCACGAGTCGTGCGTACACCGGCTCGATCGCGCTCCCGGGGTTCCCGGACACCACCTTCACGTCCACCTCCCGGCAGGCCACGGTCGTCTCCGGCGCATCGACGTGGCAGGGGGCGTCGACGCCGCCCGGCACGGTCTACGGCACCAGTCGCGGTGCGACGTACCTCAACCAGCGGCCGGCGGCGGACGACGCGCGGAGCCCTGCCGTCACGACCTGGACGTTCGACGGTGGGACGCCAGGGGCCGGCGGTTGGTCCTTCGTCCTGGGCGACGTCGACGCCGACCAGGCGACGATCTCGGCGACCCTCGCGGACGGCACCCCAGCCACCGTGGACCAGCTCGGCTACGCGGGTTCGTACAACTCGTGCTCGACCGTCTCGCCCGGCGGGTGGAGCTGCCCGCGCGATCCCGGAGGCGTGGCGGCGGGTCAGGACCTGCCGTCCTGGGACCCGGCCACGGGGGTGCTGCGGGGCAACGACGCCGCGAACGACACCGCCGGCGCGAGCGCATGGTTCACACCGACGGCGTCGCTCGCGACGCTGACCATCGCCTACCAGCAACGCAGTGGCCTCCCCGTCTACCAGACCTGGTTCGCGAACCGGACCTCGTCCCTCTCCGGCACTGCGGCACTCGACGGCGAACCACTGGTGGACACGCTCGTCACCGTGACCGCTCCGAACGGCACCGAGTACACGACGACCACCGGTGCCGACGGTGCGTACGCGTTCCCCGCGCTCACCCAGGCCGACGGGTACCGGGTGTCGATCGCGACCCCGGACAACGCGGCGGTCGACCGCGCTCCCGCGGTGGTCGACCTCCGGACCGACGTCACGGACGCCGACTTCGTCCTCAGCACGGTCCCGGGGACCGTCGACCTCGACGGCTCGGTGGTCGACGCCGACGGCCGCCCCGTCGCCGACGCCGAGGTGACCGTCACGGACACCTCGGCGCTGCCCCTCGCCACCGTCGTCACGGACGCGGACGGGCGCTGGCGTGCCGTCGGCCTGCCGGCCGGCACTGCGGTCGTCGCGACGGTGAGCGGTGCCCCGCCGGTGTCGGGCTCGACCGGTGCCGACGGTGCCCCGGTGGCTGCGCTCGACCCGATCGTCCTGCCGATCAGCGTGGGGACGATCACGGGCCGCGTGACGCTCGACGGCGGCGCCCCCGCCGCACCCGCGCTCGTGGAGGTCCTGCAGGGCGGTGGCGTGGTGGCCACCGTCGAGACGGACGCCGACGGCACGTACGGTCTGGCGCTCCGGCCCGGCACCTACACCGTCCGTACCGAGGCCGCGGTCGCCGGTGCTCCGGAGCCGACCGAGCTGACGGTCGAGGTCACCGCCGACGGCACGGTCCGAGCGGACTTCCCGTTCACGACGCCGGTGGCGGTCACGGTCGGGCAGGCCGGTTCCGTCCGCTACGAGGACGGCACGCCCGTCGTGGACACGACCGTCACCGCACGGCCGGTCGAGGCCGGTTCGGGTGCCGTGGTCACGGTCGAGACGACCGCCGACGGCGGGTACTCGCTCGCCGGGTTGACGCCGTCGACGGAGTACGCCGTGAGCGTCGAGGGGGCCCCCGTCCGGACGGTCACGACGCCCGCCACGGGGACCGCCGCCGACGCCGTCGACTTCGTCCTGCCCCTGCCGACGGTCGACCAGCCGGGCACGGTCAGCGACGCGGACGGCGCCCCCGCCGCGGCCGTCCCGGTCGTGGCGACGCCGACCGGTGACGACGACGGCGAGCCGGTCAGCACGACCACCGGCGACGACGGCACCTTCGTGCTCGAGGGGCTCCGCCCGCTGACCGAGTACACGATCACGGCCGGGACCGGCTCCGAGCAGTCGGACCCGGTGGTGGTCACGACCGCCGCGGTCGGCGGCACGCCGGAGCCCGTGCGCCTCGTCCTCGCCGAGGTCGCCGGCACGCCGCAGCCCACCCCGACGGTGACGCCGCAGCCGACCGACGGCCCGACCCCGAGCGCGGCACCCGTCGCGGGCGGTACCGGCACGGGCGACGGTGGTGGCCCGACCGGTGGCGGACTGGCCTTCACCGGAGCCGACGTCACCCCCGCGGTCGCCGTCGCAGCGCTGCTGCTCCTGACCGGCGGCGGGTTGCTGTCGGTCGGCGCGGCACGTCGTCGACGGTCGGTCCCGCAGGACTGACCGCACACCCGGCCGTCGGGCTCGGGGCTCCGGGCTCCGGGAGACGGGAGCGGGGCGGGTCGACACCGGTCGGCCCGCCCCGCTCCCGTGTCCCGGGCTCAGCGCCGCCGCTGCGTCCGCACGGATCCCGTCGCGGTCGACACCGTGCCGGTGGCGACGCCGATCGACCCGGTGATGGTGGCGATCGCACGGCTGACGACCGGCACCGAGCTGGTGACGACCGCGAGCGAGGACGTGATCGCCTCGACCGACGTCGTGGACAGGTGCTCCTGCGCGTGCGTGTGCACCGGGAAGCCGCGGCGCGCCGCGAGCACGACGCCGAGCGAGCCGATCAGCACGACGGCGCCGGCGAACGGCAGGTACTGCAGGCCGACCGCACCGAGCGCCTGCCCGCCGACGGCTGCCCCGCCCGCGATGCCGATGTTCGACGCGCCGTTGACGAGGGCGCCGGCGATGTCGGGGGAGACGCCACCGGTGCGGATCGCCGCGGCCATGAAGAGGGTGCCGGTCGTGCCGTTCGCCGCCATCCAGATCCCGGCGACCACCATGGTGCCGAACAGCGAGCCGTGCACGAACGGCAGCACGGCGAAGGCGGCGGCCATCACGGCGACGGCGGCGATCAACGTCTGCCGCGGTGCCCGGTCGACGAAGGTGCCGGCGAGCCAGAGGCCGACGATGCCGGTCCCGCCGAGCACCAGGAGCGCACCGCTCACCATGCCGGCGTCGAGCCCGGCGTCGATCGCGTACGGGCCGATGTAGGTGTAGACGACGTAGTGCCCGGCGAAGAGCAGCAGGTCTGCGACGACGACGGAGAGCAGTCCGGTGCGGGCCCACGCGCGGGGTGAACCGATGTGCGGGGACGCGGTCCCGCTGACCGCCGGCAGGAACGCGACCGCGACCAGCGCGAGGAGGGCTGCGGCGAGCGCGACGGAGCCGACGGCGGGGCGCCACCCGATCGTCTGCGCGACCCAGGTGGCCAGCGGCACGCCGAGGACGAAGCCGAGCGAGCTGCCGGAGTAGACGAAGGCGATCGCGCGTCCGGCCAGCCGCGGGGGCACGATCCGCGTCGCGTAGGCCGACGCGACCGAGAAGAAGAGCGCGTGTGCGACGCCGCCGACGACGCGACCCGCGCAGACGACGGCGAAGCTCGGCGCGACCGCGACCAGCACGTTCGAGACGGCGTAGCCGACCAGGGTCGACACCAGGACCGCCTTGCGGGGCAGCCGCGCGGTGAGCGACGTCAGCGGGAGGGCGAGGATCGCCACGGCTGCCGCGTACACGGTGACGACGAAGCCCATCGTCGACTCGCTGACGCCGAGGTCGCGGCTCATCGTGCCGAGCAGCCCGACCGGCATGAGCTCCGTGGTGATCGCGAAGAAGGTGGCGAGCCCGAGCACGGCGATGCCGACGATCGACCGGTTGGTGACGGTGATCGGCCGCGTGCTCGTCGACACGGCCGAGGTGGTGGTGTTGGTGGACACGCTGCTGACCTCCTCCGGGGAACGCCGGAGCGCGCGTCGGACCGGCCGTCGTGACGGCGGTGCGCGGTGCGCGCTCGCGGTGGGTGTGGTCCGGGTCGAACGACCCGGTCGGGTTGTGACGACTCCACGGCGAGTGCGCACATCCAGTGTTGCACGGAGCATCCGGATCGCGCGAGGGGGTCGCCGAAGAATCTTGTAGCGCTCCAACGAGATGCTCGGACGAGCATTCCCGTTCAGTTCTCGTTCGTCACCGTGCCCTGCACACCGCCGCCGCGCAGGGTGACGGTGAGCGTGCCGCTCATCGACTGGGCGGAGAGCGAGACGTTCCCGTGCAGGGCGTCCTCACGCGGGTAGCAGGCGGTGGTCGACTCGAGCCGGTTCGCGGTCGCCACCAGGCAGATGGTCTCGCGGTCGGTCCCGACCCCGGCCCACACGTTCCACGGAGTCTCGAAGGCGCTGCCGTCCAGGGCCCGGTTCGTGAACACGAGCCGGGTCGTGCGGAGGCTCACGGGCGCCTCGACCGGTCCCGGCAGCTGGTCCGCGGAGGTCTGCGGGATGTCCAGCAGCTCCTCGAGGGTGATCGCGCCGGGTGTCGGTGTCGTGCTGGGCGCGGCGGCCAGCTGCCCGTCGGTCGTGCCCACCAGCGTGCCCGCCGCGAACGCCAGGCCGACGACCGCTGCCGCGCCGAGCGCGATCCAGGCGCGCGGCCGCGCGGTCCAGAGCAGTCCGCTCACCCGCGTCCGCCACGTGGGACTCCCGGCCTGGAGGTCCGCCCCGCCCCCGGCGCGGGCGGCACCCGGTCCCGTGGTCCGTTCCTGCTCGCCCTCCGGCCCGACCGGGTCGGCGGGCGCCGACGCACCGGCCGAGCCGGGCCCGGTCCGGATCGGCCCCGCCGCCGGTGTCGGTCGGTCAGCGGTCGACGCAGCGACTGACGACCGTCCGGCCTCGCTCGTCGTGCGGTCCGCCGGACGTCCGTCGTCGGTCGTCGTCCCGGCCGGCGGCGTCGCGCCCGCGACGGTGCTGCCGTCCCGCAGCCCGCGGAGCTCGAGCCGGGCGCGCGCAGCGTCCTCGGCCGCGACCCCGGCTCCCCACGCGAGGGCCTCGAGTCGTGCCCGTTCCGCCGTGACGTCCTCGTCGGCCATGCGCACTCCCGGTCCGGACGCACCGGACACCCACATGCTCCCACCCGGACGACGGCACGTCCGCCCCCCGAGCGGGAGGTGTCCAGTCCCCGAGGCGTAGACGGGTGGCATGAGCACCGACGCAGGAACCGGGCACGACGCCTCCGGCCACGACCAGACCCGGCACGACGCCGAGCCCGAGACGCTCGAGCCCCTGAGCCACGACACCCAGTCCGGCGAGGCCGACTACGTGGCGACGAGCCCCGGCGGCAGCGGGACCGAGCGGCACGTCCCCACCCCCGACGAGGAGCAGGGCCGTGGCACCGAGTACGACCCCGTCGACCAGGGGCCCCAGCAGGAGGGCCAGGGCGGCTGAGACCGGCCGCCCCGCGCCCCCCTGCCCGGCTCAGCGGACGATCCGGCGCAGCACCGCGCGTTCCCCGAGGGTCCAGACGGCGCTCGTGACGACGTAGAGCGTCGCGGCGAGCGGGACGACCGCGGCGAGGACGACCGACGCGAAGGGCGCCCAGCGCGCCAGGGCAGCGGCCGGACCGGCCCCGGGCGTACCGGCGGCCGGCTCCGCCGTCGGGTTCCAGTGCACGGTGGCCCGGCGCGACGCCTCGACCACCACCGCCATCACGACGAGCAGCACGAGTACCACCCAGGCGTGGCTCCACAGCGGCGACGCGAGCGCCACCAGGAGCGTGTGCCCGAGCGGGATCCCGACCAGTGTCGCGTCGAGCAGGGCGTTCGCGGCACCGGCGACCGACGCGTGCGTGAAGAGCGCGTACACGAGCGAGAGGACCGGAGCCTGCGCGAGCACCGGGAGGCACCCGGCCAGCGGGGAGACGCGCTCGGAGGTGTACAGGCGCTGCACGGCCTCCTGGAGGCGTCGCGCGTCCGCACCGTGGCGCCTGCGGAGGGCGGCGAGCTGCGGGGCGAGTCGACGCCGGTCGCGCTCGGCCCGGACCTGCAGGACGGCGAGCGGGACGAGCACGATGCGCACGCCCAGGGTGAGCGCCACGACGGCGAGCGCCGCTGCGGCGCCACCGGCGACGGGGGACAGGGCTGCGGTGAGCGCGGTGAGCAGGTCGACGCCGGCGCGCAGCAGGTCGCCGACGACGGGCAGGGTGGTGATGTCCATGACGTTCCGTTCGAGTGGAGGGGTCCGTGACGACGTGACCCGACCACCCGCGGGCGGTCAGGCCGGGGTCGGCGCTCCCGGTGCTCGCGACCGCACCTGGCCGTCGGCGTCGGGGTGGCTCCACGCGATGCGGGTCGGCCGCTCCACCGCTGCGCCCGTCCGCTCGGAGCCCTCGGCACCCGGATCGACACCGAGCGCCGTCGCGAGCAGCCGGACGACGAGCACCGTGACGGCGACGGCGGCGAGGCCGAGCGCGGCGACGGCGAGCAGGGGCGCCGGGGAACCCGACGGACCGAGCAGGCCGGCATCGCCGATCTGCAGCACCGCGAGGGCGCGCAGCAGGAGTTCGACGACGGTCATGGTCCGTTCAGCGTAACCCCCGCGTGCCGTCGAGGACCGGCAGTCCCGGACGGGCAGGATCGCAGGCATGACCGCAGGATCGCCGAGCACCCCAGCGACCCTCGCCCTGGAGCGGGCGGGGATCCCGTTCACGCCGCACGTCTACGAGCACCACGAGACCGCGACCAACTTCGGTGAGGAGGCCGCCGCGGCACTGGGCCTCCGTGAGGACCAGGTGTTCAAGACGCTCGTCGTCTCGGTGGACGGGCAGCTGGCCGTGGCGGTCGTGCCGGTCGCGAACCGCCTGGACCTCAAGGCCATCGCAGCTGCCCTCGGCGGCAAGAAGGCGACGCTCGCCCAACCTGCCCTCGCCGAGAAGCGGACCGGGTACGTGGTGGGCGGGATCAGCCCGGTCGGACAGAAGACCAGCCTGCGGACGGTCGTCGACGAGACCGCGCTCGAGCACCCGAGCATCTTCGTCTCCGGCGGGCGTCGCGGGTTCGACATCGAGGTCGCGCCGGCCGACCTGGTCCGCGTCACCGGCGCCTCCACGGCGGCCATCGCGAGGACCTGAGTCGGTCTGACGCAAGTTTCTGCACCCGCCGGGAATGGAGCGGGTCCTCCAGCGTTGCATTGAGTCGAAGGCACTCAAGTTCCCAGGAGGTCCCTTTGCCAGCAACGTTCGGCCCGAGCGGTGGCGACGACGCGTTCGACGCGTTCCTCGCGCGGCTCATCGCGGCCCAGCAGTCCGGTGCCCAGCGATCCGTCCCGCTGGGACGCCCGGTCGACATCACGCGGCTCCTCAGCCGACGTACCCACGAGGTGCTCCAGCACACCGCCGAGTACGCCGTCGCACAGGGCCAGCACGAGATCGACGCGCTGCACGTCCTGCACGTGCTCGTGCGCACCGAGCCCTTCACCGCGGTCCTGCGCACCGCCGGTGTCGACCCGGAGCAGTTCGCCGCCGAGGTCGAGCAACGCCTCCCCGCGCCGACGGAGCCGCGTCCCGGGCGCACCGGGCAGCCCGCCCTGACCGGGACCGCACAGCGGATCCTGCTCGAGGCGACCCAGGCCGCCAAGGCCTTCGGCAGCACCTACACCGACCCCGAGCACGTCTTCTTCGCGCTCGTCACCGACCAGGACACCGTCACGGGGCAGCTGCTCGCGAGCGCCGGTGTCACCCCGCAGCACCTGCAGGAGCACGCCCAGCAGGCCGCGGCAGCAGCACGAGAGGGGCGCCCGATGCCCGGAGCCACCGAGACCACCGCCGACCCCACGAACGGCACGACGAGCGACACCCCGACGCTCGACCGGTTCGGCACCGACCTCACCGAACGCGCCCGCGACGGACGCATCGACCCGGTGATCGGCCGCGCCGACGAGATCGAGCAGACCGTCGAGATCCTGCTCCGCCGCACGAAGAACAACCCCGTCCTCATCGGTGAGCCCGGCGTCGGCAAGACCGCGATCGTCGAGGGGCTCGCCCAGCGGATCACCGACGGTGACGTGCCCGCGCTGCTCCGGGGCAAGCGGGTGGTCGCGCTCGACCTCGCCGGCATGCTCTCCGGCACCCGGTACCGCGGCGACTTCGAGGAGCGCCTGACGACGGCGATGGACGAGATCGCGGCGCACGCGGACGAGCTGATCGTCTTCATCGACGAACTGCACACCGTCGTCGGCGCCGGGGGCGGTGGCGAGGGCGGCTCGATGGACGCCGGCAACATCCTCAAGCCCCGCCTGGCCCGCGGCGACCTGCACCTGGTCGGCGCGACGACGCTGCGCGAGTACCGCCGCATCGAGAAGGACGCCGCGCTCGAGCGGCGCTTCCAGCCGGTCCGGGTGGGGGAGCCGAGCATCGAGGACGCCGTCGCCATCCTCGGCGGCCTCGCCCCGCGCTACGCCGAGCACCACGACGTGATCTACACCGACGACGCCCTGCGTGCCGCGGTGGAGCTCTCGCACCGGTACGTGACCGACCGGCACCTGCCGGACAAGGCAATCGACCTCATCGACCAGGCCGGGGCACGACGCCGTCTCGCCCTGTCGGGCGACGTCGACGTCGAGGCGCTCCGTGACCAGGTCGCGGAGCTGCAGGCCGACAAGGACCGCGCGGTGGCCGAGGAGCTGTACGAGGAGGCGTCGCGCCTGCGCGACGAGATCGACGGACTGGAGGCGCAGATCACCGCCGCCTCGCAGGGGGACGCGAGCAGTGCCTCCCGGCCGTCGACCGCCGACCGCGTGATCACCGAGGCAGACGTCGCCGAGGTCGTGTCGCGTGCCACCGGCATCCCGGCGACCCGGATCTCGCAGGGTGACCGCTCGCGCCTCGCCGCGCTCGAGGACGAACTCCACGAGCGCGTCGTCGGCCAGGACGACGCCGTGCGCGCCATCGCGACCGCCGTCCGACGCAGCCGGACCGGCATGGGCGACCCTCGTCGTCCCGTGGGCAGCTTCCTGTTCCTCGGCCCGACGGGCGTCGGCAAGACCGAGCTCGCGAAGGCCCTGGCCGGATCGCTCTTCGGCGACGAGTCCGCCATGCTGCGGTTCGACATGAGCGAGTTCGGCGAACGGCACACCGTCTCCCGCCTGGTCGGTGCCCCTCCCGGGTACGTCGGTCACGAGGAGGCCGGGCAGCTCACCGAGCGCGTCCGTCGCAACCCGTACTCGGTGGTCCTGCTCGACGAGGTCGAGAAGGCGCACCCGGACGTCTTCAACCTGCTGCTGCAGGTGCTCGACGACGGCCGCCTCACCGACGGACAGGGACGGACGGTCGACTTCCGGAACACCGTCGTCATCATGACGTCGAACATCGGCTCGGAGTTCCTCGCATCGCGCTCCGGTGCGCTCGGGTTCTCGGCCTCGGCGGACGGCGGCTACTCCGAGGAGGACCTGCGCGCCCGTGTGATGGGCAGGCTGCGCGAGTCGATGCGGCCCGAGTTCATCAACCGCATCGACGAGATCGTGCTCTTCCGCAAGCTGTCGCAGGAGCAGCTGCGGTCGATCGTCGACCTGCTGCTGCAGGACACCGCGCTCCGGCTCCTCACCCAGGGGATGACCCTGGCGGTGTCCGAGGCGGCGACCGACTGGCTCGCCGAGCACGGGTACGAGCCCGAGTACGGCGCCCGTCCGCTCCGTCGACTCATCCAGCGCGAGGTCGACGACCGCATCGCGACCCTGGTGGTCGACGAGCAGGCGCACGCCGGCGACACCGTCCGGATCGACCTCGAGGACGGCCGGCTCGTCGCCCGGGCGTCAGCCCCGGCGACGGTCTGATCCGACCCGCTCACACGGAACGGCCCCGGCACCCCAGCGGTACCGGGGCCGTTCCGCGTCCTGCGACGTCCTCGTGTGTTCTCGGATGCAATTCCGGAAATGTTCGAGAAAGGGGTTGCGCTCGCATTCCCGACGCCGATAGTGTTCACGAGCATCACCGGCTGTACGAGACCGAGAGGGGGCCGACAATGATGATCGCCATGACGAACCCGTTCCGTGGAATCCGTGGGATCGGCGGCACCCCGCTCCGTTCGCACTGACGCGGGACGTCCCGCTCCAGCCGTTCTCCTCGATCGACCGAGGTCCCGCTCGTCGCTGCCCTGAGCACGCGGTGGTGCGGTCCCGATCGTCGTCGCACAGCCCCGCTGTGCCGCACCACACACGCCGTGCAGGCCACGGCTGCCCGTCCAGCTGACGGACGCCCGTCCGGGTGACGGACGCCCGTCCTGCTGACGGCAGCCGGGGGCGCGGCGTGGTGGATCGAGATCGGACCGCGAGCGGCGGACGTCTCTCCGACGATTCCACTCGGTGACCCGATCGTTCACCGACAATGCAGCCTCGCGCATTCCTGCGCGCCCTGCCGATCATTTTCGCCCGCATTCACCGGGCGTTCTTCGCGATCCCGTTCCCGGCGCATGCACGCGGTCGGCGGTCGGGTTCTCCGTCATGCCCTCGGGCACCCACGAAAGGCACCATCGTGTCGAACGACATCGACGTCCGTCCCCCCGACACCCGCGCGGTGCGCCGCCGGGTCACGCTCGCCGACCGCATCGCCCTCCGGATCGGCATGTCGCTGATCATCTGGAGTCGTCGGACGCACCACGTGCGTCCGTCGGTCGACCACGCCACCCGTCAGCGGCTCGACCGGGAGCGGCGCGAGCGCGAGCTCGAGCTGCTCGTGCGGAGCGCCGCGATGCGCATGTGGCGCTGACGCGCCGCGACCCGGCCCGGCTGCGCCGACGCGGCGGCGCGCGTCCGGAGCCGCAGCCGCAGCCGCAGCCGCGACAGCGCCGCGCGCACGGCCTCCGCACAACCAGAAGCACCTCGCGCCATGCGATCGCATGGCGCGAGGTGCTTCCCGTTGTGCTCCACGACGAACGCCACACTCGCCGCGCCCGCCGCACATACGGCACCCGCCCCGCGCGGGACCGCGACCCCGCGCCTACCGCTTCCGGTTGGACACCAGTGCGACCGCGTACGACGGGAACCACGTCCCCGCCGCCGGCCCACCGTTGCAGGTCCCGTCGCTCGCCCCCGGCGTCTTCACCCAGAGCAGGGCGTCGAGCCGGGTCGTGCCCGCTGCGACGTGGGGCTTCCCTCCGAGACCGGCACCGGTCGGGTTGCACCAGGTGCCGAGCCACCCACGACCGTTCCTCGACACGTCGACG
Source organism: Curtobacterium sp. ODYSSEY 48 V2 (assembly GCF_023712625.1). NCBI lineage: Bacteria > Bacillati > Actinomycetota > Actinomycetes > Micrococcales > Microbacteriaceae > Curtobacterium > Curtobacterium sp. ODYSSEY 48 V2. Next base: position 135,063 of record NZ_JAMAXX010000008.1, read on the forward strand.
ACGTACCGTGCCCCACCCGTCATCGCGCTGAGCCGCTCGGCGTAGGCCCGCTCACCGTCGACGCCGTAGAAGTTCGCGACGTTCGTGAAGAACCCCCGGGCCTGGGCGACACCGGCTTCCCGCAGGTACGTCGCCTGGAGCTCCGCGGGGTTCCAGTCCTCGTTCCCGCCGTCCAGGTAGGTGGGGACCCCCGCGGCGGCGTACACGCGCACGGCCGCCGCGATGAGGCCCGGCCGTCGGGCTCGCTCGGCGGTGCACGTGCTCAGGTGTGCCAGGGAGTCCGGCTCGACGATCACGACGGCCCGGTGCCCCTGGAGGTCGGCCGCGATGCGACGGTTCCACGCGGCGTACCGGGACGGGGAGAGGCCGCCCGCCGAGTACCCGCCGCAGTCGCGGTTCGGGACGGCGTACGTGACGAACACCGGCGTCGTGCCCGTCTTCTCCGCGGCGGCGAGGTTCCGCGCGATCACCCGGTCCAGCGCGTCGCCCGTGTACCACTCGCCGAGCCAGATCGCGATCGGCTGCTGCGCGATGGTGCGGGCCGCTGCGGCCTCGGTCGTCCTCCCCGCCGCGCTGAGCGCCGCCGCGGCCTGGGCGGGCTGGCTGTCCGGCTGCCGGTACAACCCACCGGCGAAGACCTGCCCGGGCGTCGCGGAGTGGAGGGCAGCGCGCGGCAGCGGCGCGGTGGACGCCGCCGTCGCAGCCGCGGGGAACGTCACGGTGCCCGCAGCCACCGCCGTCGCCACGGCGGCGAGCGCGACCATCGTCCTGATCCTCGAGTACATGGTCCCCGTCCTGTGTCCGTCCGCTGTCGGGACGTCCCTGCCGTCCCGCTCCACCTGCCGCAGACCATCAGAACCCGCGGGGCGGCGTCGGGGCGATCTCCAGAACGAGGGACAGGCGACGGACGGCCGGGCGCGTGCGGCGCCTGCGGTCGCGTACCGTTGTGCGGTGACCGAAACCGCAGCTGCACTCGTCGAACGCCTGACCGCCATCGTCCCGGACTTCCCGAAGTCCGGCATCCTGTTCCGCGACGTGACGCCGGTGTTCTCCGACCCCGTGGCGTTCGGACGGGTCTGCGAGGCCCTCGCGGCGCCGTTCGCGATCGGTGCGGGGTTCCAGGCGGTCGCTGGCATCGAGGCCCGCGGCTTCGCCCTGGCCGGGGGCATCGCGGCCCAGCACCAGGTCGGCGTGCTGACGGTCCGCAAGGCCGGCAAGCTGCCCGGCGAGGTCCTGAGCGAGCAGTACGCGCTCGAGTACGGCGAGGCAGAGCTCGAGCTCCGGCCGGGCCAGCTCCCGCAGGGCACGCGCGTGCTCGTCGTCGACGACGTCCTCGCGACCGGGGGCACCGCTGCGGCGACGATCACGCTCCTCGAGCGTGCCGGGTACGAGGCGATCGGCTTCGCGTCGCTGCTCGAGCTCGACGGGCTCTCGGGTCGGGAGCGCCTCGAGCCGCGCCTGCCCGTCACGACGCTCGGCCGCGTCCCCGCCTGAACCGCTGCCGCCGGCCTGGACCGCTGCCGCCGGCCTGGACCGCCGCGGCCGCGCCTTCACCGCGGCGGCCGCGCCTGGACCGCTGCGGCCGCGCACTAGTCTTGACCCACCCCTGAACCAACCGAGGAGCACCACGATCGTGACCGACGCAGTCGCACCAGAGCCCGCAGACCTGCCCCAGGCACCCGAGCCCCGCACCGCGACGACGGCCACGACGGGCACCGAGCTCTTCGACGGCGTCCGCGGTGTCGTCGCGATCCGCGTCGGCGGGGTGCTCAAGGACCTCGCGGCCGACGTGGAGGCGGGGGAGACCGTCGAGCCGGTGACGCTCGACGAGCAGGACGGCCTCGACATCCTCCGGCACAGCGCCGCACACGTGCTCGCGCAGGCCGTGCAGCAGATCAACCCGGACGCGAAGCTCGGCATCGGCCCGCCCGTCACCGACGGCTTCTACTACGACTTCGACGTCGCCGAGCCCTTCACCCCCGAGGACCTCAAGGCCATCGAGAAGGGCATGGACCGCATCGTCAAGCAGGCCCAGCGCTTCCGGCGCAAGGTCGTCACCGACGACGAGGCCCGCGAGCTGATGACGGGGGAGCCCTTCAAGCAGGAGCTCATCGGCCTCAAGGGCGCCGCGGCCGAGGGCGACTCCGGCGAGAGCGTCGAGGTCGGGGCCGGCGAGCTCACGGTCTACGAGAACGTCGACCCGAAGTCGGGCGAGGTCGTCTGGCAGGACCTCTGCCGTGGCCCGCACGTCCCGCACACCCGGTGGATCGGCAACGCGGCGAAGCTCATGCGCGTCGCGGCGGCGTACTGGCGCGGCTCGGAGAAGAACCCGCAGCTGCAGCGCATCTACGGCACCGCCTGGCCGGACAAGGACCAGCTCAAGGCGTACCTCGTCCGACTCGAGGAGGCCGCGAAGCGCGACCACCGCAAGCTCGGCGCGGAGCTCGACCTGTTCTCGTTCCCGGACGAGATCGGCTCTGGCCTGGCGATCTTCCACCCGAAGGGCGGCATCATCCGCCGCGAGATGGAGGACTACTCGCGCCGCCGGCACGAGCAGGAGGGCTACTCCTTCGTCTACACGCCGCACATCACGAAGGGCGACCTGTTCGAGCAGTCCGGCCACCTCGGCTGGTACAAGGACGGCATGTTCCCGGCCATGCACATGGACGAGGCCCGCGACGAGGACGGCAACGTCACCCGACAGGGTGCGGACTACTACCTCAAGCCGATGAACTGCCCGATGCACATCCTGGCGTACCGCTCGCAGGCCCGCTCCTACCGCGACCTGCCGCTCCGGATGTTCGAGTTCGGCACGGTCTACCGCAACGAGAAGTCCGGCGTCATCCACGGCCTGACCCGCGTGCGCGGCATGACCCAGGACGACGCCCACATCTTCACCACGCAGGAGAAGATGAAGGAGGAGCTGACCACGACGCTCGAGTTCGTGCTCTCGCTCCTCCGCGACTACGGGCTCGACGACTTCTACCTCGAGCTCTCCACGAAGGACCCGGAGAAGTACGTCGGCGACGACGAGGTGTGGGAGATCGCCACGAACACCCTGCGCGAGGTCGCCGAGGAGTCGGGCCTCGAACTCGTCCCGGACCCCGCCGGTGCGGCGTTCTACGGTCCGAAGATCTCCGTCCAGGCCCGCGACGCGATCGGTCGCACGTGGCAGATGTCGACCGTGCAGCTCGACTTCAACCTGCCCGAGCGCTTCGAGCTCGAGTACACGGCCCCGGACGGCTCGCGGCAGCGTCCCGTGATGATCCACCGCGCCCTGTTCGGCTCGATCGAGCGCTTCTTCGGCGTCCTCACCGAGCACTACGCTGGTGCGTTCCCGGCGTGGCTGTCCCCGGTGCAGGTCGTCGCGATCCCGGTCGCCGCGGAGTACGGCGACTACCTCGACGAGGTCGTCGCGAAGCTCCGTGCGCACGGTGTCCGCGCCGAGGTCGACCACTCGGACGACCGGATGCAGAAGAAGATCCGCACGCACACCAAGGCGAAGGTCCCGTTCCAGCTCATCGCCGGCGGCGACGACCGCGACGCCGGAGCCGTCTCGTTCCGCTTCCGCGACGGTCGCCAGGACAACGGCGTGCCGGTCGACGAGGCGGTCGACCGCATCCTCACTGCGATCCGCGACCGCGCACAGGTCTGATGGACCGCACGGGAGGCTCGGAGTCCGTCCCCGGGGCCGGTCACGTCGTCGACGTGGCCGGCTCCGGGGCCCCGGCCGACTCCGGGAGGCCGGCCGGCTCCGCGATCCCGGCCGACCCCGGTCCGCCGGTCGTCGACACGGGCGGTGCCGCGGGCACCGGCAGCGCGGACGACCCGCTGGTGATCCGCGACGCGGCCACGGGTGCGGCGGTGCCGGACGCCTTCCAGCGCCTGTGGAACCCGCACCGCATGGCCTACATCGACGCCGGGCGGGAAGGTCGGGGCCGCGGGCACGAGGACGACTGCCCGTTCTGCGAGGCGCCGCGGAAGTCCGACGAGGACGCCCTGATCGTCGCCCGCGGTGAGCACGCCTACGTGCTGCTCAACCTGTTCCCGTACAACAACGGGCACCTGCTCGTCTGCCCCTACCGCCACGTCCCGCTGTACGACGAGGCGACCGCGGAGGAGATCCGGGAGATCGCCGAGCTGACCCAGACCGCGATGCGCGTACTGCGTGCGGTGTCGCACTGCGACGGCTTCAACATCGGCATGAACCAGGGCGAGATCGCGGGCGCCGGTGTGGCCGCGCACCTGCACCAGCACATCGTGCCGCGGTGGGCGTCGGACTCGAACTTCTTCCCGATCATCGCCCGGACGAAGTCGATGTCCCAGATGCTCGGTGACACCCGCCGGCTCGTCGCCGACGGCTGGCCCGCTGCGGACTAGACTGTCGGCATCATGAGCGACAGCACCAGCACCTCGGGCACCAACGGCACCTCGATCACCGGCTCCGACCGCGTCAAGCGCGGCCTGGCCGAGATGCTCAAGGGCGGCGTGATCATGGACGTCATCGACGCCGAGCAGGCCCGCATCGCGGAAGAAGCCGGCGCCACCGCCGTCATGGCCCTCGAGCGCGTCCCCGCCGACATCCGTGCACAGGGCGGCGTGGCCCGCATGTCCGACCCGTCGATGATCGAGGAGATCATCGCCGCCGTCTCGATCCCCGTCATGGCGAAGGCCCGCATCGGCCACTTCGTCGAGGCGCAGGTGCTGCAGGAGCTCGGCGTCGACTACATCGACGAGTCCGAGGTGCTGTCGCCCGCCGACTACGTCAACCACATCGACAAGTGGAAGTTCACGACGCCCTTCGTCTGCGGCGCCACGAACCTGGGCGAGGCACTCCGTCGCATCACCGAGGGTGCCGCGATGATCCGCTCCAAGGGCGAGGCCGGCACGGGTGACGTGTCCGAGGCCACGAAGCACATCCGCACCATCTCGAAGGAGATCGCTGCGCTCCGTCACCTCAAGGAGGACGAGCTCTACGTCGCCGCGAAGGAGCTCCAGGCCCCGTTCGACGTGGTGAAGGAGGTCGCGCAGACCGGCAAGCTCCCCGTCGTGCTCTTCACCGCCGGTGGTGTCGCCACCCCGGCCGACGCCGCGATGATGATGCAGCTCGGAGCGGACGGCGTCTTCGTCGGGTCCGGCATCTTCAAGTCGGGCGACCCGGCGAAGCGCGCCGCGGCGATCGTCAAGGCCGTGACCTTCCACGACGACCCGAAGGTCATCGCCGAGGTTTCCCGCGGTCTGGGCGAGGCCATGGTCGGCATCAATGTCGCCGACGTCCCCGCTCCGCACCGCCTCGCCGAGCGCGGCTGGTGAGCGCCCGACCCCGCATCGGGGTCCTCGCGCTGCAGGGTGACTTCCGCGAGCACATCGCCTCGCTGACGGAGCTCGGCGCCGACGTGGTGCCGCTCCGTCGGCCCGAGGAGATCGAGGCGCTCGACGGCGTCGTGATCCCCGGCGGTGAGTCGAGCGTCATGGACAAGCTGTCCCGGACGTTCGGCGTCGCCGAACCGCTGAGCGCAGCGATCCGCGGGGGACTCCCCGCCTACGGCACCTGTGCCGGGATGATCATGCTGTCCTCCCGGATCGCCGCGGGCATCCCGGGGCAGCAGACGCTCGCCGTGCTCGACACGACCGTGCGCCGCAACGCCTTCGGCAGCCAGAACGACTCCTTCGAGACCGACATCCCGATGCCGGCACTCGGCGAGGCCCCCGTGCACGCGGTGTTCATCCGCGCCCCCGTGGTCGAGGAGCACGGCGCCGGCGTCCAGGTGCTCGGTGCCCTCGCCGACGGGCAGGTCGTCGCCGTGCAGCAGGACACCGTGCTCGCGAGCGCGTTCCACCCCGAGGTCGCCGGCGAGGACCGCTTCCACCGCCGCTTCCTCGACATCGTCCGCAGCGCCTAGGTCCTCCCGACCCGCAAGACGCAACGTCGGCGGTCCCTCGCAGCGGCATCGCACTGCGCGGTGTCGCCGACGTTGCGTTTCGCGCAAGGGGGCGGGGCGGCGGTGATCCGCGCCTCCCGGCCGGTAGACTGGTCCGGATCTTCCGCTAGACGCAAGGAGCACCGTGTCCGGGCATTCCAAGTGGGCAACGACGAAGCACAAGAAGGCGGTCATCGACCAGCGCCGTGCGAAGTCGTTCGCCAAGCTCATCAAGAACATCGAGGTCGCCGCGAAGATGGGCGGTGCGGACCTGTCGGGCAACCCGACCCTGGTCGACGCCGTCCAGAAGGCCAAGAAGACCTCGGTCCCGAACGACAACATCGACCGCGCGATCAAGCGCGGCGCCGGCCTGACCGGTGAGTCGATCGAGTACACGACGATCATGTACGAGGGCTACGGCCCGAACGGTGTCGCGATGCTCGTCGAGTGCCTCACCGACAACAAGAACCGCGCTGCGGCCGAGGTCCGGACGGCGATGTCCCGGAACGGCGGCACCATGGCCGACCCGGGCAGCGTCGCCTACAACTTCTCGCGCAAGGGCGTCATCTCGGTCACGAAGACCGACGGTCTCGACGAGGACACCGTCATGACGGCCGTCCTCGACGCGGGTGTCGAGGACGTGGTCGACCAGGGCGGCGGCTTCGAGGTCATCACCGAGGCAAGCGACCTCGTCGCGGCGCGCACGGCGCTGCAGGACGCCGGCATCGACTACGACTCGGCCGATGCCGAGTTCGTCCCCGGGGTGAAGGTCCCGGTCGACGCCGACACCGCCCGCAAGGTCTTCAAGCTGATCGACGCGCTCGAGGACAGCGACGACGTGCAGAACGTCTACGCCAACTTCGACATCCCCGCGGACGTCCAGGCCGAGCTCGACGAGGACGAGGACTAGTCCGGTGCTCCGTGTGCTCGGGGTGGACCCCGGGCTCACCCGGTGCGGCGTCGGCGTCGTCGAGGTCGCACCGAACCGGCGCGCACGACTCGTCCACGTGACGGTCGTGCGCACGCCCGCGGACATGGCGTTGGAGCAGCGGCTCCTGCGCATCGCCGACGGCATCGCTGCCGAGATCGACGACCACCGCCCCGACGCGGTGGCGGTCGAGCGTGTCTTCGCACAGGCGAACGTCCGGACGGTCATGGGCACCGCGCAGGCGGCGGGGCTGGCGCTGCACGCCGCCGCCGCCCGTGGGCTGCCCGTCGGGCTGCACACGCCGTCGGAGGTCAAGGCGGCGGTCACCGGCTACGGGAACGCCGACAAGCGCCAGGTGCAGACGATGATCGCGCGGGTGCTGGGGCTCGACGAGGCCCCGAAGCCCGCCGACGCCGCGGACGCGCTCGCCCTGGCGGTCTGCCATGCCTGGAGGCTCGGATCACCCGACCGGGTCGGTCCCGGCCCGTCGACGCTCACCCCGGCACAGCGCGCCTGGCGGGACGCGCAGGCCGGGGTCGCGGACACGCCGCTCGCGCGTGCCGCTGCCGCGGCATCGCGTCCGGGTGCCGCCGCGCGGCGGGCCGGCGCCGTCGGTGGGCGGCCCTAGGCTCGTGGGCATGATCGCGAGCCTCCGGGGAACCTGCATCGACGTCTCCGGATCGGCCGTCGTGGTCGAGGTCGGGGGAGTGGGGTACGCCGTCACGGTCACCCCGGCGCACGCACTGACGATGCGCCACGGCTCCGAGGTGTTCCTGCGCACGGCGATGATCGTGCGCGAGGACGAGCACCTGCTCTTCGGCTTCGAGTCGACCGACGCGCTCCAGGTGTTCGACCTGCTCCGCAGCGTCTCCGGCGTCGGGCCGAAGTCGGCGCTCGGTGTCCTCGCCCACATGGACCCGGCACAGGTCGCGAACGCCGTCGCGAGCGAGGACGACTCGGCGTTCCGCAAGGTGTCCGGCATCGGCCCGAAGACCGCGAAGCTCATCACGGTCGCCCTCTCCGGCAAGCTCGTGGCCTTCGAGCAGGCGCCTGCGTCCGCGACGGCCGCGGGTGGCAGCGCGCACCCGGCCGCGCTCGACGTCGTGTCGGCGCTCGTCGGACTCGGCTGGCGCGAAGACGCGGCACAGTCCGCCGTCGACGCCGTCGTGGCGAGCGACCCGGGTGCCGCTGCGATGGGCACGCAGGCCCTGCTCCGCGCCGCGCTCGGCACCCTGCGTCCCGCGGGGGCCGGCCGGTGAGCGGGATCACCTCGGCGGGAGCCGAGTCGCAGGAGGAGCTCGCCTTCGAGGGCGCGCTCCGACCGAAGTCGCTCGACGAGTTCGTCGGGCAGCGCAAGGTCCGCGGCCAGCTCGACCTCCTGCTCAAGGCGGCGGCCATGCAGGAACGCACCCCCGACCACATCCTCATGGCCGGTCCGCCCGGGCTCGGCAAGACGACCCTCGCGATGATCGTCGCGCACGAGTCCGGTCGGCCGCTGCGGATGTCGAGCGGCCCCGCGATCCAGCACGCCGGCGACCTCGCCGCGGTGCTGTCCTCCCTCGTCCCCGGCGAAGTGCTCTTCATCGACGAGATCCACCGGATGGCGCGCTCGGCGGAGGAGATGCTCTACCTCGCGATGGAGGACTTCCGGATCGACGTGATGGTCGGCAAGGGTGCCGGCGCGACGAGCATCCCGCTCGACCTCGCGCCGTTCACCCTCGTCGGTGCGACCACGCGCGCCGGGCTGCTGCCGAACCCGCTCCGCGACCGCTTCGGCTTCACCGCGCACCTCGAGTTCTACGAGAAGGACGAACTCGAACAGGTGCTGATCCGCGCGGCGCACCTGCTCGACCTGCGCATCGACCGGTCCGCCCTGCGCGAGATCGCCGGTCGCTCCCGCGGCACCCCGCGCATCGCGAACCGCCTGCTGCGCCGGGTGCGCGACTACGCCCTCGTGCACGGCACCTCGGACGGGATGGCCGCCGTGCAGGGGGCGCTCGACCTGTACGACGTCGACGAGCTCGGGCTCGACCGGCTCGACCGCGCCGTCGTCGAGACGATGCTCACGCGGTTCGACGGTGGCCCCGTGGGCCTGAACACCCTCGCCGTCTCCGTGGGCGAGGAGTCCGAGACGATCGAGTCGGTGGTCGAGCCCTTCCTGGTCCGCGTCGGACTCGTGACCCGGACGCCCCGCGGGCGGATCGCGACCCCGCAGGCCTGGCGTCACTTCGGGATGTCCCCGGGCGACGGAGTCGGCGCGCAGCCCGGCCTGTTCGACGACTGATCAGGTATACGATATTCTGATCCCGGTCGCCCGAGTGTCGTGGTCGGCCCGCACGGACTCAGGCGGTTGCCCGATCGCGGACACGCCCGTGCCCTAGACTGCTACGGCCCGAAGCCGAGCAGCGACCGCTCCGGCTGGATCCGAGCAACCAGAGAAGGCACCGCCCCCATGGACCAATCACTCTTCCTCATCGTCATCATCGTGGCGTTCGCCGCGTTCATGTTCTACAGCAGCCGCAAGCGCAAGAAGCAGCAGGCGGAGCTCCAGACGAAGATGGTCCCGGGCTCCCGTGTCATGCTCTCGTTCGGCCTCTACGGCACGCTCGTGTCCGTCGACGACGACAAGGTCACGGCGGACGTCGAGGTCGCCCCCGGCACCATCGTGACGGTGCACCGCCAGACCCTGTCGCGCGTGGTCGACGAGGACGCGTCCGACGTCGAGACCACCGTCGTGCCCGAGGACGACGCTGCGGCGCCGAAGCCGATCGCCGACCTCAACGGCGAGCCCGTCTACGGCGAGCGTGTCGACGAGTCGGACCCGACGAAGCGCAAGACCGAAGACTGACGCCCTCGGCCGCCGGGTCCACCGACCCGGCGGCCACACCCCTGCCGCCGGCCGTGAGGTCGTCGGTCCTGAACAGAAAGACGAGACGACCGGTGGCACGATCGACACCCGTCAAGAAGGCGCTGCGCTCGCTCACCTGGTTGGTGATCATCATGGCTGCCCTGGCCGGCCTGAACACCGCCGCGTCGGTGCTCGCCGCCAACAGCAAGGACGACACCGACGAGTGGTTCGCCGGCGCGAGCTGGGTCCCCGAGTTGGCGCTCGACCTGCAGGGCGGCACGCAGCTGACCCTCGCGGCGCAGAACACCGAGGGCGGTTCCGTCACCTCGCAGCAGTTGAACCAGGCGGTCAACATCATCCGCCAGCGCATCAACGCGACCGGCGTCTCCGAGTCCCAGATCAACACGCAGGGCACGAACAACATCGTCGTGTCGATCCCCGGCAAGCCCGACAAGGCGACGATCGACCGGATCGAGGCGGCTGCGAAGCTGACCTTCCGACCGGTGCTCTACACCGAGGCGGCCACGAACACGGCGGTCGGCGGCAGCGATGGCGGGACCGCCTCGCCGACGCCGTACTCGCCGCCGGCATCGCTCGACGCGACCCCGAGCGCGAAGCCGACCAACGGCAGCGACCTGTCCCAGGTCACGCCGGCGCTGCAGGACCTGTACACGAACTACAACTGCGCGGCCCCGGACGACGTCACGACGGCGCCCGACGACGAGCCGCTCGTCACGTGCGACCAGGACGGCGCCGCGAAGTACATCCTCGGCCCCGTCGAGGTCTCCGGTTCGGGCATCAGCAACGCGACCTCGGGTCTCGCCACCGACTCCCAGGGCGCGACCACCGGGCAGTGGGCCGTCAACCTGACGTTCTCGGGCAAGAGCTCGGACGACTTCCGCGACGTCACGAGCCGCCTCGTCAAGCTCCCCGCGCCGCAGAACCAGTTCGCGATCGTGCTCGACGGCACCGTCATCACGGCGCCCGCCTCGAACGCGGCCATCACGAACGGCAAGGCGCAGATCACCGGCAACTTCACCGCCGAGTCGTCCAAGACCCTGGCCGACCAGCTGAAGTACGGCGCCCTGCCCATCAACTTCCAGGTGCAGTCGAACGAGAACATCTCGGCGACGCTCGGCACCGCGCAGCTCGTCGGCGGTCTCGTCGCCGGCCTGATCGGTCTGATCCTGGTCGTGATCTACTCGATCATCCAGTACCGGGCGCTCGCGTTCGTCACCGTGCTCTCGCTCGGCGTCGCGGCGGTGCTGACCTACCTCGTGATCGCGATCATGTCGTGGCGTGTCGACTACCGACTGTCACTCGCGGGCGTGGCCGGTCTCATCGTGGCCATCGGCATCACGGCGGACTCGTTCATCGTGTACTTCGAGCGCATCCGTGACGAGCTCCGCGACGGCCGTGGTCTCGAGAGCGCCGTGGAGTCGGGCTGGAAGCGCGCCCTCCGCACGATCCTGGCGTCGGACTCGATCAACTTCCTCGCCGCGGTCGTGCTCTACATCCTGGCCGTCAGCGACGTGAAGGGATTCGCGTTCACGCTGCTCCTCACCACCCTGATCGACGTCGTCGTGGTCGTGCTCTTCACGCACCCGATGATGCAGCTCATCGCCCGGAGCCGGTTCTTCGGCGAGGGACACAAGTTCAGCGGACTCGACCCGTCCGCCCTCGGCGCCGTCTACCGAGGCCGGGCGCAGTTCCGCGCCCCGGTCGTGGACGGCAAGCGCCAGCGCAGCGCGGGCGAGGCCCAGCGCCGCCAGACGATCGCAGAGCGGAAGGCCCAGCAGGCCTCCGGCGACAACGGCTCCACGCCGGACGGGAAGGACGACTGATGGCCAGCTTCAGCCAGTTCGGCAGCGACCTCTACACCGGGAAGCGTTCGTACGACATCGTCGGGCGCCGCAAGACCTGGTACCTGATCGCCCTCATCGCGATCGTCGTCTCGTTGGCGGTGCCGTGGCTCCGCGGCGGGTACCACCTCGGCATCGAGTTCACCGGCGGGTCCGAGTTCACGATCTCGAACGCGAAGGACCTCGACCAGTCGGTCGCCACCCGAACGGTCGAGTCGATCGTCCCCGAGGGCGTGCCGCGCGTCTCCCAGGTCGGCCAGGACGGTATCCGCGTCCAGACCGAGCAGTTGACGGACCGCGAGACCAGCGAGGTGCAGGACGCCCTGGCCGAGGCCTACGGCGTGTCGGACGACCAGGTCGCCTCGACGTACATCGGCGCGACCTGGGGAGCCGACGTGCTCGCGCAGGCGATCCGCGGTCTCGTCATCTTCCTCGCGCTGGCGGCCGTGGTGATGGCCGTCTACTTCCGCACGTGGAAGATGTCCGTGTCCGCCATGGTCGCGCTGCTGCACGACCTGCTCATCACCGCCGGCGTCTACGGCATCGTCGGGCTCGAGGTCACCCCCGCTGCCGTCATCGGCTTCCTGACCATCCTCGGGTACTCCCTGTACGACACCGTCGTGGTGTTCGACAAGGTGCGCGAGAACACGTCGCGGGAGTCGCACCGCACCTTCATGCAGTCGGTGAACCTCGCCGTGAACCAGACGCTCGTCCGGTCGATCAACACCTCGGTCGTGGCGCTGCTGCCGGTCGCGGCGATCCTCTTCATCGGGTCGTACGTGCTCGGCGCCGGCACCCTGCGGGACATCTCGCTGGCACTGTTCATCGGCATCATCGTCGGCACCTACTCGACGATCTTCATCGCGTCGCCGATGTACGCGCACCTCCGCGAGAACGAGCCCAAGGTCAAGGAGGCCGACGCGAAGAAGACGCGGGCGGCCGAGAAGCGCCAGCGCGAGGTCGACGCCGCGGCCGAGGTCGCCTGATGGCGGTCGAGGTGCACGACGTCGACGTGGCCGAGGCTCGACGTCGGCTCGACGGAGGCGCGCGGTTGTTCGACGTGCGCGAGCAGGGGGAGTGGGACGAGGTGCACGCCCCGGAGGCGACGCTCGTCCCGATGTCCGAGCTCGTGGCCCGCTGGCAGGAGATCGACGGCGGTGACCAGCCCGCCATCGTCGTCTGCCACTCCGGCGCCCGCTCCGCGCGGGTCGTCGCCGCCCTCGAGCAGTCCGGGGTGCCGGCAGTGAACCTGACCGGCGGCATGGTCGCCTGGGAGCAGGCGGGCGAGCCGGTCGTGCGCGCCGGATCGTTCGGCGACGCCCAGGGCGAACCGCGTCACGAGCACTGACCGGACGCGCGTAGGCTTGCCAGACCGTACCCGGACACCGGTCGCAGGAGGCGCATCATGACGGACACCCGTGAGTCCTCGTCGCAGGGTGCGCCCACGCCCGGCGCGAGCCGTCCCGGGTCCGCGCCGCGGCCCTCCAGTCCGCTGAACGCGACGACCACCGGCAACCTCGGTTCCCTGCGGTCGCTGCTGCCGCGCCTCTTCTCGCGGGCGCAGCCCGCAGGGGCGGTCGACACGCTCATCCGCACCGTCCGGTCGCACCACCCGAAGGCCGACGTCACCCTCATCGAGCGGGCGTACTCGGTGGCCGAACGCGCCCACGACGGTCAGAAGCGGAAGTCCGGCGAGCCGTACATCACCCACCCGGTCGCGGTCGCGCAGATCCTCGCCGACCTCGGGATCGGCACGATCACGATCGCCGCGGCGCTCCTGCACGACACGGTCGAGGACACCGACTACCAGCTCGACCAGCTCCGTGCCGACTTCGGCGACGAGATCGCGATGCTCGTCGACGGTGTCACCAAGCTCGACAAGGTCAAGTACGGCGACAGCGCGCAGGCCGAGACCGTGCGCAAGATGGTCATCGCGATGTCGAAGGACATCCGCGTCCTCGTCATCAAGCTCGCCGACCGCCTGCACAACGCGCGCACCTGGGGCTTCGTGGAGTCCGCGTCCGCCTCGCGCAAGGCCAAGGAGACGCTCGAGATCTACGCGCCCCTGGCGCACCGGCTCGGCATCCAGATGATCAAGCTGGAGCTCGAGGACCTGTCGTTCGCGGTCCTGCACCCGAAGCTGTACGTCGAGATCGACAGCCTGGTCAAGGAACGGCAGCCGAAGCGCGAGCAGTTCGTGCAGAACGTGATCGGCACGCTCAAGAAGGACCTGAAGGCCGCGAAGGTCCGCGGCGAGGTCATGGGCAGGCCGAAGCAGTACTACTCGATCTACCAGAAGATGATCGTGCGCGGGCGCGAGTTCGACGAGATCTACGACCTGGTCGGCATCCGCGTGCTCGTGCCGACCGTCCGCGACTGCTACGCGATGCTCGGCTCCGTGCACGCTCGGTGGACCCCGCTGCCCGGTCGCTTCAAGGACTACATCGCGACGCCGAAGTTCAACCTGTACCAGTCCCTGCACACGACGGTGCTCGGACCGCAGGGCCGTGCCGTGGAGATCCAGATCCGCACGCACGAGATGCACCAGCGTGCCGAGTTCGGTGTCGCGGCGCACTGGAAGTACAAGCAGCGTGCCCAGGGACGGGACGTCGACGCCTCCTCGACCACCGACGACCAGGACATGGCGTGGCTCGCCCACATCACCGACTGGCAGGCCGAGACGAGTGATCCGGGCGAGTTCCTCGACTCGCTCCGCTACGAGATCGGCGCCAAGGAGACGTACGTCTTCACCCCGCAGGGCAAGGTCATCGGCCTGCCCGCCGGTGCGACCCCGGTCGACTTCGCCTACGCGGTCCACACCGAGATCGGGCACCGCACGATGGGTGCCAAGGTAAACGGGCGCCTCGTCCCGCTCGAGAGCACGCTGTCGAGCGGTGACGTCGTCGAGATCTTCACCTCGAAGAACCCGGACTCCGGCCCGAGCCAGGACTGGCTGACGTTCGTCCGCAGCCCCCGTGCCCGCAACAAGATCAAGCAGTGGTTCACCAAGGAACGCCGCGAAGAGGCCATCGAGCAGGGCCGTGACGCGATCGCCCGGGCGATGCGCAAGCAGAACCTCCCGCTGCAGCGCATCATGAGCCAGGACTCCATCGCCGAGGTCGCCTCGTCGATGCGGTACGACGACGTCTCCGCGCTCTACGCGGCGGTGGGCGAGGGCCACGTGTCCACGCAGTCCGTCATCGAGAAGGTGCTCGGAAACGTGCAGACCGAGGCCGAGACGGACGAGCCCGAGCTCGCCTTCCCGCGACAGGTCACGAGCCGCCAGCTCCGGAACAGCGACAGCGGTGTGCTCGTCCGCGGCGCGCCCGACATCCTGGTGAAGCTCGCGAAGTGCTGCACGCCGGTGCCCGGCGACCAGATCGTGGGCTTCATCACCCGCGGTCAGGGCGTCTCCGTGCACCAGGCGTCGTGCACGAACGTGAAGTCACTGATGAACGAGCCCGACCGGATGATCGAGGTCGAGTGGGCCCCGTCGTCGAAGTCGGTGTTCCTCGTGCAGATCCAGATCGAGGCGCTCGACCGCTCCGGGCTGCTCAGCGACGTCACACGCGTCCTGACCGACCACCACGTGAACATCCTGTCCGCGACGGTGTCGACGTCCTCGGACCGCCTGGCGCTCAGCCGGTTCGTGTTCGAGATGGGCGACACGACGCACCTCGACCGGGTGCTGAACGCCGTGCGGCGGATCGACGCGGTCTACGACGTGTACCGGGTCAGCGCGGGCTGACCCCGGCGGGCGCCTGATCGGGTGACGCGGCGATCGCCTGGTCGAGACGCCGGGCCGCCTGCCGCACCATGGGGATCGTCCCGAGCGCTGCCAGGCGGCGCCGGACCTCGTCGACCCGCACCACCCCGATCGCCACGAGGCCGCGCAGGGCATCGCGCGCGGACGCGTCGAACGCGCCGGGGGCGCGGAGCAGGTCGACCGCGGTGCGCTCCGGCGAGGTCACCCGGATCGGGCCCACCAGCACGGTGTCCTCGGCGGGGAGCCGGACCTCGCGCAGCCGCACGTCGAGGTCGACACGGATGCGGACGGTCGGCGGGACACTCACCTCGACCGGCGAGGGCGGGCGCGACGTCGCACCCCAGATCCAGGCGGCGGACCGCCCGCTCGCCACCACACGCTCGTCGGGCACGCGCCACGCGTGCGCGGCGGCGCGGAGGGCGGGCGTCTGCGGTTCCGCGGGGGAGGCCCAGCACCACCCGACGGGGACGAGCTCGCCGGCGAGCACCGCAGCGCGGAGCTCCGTCTCCGGCCAGTCGTCGCTGGTCAGCAGGCGGGGCGTCGGCACCCGCTCATCCTGCCGGACGGACGATCACCGCGGTCGGCCCTGTGGAGAGGACGTCGGCCTCGGCGCTGCGTGCGTAGCCGTGATCGCGACCGCGGCCCCGCGCCCAGTACGAGCGCGCGCCCGTGAACGGGCACGTGTGCCCGGGTGCCCTGGTGCCCGCGTCGCGTCAGCGCAGCACGTCTGCGCGGTGGACGAGCGCTGCCGCCCCGATGAGCGGCCCGTCCTGGGACAGCGCGGTCGGCACGATCCGGACCTTCGTCACGAAGCCGAACTCGACCCGCTCGGCCACCGCCTCGCGGGCGTACTCGAACAGGTCCGGCGTCACGTGCGAGAAGCCGCCGCCGATCGCCACGACCTCGAGGTCCACCAGGCTGGTCGCCGCCGCGACGGCCTGTCCGAGCGCCCGCCCGCTCCGCCGGACCGCCGCCACCGCGATCTCGTCGCCGGCCGCGTACGCGGCGGAGAGCTCCTCGCCGGTGCTCCCGGCGAAGCCCTGTCGCTGCGCCCAGGCGACGGTCTTCGGCCCGCTGGCGACCGCCTCGAGACAGCCGGTACCGCCGCAGGCGCACGGGTCGTCGAAGCCGCCGCACTCGACGTGGCCGATGTGTCCGGCGTTGCCGGTGGGTCCGCTCACCGTGCGCCCGTGCAGGATGAGACCGCCGCCGACGCCCGTCGACACGATCATCCCCATGACGTGGTCCGAGCCCTGCGCCGCACCGACCCAGTGCTCGGCCAGGGTGATCGCGAGCCCGTCCATCCGGAGCGTCACCGGCACCCCCTCGGGGACCAGGGCCGCGACCCGGTCGCGGAGCGGCCACCCGCGCCACACCGGCATGTTCAGGGGCGAGACGAGGCCGTGCTCCTCGTCGACCGGACCGGCCGCGCCGACGCCCACGCCGACGAGCCGGGCGTCCGCCGGCAGCGTCGCGAGGGTCGCCGTCACGACCTGGTCGACCGCCGCCTGCAGCTCGTCCGCACTCCGCAACGGTCCGGTGGGCTGCCGGTGCCGGGTGCCGGGCAGGACGACGCCCTGGTCGGTGACGAGGGCCGCCTCGACCTTGGTGCCGCCGAGATCGACGGCCAGCGCGATCGCGGACGAGGGGGACAGGGGTGCGGTGCTGGACATGCGCGCTCCGATGCGGCGGTCTGGAGGCCCGGCTCACCGTGACGACGTGACCTCGCGTCGGTGCGAGCCGGCCCCGGCGGTGTGGTCGGGTCGGTCGTTGCTGGTCCGGGCCAGGGTGGGGCCGCTCGCGTGCGCGGGCGGCCGAGACGTCAGTAGGAGGAGGTGTCGTCGCCGAGTGCCGACGCGGTTCCGGTGGACGCCCGGTGTGCGACCTCGTCGAGGATGCGTGCCGAGGCGCTCGTGCCGATGCGGTCGGCACCCGCGCGGACCATCTCGAGCAGCGTGTCGAGGCCGCGGACGCCGCCGGATGCCTTGACACCCGTGTCGGGACCGACGGTGTCCCGCATCAGGCGGATGTGCTCGGCCGTCGCGCCGCCGCCGGCGAACCCGGTCGACGTCTTCACGAAGGCCGCGCCGGCGCGCTGGGCCGCTCGCGATGCGGCGACGATCTCGTCGTCGGTCAGGAACGCGGTCTCGAGGATGACCTTCACCACGGTGTCCCCGGTGGCATCGACGACCGCACGGACGTCCTGCTCCACCCGGTCCCAGTCACCGGAGCGCGCTGCGCCGACGTTCTGCACCAGGTCGAGCTCGAAGGCGCCGTCGGCCAGGGCCTGCAGCGACTCGGCGACCTTCGCGGCGGTGGTCGTGGTGCCGTGCGGGAACCCGATCACGGTGCCGACACCCACCCCGGTGCCCTGCAGGCGCTCCACGGCGTGCGCGACGTCGCTCGGACGGACGCAGACGCTGAAGACCCGGTGCGCCGCGGCCTCGTCGAGCTGCGCATCGACGTCGGCGCGGGTGAGCTCGGGCTTCAGGATCGCGTGGTCGATGAGGGCGCGCACGGCGTCGGCGCCGAGCTCGTGCTGGTCGGCCCGGTCCTGGTGTGCGGGGATCGCTGCGTTGTCCACCCGGAAAGCCTACCCGGAGGCGACGCGCGTACCGTGCCCTCCATGCAGGTCCTCGTCACCGGTGCGACCGGGTACATCGGCGGACGACTCGTGCCCCGCCTCCTCGAGGCCGGGCACGACGTCCGTGTCTTCGTCCGCACGCCGCGGAAGCTCCAGGACGTGCCCTGGCACGACGACGTCGAGGTCGCCGAGGGCGACCTGCAGGACGCCGAGGCAGTCCGGTCCGCCGTCCAGGGTGTCGGGGCCGTCTACTACCTCGCGCACGCGATGGGTGCCGACGGCGACTTCGAGCAGGCCGAGCGGGACGCCGTCGAGACGATGGCGCGCGAGGCCCACGACGCCGGTGTGCGCCGCTTCGTCTACCTGGGCGGACTGCACCCCGACGGCGAGCTGTCGAAGCACCTCCGGAGCCGGAAGGAGGTCGGGGACGTGCTCCTGGCCTCCGGCGTGCCGACGATCGCCTACCAGGCCGGTGTCGTGATCGGCTCGGGGAGCACCTCGTTCGAGATGATCCGCCACGTGACGGACGTCCTGCCCTGGATGCCGGCACCCCGCTGGGTCCGCAACCGCATCCAGCCGATCGCCGTCCGTGACGTCCTGTACTACCTCGTCGAGGCGCTCGGCATCCCCGCCGACGTCAACCGGACGTTCGACATCGGTGGTCCCGACGTCCTCAAGTACGGGCAGATGCTGAACGGCTACGCGGTCGAGGCGAAGCTGCCGCAGCGGCGCTTCACCGTGCTGCCCGTGCTGACCCCGGGTCTCTCCGCACACTGGTTCAACATCGTGACGCCGATCCCGCGGAAGCTCGCGACACCGATCATCGAGTCGCTCCAGTTCGAGTGCGTGCAACGCGAGCACGACATCGACCGGTACGTCCCGCGTCCGGAGGGCGGACTCACCTCCTACCGCCGTGCCGTCCGGCTGGCCCTGACGAAGATGCGGAAGGGCGAGGTGCAGACGAGCTGGCGCAGCGCCACGCTCTCCTCGACCCCGGCGGACCCGCTGCCGAGCGATCCGGAGTGGGCCGGGCACACCGTCTACGTCGACGACCGGAAGCGGCACTCGAGCGCGAGCGCGGACGACGTCTGGGGCGTCGTGGAGTCGATCGGCGGCGAGAACGGCTGGTACTCCTTCCCCCTGGCGTGGGTGGCGCGCGGCTGGATGGACAAGGTCGCCGGCGGGGTCGGCCTGAACCGCGGTCGACGCGACCCCCACCGCCTGGAGCAGGGCGATGCACTCGACTGGTGGCGGGTGGAGCGGCTCGAACGCGGGCGCTACCTGCGGCTCCGCGCCGAGTTCAAGTCGCCGGGACGCGCCTGGCTCGAGATGCGGGTCACCCCGAGCGACGACGGCGGCAGCGACTACCACCAGCGGGCGATCTACTTCCCCCAGGGGCTGCCCGGACGCCTGTACTGGTACGGCATCCTGCCCTTCCACGGCATCATCTTCCCCGGCATGGTCGAACGCATCACGGCGGCGGCCGAGCGCGAGTCGCAGCACACGGAGTCGACGGGGCGGAACTGGACCCAGCAGAATGGGCCGCAGGAACCGGTACACGAGGAGGCAGCATGACCACCGAACACCCCACCGTCCTGTTCCTGGGCGACAGCATCACCGAGCAGGGTTCCTGGGACCAGTGGCTCCCGGGCGAGCGCACGAGCAACCAGGGCGTCGGCGGCGACACCACCGACGGGGTGCTCGCGCGACTCGACGCCGTGATCGTCGAGCAGCCCGAGGTGATCGTGCTGCTCATCGGGACGAACGACTTCGGGAACCACCGGTCGAGCGTCGAGCACGTCGTCCGCGGCGTCGAGTCGATCCTGGTGACGCTCCGCCGCGAGCTCCCCGGCGTCCGTCTGCTGCTCGTGTCGATCCTGCCCCGCCAGGCCGACTGGTGCGCCAAGATCGAGGAGGCGAACCGGCACCTCCGTCAGTTCGTCGCCACCTGCCACGCCCAGTACCTCGACCTCTGGCCGGCCCTCGCGGAGGACGACCACCTCGCCGACCGCTACACCGAGGACGGCCTGCACCTCACCGCCGACGGCTACCGCGCGGTCGTCGACGAGCTCGTCCCGGCGCTCGAGCGCGTCCGCGGGCTGCCGCCGATGTCCCGTCCGATCCAGGCGATCGACCTCGAGGAGGCCGGCGCCTGATGGCACGGAAGGGTCGGCCCCCCGCAGGCTCGTCGCTGCAGGGGGTGCCGACGCACCGCCCCGACGAGCGCCCGGCGACCACCGCGGCGTCGGCCGACGGGATGCCGCCCTTCACGCGCCCGGCACTCGCGCCGTCGCTGCTCGCCGCGGTCGTCCTCATCGCCTTCGTCGCGGTCCTCGACTCCTCGGGCTTCGTCTTCGTCCGGTGGGGCGTGACGGTGCTCGCGCTGATCGTGCTCGTCTTCGCCGTCCGGGGCCGCTCCTGGTGGGCCGTCGCGCTCACGGCCGCGATCGCGGTGTGTTGGAACCCCGTCGTGATCGTGCCGATCCCCGGCCAGGTCTGGGCGGGCCTCCAGCTCGTCGCTGCCGCGGCCTTCATCCTGACCGGCATCGCCGTCAAGGTGCCGCGCGAGACGGACTCGGGGCGCGCCTCCCGACCGTGACCGCGCGGCGCTCGCGCGCGCCCGCCGGACGGTAGGATCGCAGGAGCCGGGCACAGGGCCCGGCTGACGCGATGCGAAGGGCATGGATGAGCCACGAGACCGAGCCGGCGACCGAGAGTCCTCTGCTGAACCCTCGACCGTCCTCCGGCGGTCTCGACCGACCTGACGTCGTCGTCCGCAAGGGACGCCTGACCCTGGTCAACGGGCACCTGACGCCCCAGCAGTCGATGATCGAGGACCTGTTGTTCCTCGACGACGCGCTCACCGCCGGCGACGTCGACCACCTGCTCATCCGCGGCAACGACCGACGTCCGGTCGTCGCGGTCGACGAGCGCGACCGGCAGCGTGCCGAGAGCGCGATCATGGCCGCCGCGGTCAACGAGCCGTTCTACGCGAAGCCGCCGGGACAGCCCGCCGTGCTCGTGCTCGACGATGGTCTCGGATCGGTGGACGAGCCGGTGCTCCGGCTCTTCCGACCCCGGCTCGAGCCGATGGGACGCCTCCGCTACGGCGCCGAGACGAGCGTGCAGCTCGAGTTCTGGCGCGTGACCGACACCGAGGTGCTCGCCCCCGTCGAGAACGCCCTGATGCGCCGCAGTCTCCCCGTCGAGGAGTTCGAGCTCGTCGACATCGAACGCTACGGCCGCACCTGGCGCACCGTCGAGCACATGTTCGACGACCACGTGTCGGACATCCGGTTCCCGATCGACATCGTCTTCTCGTGGGTCGACGGCAACGCGATCGAGTACCAGCGGGCACGTCAGGCCGCGCAGGCGAACGCCGTGCTGGGGGAGGGCGACGACGCTCCGGCGCGCTTCCGACAGATCGACGAGCTGAAGTACGCGCTGCGCTCCGTCCACACCTTCGCGCCGTGGATCCGCCAGATCTACATCGCCACGGACTCGCCGGCGCCCGCGTGGCTCGCCGACCACCCGAAGGTCCGGATCGTCCGGAGCGAGGAGTTCTTCGCAGACCCCTCGGTGCTCCCGACGCACAACTCGCAGGCCGTCGAGTCGCAGCTGCACCACATCCCGGGCATCAGCGAGCACTTCATCTACTCGAACGACGACATGTTCTTCGGGCGGATGGTCGAGCCCTCGGTGTTCTTCAGCCCGGGGTCGGTGTCGAAGTTCATCCTCGCGACCACCCGCATCGGGCTCGGGACGAACAACCCGGCACGGAGCGGGTTCGAGAACTCCGCCCGCGTCAACCGTCGCCTGCTGCAGCAGCGCTTCGGCGCGGTGACCACACGGCACCTCGAGCACGCGCCCACACCGCTGCGCGCCTCGATCATGACCGAGATGGAGCACGAGTTCGCAGACGAGTTCCGCGCGACGATGGCATCGCGGTTCCGCGCGGCCGAGAACATCTCCGTGACGAACTCCCTGTACCACTACTACGCGCTGCTCACCGGTCGGGCGATCGTGCAGGAGAACGCTCCGGTGCGCTACGTCGACACGACCATGCAGTCCGGGCTGAAGGCGCTGGAGGACCTGCTCAAGAAGCGGAACGTCGACTTCTTCTGCCTGAACGACGGGAGCTTCCCGGAGGTCTCCGACGACGAGCGCACCCGGCGCGTGACGGACTTCCTGGAGAAGTACTTCCCGTTCCCGGCGCCGTGGGAGCAGGACGCGCAGTAGCCCCCAGCGGACCGTCCGGCCCGGTCTCCCTCGTCGCGGCGAACGGGCCGATGACGGCACTGTCGGTGCGGCGGGCGGGCCAGCCCTGGCGCCTCCGACCGAGCGGGCCATTCCTGTCGCGCTCAGCGCGCGGGCGCGACGAGTCGTACCCGGCGGACGACCGGCGCGCGGCATGTCGTGCTCGCTCGGCGGGCAGGAGTGGCCTCAGCGACGGACGGGAGGCTCGGCGCGCGTCTAACAGGGACGTCACCCGCATCGCGGTGTGCGGCCTGCAGCGACGTCAGGCCGTCATCGGCGGACGGCCGTCAAGGACGGACAGCCGTCAAGGACGGACAGCCGTCAAGGACGGACAGCCGTCGAGGACGCACAGCCGTCAGCGGCGGACGGGGGAGGTGGGCACCGTGTCGAGGGTGAACACCGGGATGCTCGAGGTGACGGGCGCCGGCTCGACGGCCGGGGCGATGGTGATGCCGGCCGCCGCAAGACGTGCCTCCGTCTGCTCCGACGACACCGGCTCACCGACCGTGGAGTAGTGGCCGATCGGCACCACCGAGTGCACGACGTTGTTCCCGTACACGTGGACGAGGTTGAACGACTGCGCGCCGTCCTGCCCCCGGGTGCCGCCCTGGTACTCGGTGAGGTCCTGCGTGTAACAGGTGGCACTCGCAACGGACACGGGCACGCCCGCGAACACGGCGCTCGTCGAGTAGTGCAGGTGTCCGGCGATGATCGAGATGACGTCCGACCCCTCGATCACCTCCGCGAGGGCCGCCTGGTCGCGCAGTTCGACGAGGACGGCGAGGTCCTGCACGCTCGGCACGGGCGGGTGGTGCATGGCGAGGATCGTGCCGTGCGGCGCCGCCTCGGACAGCACCTCGGCGAGCCAGTCGAGCTGCGCGGGGGAGACCTCGCCGTGGTGTGCCCCCGGCACGCTCGTGTCGAGGGTGATCACGCGGAGGCCGTTCACGTCGTAGACGAAGTCGACCGGACGATCGGTCGGCTGCAGCCCGAAGAGCTCCTGGCGGAAGGCCCCGCGCTCGTCGTGGTTCCCCATGGCCCAGATGACCTGCGCGCCGATCCGGCGGGCAGCCGGCTCGACGATGTCGCGGATCCGGACGTAGGCACCGACCTCGCCCTTGTCGGCGACGTCGCCGGTGACGACGATGGCCTCCGGGTGGGTGCCGGAGGCCTCGATGTCGGCGACGATCGCCGAGAGCCGTGCTGCGGAGTCGACGTCGCCGTAGAGCGCGCCGTCACCCGCCACGAGGTGGGTGTCGCTGAGGTGGAGGAGGAAGTGGTTCGGCCTGGGGTGTTCGGCCGTCCGGCTGTCCATCGGTCTCTCGTTCCGTTGGCGGATGCGTGGTGCAACACGTTGCCACACCGTCGATGACGAGTCCAGCACGCCACTCTGAATGCACGGTGAACCGGGAGTGGCGAGTCTGCTTCGGAACAGGCGAACGAACGAGCCCCCCGACCATGGTGTGGTCGAGGGGCTCGTTCGTTCTTGCCGAGGAACCTAGTGGTTGGCTGCGCCCAGCGCGGGGGCCTGGGCCTGGTGGTCGCCCTCCAGCTCCGGGCCGTGGTGCGCGGCGTGCGCTGCCTCGAGCTCGGCCTTCGTGACCGGCGCAATGCGGTCCTCGAAGAAGAAGCGGGACAGGTTCGCACGGACCTTCTGCACCCCGGTGATCCGACCCTTGGCGTCCGGACGGACCATGAGCGGCTTGTACTCGTTGAACTGCAGGAGCTTCCAGCGCTCGTACTCGTCGAGCTGCTCGTGCACCTCGATGTACTCGCCGTGCGGAAGCCGGACGATGCGACCCGACTCGTAGCCGTGCAGGACGATCTCGCGGTCCTTCTTCTGCAGCGCCAGGCAGACGCGCTTCGTGATCCAGAAGGCGACGAACGGACCGAGGACCGTCGTGGCCTGGATGACGTGGATCACGTGCTCGATCGACACCATGAAGTGCGTCGCGATGATGTCCGACGAGGCAGCGGCCCAGAGCGACGCGTAGAGCGTGATGCCCGCGGCACCGAAGGCGGTGCGGGTCGGAGCGTTGCGCGGACGGTCGGCCAGGTGGTGCTCACGCTTGTCGCCCGTGACCCACGCCTCGAGGAACGGGTAGGCGAACATCGCGATGATGAGCGCCATGAGGACGGCGATCGGGACGAGGATGTTGAACGACACCGTGTAGCCGAACCACACGACCTCCCAGTGCGGCGGCACCAGACGCAGCGCACCGTCAGCGAAGCCGATGTACCAGTCGGGCTGGGTACCGGCGGACACAGGGGAGGGGTCGTACGGGCCGTAGTTCCAGATCGGGTTGATCGTGAACAGCGACGCGATGAGGGCGAGGATGCCCGCGACGATGAAGAAGAAGCCACCGGCCTTCGCGGCGAACGCCGGGAGGATCGGGACGCCGACGACGTTCTCGTTGGTCTTGCCGGGGCCCGCGAACTGCGTGTGCTTGTTGATGACGACGAGCACGAGGTGGACGCCGAGCACCGCGACGAGGATCGCCGGGAGCAGCAGGATGTGCAGCGTGTAGAGGCGGCCGACGATGTCGGTGCCCGGGAACTCGCCACCGAACAGCAGGTAGGCGATCCACACGCCGATCACCGGGACGCCCTCGATCATGCCGACGATGATGCGCAGGCCGTTGCCGGAGAGCAGGTCGTCGGGGAGCGAGTAGCCGGTGAAGCCCTCGGCCATGGCCAGGACCCAGAGCACGAAGCCGAAGACCCAGTTGAGCTCACGCGGCTTGCGGAAGGCACCGGTGAAGAACACACGGGCCATGTGCAGCATCACCGAGGCGACGAACAGCAGGGCGGCCCAGTGGTGGATCTGTCGGACGAACAGACCACCGCGGATGTCGAACGAGATGTTCAGGGTGGACTGCAGCGCGGTCGACATCTCGACGCCCTTGAGCGGGACGTACGAGCCGTTGTAGACGACCTCGGTCATCGACGCCTGGAAGAAGAACGTCAGGAAGGTCCCCGACAGCAGGACGACGACGAAGCTGTACAGCGCGACCTCGCCGAGCATGAAGCTCCAGTGGTCGGGGAAGATCTTGCGCCCGACCTCCTTCACCAGGCCCGAGATGCTCGTGCGCTCGTCGATGTAGTTGGCGGTGGCCCCGATGAGTCGGGACCCGCGCGTCGGCTCGGGCCGTGTGGCCGTGGCCGGCGCGCTCGTGGTGGTGGTGCTGGTCATCAGCGTTCACGCTCCCAGAAGGACGGTCCGACCGGCTCGTGGAAGTCGCTCTGTGCGACCAGGTAGCCGTCGTCGTCGATCGCGATCGGAAGTTGGGGGAGGGGACGTGCAGCCGGGCCGAAGATGACCTCGCAGTTGTTCGAGACGTCGAACGTCGACTGGTGGCACGGGCACAGCAGGTGGTGCGTCTGCTGCTCGTAGAGCGCGACCGGGCACCCGACGTGGGTGCAGATCTTGGAGTAGGCGACGATGCCGTCGTAGCCCCAGTCCTCGTGCCCCGCGGAGGGGTTGAGGTCCTTCGGGTCGAGACGCATGAGGAGGACGGAGGCCTTGGCCTTCTCCTCGAGCATGTGCTCGGAGTCGAGCATGCCGTCCGGGATGACGTGGAAGACCGAACCGATGGTGACGTCCGACGCCTTGATCGGCAGACCCGTCGGGTCCTTCGTCAGGCGCATGCCGGACTTCCAGAAGGTGTGGCGCAGGAGCTCGTTCGGGTCCTCCGCCGGGGCGAAGTCACGGACGAGGACGACACCGGGCAGCGGGAAGGCCACCAGGGCACCGATCATCGAGTTGCGGATCAGCTTGCGACGGCTGAACCCGGACTCCTTGTCGGCGAGCTGGAACGCCTCGACCGCCTTGGCACGGGTCGCGTCGGTGCCACGGGTGCTGTGACGCAGTTCCGTGATCTCGCGATCCACGACGAGCGACTTCGACCAGTAGACGGCGCCGAGGCCCAGCGCGAGCAGGGCCAGGGCGATCGCCAGACCGAGCCAGAGGTTGCCGGCACGGACCGTGCCGAAGTCCTCGGGGTCGATCGGGAAGGCGATGTACGCGGCGATCGCGAGGACGCTGCCCACGATGGACAGGTAGAAGAACGTGGCGACCTGACGCTCGGCCAGACGCTGCTTCTTCGGGTCGACATCGGTGCGGCGCGCGCGGTGCGGCGGCTCACCCGGGTTCTCGAACGGGTCCGCGGGGACGACCGCGATCCCGGCCGACGTGCTGGTCGCGCCGTGCTTCTCGACAGCCGAGGACGAGTTCACTGCCTCGTCGTCGTGCTCTGCCATGGTGTTCCCTTCAGTGTCGTTCGACACGGACGATCAGTTGGACTTCGCGGTCAGCCAGACGGTCATCGCGACGACCGCGCCGAGTCCGAAGATCCAGATGAACAGACCCTCTGCCACCGGGCCGAGGGAGCCGAGGGCGAACCCGCCCGGCGACTTGTTGTCCTGCACGTACTTGAGGTACGTGATGATGTCGGCCTTCTGCTCCGGCGTCAGGTTGAGGTCGTTGAAGACCGGCATGTTCTGCGGGCCCGTGACCATGGCCTCGTAGATGTGCTTGCCGGAGACCGACTGCAGGTTCGGGGCGTACTTGCCCTCGGTCAGCGCACCACCGGCGCCGGCCACGTTGTGGCACATCGCGCAGTTGATGCGGAAGAGCTCGGCACCCTCGGCAGCGTCACCGCCACCGTTCGTGAGGTCGGAGGAGGGGATCGACGGGCCGGGGCCGAGCGACGCGACGTAGGCGCCCATCGCGTCGATCTGCTCGTCCGTGAACTGGGCGGGCTTCTCCTCGGCCTGGGGGCCCTGCGCGGCCATCGGCATGCGACCGGTCCCGACCTGGAAGTCGACCGACGCGGCGCCGACACCGATGAGGGACGGGCCCTCGCCGGTGCCCTGCGCGTCGAGACCGTGGCAGGTGGCACAGTTCGAGGCGAAGAGCTTCTCGCCCTCGTTGACCTTGGACTGGCTGGACACCGCGGAGGTGGTGCTGTCGTCGGCGTTGGCCGTCGAGCTGAACAGCGCGTACGCACCGCCGGTGGTCATGAGACCGACGACGATGAGCGAGACGGTCGCCATCGGGGAACGGCGGCCCTTCTTGGACTTGCTTCTGGTGAACATGCGGTGGGGGGTGTCCAGTTCCTACTTGAGAAGGTAGATGACAGCGAAGAGGCCGATCCAGACCACGTCGACGAAGTGCCAGTAGTACGACACGACGATCGCGGTGGTCGCCTCCTTGTGCCCGAAGTTCTTGGCGGCGAAGCCGCGGCCGAGGGTCAGGAGGAAGGCGATGAGACCACCCGTGACGTGCAGGCCGTGGAAGCCGGTGGTCATGTAGAACGCGGAGCCGTAGGCGCTCGACGAGAGCGTCACGCCCTCGTGCCAGAGGTTCGCGTACTCGAAGATCTGGCCGCAGACGAAGATCGCGCCCATGCAGTACGTGACGAAGAACCACTCCGTCATGCCCCAGTCCTTCGGGTTCCAGCTCGTGCGGTGCACCTGGAAGCGCTCCGCGGCGAACACCGCGAACTGGCAGGCGAAGCTGGACAGCACCAGGATGATCGTGTTCACCGAGGCGAACGGCACCTCGAGCTTGGCGGTCTCGGTCGCCCAGAGCTCGGGCGAGGTGCTGCGCAGGGTGAAGTAGATCGCGAACAGGCCGGCGAAGAACATGACCTCGCTGCCCAGCCACACGATCGTCCCCACGGCAACGGCGTTCGGCCTGTTCAGGACCGGACCGCTGGCGGATCTGGAGAGAGGGGTGCTAGTCACGTCCTCCATTATGGCCGAAACCACTGACAGTGTTTTCGCAGGACACTGGCGGGTCGTTCGAACTCAGTACGATCGAGCCATGTCCCACGCACTCTCCTGGCCTGCAGTGATCAGCGCGCTCATGGCGCACGAGGACCTCTCGATCAGGCAGTCCACGTGGGCCATGGAGGAGATCGTCCAGGGACGTGCGACCGCCGCACAGATCGCGGCCTTCGCGGTCGCGCTCCGCGCCAAGGGGGAGACCGTCGACGAGGTCGTGGGCTTCCGCGACGCCATCCTCGACGCCGCCGTCCCGCTGGACGTCGACCCGATGGCGCTCGACATCGTGGGCACCGGCGGCGACGTCGTCGGCACCGTCAACGTCTCGACGATGGCCGCGATCGTCATCGCGGCCGCGGGCGTGCCGGTCGTCAAGCACGGCAACCGCGCGAGCTCGTCGAAGTCCGGCTCGAGCGACGTGCTCGCCGCGCTCGGACTCGACCTCACGATGGACGCCGCGCGTGTCGCGGACACCTTCCGGCGTGTCGGTCTGACGTTCGCGTTCGCGAGCGCGTTCCACCCCGGCTTCGCGCACGCGGCACCGGTCCGGCGCGAGATCGGGGTCCCGACGGTCTTCAACTTCCTCGGCCCGCTGGTGAACCCGGCACGGTGCGAGGCGAACGCCGTGGGCGTCGCACAGCTCGAGCTCGTCCCGATCATCACGGGCGTCTTCCAGACCCGCGGCGCGACGGCGCTCGTGTTCCGCGGTGACGACGGCCTCGACGAGCTGACCACGACGGGCCACTCCCACATCTGGGAGGTCACGGGCGGCCGCGTCACCGAGCACGACCTCGACCCGCGCGACCTCGGGATCGCCCGCGCGCGCACCGAGGACCTGCTCGGTGGCGACCCGGAGCACAACGCCGCCGTCGTGCACCGCGTGCTGGCGGGTGAGACCGGTCCGGTCCGCGACATCGTGCTGCTCAACGCCGCCGCCGGCCTGGTGTCCTTCCGCCTCGCCGAGGACCCCGAGCAGGCGGACCGACCGATCCTGCAGCGCTTCCGCGAGCAGCTCGCCGTCGCAGCCGAGGCCGTCGACTCCGGCGCCGCCGCGCGGAAGCTCGCCGACTGGGTCGGCGCCGCGCCGGCGGCCTGAGCAGCCCTGCGCGGGACGCCGGCGTCGGCGCGAGCCGCACCGGAGACGACGAGACGCCCCCGGATCCGGGGGCGTCTCGTCGTGCGGGCGGCGTCCCGTGGCGAGCAGGCGGACACGAGGGTCCCGCTCCGGACGCACCACCGCAACGGCCTGGAGGCGCGGCACCGGCCCGTGGGACCGGCACCGCGCCTCCAGGCGGTCACCTCGTCAGTGCGTCAGCGCACGTCCTCGTCGACCCAGTCGAAGGTCTTCGTGACGGCCTTCTTCCACAGGCGGAGCTGGCGGTCGCGCTCGGCGTCGTCGAGCTGCGGCTCCCAGCGCCGGTCCTCCTGCCAGTTGGCGCGGAGCTCGTCGAGGTTCGCCCAGAACCCGACGGCCAGACCGGCGGCGTACGCGGCTCCGAGGGCGGTGGTCTCCGCGACGACCGGACGGACGACCGGCACGTTGAGGATGTCCGCCTGGAACTGCATGAGCGCGTCGTTGGCCGTCATGCCACCGTCGACCTTGAGCTCGGTCAGGTCCACGCCGGAGTCCGCGTTCACGGCGTCGAGGACCTCGCGGGTCTGCAGCGCCGTCGCTTCGAGGGCGGCACGCGCGATGTGCCCCTTGTTGACGTAGCGGGTCAGGCCGACCAGGGCACCGCGGGCATCCGGTCGCCAGTACGGCGCGAACAGGCCCGAGAACGCCGGGACGAAGTACACGCCGCCGTTGTCCTCGACGGTCTTGGCGAGGGCCTCGACCTCCGGGGCGCTGCCGATGATGCCGAGGTTGTCGCGGAGCCACTGGATGAGCGAGCCCGTGACGGCGATCGACCCCTCGAGGGCGTAGTGCGTCTCCTGGTCGCCGAGCTTGTAGCCGACCGTGGTGAGCAGCCCGTTCTCCGACCGGACGATCTCCGTGCCCGTGTTGAAGATGAGGAAGTTGCCGGTGCCGTAGGTGTTCTTCGACTCGCCCTGGTCGAACGCGGCCTGACCGAAGGTCGCGGCCTGCTGGTCGCCGAGGATGCCGGCGATCGGGACCTCGCGGAGCAGGCTGGAGGACTCGACGTGGCCGTAGACCTCGGAGGAGCTGACGATCTCCGGGAGCATCGACTTCGGCACCCCGAAGTCGGCCAGGATGTCGTCGCGCCACTGGAGCGTCTCGAGGTCCATGAACAGCGTGCGGGACGCGTTCGTGACGTCGGTCTTGTGGACGCCGCCGTCGGTGCCACCCGTCAGGTTCCAGAGGACCCAGGTGTCGGTGGTGCCGAAGAGCAGGTCGCCCGCCTCGGCCTTCTCGCGCGCACCCTCGACGTTGTCGAGGATCCAGGCGATCTTGGTGCCGGCGAAGTACGTGGCGAGGGGCAGGCCGACGATCGCCTTGTAGCGGTCGGTGTCACCGTCGGCGAGCTTGTCGACGATCGACTGCGTGCGGGTGTCCTGCCAGACGATGGCGTTGTAGACGGCCTTGCCGGTGTTCTTGTCCCAGACCACGGCGGTCTCGCGCTGGTTGGTGATGCCGACCGCCGCGACGTCGTGGCGGGTGATGTCGGCGCGGGACAGGGCCTGGCCGATGACCTCACGGGTGTTGTCCCAGATCTCCGCCGGGTCGTGCTCGACCCAACCGGCACGCGGGAAGATCTGCTCGTGCTCCTTCTGGCCGACCGACTTGATCGAGCCGGAGTGGTCGAAGACGATGGCGCGCGTCGAGGTCGTGCCCTGGTCGATGGCGACGATGTAGTCGGCCATGGGTTCTCCTTGGGTTGCGTTCGGTGTGGTGGACGGGTGGTCGTCAGGAGACGACGGGGAGCAGGAAGGTCGAGGCACCGGCGGCGAGGGCACCACCGACGAGCGGGCCGACGACCGGGACCCAGGCGTAGGACCAGTCGCTGGAACCCTTGCCCTTGATCGGGAGGATCGCGTGGGCGATGCGCGGGCCGAGGTCACGCGCCGGGTTGATGGCGTAGCCGGTGGGGCCACCGAGCGAGACACCGATCGCGATCACGAGGAAGGCGACGGGGACGGCACCGAGCTCGGCCGGGGT
The DNA here is from genome assembly GCF_023712625.1 of Curtobacterium sp. ODYSSEY 48 V2. Lineage (NCBI taxonomy): Bacteria > Bacillati > Actinomycetota > Actinomycetes > Micrococcales > Microbacteriaceae > Curtobacterium > Curtobacterium sp. ODYSSEY 48 V2. Next base: position 166,134 of record NZ_JAMAXX010000008.1, read on the forward strand.
CTTGCCGTTGGTGAAGGCGAGCACGACGAAGACGAGCACGAAGGTGCCGATGACCTCGGTGACGACGTTCCAGCCGTAGCTGCGGATGGCCGGGCCGGTGGAGAACACGCCGAGCTTGGCGGCGGCGTCGGGCTCCTCGTCGAAGTGCTGCTTGTACGCCAGCCAGACGATGACGGCACCGATGATCGCGCCGATGAGCTGGGCGATCCAGTAGAGGAACATCTCGCCGACGGTGATCTTGCCCAGCAGGGCGAGGCCGAGGCTCACGGCGGGGTTGAGCTGACCACCGGAGCTGTACGACACGGTGACGCCGGCGAAGACCGCGAAGCCCCAACCGATCGTGACCATGAGGAAGCCGGCGCCGAAGCCCTTGGACTTCGTGAGGGACACGGCGGCGACGACACCGCCACCGAGGATGATGAGCAACGCCGTGCCGACGAGCTCTGACATGAAATTGACGCCGATGCCGTCCATCGGTGACCTCCAGTGCGAGTGGTGGGGGTCCGGTGGCTGCTGCGTCCGGCACTCCCCGTCGAGTGATTGGGGCCGAGCATAGTGAGGCGGATCGTCGCGACGCGATCACGCAACGAGTCGAGTCCGCGAAACTGCACGAACGTGCACGAGCGGTGTGCGGTCCGGCATCCCGCACCGGGGCCCCGTGAGCATGGTCCTGCACGAACGTGCACCGGAGACGAACGGGCGGTCGCTGTAGGGTGAACGCACTCCGGTCGACGACGGCGGTGGGGATCCGCCCGCGGTCGACCCCCGTCCTCGTGGAGGTCCGTCATGAAGAAGCTCATCAACGATCCGCACGACGTCGTGACCGAGACCGTCCGTGGGTTCGCCCGCGCGCACGAGGGGCACGTCGTCCTGGTCGAGGACCCGATCCACCTGCACCGCGCCGACGCCCCCGTCCGCGGCAAGGTCGGCATCGTGAGCGGCGGCGGCAGCGGGCACGAGCCGCTCCACGCCGGGTTCATCGGCCACGGCATGCTCGACGCAGCCGTGCCGGGGCCGGTCTTCACCAGTCCGACCCCGGACCCCATCGTCGCCGCGACGAAGGCGGTGGACGGGGGAGCGGGCGTGCTCCACATCGTGAAGAACTACACCGGCGACGTCCTCAACTTCGAGACCGCGGCGGAGCTGGCCGAGCTGGAGGACATCCGCGTCGAGTCCGTCGTCGTCGACGACGACGTCGCCGTGCAGGACTCGCTCTACACGGCAGGACGCCGCGGCGTGGCCGGCACCGTCGTGGTCGAGAAGTGCGCCGGCGCCGCAGCCGAGCGCGGCGACGACCTCGACGCCGTCGCGGCGGTCGCCCGCCGCGTCAACGAGGTCACCCGGTCGATGGGCCTGGCCCTGGGCTCCGGCACCGTCCCGCACGCGGGGGAGCCGTCCTTCACGCTCGCGGACGACGAGGTCGAGCTCGGGATCGGCATCCACGGCGAGCCCGGCCGCGAGCGCATCCCGATGGCTCCGGCCGACCAGCTCGTCGACCGCGTGCTCGAACCGGTGCTCGCCGACCTCGACGCGCCTGCGGGCTCGCAGCTGCTGCTCCTCGTGAACGGGATGGGCGGGACCCCGCTGTCCGAGCTCTACATCGTCTACCGGCGCGCCGCCGAGGTCCTCACGGACCGTGGCCACCACGTCGCGCGTAGCGTGGTCGGCGACTACGTCACGTCCCTCGAGATGCCGGGCTTCTCGATCACCGTCACGGTGCTCGACGAGGAGCTCACGGCACTCTGGGACGCTCCGGTGGAGACCCCGGCGCTGCGCTGGGGTCGCTGACCACCGTCCACCATCCAGGAAGGAACACGAATTGGCGCTGGACACCGCATGGGCCATCGACTGGGTGCGCCGCACCGCCGCGACGATCGACGACCACCGCGCCGAGCTCGTCACGCTCGACCGTGAGATCGGCGACGGCGACCACGGGGAGAACCTCGACCGCGGGTTCCGCGCCGTGCTCGAGACCGTCGACGGCGGCTCCTTCGACACCCCCGGCGCGGTCTTCAAGGCCGTCGCGACGAAGCTCATCTCGACGGTGGGCGGTGCCGCCGGTCCGCTCTTCGGGACCGCCTACCTGAAGGCCGCCCAGGCGGCCGGCGACGCGACCGAGCTCGACGCCGACACGCTCGTGGCCGTGCTCACCGCCGCACGCGACGGTGTCGTCTCCCGTGGCAAGGCCGAGGTCGGCGACAAGACGATGGTCGACGCGTGGTCTGCGGCCGTCGACGCCGCGACCGCCGCTGCGGCGGCCGGCGACGGGCCGGAGCGCGTGCTCGAGGCCGCCGCCGACGCCGCCGTGACCGGCGCCGAGTCGACCGACCCCCTCGTCGCCCGCAAGGGCCGCGCCAGCTACCTCGGGGAGCGGGCGATCGGACACCGCGACCCCGGTGCGCAGTCGACGGCGTACATCCTGCGCGCAGCGGTGGACGCCGCGTGACCGTCGGGATCCTGGTCGTCTCGCACAGCGCGGCGATCGCGACCGGCACCGTCGAGCTCGCCCGCCAGATGGCCGCGGACGTCCCGATGGTGGCCGCCGGCGGCACGGACGACGGCGGCATCGGGACGTCCTTCGAGGCGATCGCCGACGGCATCCAGGAGCTCGCGCCGGCGGACGCCGTCGTCGTGCTCTGCGACCTCGGCTCCGCCTACCTGACCACCGACACCGCACTGGACTTCCTCGACGAGGCCGACCGCGACCGGGTGCACGTCTCGCAGGCCCCGCTGGTCGAGGGCACGGTGGCCGCGGCGGTCGCCGCGCAGACCGGCGGCGACGTCGACGCCGTCCTGGCCGCTGCGTCATCGGCCGCACGGTCCGCGGACGACGACGAGAGCGCCTCCGACCCGACGGGGGACCGGCCGGGAGGCACGGCACCCGCCGACGACGCGGATCCGACCGACGGGGCGGTCACCGAGACCGTCGAACTGGTCAACGAGAGCGGCCTGCACGCCCGGCCCGCGGCCGAGTTCGTGAAGGCCGCCGCGAAGCACGAGTCGCGCGTCCGCGTCAACGGCGTCGACGCGAAGAGCCTCCTCGCGATCATGGCGCTCGCCCTGCCGAAGGGCGCGACCGTGACGATCGAGGCGGACGGACCCGACGCACGGGACGCCGTCGACACCCTCGTCGCGCTCGTCCGCTCCGGCTTCGGCGAGTGACGAGCGCCGCCGCGCGCGCCGAGGAGGCGGGCGCGGCGGAGGTGCTCAGCGTCCGGGTGTCACGAACTCCTGCAGCCCCGTGACCCGGAGCAGGTCCAGCTTCGCGGCGTCCTCGCTGCCGGGCACCGCCGTGTAGACCACGATCCGCAGGTCGCTGCCCGGCACGCTGAGCACGTCGCAGTCGATCTCCACCGGGCCGACCGGGGTGTGCACGACCTTGCGACTGGTCCGGTGCTCGGCGATGCGCCCACCGTGCCAGCGCCGCTCGAACTCCGGGGACGCACGGCGCAGCCGTGCCACCAGCTCCGCGAGACGCCGATCCGCCGGGTACCGGCCCAGGGCGGAGCGGAGGTCGGCGACCAGGTCGCTCGAGAAGTCCTCCTGGTGGGTGTCGTCCCACTCGACGCCGTCGTGCCCCTGCGTGAAGTGCCGCCACACGAGGTTCGCCTCGAGGCCCGTCCAGCGCCCGGGGTCGCCGGAGACCGTGGCCCAGAGGTCGTTCCACAGCACGATGTCGTGCGCCGCCGTGAACACGGCCAGCGGGACGTCCCCGAGCCGGTCGAGCATGCGGTGCACGCCGGGCGGGACGTGGCGGGGGACCTCGCCCCGCGAGGGCACCGCGGCGCCCGCGACCCGGAACAGGTGGTGGCGTTCGGCCTCCGTGAGCCGGAGCGCGGTCGCGAGTGCGCCGAGCAGCTGCGGTGAGGGGTTCGTCGCTCTGCCCTGCTCCAGGCGCACCACGTAGTCGACGCTGACCCCGGCCAGGGTCGCCAGCTCCTCGCGTCGGAGCCCGGCGGTGCGCCGGCCCGGCCCCGCCGGCAGTCCGACCTCGGCCGGACGCACCCGGTCACGCCAGGCGCGCAACACCTCCGCGAACTCGCTCATGCGACCATCATCACCCGGTTCGGGCAGGCGGTCCTGGTATTGCCGGTCCCACCGTCGACCGGTGCCTGGGAACCCGACGGCGACGCGGGCATCGTGGACGGCATGACCACCACACTCATCACCGGGGCCAACCGTTCGCTCGGCCTCGAGACCGCACGCCGACTCGTCGAGGCCGGGCACACCGTGTACGCCGGGATGCGCGACACCGCCTCCGGGGACGAGGCGCGGGCCATCGGCGCGCACGTCGTGGCGCTCGACGTCACCGAGCAGGCGAGCGTCGACGCCGCGCTCGCGTCGCTGCCGCAACTCGACGTGCTCGTGAACAACGCCGGGGTGCTCGGGACCTCGTTCGGCGTCGACGACCTCGACGCGGACGCGATGGCCGACGTGCTCGACACGAACGTCGTCGGGGTCGTCCGGGTGACGCAGGCGGCCCTGCCGCTGCTGCGTCGCTCGTCGAACCCGGTGATCGTCAACGTCGCGTCCGGCGTCGGCTTCGCGCGCTGGCTCACCACGCCCGGTCGCGACGAGTACCCGGTCCCCGCGGTGCCGTACGCGGCGTCGAAGGCGGCGCTCATCGCCGCGACGGTGCAGTACGCGAAGAACCTGCCCGGGTTCCGCGTCAACGCGACCGACCCCGGCTACACGGCGACCGCGTTCAACGGCTTCGGCGGGCACCAGACCGTCACGGAGGGCACGGACGCGACGGTGGCGCTCGCGCAGATCGGTCCGGACGGACCGACGGGGGAGTTCCACGACCGGACCGGCCGCATCGAGTACTGACCGGACGTCGGACGGGAGGCGCGTGGCGGGTCCGCCACGCGCCTGCCGTCGGTCGGTCTGCCAGGATGACGGCATGCGCGCAGTCCGGTACGACCGCTTCGGTTCCATGCCCGTCATCGTCGAGCTCCCGACGCCGGAGGCACCCGTCGACGGCGTCGTCGTCACCGTCCGTGCGACCGGGGTGTGCCGGAGCGACTGGCACGCGTGGAAGGGCCACGACGACTCGGTGTCGTTGCCGCACGTGCCGGGCCACGAGTTCTCGGGGACCGTGTCGGCCGTCGGCGACGACGTCACCGGCTTCGCCGTCGGCGACCGGGTGACCGCGCCGTTCGTCTTCGCCTGCGGTACGTGCGAGCAGTGCCGCGACGGGGCCACGCAGGTCTGCACCCGGCAGCAGCAGCCCGGGTTCACGCTGCCGGGCTCGTACGCCGAGGCGGTGGTGGTGCCGCACGCCGACGTGAACCTCGTGGCACTGCCCGACGAGGTCGGCTTCGCCGAGGCGGCGGGGCTCGGCTGCCGGTTCGGCACCGCGTACCACGCGCTGCACGCACGGGGTCGGGTCGCCGCAGGGGAGTGGGTCGCCGTCTTCGGCTGCGGCGGTGTCGGACTGTCCACCGTGCTGGTCGCCGTGGCAGCGGGCGCACGCGTGGTCGCCGTCGACGTCTCGCCGGCAGCGCTCGAGCGGGCGGCGGCACTCGGCGCGACCACGCTGCCGATGGGCGAGGACGTGGCGGCGACGGTGCACGGGGTGACCGGAGGGGGCGCGCACGTGTCGGTGGACGCCTACGGCAGCCGGGCGACCTCGCTCGCCGCGGTGGGCTCGCTCCGTCCGCGCGGTCGGCACGTGCAGGTCGGCCTGTTGCTCGACGACGAGGCCGTGCCGGTCATCCCGATGGGCAGGGTCATCGCCGACGAGCTCGAGCTGCTCGGGAGTCACGGGATCGCAGTGGGGGAGTACGCCGCGATGCTCGACGACGTGGTCGCCGGTCGGCTCCGTCCCGCCGAGTCGATCGGACGGACGATCGGGTTCGGCGACCTGCCCGATGCGCTCGAGGCGATGGACCGGCCGGCGACCGGGTCGGGGATGACCGTCGCGGTGTTCTGAGACGCCGCCGTCCCGGTCGTCTGCGACCTGCGGACAGCCGGTGTGTCATCTGACATACTGCGGAGATGACGTGGGGAAGCGGAGCGGGCGTCGAGCTCGCGGAGCTCGCAGTGATCGACGACTGTCGGCTGACGGTGCCACCGGGCGTCGACCGGGCGGACGGAGTCGTCCGCTCGTTCGTGGCGCGGATCCCACCGGGGGCGTCGACGGGGTGGCACCGGCACGACGCCTGGCAGACGGGGATCGTCGCCCGGGGGCGACTGCGACACCGGACGGCCGACGTCGTGCAGTACCACGAACCCGGTCAGGTGCTCGTCGAGGCACCCTTCGTCGACCACGAGGCGACGAACGTGTCCGACGAGGAACTGGTGCTCGTGTTCGTCGCGGCGCAGGTCGACGACTGCCCGCTGGTCACGCCGAGACCCGCGCCCTGACGCAGGGCGGGGCGATCAGGGGGGCCGCACAGACGGGAGTCCGACCGTCACGAGTCACCTGAGTTGACATAATATGCATTATCGGCGCTCAGTGCTGAACAGCCAGGCAGCCGATGAACTCGCGTCCACGCACCGTTCTCGTCGCACGCCGCGCCGCCGTTCGCCCGCCGTGGGTGCACGACATGCCGCTCACGATCAACGTGAACGGCATGTCGTGCGACCTGGGCGTCGTGACCGGCGGCGCATCGTGGCCGGATCCGCGGTGGCGTTGCGGGTCCGACGGACCTGCGCGGTCGGCGGCGACGGTCGGGTCGTCAGTGCTCGGGCGTCTCGTCGCCGGTGGGCACGTCGTCGGCGTCGATCTCGAGGGCGGCCTGCTCGCTGCCGTCCTCCTCGACCTCGGAACGGTCGGTGTCCGGCTGCTCCGGCTGCTCGGCCTGGGTGGTCTCTTCTGCGGGGTCCGGCTGGCTGTACGTCATGGCGGGGACGCTACTCGGCACGGCCTGTGTCGGTCCGGGCGGTGCGGTCGTCGACGGTGACCGGACAGACGGACGGGAGGCGCGTGGCGGTGCCGCCACGCGCCTCCCGTCCGGTGGTGCTACTGGTTCTGCAGCATCTGCGTCGCCAGCACGGCGCCGAAGATCATGAAGATGATCGCGATGACGATGCCGATGACGCTCAGGACGATGCCGGCGAGGACCATGCCGCGGTTCAGGCCCCGGCGACGCGCGACGAAGCCGAGGATCAGGCCGACGATGCCGGCGATCAGACCGATGATCGAGAACAGGAAGCCGAAGACGACGGCGACGATGCCGAGCACCAGCGACCCGATGGCGAGGCCGTTGCCGCCGTTCGTCGCGGGTGCCGCGCCGGGCGTGTTCGGTGCCGGCGGGAAACCGTTCGTGGACATGGGAGCTCCTCGTGTCAGGGCCGCTGGCACGGGTTGCGTGCGGCCGTCAGCGCACACGGTAGGCGCTTCCTGCGAAGTGCGTTCACATCAGCTGTACGCACCCGGTGCTGCCGGATCAGACGGCACGGTGCTGCCGGACCAGGTCCGGGAGCTCCACCGGCTCGAAGGGCTCGTCGGTGACGTCGAGCTCCTCGGCGGTCCACCACCGCGAAGCGAGGATGTCGACGCGCTCGTCGTCGGTCCACTCGGCATCGGACAGCTCGAACCCGGGCGTCCGGACGACGTAGAACTCGCTGTGGCCGCGGTCGTGGTCGGCCAGGTCCCACTCGACCGTGAAGTCCCAGCTCCACACGGGGTCGCCCGGATCGTCGACGACGACGCCGGTCTCCTCACGGAGCTCGCGGACGGCGGCGGCGCGGTGAGACTCCCCCGGGTCCACGCCGCCACCGGGGGTGATCCACCGGTGCGCGTGGTCGGACGACGGCGACCGCGTGTCCATCAGGAACACGCGGCCGTCCGGGTCGAGCAGGAGGATGCGGGAGGTCAGACGGAGGCCGGGCTTCGCTGTCATCCGCCCGAGGCTACCCGTCGCGCCGTCCCCCGCCCCGTGTCAGGCCGTGAAACCGCTCGTGTCGCCGACGAGCTTCGTGTGGTCGGCCGGGATCGGCTCGACGGCGGCCAGGGCGATCTCGGCCGCGAACTCGGACACGCTGTAGAGCTTCCCGACCTCCTGGCGCCGACCCTCGATCGCACCGGGGTTCAGGCGGTTGAGCAGCGTCGCCGTGATGGTGCCCTCGATCATGTCGCCGGAGACGGTCACGAACTCGATGCCGGCGGCCTCGAGCTGCGGGATGAGCTCGCGCAGCGCGAGTTCGCCGGCACGCTTGCTCTTGGCGACGGGGACGTACTCGTCCATCGTCTCGGCGGTCTCGACGAAGTGGGCCTGGTGGCTCGTCACGAAGACGACACGCGAGCCGGCCGGCATGTGCGGCACGGCGGTCTGCAGCATGTCGACCTGTGCGTCGCGGTTCAGGCGGAGTGCGTAGTCCTCCCCCAGGTCGGCCTCCATGCCGCCGGAGGCGTTGAGCACGAGCAGGTCGATCCCGCCCCACTCGGCCACGACGCGGTCGACCATCGCCTGGACGGAGTCGTGGTCGGTCAGGTCGGCAGCCACGGCGATCGCGGAACCGCCGGCAGCGACGACCTTCTCGACGATCTGCTCGGCGCGCCGGGCCTTGTTCCGGTAGTTCACGACGACCTTCGCGCCGGCCTCGGCCAGGTAGCCGACGGTGTCGGCGCCGATACCGCGCGACGACCCCGTGACGAGGGCGCGCTTGTCGGCGAGGGATCCGGGGGCGAGGGGGTTCGTCACAGGCGTGTTCTCCAGGTCGCTGCTGTGGCCGGTCGGCCGCCGACGAGCCTACCAACCGCGCGGCCCGCGCCGGGCGAGCGTCGGCCGCACCCGCGCGGACCCGAGCGTGACTTGATATGTTGAACGGAGTTGGACCGGCCGTCGCGACGCTGCACGCCGGAGCGCGCGATGCAAGGGAGGGAGATCGCGTGAACATCGACTGGATCCAGACCGTCGTCTGGATCGGACTGACACTGCTGCTGGGCGTGGTCGAGATCTTCACGCTCGACTTCATCTTCCTGATGCTCGCCGCGGGCGCGGCCGGGGGTCTGATCGCAGCGCTGGTCGGCGCGCCGTGGTGGCTCTCCGCGATCATCGCGGCCGTCGTCGCACTCGTGCTGCTCTCGCTCGTCCGCCCCCGGCTGCTCGTGGCGCTCGGCCGGAACGCCGACCCGCACCGCACCAACATCGAGGGGCTGATCGGCCTGCGCGGCACCGTCGCGGTGGCCTTCACGTCGTCGTCCCCCGGGCAGGTCCGTCTCGCGAACGGCGAGACCTGGAGCGCCCGGCTCGCCGCAGGCTCCCCCGACCGCACACCACCGCTCGGCACCCCCGTGGTCGTCGAGTCCATCGAGGGGTCGACCGCGGTCGTCCGCCTCGGAGAAAGGGCCACCTCGTGACCATCTCAGCCGGGACGATCGCCCTGATCGTCCTCGTCCTCGTCGTCGTGATCTTCGTGATCGTCGTCCTGTCCCGCGCGATCCGGATCGTGCCCCAGGCGACGGCCGGGATCGTCGAACGACTCGGCAAGTACCACAAGACGCTCAGCCCCGGACTCAACATCCTGGTGCCCTTCATCGACCGGCTCCGCCCGCTCATCGACATGCGCGAGCAGGTCGTGTCCTTCCCGCCGCAGCCGGTGATCACCGAGGACAACCTGGTGGTCTCGATCGACACCGTCGTCTACTTCCAGGTGACCGACGCACGCGCCGCCACCTACGAGATCGCGAACTACCTGGGTGCGGTCGAGCAGCTCACCACCACGACGCTCCGCAACGTCGTGGGTGGCCTCAACCTCGAAGAGGCACTGACCAGCCGCGACAACATCAACGGCCAGCTCCGGGTCGTCCTCGACGAGGCGACCGGCAAGTGGGGCATCCGGGTCGGTCGTGTCGAGCTCAAGGCGATCGAGCCGCCCGTGTCGATCCAGGACGCCATGGAGCAGCAGCTCCGCGCCGAACGGAGCCGTCGAGCCGCGATCCTGCAGGCCGAGGGCACCAAGCAGTCGGCGATCCTCGAGGCCGAGGGCCAACGGCAGGCCGCGATCCTCGCCGCCGAGGGTGACGCGAAGGCCCAGGTGCTCCGCGCCGAGGGTGAGGCGCAGGCCATCGCGACCGTCTTCGACGCGATCCACACCGGTGACCCGGACGACAAGCTGTTGTCCTACCAGTACCTGCAGACCCTGCCGAAGATCGCCGAGGGCACCGCGAACAAGCTCTGGATGATCCCGAGCGAGTTCACCGAGGCGCTGTCCGGCATCGCCAAGGGCTTCACCGGCGGGCGGACCGGCAGCGGTCCGGTCGCGGGAGCCGGTGGGGGCACGGACTTCCTGTCGCGCATCTCGAAGCTCGCGAACGAGAGCCTGGCGAACACCGCGACCGCGGACGGCGCGGCGGCGGCGAACCCCCGACCGGACGCCACCGCGGCCGACATCGTCCCGGACGCGGCGCTCGACGAGCGGCTCGAGGAGTCGAACCGCAGTGTCGACGCGCGCCTCGCCGCGGCCGACGAGGCCTCGCAGACCGCGCTCGGGGACGACCGCCAGCCGTAGGTCCCGCCGCACACGACGACGCCCGCCCCGGATCTCCCGGGGCGGGCGTCGTCGTGTCGGGGGTGGTGCTCAGGCGCCGCGACGTGCACGCAGGAACGCGAGACGCTCCTCCAGGAGCTCCTCGAGTTCCTCGCGCGAGCGACGCTCGAGCAGCATGTCCCAGTGGGTCCTCGGCGCCTTGACGTCCTCGGCAGCGACCTCGACGGGGATCCCGTCGTCGCCGAGCAGCCGTCCTTCGCGCCCCGTCCGGGGTTCCGACCACGTCTGCGGTACGTCCGCCTCGGCGGAGAAGACGACGTCGAACGTCTCCCCCGACTCGGTCTGGTAGACCGCGCGCTTCCGGTCGGAGAGCTCGACGCCCTCCTCGCTCTGGAGACTCTGGCTCCCGAGCCGCATCCCGCGGAGACTCCGATCAGCCATGTGTGTGCTCCTCTCGCTCGTCTGCCCTCCTCAACACTGTCCCACGCGGGATGCATCCCGACTGGGCGCATTCACAGAGCGTTCCCAGTGGGAGGTGGCGGTGTTCGGGAATCGCGGCGGAGCGACCGTGTCGATCGACGGCCCCACGGTGCGCACGCGAGCAGGGCGAGGAGGGCCCCGAGCGACACCAGGAGGGTGACCGACCCGGAGACGATCGTGGCGGGGGTCGTCCCGGTGCCGAGCGGCACGTCCGTGACCATCGAGGTCGCCGTGTACTCGGGGACGCGGTCGATGGTCCGCCCCGACGGGTCGATGACCTGGGACGCACCGACCGTCGAGATGTTGACGAGCGAGCGACCGGTCTCGACCGCCCGGAGCCGGGCGATCTCGAGCTGCTGCAGGTTCTCGTCGGTCCCGGAGAAGTCGGCGTTGTTCGTCTGCGCGAGGATGACCTGCGCTCCCCCGCGAGCCATGTCGGACGTGAGTCCGTCGTCGACGATGTCGAAGCAGACCGCGATCCCCGCCCTGATGCCGGCGACGTCGAGCACGTTCGGCCTGGTGCCCGGCGTGTAGTCGCGCTGCAGCAGCCCGATGAGCGACGGCGCGAGCTTCGAGAAGAACCAGCGGTCGGGCACGTACTCGCCGAAGGGGACCGGACGTTTCTTGTCGTAGGACGACTGCCAGCCGTCGGCGGTCCACACGAACGACGTGTTGTGCAGGACGCCGGACGGTGTCTGCGTGATCGCCCCGGCGACCATCGGCGCCCCGACCGTGTCGACCACGGAGTCGAGGGCGCCTGCGACGGCCGGGAAGCGCCGCGGGTCGGCCTCGGCGGCAGCCTCGGGCCAGACGACCAGGTCGACACCGCGCGCCTCGACGTCGGTCGCGGCGACCTGCGCGGCCAGGACCTCGCCCGGCTGGGCGCGGTCGAAGTACCCGGCCGGACCGTTGCCCTGCACGGCCTCGACACGGATGCTGCCGTCGACGCGGGTGGGCCAGGCGGGCACGGCCAGGACCACGGCGATCAGGAGCCCGGCGGTGGCGACGCGCGTGGACGCGGCGACGCCCGAGCCGGGTGTGCGAGGCACGACGAGCGCGAGCGACAGCACGACCGCGACGCAGTAGACGACGACGAACGTCACGCCGAGCACGCCCACGTACGCCGCGAGGTGCGTGAAGGGTCCCTGCGACTGGGACAGCCCGACGCGTCCCCACGCGAAGCCCTCGTACGGCCAGCTGCCGGAGAACCACTCGCGTCCGGTCCAGAGTCCGGCGACGACGGCCGGGAGGCCCCACACCCGCCAGGCGGTCGACGGCAGGACGCGCGCGACCCAGCGGTACGCAAGGGCGATCGCCACGCTGCCGAGGGCGAAGTACGCGGCCTCGAACAGCGCGAGCGCCAGCCACGGGACCGGACCGAGGTACCGCCCGGCCCAGGAGATCGCGGGCAGCCAGAAGGCCGCGCCGGCCACGTACCCGAGCCAGGCTGCACGTCGGGCGCGCTGCCCCATCGCGGCGAGCAGCATGCAGGCCATCGCCGGGTAGGCGAGGAACCACCAGCCCGGGGACGGGAACGACAGGGCGAAGAGCAGGCCGCCGACGACCGCGAGCGGGAACGCGAGGCGCAGCGGCAGCGCGGCGAACTCGTCGCGCCGCCCGTCCGGCAGGATCCCGGACCTGACACGGGACACCGTCGACGCCCGCGAGGCGCCTCTGACGACGCGGCGTCCCGCGGTGGAAGCGCCGGTCAGCGGGCGCGTGGCCGCGTCGGGGACGTGCACCGGGCCTCCCGTCAGACCGTCGCGTAGGCGACGATGCCGCGGCGCACCGCGTCCGTCGCCCGTCGCGCGGTCTGGGCGAGCTCCTCGTCGCCGGCGTTCCGGACCTGGTCCAGGAGGTCGATGACCTGCTTCGACCAGCGCACGAAGTCGCCAGCGGGCATGTCCAGGGTCCGGAGCACGTCGTCGAGCGCGGAGCCCGACGCCCAGCGGAACATGCCGACCGACATCGCCGGGGTCGGCGGCTGCGAACCGGCGAGCCGCGCGTCGCGCTCGATGTCGTCGAGCCGCGCCCAGATGGTCAGCGTCTCGTCGAGCGCCGGCCGGAAGGCTCCGCGGGGCAGGGCGTGCTCGGTCCCCGGGGCGTCCTCGCGCCGGGGCTGGTACACGATGGTGGCGGCCATGGCGGCGAGCTGCGCCGGGGTCAGTTCCTTCCAGACGCCGGCCTCGAGGCACTCGGCCACGAGCAGGTCGCGCTCACCGTAGATCCGCTGCAGGCGACGTCCGCCAGCGGCGACGGTCGCTTCGTCGTCCCCGGTGGCGACCAGGTAGCCGAGCTGCAGGAGCACGTCGGTGACCCGGTCGAACGTCGTCGCGACGGCACCCGTGCGGGAGCGGATCTGCTGGACGAGCTTGTCGTTGGCGCGCTTGAGCTTGTACCAGCGCTCGGCCCAGCGGGCGTGCGCCTCGCGGTCCGGGCACGCGTGGCAGGGGTGGCGCTGCATCTGCCGACGGACCTCGGTGATCGCCGCCTGGCGCTCCTGCCGGGCGCCGTGCGAGGCCTCGCGACCGCCGGGGACGTTCGTGCGCTCGAGGTCCGACAGGCGCCGGCGGAGCGCGGCGTACTCGGTGAAGTCGCCGAGGTGGCACTGCATCGCGCGCTGGTAGCCGTCGAGGGACTCCTGCTGCGACCGGACCTTGCGTGCGAGGTCGACGACGGAACGGTCCGCCTGGAACTGCGCGAACGAGGTCTCGAGGACCTCGCGCGTCCGCTGCCGACCGAACTGCTCGATGAGGTTCACGGCCATGTTGTACGTGGGCTTGAACGAGGAGTTGAGCGGGTACGTGCGACGGCTCGCCAGCGACGCGACGGCCTGCGGGTCGAGGCCGTCCGACCACTGGATGACCGAGTGGCCCTCGACGTCGATGCCACGGCGTCCGGCACGACCGGTGAGCTGTGTGTACTCCCCCGGCGTGATCGGCACCCGGGCCTCGCCGTTGAACTTCTCGAGCTTCTCGAGCACGACGGTCCGGGCCGGCATGTTCACGCCGAGCGCCAGGGTCTCGGTCGCGAACACGACCTTGAGGAGCTTGCGCTGGAAGAGGTCCTCGACGACCTCCTTGAACGCGGGCAGCAGGCCGGCGTGGTGTGCGGCCACACCGCGCTCGAGACCCTCGAGCCACTCCCAGTAACCGAGCACCGCGAGGTCCTCGTCGAGCAGGGTCCGGCAGTGGTACTCGGCCGTCTCGCGGATCTCGTTGCGCTCGTCGGCGGTCGTCAGCGAGATGCCGGACCGGAGGACCTGACGGACGCCCTGGTCGCAGCCGTTGCGGCTGAACACGAAGAAGATCGCCGGCAGGAGCATCCGCTCGTCGAGCACCTTCGCGATCTGCTCGCGGTACATCTTCTCGGTACGAGGGCCCCGGCGCTCGGGGTAGCCCCCGCGCCCGCGACGACCACGGTGGCCGCCGCCGTGCCGCTCGCTGCGCGAGGCGCCGCCGACGAGTCGGAGCAGCTCCGGGTTCACCCGGTTCGTGGCCGCCGCACCGCTCGAGTCGAACAGGTCGACCATCTTCGAGCCGACGAGCACGTGCTGCTCCAGCGGGACCGGCCGGTCCTCGGACACGATGACGTCGGTGTCGCCGCGGACGGTCTGCAGCCAGTCGCCGAACTCCTCGGCGTTGGACACCGTCGCGCTGAGGGAGACGAGCCGGACCTCGGTCGGCAGGTGCAGGATCACCTCTTCCCACACCGCTCCCCGGAACCGGTCCGCCAGGTAGTGGACCTCGTCGAGGACGACCCACGCCAGGTCGTCGAGCAGGTCGGAGTCCGCGTAGATCATGTTGCGGAGCACCTCGGTCGTCATCACCACGACACGGGCCCGCGGGTTGACGTTCGTGTCGCCGGTGAGGAGCCCGACCTCGGACTCGCCGTAGTCGGCCACGAGCTCGTTGTACTTCTGGTTGCTCAGCGCCTTCATCGGCGTCGTGTAGAAGACCTTCGCGGTGGGCTGCCGCATCGCGAGCCAGATCGCGAACTCGGCGACGATCGTCTTGCCGGCACCGGTCGGTGCGGCGACGAGGACGCTCCGGCCCTGGTCGAGTGCGTCGCAGCCGGCGACCTGGAACGGGTCGAGGTCGAAGCGCAGGTCGGAACGGAACAGCTCGAGGTTGCGCGAGCGGTTCCGGACCTTCGCCGCCTGGTAGCGCTCGGCGGCAGTGGGTCCGGCGGTCATCAGCGTGCGTACTCCTCGTCGAGCTTCGCCTGCTGCTTCGCCAGCCTGCGGTCGTGGAGCCAGGTCACGAGACACGCTGCTGCGTAGAGCACCGTCATCGGGATCGCCAGCAGGAACATCGAGATGACGTCGGCCGACGGGGTCACGATCGCGCAGAACACCAGGATGCACACGATCGCGACGCGCCACGACCTGATGATCGAGCTGGCCGACAGCACCCCGACGAAGTTCAGCAGCACGAGGAACACCGGCAGCACGAACGCGATGCCGACGGCGACGATGAGCTTGATGACGAAGTCGTAGTACGCCTTGGCGTCGACGATCGACGTGTCCTGCGCCGACACGAAGCTGCCCAGGATCCCGACGATGTGCGGCAGGACGTACCAGCCGAACCAGCAGCCCGCGAAGAACAGCGGGATCGCGGTGCCCAGGAACCCGAACACGTACTGCTTCTCGCGCCGCACCAGCGCCGGGACGATGAACGCCCAGACCTGGTAGAGCCAGACGGGGCTCGAGATGACGACACCGATCGTGATCGCGATCTGCAGCCGCAGGTCGAACGCGCCGGTGATCTGCGGGAAGTTCAGCTCGGCCGTGTGGCCGCCGACCTCGGCCAGCTGGGTGACCGGCTGCCGCAGGGCATCGAGCACGAACGGGGTGAGGAACCACCCGACGACCGCGCAGAGCGCGACCGCGACGACGGCCTTGAAGAGACGGTTCCGCAGCTCGATCAGGTGCTGCCCGAGCGACATGCGACCCTCGGTGTCCTTCTCCGGACGGCCTGGTCGCCTCGCTCGCCCGCTCGCGGTCGTCGAAGCCATGGCCCGATCCTACGGGACCGGGGCCGACAGTCGGGCCGTCGGCGGCGGACCCACAGGCGGACGACCGGACGGGAGGCGCACGGCGGGCCCGCCCCGTGCCTCCCGTCCGTCAGGGTGCGCGGCGGGCGCGGTGCACGCTGTGGCCGGCGCTGGCGGGGTGCACGCGGTGGCCGGCGACGGCGCGGTGCGCGCGCTACTCGGCGGCCAGGGCTGCTTCGGCGAACGCGCGGACGGCGGCACGGGCCGCCGGCGGGTCGAGGACGACCGCTCGGCCCGGCAGGCCGGCCACCAGCCGGACGACCCCGTCGAAGCCGTTCGATGCCGCGAGCCGGATGCGGACGCGGCCGCCTGCGTCCTCGGCGTCGGCGGTGTCCGCCAGGAAGTCCGCGACGAGGGGCAGCGCCGAGCAGTCGAGCTCCACCGTGACGATGACGTCGCCGCCGGACTGCTGGAAGAGCGTGTCCGGGATCACGACGTCGCCGATGGTCTTCTCGGCCGGGCGGTCGTCCACGCGCACGCTCGTCATCCGGTCGAGCCGGAAGGTCCGGAGCGCCTGCCGGTCGAGGTCCCAGGCACGCAGGTACCAGTCGGTGTCGATCGACTCGACGCGGAGCGGGTCGACACGGCGGGTCCCGCCTCGGGTGCGCGGGCCGGCGTACTCGAACGCCAGACCACGACCGTCGGCGACGGCACGGCGGATGGTGGCGAGCGCCGCGTCGTGCAGGTCCTGACCGACCGCGACGTTCGACGCCGCTCCCCCGGCACCGCGGGAGAGCTTCGCCATGAGGGACCGGATCGCGTCCCGGTCGGCGGCCTCGGGCAGCGCGGACAGGTACTGCAGGCCGGCGATCAGGGCCGAGGCCTCTCTCGCCGACAGCCGGGGCGAGTCGTCGATCGCCACGAGGTTCGTCAGCACGATCATGTCGTTCTGCTCGAAGTCGTCCCAGGCGATGTCGAACAGGTCACCGTGCTGGTACTGCATCGTCTCGCCGGGCACCCCGGACACCGCGATGAGCTCGACCGCACGGCGGATGCGCTGCTCGGGGACGCCGAAGTGCCGTGCGGCCTCGGCCACGGACACGCGCTCGTGGTCGATGAGGTACGGCACGAGGACGAGCAGGAACGCGAGCTTGTCCTGTGCCTGGAGCGGTTGCTGGTCAGGCACGGGTACCTCCGGCGTCGGCGGTCTGGTCGACGGCGGCGGTCTGATCTGCGTCGGCTCGGCCGGCCTCCGCGTGGTCGGCGACGAGGGCGCGCAGGCGGGCGACCACGAGCTCGCGGACCGCGGCGGGCTCGAGCACCCGGACCTCGGGACCGAAGGCCGCCAGTTCCTCGGCGAGGATCTGCGGGTCGACGTGGTGCACGACGAGCACGCCGTCGTCGTCGACCTCGGTGCCGCGTCGACGCTGGAGCCGGCGCTCGGCATCGGAACCGGGCACGACCGCGATCCGCGCCGTCCGTTCGGCCCACACCCGGTCCAGCTCGGTCAGGGCACGTTCGGCGGCGCCGGCGGGAGCGGGGTGCTGCCCGACCTGGTGCACGCTGACCGGTCCGACGATCCGCGACAGCAGGTAGTTCTTCGTGCCGCCGGTGGAGAACTCGTGCGCTGCGAGCATCCAGCGACCGCCGTGCTGCACGAGCGCGAGCGGTGCGAGGTCACGCCGGCGGGGCGCGTGCTCGCCCGGCGTGATGTAGTCGAAGCGCACGGCGGCGCCACGGTCGAGCGCTGAACGCAGGGGCTCGAACGCGGTGTCACGGGCGCGGAGCCGGGGCGAGTAGGCGGCCATGCCGGCGACGCCCTGCGCCGTGGCCGTCCCACCGTCGTCGGCACCGGCGGACCGGACCTTCAGCAGCGCCCGTCGTGAGTCGGTGGACAGCGCACCCTCGCGCCAGGCCATCGCCGCGAGCGACAGCAGCGCGGACTCGTCCGGGGTGAAGCGGACGTCGAGCGGCAGGTCGTACTCGCCCTTCGGGATGCGGTACCGGAGCGTCTGGTTGTTGCCGGCGGCGCCGGGCGTCTCGATCGTCTCGAGCGGGATGCCGAGGTCGCGGACGTCGTCCTTGTCGCGCTCGAACTGCCGCTCGAGCGACGCGTTGTCCCCACCGGACGTGTACCGCTGCCGGTAGCCCTGCACGTTGGCCAGGATCTCCGCCTTGGTCAGCCCGGCCTCGGTCGAGAGCAGCGCGAGCACCAGGCTGAAGAGCCGCTCCTCGGCGGGGACGCGGGGGGCTCGGGTGGCTGGCACGAGCCCGATCCTACGGCAGCGCGGGTGCACCGGAGTGCACCCGCGCGCGGTCGGTGGACGGACCGTCGAGGGTCAGGCGGGCATCTTCCCGAGCACGTCGATGACGTACGCGGTGGTGCCGTCCTGCTGGTGCACGATCGCCAGGACCTGGTCACCGACACGGTGGCCGAGGACGGCGTTCCGCACGCCGTCGATGACCTGGCCCTTCCCGAGCGGGATCGCCTGTGCGCCCGATCCGTCGGTCCAGCTCGAGCCGACGACGGACGAGTCGCCGTTGCTGCCGGCCCACGAGACGGCCGTGTACTTGATGACCGCGGTGTCCTTCGCGGTGAGCTCCGCCCCGGACCCCTTGCGGAGCAGGTGCAGCGCGTCGTCCTTCGGGGCGCTCCACGACGGGATCGTGATGCCGGGCGCACCCGACGGCGCGAGGACGACGGCGGGCATGCCGTCGCCGGCGAGCTGCGGCGTGCCGGTCGCCCGGGCGTCGAACGCCTGCTTGACGTCCATGACCGCGATCACGGCGTCCTCGGCCTTGCGCGACGTGCCGGATCCGGCGGTCGCGCTCCCGCTCAGCTCGCTCTTCGGCAGGGCGACGGCGAGCCGGTCGCCCACGTGGGCGCACTCGAGCGCGGTGCCCAGGGGGCCGTAGTTCGCAGCGCCCGCGGTGATCGGGGCGGTCTGCCCGGAGTACCCGCTGGTCTGCGCGACCTGACCGGTGCTGCCGTCGACGAGGGTGTACTCGACGAGGACCGGCGTCCCCTCCTCGATCTGGCGGCCGTCGCCGGAGCGCAGGACCGACACCTGCGTGCCCGTCGTGGTCAGCCCGGACGGCACCGACACCTTCGGCTCCTTGCCGAACGCACCGGACGCCGTCACCGCTGCCGACGCGGCACCGGGAGCCGGGCAGGAGGACGCGGCCGTACCGGCCCCGCTGGCGGCGCACCCCGTCAGGGACGCGGCGAGGCCGATGGTGACCAGGAGTGCGGGGATGGTGCGCACGGACCCTCTTTCCGTTCGGTGCTGGACGGGCATGCGTAGCCTAGCGGTCGCCGTCGGCGGCATCGTGCGAGGCATCCGGGGTGCCTTCGGCGCCGCCGTGCGCGATCCCCTGCGCGTCCGTCGAGGCCTCGGCAGCGGCGACCCTGCGCGCCTGGGCCGCTGCCTGACGGGCGACCTTCCGGAGCTTCTTGTCGCTGGCGGACCGCTCGCCGACGGCGCCGGGGGTCCAGGCCTCGACGTCCTCGTCCGAGAACTCGGCCTTGCCTGCACGACGCTTCAGGTTCGGCAGCACGACGCCGTCGGCGAGGCGCCGGGCGGTCACGAGGAACCCGGTGTGGCCGACCATCCGGTGGTCCGGACGGACGGCGAGACCCTCCACGTGCCAGGTGCGCACGAGGGTCTCGCTCGACTGCGGGTCCGTGAAGCGCCCGGTGTCCCGCAGCGCCTCGGCCGTGCGGGACAGCTGCGTGACGGTCGCCACGTAGCAGACGACGAGCCCGCCGGGGACGAGCGCGTCCGCCGCGGCGTCGACGCACTCCCACGGCGCGAGCATGTCGAGGACCACGCGGTCGATGCTCTGCGGTCCGGTGGCGCCGGGGAGCTCCTCGACGAGGTCGCCGACGGTCACCGACCAGTTGTCCGGCACGGCGCCGAGGAACGTGCCGACGTTGCCGCGCGCGATGGCGGCGAACTCCTCGCGGCGCTCGAACGACTGCAGCCGGCCGGTCGGACCGATCGCCCGGAGGAGGAAGAGCGAGAGTGCTCCCGAGCCGACGCCGGCCTCGACGACCCGGGCGCCCGGGAAGACGTCCGCGAAGGCGACGATCTGGGCGGCGTCCTTCGGGTAGACGATGGCCGCGCCGCGGGGCATCGACATCACGTAGTCGTTGAGGAGCGGCCGGAGCGCGAGGTACTCGTCGCCGGTGCTCGCCCGGACCACGGAGCCGTCGGGCTGCCCGATCACGTCGTCGTGCCGGAGCACGCCGCGGTGGGTGTGGTACTCGCCGGCGGTCTCGAGCGAGAGCGTCGTGAGCTTGCCCTTCGGGCCGGTGAGCTGCACGCGGTCACCGGCGCGGAACGGACCGCGCGGCGGGGTGTGCGGGGCGCCACCGGCGGTGTGCGGCAGGGCGACGACGTCGTCCTGCGAGGGCTGCTGGGTCTGCTCGGTCATCGGCTCGCCGTCTCGGTACGGGCCGCGAGGGCCGGGCTGGTCAGTTCGACGAGGCGGTCGACGTCCACGTCCGCCAGCGTCGTCAGGTGCACGTCGCCACCGGCGATCTCGGACAGCGGCACGATGTGCTCGACCGCGACGGTGACGGCGCCGGAGGCCACGGCCGAGGCGACCCCGGTGGCCGAGTCCTCGATCGCGATGCACGCGGTGGGGTCGACCCCGAGCTGCGCCGCCGCGGCCAGGTAGGCGTCCGGGTGGGGCTTCGGACGGTCGACGTCGTCGCCGGCGACGACCACGCGGAAGCCGCGGGCACCGAGGGCGTCGGCGGTGACGAGCGCCATCGTGCGGCGGGACATCGTCACCAGCGCGGTCGGGATGCCGCGGTCGTGCAGCTCCTCGACGAGTTCGCGGGCGCCGGGACGCCAGGGGAGCTCACCGCCCTGCAGGCGCTGCGTCACGTAGTCGGTCATCCACAGGACGATCTCCTCGACCTCCATGTCGACGCCCCGGTCGCGGAGGATCTCACCCGACCGCTCGAGCCCGCTCCCGACCAGGGAGAGGCCGTCCTCGTGGGTCCACTCGGCGCCGTACCGGTCGGTCAGCTCGACCTGGGACTGCTGCCAGATCGGTTCGGTGTCGATGATCGTGCCGTCCATGTCCCACAGCACGGCTGCGGGGAGGACGCGTTCGGGGTGCTGGGCGGTCACGGGCGACGAGTCTACCGGGGCACCGACCGGCGCCGCGGTTCCGCTCGGGGCGGACGGAGGGGTGCCCGCGGGCGGCTCCGGCATATCCTGGGTGATCGACCGTGTCCGGCCGCGCGCGATCACCGTGCGCGCCCCGCTCCACCACCAGGAGGCCCCTCCGTGCCACAGCACTCCCCCTTCAGCGACGGCCGGCTGCTCGTCGTCGCCTTCGAGGGCTGGAACGACGCCGGCGAGGCTGCGAGCGGCCTCGCCCGCCGGATCGTCGACGCGCTGGAACTCGACGAGCTGCGCGAGATCGACGGCGAGCGGTACGTCGACTACCAGTTCAACCGGCCGGAGGTCGGCACCGCGGAGGACGGTTCCCGAGCCATCCGCTGGCCCCGCATCGTCCTGCACGGGCCCGGCGCCGAGGGGCGTCCGGTCATCGGCGCGGCCGGTTCCGAGACCGAACGCGACGTGTTCGTCCTGGTCGGGCCGGAGCCGTCCCGGACCTGGCGGGGGTTCTGTGCGGAGGTCATCGACCTCGCCGACGTGTACTCGATCGACGCGGTGGTGTTCGTCGGCGCGATGCTGGCGGACGTCCCGCACACCCGACCGATCTCGGTGTTCGTGTCGAGCGAGAACGCCGGTGTCCGTGCGGCGTTCGACGTCGACCGGTCGACGTACGAGGGACCGACCGGCATCCTCGGCGTGCTCTCCGACGCGATGGACACCGCGGGGCTCACCACGCTCTCCCTGTGGGCCTCGGTCCCCCACTACGTGCACAACTCGCCGTCGCCGAAGGCCACCCTGTCCCTCCTCGACAAGATCGAGGAGCTCGCCGACGTCACGGTCCCGCGGGGCAGCCTGCTCGACGAGGCCACCGAGTGGGAGGAGGGCATCGACGCCCTCGCCGCCGACGACGAGGACATGGCGAGCTACATCGGCCAGCTCGAGCAGGCCCGCGACACGGTCGACTCCCCCGAGGCGTCGGGGGACGCGATCGCGCAGGAGTTCGAGCAGTACCTCCGCCGACGCGAGCGCAAGGACGGCAAGGACGGCGGCACCGCCGGCGGCGAGGGTCCGTGGCGGCCCCCGCAGCCGCCGCAGCAGTAGTCGCGACCACGGGACGGACGGGAGGCGCGGTGCCGGCTGGCACCGCGCCTCCCGTCCGTCCCGTCGTCGGCACGCGCTCCGGTCGCACGACGTGCCGCTCACCTCTGGGGTGAGCGGCACGTCGTGCGACCGCGACGGCCACCGGCGGCACGTCGCGCGACCGGGAGAGCGCCTGCCCGAGCCCCCGGTCTCAGGCCAGGCGGATGCCGAGCAGGGCGTCGACGAGGTCGACCAGCTCCGGTGTCGCGCGGGTCCCCGCGGCGATCGCGGTGTCGACCGCGGCGACCGCACCCGGCGTGTCGAGGTCGTCGGCGACACGCGCGCGGATGCGGGCGATCGCGTCGGCGGCGTCGTCCTCGTGACCCGGAGCGTCGCCGGACGCCCAGGCGTCCCACGTCGCGAGCCGGGTGGTCGCGCTCGTCAGTTCGCCGTCGAACCACTCCCAGTCGTCCGAGTACCGGTGCGACAGCAGTGCGAGCCGGACGGCCCGCGGGTCGGCGCCGTCGTCGAGCAGGCCGCGCACGGTGACGAGGTTGCCGAGCGACTTCGAGATCTTCGACCCCTGGTAGGCGATCATGCCGGTGTGGACGAAGGCGTTGGCGAGCGGCTGGTGCGCGAGCGCGGCGGCGTGCCCGGCGCTCATCTCGTGGTGCGGGAAGACGAGGTCGCTGCCGCCGCCCTGCACGCTGATCGGCAGGCCGAGCTTGTCGCCCGCGATCACGCTGCACTCGATGTGCCAGCCGGGTCGTCCCGGGCCGAGCTCGGTGTCCCAGCTCGGCTCCCCGGCGCGCTCGGCACGCCAGAGCAGCGGGTCGAGCGGGTCGCGCTTGCCGGCGCGGTTCGGGTCCCCGCCCCGCTCGGCCGACAGCACGAGCATCGTCTCGCGGTCCAGGCGGCTCTCGTCGCCGAGCGCCCACGCCTCGGTGGGGCGGTTCACGTCGAAGTAGACGTCGTCGCCCTCGGAGTCGTCGGTCGGCACGTCGTAGGCGTACCCGGTCTCCTGCAGGTACCCGACGGCCTCGGCGATGCGCTCGACCTCGTCGGTCACCGCGACGAAGTGGTCCGGCGGCAGGACGCGGAGTGCCTCCATGTCGCGGCGGAACAGGTCGATCTGCGACGCGGCGAGCTCGCGCCAGTCGACGCCGTCCCGCGCGGCGCGCTCGAGCAGCGGGTCGTCGACGTCCGTGGTGTTCTGCGCGTACTCGACCTCGAGCCCCGCGTCCCGCCAGGCGCGACCGAGCGTGTCGAACGCCAGGTAGGTCGCCGCGTGGCCGAGGTGGGTGGCGTCGTACGGCGTGATGCCGCACACGTAGAGCGTCGCGCCCTCCGCGCCGTGGGTCGGGTCCACGGGCCGCCCGGCCGCGGTGTCGTGCACCACGGGTCGGGGCGCGTCACCGGGGACGGACGGGACGGACGGGACCTGCCAGGCCCTCACGGCTGGATCACTCCGAGCGACAGCAACACGATGAGCACGATACCGAGTGCGATCCGGTAGACCACGAAGGGCATGAAGCTGCGCTTCGAGATGTAGTTCATGAACGCGGCGATGACGACGAAGCCGACGACGAACGCGACGACGGTCGCCACCAGCGTGTCGACGAGACCGAAGGGCGCGCCGTGGTCGCCGAGGCTCGTCGCGGCCTCGTAAAAGCCGGACAGGAACACCGCGGGGACGGCGAGCAGGAACGCGAAGCGCGCCGCGGCCGGTCGGGTGTAGCCGAGGGCGAGTCCCATCGACACCGTGGCGCCGGAGCGCGAGACGCCCGGGACGAGCGCCAGCATCTGGGCGACGCCGATGAGCAGGCCGTTCCGGAACGTCATCTGCTCGATCGGACGGACCTTGCGCCCGACGACGTCGAGCACGCCGAGCACGACGCCGAAGACGATGAGCACGATCGCCACGATCCAGAGCGACCGGAACGTGGTCTCGATGGAGTCCTTGAGCAGGAGTCCGGCGACCCCGATCGGGATCGTGCCGAGGATCACCAGCCACCCGAGCCGCACGTCCGGGTCGCCCTTCGGCACGTCGCGCCGGACGACCGAGCGGAACCACCGCCCGACGATCCGGGTGATGTCCTTCCAGAAGTAGATCAGCACGGCCGTCTCGGTGCCGAGCTGCGTCACCGCGGTGAACGCGGCACCCGGGTCCTTCGCATCGGGCAGGAAGAGCCCGACGATGCGCAGGTGCGCGCTGGAGGACACGGGCAGGAACTCGGTGAGTCCCTGCACGAAGCCGAGGAAGATCGCCTCGAGGATGTGCATCGAGCGGGGCCTTTCGTGCCGGTCGTCGCGGGTCGCCGCCGAGGGGCGACCCGGCAATGTATCAGTACGTGGCGAGCAGGTCGCCGAGGACGCGCCGCCCGAAGGCGAGGGCGTCGAGGGGCACGCGCTCGTCGACGCCGTGGAACATCGCCGGGAAGTCGACGTCCTCCGGCAGCTGCAGCGGGACGAACCCGTACCCGGCGATCCCGAGCCGCGACATCGCCTTGTTGTCGGTGCCGCCGGACAGCAGGTAGGGCAGCACGGGCGCCCCGGGGTCGTGGCGCTCGAGCGTCCCGCGCACGGCGTCGACGAGGGGTCCGCCGAAGTCCTGCTCGAGGCCGACGTCCCGGTGCGTCATCACGACCTCGACGTCGTCGCCCGCGAGTTCCCGGACCCGCTCGAGCACGGTCTCCTCGTCGCCCGGCAGGCAGCGGAGGTCGACGAGGGCCTCGGCAGCGTCCGGGATCACGTTGTGCTTGTACCCGGCGCGGAGGACCGTCGGGTTGGTCGTCGTGTGCAGCGCCGCGTGGATGAAGCGCGAGGCGGACCCGGTCGCGAGGGCGACCTCGTCCGGCCCGGTCGTCACGGGGTCGACGCCGAGGAGCCGCGCGATCTCGCGGACCATCGCCTCGGTGGTGCCGGAGAGCCGGACCGGCCACTCCTCCGCTCCGATGCGCGCCACCGCGGCGGCCACCTTGGTCACCGCGTTGTCCCGCATCACGTGCGAGCCGTGCGCCGCGGTGCCCCGCGCGACGAGCTTGATCCACATCAGGGCCTTCTCGCCGGTCTGCAGCAGGTAGGCCCGCTGCCCGCCGAGGGTCACCGAGTACCCGCCGACCTCGCTGATCGCCTCGGTCGCGCCGGCGAAGACCTCCGGGTGCGTGTCGACGACGTGGTGGGCGCCGAGCACCCCGCCCGCCTCCTCGTCCGCGAAGAACCCGATGACGAGGTCACGCTCGGGTGCGCCCTGACCTTCGACCACGTCGCGCAACGCCGTCAGCATCATCGCGTCCATGTTCTTCATGTCGACCGCGCCGCGGCCCCAGAGCATGCCGTCGCGCACCTCGCCGCCGAACGGGTCCACCGTCCAGTTCGCGGGGTCGGCCGGCACCACGTCGAGGTGCCCGTGCACGACGAGACCCGGCTTGTCGGCGTTCCGCCCTGCCACACGGGCGACGACGCTCACCCGGCCCGGCTCCGACTCGAAGAGCTGCGGCGCGAAGCCCAGGTCGCGCAGCTCCGCCTCCACGTACTGCGCCGCCTCGGTCTCGCCGACCGACCTGCCCTCGCCCCAGTTCGTGGTGTCGATGCGGATGAGGTCCCGCGCGATGGCGGCGGTGGCCTCGAGGTCCGGCTCGGTCGGCAGGGCGTCGCTCATGCCACCAACGCTACCGGCAGCCCGCGACGCACCCGCGTACGCCCCCCTGCTCGCCCGTCGTTCCGGGGGACTCGCCCGGGATGCGCGCCCGTGTTCATCGTGCGTTCAGAGCCGTGCTAGTGTCTTCTCTCGGCAGGAACGCCGGGAAAACAGCCCGGAACGACAGCCGAACAAGTGCAGAACACCCTGTCCGGGTGGCGGAATTGGTAGACGCGCTAGCTTGAGGTGCTAGTGCCCGTATTAGGGCGTGGGGGTTCAAGTCCCCCCTCGGACACAAGAGGAGAAGAGCCCCCTGGCCTGTCGGCCAGGGGGCTCTTCTCGTCCGTGCTCGCCCGGCGAGCATCGCGGGCCGATGACCCGATGCACGCGCATCGTGCGACATCACCGCTGTCGAACGACGAGCGCGGTGTCGCAGGAGGCGCGCGGCGCGAGGGCCTCCGCCCCACGTCTCAGTGACGCCGCAGGCGACGCACGACCAGCACCAGGCCGCCGAGGGCGGCGAGCCAGCCCCAGTTCGCCACGAGCGGGTCGAGCAGCCCGTGCCGCCAGTCCCGCCGCGAGGACCCGATCCGCGACCGCACGGGGTGCACCCGCCACTCGGCGCGGACGCCGGTTTCGTGCACGACCCGGTCCGGTCGGCCGCGGAGCGCGTCCGTCACCCGGTGGGTGGCCACGTCGATCCGGTCGCCCAGCACGAGGAGCAGCCAGTGCGCCAGCCGTCCCTCGCTGTACCGGGCGTAGGCGAACCGCTTCACGACCCCGGCGAGCCCGGACAGCGGTTGCGCCGTCCCGAACACGGGCGTGACGTGGGCGTGCTCGATCGACCGCTCGCGGCCCTCGCCGCCGGGCTGTGGCTCGGGGACGTCCCAGTGGGCACCCGAGGCGAGTCCGACCTCGCGGGAGAGCTTCGGCACCGACGGACGGTCGGCCGGGTCGAGGTCGCTCCCCCACCCGGGGATGCGCTCACGGAGCTCCGCCGACGAGGGCACACGTCGGGGCGGGTCGGCGATGTAGGGCGTGTGGTCGGTCACGGGTGTCTCCTTCACGGCACGATCACCGTCTTGATGCAGTCGTCGAGCTTCGACGAGAACAGGTGGTAGGCCTCGTCGATGTGCTCGAGCGGGACCCGGTGCGTGATGATGTCGCTCGGACGGAAGTGTCCGGCCTGGATGTGCTCGAGCAGCCGGGGCCACTGGCGCTTGACCGGCGCCTGGTTCGTGTGGATCGTCAGGCCCTTGTTCATGGCGTCGCCGAACTTCACCGCGCTCGGGATCGGTCCGTACGCGCCGACGGCGGAGATCGTCCCGCCCTTGCGCACACCGTCGATCGCCCAGTTGAGCGCGGTCGGTGACCCGCCCTGCAGCTTGAGCTTCGACGCCGTGACCTGCTGGGTGAAGTTGCCGTCCGCCTCGGCACCGACGGCGTCGATCACGCTGTCCGCTCCGAGGAAGTCGGTCTGCTGCTTCATCTCGAGCACGACGTCGTCGACCTCGGCGAAGTTGATGGTCTCGGCGTGGGCGAAGGTGCGCGCCTTCTCGAGCCGGTACTCCAGCTGGTCGATGACGATCACGCGGCCGGCACCCATGAACCACGCCGACCGGGCAGCGAACAGCCCGACCGGGCCGGCGCCCAGCACCACCACGGTGTCGCCCTCGCGGATCGAGGCGAGCTGTGCGCCGAAGTAGCCCGTGCTCAGGGCATCGGTCATCAGGAGGGCGTCCTCGGCGTCCAGCCACTCCGGGATGACGGACGGGCCGACGTCGGCGAACGGTACGCGGACGCGCTCCGCCTGCCCGCCGTCGTAGCCGCCCGTGGTGTGCGAGTACCCGTAGATGCCGCCGACGGCCGTCGCGTTCGGGTTCACGTTGTGGCAGTTCGAGAACAGCCCCCTCGCGCAGAACCAGCAGGAGCCGCAGTAGACGTTGAAGGGCACCATCACGCGGTCGCCGACGGCGAGTGACGCCACCGACGAACCGACCTCCTCGACCACGCCGATGAACTCGTGGCCGAAGGTGTGCCCGACGCGGGTGTCGGGCATCATGCCGTGGTAGAGGTGCAGGTCGGAACCGCAGATCGCGGCCCGTTCGACCCGGACGACGGCGTCGTTCGGGTGCTCGATCCGGGGATCGGGCTTCTCCTCGACACGGACCCGGTACGGTCCGCGGTAGGTCATGGCACGCATGGGCGCTCCTCTCGTTCGTGGAGCCCACGCTCGCCTCGGTGCCGTGCGAGGCGATCCAGGACCGCGCGATCTGAGCAGAACGACCGGGACCGTCGACGAGGGACCGGCGAACGGACGGGAGGCGCGGTGCCGACCGGCACCGTGCCTCCCGTCCGTCACGTGGTGACGTCGACCTGTGTCAGCTCTTCGAGGCCTCGACGAAGTTGCGTCGCGGGTCGGTCTCCTTGATGAGGCTGGTCGCGTCGCGGCCTGACACCGCACCGGTGATCCAGCCGATGACGATGCGGACCTTCCGGTTCAGCGTCGGCATCGCGTACACGTGGTACGAGCGGTGCGCGAGCCAGGCGAGCAGGTTCGTCATCTTGACACCCTTGATGTTGCCGGCGCCCTTGCCGACGCCGTACGAGGCGACGGTGCCGATCGACGGGTGGCGGTACTCCTCGAGCGGCTTGCCCGTGATGGTGGCGACCACGTTGTCCGCGGCGACGACGGCCTGACGGACGGCGTTCTGCGCGTTCGGCGGGTAGTAGGCCGGCTGCTTCTCGGCGGTCAGGTCGGGGACCTGCGCGACGTCGCCGAGGCCCCAGACACCCGGGACGACCTCGTGCGTGTCCTCGGCCTCGACCTGGAGCTTCGCGTTCGCAGCGAGGTGGCCCTTCGGACCACGCGGCAGGTCCGTGGCGTCGAGGAGCGGGTTCGGCTTGACGCCGGCGGTCCAGACGAGCAGCCCGGTGGCGAACTCGTCGCCGTCGGAGAGCTTGATGACCCCGCCCTCGGCGCTCGGCATGGTGGTCTTCAGACGGACGTCGATGCCGCGGGCACGGAGCGACTCGAGGGTCCACTTCGAGAGCTCCGGGCCCACCTCGGGCGCGACGCGGTCGAGCGCGTCGATGAGCACCCAGCGCGGCTGCTCACCGGCGAGCGACGGGTAGGTCTTGATGGCGGCCTGCGAGACGTCGAAGAGCTCACCGATCGCCTCGACGCCGGTGTAGCCACCGCCGACGAAGATGCTCGTCAGCAGACGGCGACGCTCGTCCTCGTCACGGGTGGCAGCGGCCTTCGCGATGTTGTCGAGGAGCTTCGCGCGGACGTAGGCGGCCTCCTCCACGGTCTTGAAGCCGACGCCGTACTCCTCGAGCCCGGGGGTCGGGAACGTACGGGTCACCGAGCCGAGCGCGACGACGAGCTGGTCGTAGCCGAGCGTGCGGTCGTCGCCGCCGGCCGTGGCGATGGACACGGTCTTGTCCTTCGACGAGATGCCGGTGACCTTGCCCTGGATGACGCGGGTCTTCTTCAGCGCGCGACGGAGCTCGAAGGTGACGTCCTTCGGGGCGATGTGCCCGCCCGCGACCTCCGGCAGGAACGGCAGGTACGTGTAGTACGTGTTCTGGTCCACCAGCGTGATCCGCATCGGCACGGTCGCGGCGTGCTTCTGGAGCTGCTTGACCGTGGTGTAGCCGGCGGAGCCGCCGCCGAGGACGAGGACGTGAGGGATGGAGTCTGCCATGCACCCGGTCTACCGGAAGAACCCCTGTGACGTCACCAAGCCGCGCCGCCCGGTCCGTGCACCGCAACCGGATCGCTCACCGGGCGATCACCGTCCGGGCGGACGGTCCTGCAGGCGCCACCAGGCGGTCTCGGCCAGCTCGGGGCCGGTGTGGACGCCGTGCTGGGTGCGACGGGACTCGGTGAGCGAGAACCGGCGCAGGCGGTACCCGCCGCCGAAGCGGTCGATGATCGCCTCGGGTGAGGACTCCGGCGTGCGCTTCACCAGCCACGTGCGGTCGTCGACGGGCTCGATCACCGTCGGTTGCCGATCCGCGAGCGCAGCACGTCGATCCGCTTCTGGATCTGTTCGATGCTCGCCTGCGCCACGGCCGGCCCACCGCTGATCCGACGGAGCTCGGCGTGGATGGCCCCGTGCGGTTCGTTCGCGTGCCGGGACCAGATCGAGACGAGCCGTGCGAGCTCGGTCCGCTGCTCCTTGATGGTCTGGTACATCGGGCGCGACTCGTCGGGCTTGCTCTTGGGGAGGCCGTCCTTCGCCGCGCGGCCCTTCGACCGCTTCGCCTGGGATGCCTGACGGGCCCGCAGGAGATCGCGCACCTGGTCGGGTTCGAGGAGCCCCGGGATGCCGATGAAGTCGAGTTCCTCGAGCGAGCCGACCTCGCCCCCGGTGCCGAACTCGCCGCCGTCGTAGAGCACCCGGTCGAACGACGCCTGCGAGTCGAGCGCCTCGAACGGCTGCACCTCGAGCAGGCTCTCGGACGCCCGGTCCTCCTTGTTGGCCTCGGCGACCATGGCGTCCTCGGGGTTGTACATCCCGTCGTCGCTGTCCTTCGGCCGGTCGAGGGCGTGGTCGCGCTCGAGCTCGAGCGACGCCGCGAGGGCCATCAGCCCGGGCACGCTCGGCAGGAACACGCTCGCGGTCTCGCCGCGGCGGCGGGCCCGGACGAAGCGCCCGATCACCTGCGCGAAGAACAGCGGTGTGCTCGCGCTCGTGGCGTACACGCCGACGCAGAGCCGGGGTACGTCGACGCCCTCGGACACCATGCGGACGGCGACCATCCAGCGCGAGGTGTCCTCGGCGTACGCCTGGATCCGGCTCGATCCGGCGGCCTCGTCGGAGAGCACCACGGTCGGTCGCTCGCCGGTGATCTGCTGCAGGATCCGGGCGTAGGCGCGCGCGGTCGTGGTGTCGGTCGCGATCACCAGGCCGCCGGCGTCCGGCACGCCGCGACGGACCTCGGTCAGCCGCTTGTCGGCGGCCGACAGCACGGCGGGCATCCACTCGCCCTCCGGCGAGAGCGCGGTCCGCCACGCCTGTGCGGTGATGTCCTTCGTGACCTGCTCGCCGAGGGACGCCGACATCTCGTCGCCCATGCGCGTCTTCCAGCGCATCTGCCCGGCGTAGGCCATGAACAGCACCGGGCGGACGACGCCGTCCTTGAGCGCGCGGCCGTACCCGTAGTTGTAGTCGGAGATCGAGGTCCGGATGCCCTGCTCGTCGGGGGCGTACTGCACGAACGGGATCGGGGCCGTGTCCGACCGGAACGGGGTGCCGGAGAGGGACAGCCGACGGGTTGCCTTCGTGAAGGCCTCGCGGATGCCGTCGCCCCAGGTGAGTGCGTCGCCGCCGTGGTGGACCTCGTCGAGGATCACCAGCGTGCGACCGCCCTCGGTGATCTTCTGGTGGACCTCGGGGTTCATGCCGACCTGCGCGTAGGTGATCGCCACGCCCTGGTAGTGCCGCCCGAACATCCCGTCGCCGTTCTTGAACATCGGGTCGATCCGGATGCCCACGCGGTCGGCAGAGTCCGCCCACTGCCGCTTGAGGTGCTCCGTCGGGGCCACGACGACGATGCGGTCGACGGTGCCGCGGGCGAGGAGCTCCGTGGCGAGGCGGAGCGCGAACGTGGTCTTGCCGGCGCCGGGGGTCGCGGCGGCGAGGAAGTCGCGCGGCTCGGTCTCGAAGTACTTCGTGAGCGCCTCGACCTGCCACGCACGGAGCTTCGACGCGGTTCCCCACGCAGCCCGCTCCGGGAAGGCCGGTGACAGGTGCTCGGCGGCCGCGTTGCCGGCGTTCTCCGCCTGGACCACGGCCTCGTCGTGGGGTCGGGCAGCGCCCGGCGCGGCCGGTTCACCACCGACCGCGGACTGCTCCCGCGTCGCCCGGTCGTCGCCGTCCGGGGCGTCGCCCCACAGCGTCGCGGGCTGCTGCTGGTCGTCGTACTCCGCTGCGCTCACTTCACGCGATCCTACCGTCAGGCCGGGTCCTGCCGGGCGTGCGGCGGACGCTGCTCGGGCGTGCCGCGCACGAGCGAGGCGGGCCGGAGCACGCCGGCACCGAAGCGTGCGGCGACCGCGTCGACCGTCGTCTCGGTCTCCCGCCACGGCGCGTCGTCGTCCCACAGCGCGTTGCTCGCCGCTGCCGGGACGAGGTTCTCGCCGCGCACGCCGATCAGGCGGATCCGGTTGCCGGGCCGGTGCAGGACGTCGTAGAGCTCGACCGCCTCGTGGTGGAGCCGCTTCGCCACGTCGGTCGGTTCGGCGAGCGTCCGGGACCGGGTGAGGGTGCTGAAGTCGGTGTACCGCACCTTGAGCGCGACCGTGCGGGCCTGCACGTCGGCGCGGCGCAGGCGCACGGCGACCTTGTCGGCCAGGCGCAGGAGCTCGCGGGCGACGTCGTCACGCTCGGTCAGGTCACGTCCGAAGGTGACCTCGTGCCCGATCGACTTCTCGCTGACGCCGGTGTCGACCACGCGCGGGTCGCGGCCCCAGGACAGGTCGTGCAGGCGCTGTCCGCCGGCGGGACCGAGTGCGGCGACGAGCGACGGCAGCGGCGTGTGGGCGAGGTCCCCGACCGTGCGGATGCCACGGCGCTCGAGCTTCTCCTGCGTCGTGCCGCCGACGCCCCAGAGCGCCGCGACCGGTTGGGGGTGCAGGAAGGCCACGGTGTGCGCGGCCGGCACGACGAGGAGCCCGTCCGGCTTGGACCGGCTCGACGCGAGCTTGGCGACGAACTTGGTGGAGGCCGCGCCCACCGAGCAGTGGAGACCCGTCTCGGCGAGGACCGCGGCGCGGATGGCGGTGCCGATCTGCCACGGGGTGCCGTAGAGCCGGAGCGCACCGGCGACGTCGAGGAACGCCTCGTCGATCCCGAGCTTCTCGACCTTCGGGGTGAACTGCCCGAAGACGCGCATCACCGCGGCCGACTTCGCCGCGTACTTCTCGAAGTGCGGCTCGACGATGACGGCGTTCGGGCACCGGCGCTTCGCCACGGCCATCGGCATCGCCGAGTTCACGCCGTAGCGACGGGCCTCGTACGTGGCGGCGGTGACGACGGAGCGGTCCGAGTCGTGTCCGACGATGACGGGGAGCCCGCGCAGGTCGGGACGGTCCAGCAGTTCGACGGAGGCGAAGAAGGCGTCCATGTCGACGTGCAGGACCGTCGCCGTCACGTCGTCGACCGGACGCTCGGAGACGAGCCGGTTGCGTCCGTCCTGCTTGCTCACCCGGCGATGATGCCACGCACCACCGACACCCGGGCCGGGCTCCGGCTCAGGCGAGCGGCCCGAGCTCCGCGGCGGCGATCGTCCGCGCCGCCGAGTCCCGCGTCGACGGGTGGTACTGCCCCGCACGGACGTCCCGCGCGAGCCGGGCGAGTTCCGACGACGCCCGGAACGCCGAGCCGCCGGCGAGCCGCAGCGCCTCGTCCACGACGTGCTGCGCCGCGTCCACCGTCCGCGCCTTGGTGCCGACGAGCAGCGGGAACCAGCGGGGGCCGAGGTCGTCCAGCTCGTCGACCGACCGGGCCAGGGCGGACACCTGCAGGGCGACCGCGTCGACCGCGCCGCGCAGGTCGGCGACCGCACGGCGGACGTCGGGGTCCTGCGACCGCGGGACGCCGTCGCGCCCGCGTCGACCGGACACCGCTGCGACGGCCAGTCCGAGCGCCCGTTCGGCGATCCCGACGTACACCGACGCCACGAGCAGCTCGAACGCCGCGAACACCCCGAAGACGAGCGGGTCCTGCGTCGGACCGACGGGGAGCACCCGGACGATCCGCGACGCCGGCACGTGCACGCCGTGCAGCAGCGTCGTCCGGCTCTGGGTCGCGCGCATCCCGAGCGTGTCCCAGTCGTCGAGGTGCTCGACGTCGCCGTCGGACCGCAGCACGAAGCCGTGCACGAGCCGTGGCTCCGGACCACTGGTGTCCTTGCCGAACACGCTGAGGACGTCCCACGCCGGGGCGAGCGAGGTGGACACCTTCGTGCCGGTGAAGCGGTAGCCGCCGTCGCCGTCAGGCTCCGCCGTCGTCGACGAGTCGAACAGCACGGCGTCGTTGCCCGGTTCGCTCACCCCGAAGGCGAGCAGGTGGTCGACCGCCGCGTGGTCGGTGACGGCCTGGAGGAACGACCCGCCCCGCGCCGTGACGGCGCGCGCCGCCTGCACCCACACCTGGTGCATCCCGAGCCCGAGCGCGGTCGCCGGCGCGGCCTGCGCGAGCCGCCGCTGCAGGGCGCTCGTCGCGGCGAGGCCGAGCCCAGCGCCGCCCTGCCCGACCGGGACGCCGATGCGCAGCCAGCCGGCCGCGCGCAGCTCCTCGAGGTCCTCGGCGCAGAACGCGTTCTCGGCGTCGTACCGCGGCGCGCGGGCGGCGATCCGCTCCAGCAGGTCCTGCGACAGCGTCCACCCGGGTTCGTCGGCCAACGTCATGCCACGAGACTACGGTCGGAGGCGTGTCAGCTCGTCATGCGTGGTCCAGGTACGTCGCGATCGGTGACTCGTTCACCGAGGGGATCGGTGACCCGGACCCCACCGTCCCCGGCGGCAACCGTGGGTGGGCCGACCGCGTGGCCGAGGTCCTCGCCGGCCGGGCGGACGGGTTCGCGTACGCCAACCTGGCGATCCGCGGGCGCCTGCTCGGGCAGATCGTCGACGAGCAGGTCGAGCCGGCCCTCGCGCTCCGCCCCGACCTCGTGACGGTGTCCGCCGGCGGCAACGACATCATCCGCCCCGGCTCGGACCCCGACGAGCTCGCCGAACGGTTCGACGGCATGGTCGGGCGGCTGCGGAGCGACGGCGCCACCGTCGTGCTCTTCACCGGCCCCGACGTCGGCATGACACCCGTGCTCGGCATGGTCCGCGGCAAGACGGCGATCTACAACGAGAACCTGCACGCGATCGCGCTCAAGCACGGTGCCCTCGTCGCCGACATGTGGGCGCTCCGGGTCCTCCGCGACCCCCGGATGTGGGCGCCGGACCGCCTGCACCACTCCCCGACCGGCCACGCGACCGTCGCCGCGGCCGTGCTCGACGCCCTCGGGGTCGAGCACGGGCTCGACCCGGTGACGCCGGAGCCGCTCGAGGCCAGACCGTGGCGCGAGGCCCGCGTCGAGGACCTCGGGTGGGCGCGCGAGTACCTCGTCCCCTGGGTCGTGCGGCGCATCCGGCACACGTCGTCCGGCGACGGCATCAGCGCGAAGCGGCCCGACCTGCAGCCCGTTGACGTGACGTCCGACACGCCCTGACCCGGAGTGCACCCTCGGTCGGAGGCCGCACCCCCGTGTGCGCGGCGCGGTGTCCGCCAGTGGGCGCGATCGGTCAGTCGACCGGGCGGCGCAGCGTGAGCGGCCCGTCGTGCAGCGGCTGCGTGGTCCACTCCCCCGTCGCCGTCCCCGCGGTCGGGTCGAGCCGGAGCCGGGCGGCGTGCGGGGTCTCGACGAAGCGGACGACGACCTCGACGGTGCCGTCGGGTCCGGTCGCACCGCTCGTGGCGAGCGGCCCCTCGACCGACCACGCGCCCTGACCGACCGGGACCGACAGCAGCCCGCCGTCGACGTCGACCGTGAGTCGCCAGCCCTCGGCGTCGGACTCCAACCGGAGCCCCTCGAGCACGCCGTCGGACTCGTAGGACCCGGCCACGGCGTCGGCCAGGCGACCGCCCTGCACCGGGGGCAGCCCGAGGGAGGCGAGCCGTGCCTCCAGACCGGGGTCCGCGTCGACACCGGCGGCCGTGCCCGCAGCGCCCTCGTCGCCGTCCTGCGGCGCGATCGCCGGCAGCAGGTGCTGCCAGGCCGCGTCGAGCACCGCCTGCATGTCGAGCGACTGCCCGGTCAGGGCGAGCACGACGTCCTGCTCCGGCAGCACGACGCAGAACTGGCCGTACGCGCCGTCGCCGCGGAAGCCGTGGCGGGCCATCCAGAACTGGAAGCCGTAGCCCTGCCGCCAGTCCGCGTTCTCCTCGTGGGGGTTGTCGACCTGCGTGCTCGTGGCGGCGTCGACCCAGTCCTCGTCGAGGATGCGCTGCCCGTCCCACACGCCCCGCTGCAGGTACAGCTGGCCGAGCGCTGCGACGGCGGCCGTCGGCGCGTACGCACCGCTGAACCCGAGCTCGGCGCCCGTGTCGTCGCGCTTCCACGAGAGGTCGTCGATGCCGAGCGGGTCGAGCAGGCGCGGGCGCAGGTAGTCGACGAGGGACTCGCCGCTCGCCCGGCGGACGATCGCGGCGAGCGTGTACGTGCACGGCTGGTTGTACGCGAAGACCGTGCCGGGTTCCTCGTCCGGCGGGGTGAGGAGGAACCCGCGGACCAGGTCCTCCGGGTCGGTGGCCTCGGCCCGCTGCAGGGTCTCCTCGCGGTGCCCGGACGCCATCGCGAGCAGGTGTCGGACCCGGATCCGGCGACTGCGCTCGTCGGTGACGTCCGCGTCGAGCTCAGGGAAGCACGACAGCACCGTGGCGTCGAGGTCGACGAGCCCCTCACGGACGGCGATGCCGACGGCAGCGGCGGTGAAGCTCTTGCTGAGCGAGTAGAGCAGGTGGACGCGGTCCGCGGCGTAGGGGGCCCACCATCCCTCGGCGGCCACCCGGCCGTGTCGCAGCAGCACGATGCTGTGCGGCTCGACGTCCGGTGTCGACTCGAGGGCGTCGAGGAACGCGGTGATCCCGCGTGCGTCGATGCCGAGGGCGGACGGGGTGCTGCGCGGGAACGTCGTCGTCACGCTCGAGACCCTACGCGGCGAGCCCCCAGCGCTGCGGTGGCGACGCGGGGTCGAGCGACGTGGAGGCCGCGCGCGGGGCTGCGCCGGCGGCGGCTGCCGACGGACTGGTCTCGACGCCGCGGAACGGGTTCGTCCAGCGCCACCAGAGCCCCGGGTCCTCGATGGAGCGCTCGAGCTCGAGCGGCACGGTCACGGGGTCGTGGTGCTCGATCGAGAACCGTACGGAGCCGACCCGCTCGCCCCGCTCGCCGAGCGTGACGCTGTCGAGCCGGGTGCGTGCGGTGACCGTCGTGTCGCCCCAGACCAGGACCTCGGCGGCATCGGCGGCCACGGCGTCGGCGTCGTCCCGCCAGGGCGTCGAGTAGGTGCCGAAGGTCTGGCCGGCGTGCGTGAGCGTGACCGTCTGGAAGTTGTCGGCCACCGAGCGGAGCAGGCGGCGGACGTCGACGTCGAGTGACGGGTGGTCCCTGCCGCCGAGCATGACACCGACGACGGTGACCTGCCGGCCCCCGCGCTGGTACGTGGCGGCGAACAGCAGGCAGGCCCCCGCCTCGTCGAGCGTGCCGGTCTTGATCCCCTCGATGCCGTCCATCCCGAGGAGCTTGTTCGAGTTCTCGATCTCGCCCGCCCCGGGCACGGTCACCTGCTCCGTCCCGACGATCTCCTTCACGACGGGGTCAGCCAGTGCGAGCTGTCCGAGCCGCACCAGGTCGGTCGCCGTCGAGCGGTTCGCGGGGTCGAGGCCGGTCGGCTCGTGGATCGTCGTGTCGTCCAACCCGTGCTCGTCCAGCCAGGCCGAGGCGGCGCGCTCGTAGCCGTCCATCGACCCGAAGGCCCAGAGCGCGAGCGCACCGGCGTAGTTGTTCGCCGACTTCATCAGCATGACCTGCATGGTCTGGTGCTCGGACAGCCGCAGGCCGTCCGGCATCGGCGCCACCTCGCCGTTCTGCGCCAGGTACTCGGCGTAGAGCGCCTGCATCTGCGCGTCGAAGCGGATCGTCGGGCCGGACTCCCCGCGGTCGAGCGGTCTCGCATCGAGCACGACCAGGGCCGTCACGACCTTGGTGATGCTCGCGATCGAGCGGGCCTTGGTGTCCCCGCTGGTGCGCAGGCTCTCCGGGAACCCGGTGGCCTGGACCGCGGTCGCCCCGTAGCCCGGGAACCGCAGGTCCGGCAGGGTCGAGGTCGGGGCGGAGTACTTCGTCGTGGTGGCGCTCGCCGGCGCGAACGGCACGACGGCGACGGCCACCAGGTACCCGACGGCGAGCAGGAGCACCGCGACGACGCCGATCGTCACGGGCCTCCTGACGGCGGAGCGGGGGCTGCGGACGACACGGGGCACGGGAACCGAGGGTACCGGGCAGTCCCGGGGTGCCGGCCGACAGCGAGCCGCCGGTCGTCCCCCGACCGTCGTGTGACGAACACGTAAAACATCGCGCTCCGGGATCCGTGCGTCGCCCGGCAGCCCCTAGCGTGCTGGACATGCACCACGGAACCACCCCGGGCGCCACGCGTGGCGGCCGCACCACCGCCCCGTCCACCGACCCGGCCACCGACCCGGCCGAGGGCAAGAAGACCGCACCGGGCCCGGCTCCGGCTCCGGCTCCGGCTCCGGTCACGGTGCTCCAGCCCGACACCGGCCCGGTCCGGTCGTCGCGGTACCTGCCGGCCGAGGCCGACCGGGTGCTCTGGGGACGGCTCCCGAACGGCGACGACCGCCCGGTCGTGACGCTCGCTCCCGGTGACGACCTGACGATCGACACCGTGAGCCACGAGGGGCTCCTGCCGGACCAGGGCAGTGACCCCGTCGCCTTCTTCGGCCGCCACGGCGTCGCGCCGGAGCACGTGCTCGCCGACGCGGTCGCGATCGCCCGGACCGGTCGCCGCGACCCGGAGCGGGACGGCCCGCACGTGGTCACCGGACCGATCGCCGTCGACGGTGCCGAGCCGGGCGACGTCCTGACCATGACCGTGCTCGAGACGCTCCCCCGCGTGCCGTACGGCGTGGTGTCGAACCGGCACGGCCGCGGGGCCCTGCACGGCGAGTACCCGGTCGACGGGCGCACCGTCAGCGTCTTCGCCGACGTGGTGCCCGCCGACGACGGGCCCGGCGACGACGGGCCCGGCGACGACAGGCCCGGCGACGACCGGCTCCTCGGACGCATCCCACTCACCGAGCGCGGGGACCGGTACGCCCGGTTCCCGCTCGCGCCCTTCCTCGGCATCATGGGCGTCGCGACCCCCGGCGAGCGGCTGCACTCGGTCCCGCCCGGACGTCACGGCGGCAACATCGACGTCAACCTGCTGCAGGCCGGTGCGCAGCTCCACCTGCCGGTCCTCGTGCCGGGTGCCCTGGCCTACGTCGGCGACCCGCACTTCGCGCAGGGGGACGGCGAGGTCGCGCTCACCGCCATGGAGGCCTCCCTCCGTGCGACGGTGCGCTTCGACGTCACGCCGGCCGCCGAGGCAGCGCAGCAGTTCGGGGAGCTCGTCTGGCCGCTCGTCGAGACGCGGGACCACCTGGTGCCGACCGGACTCGACCCCGACCTCGACGAGGCCGTCCGGGCCTGCGTCCGGCACGCGATCGCGATCCTGGGCGCGCGGTACGGCATGGAACCGCACCTCGCGTACGCCTACCTCAGCGCGGCGACGGACTTCGACGTGTCGCAGGTGGTCGACCTGGTGACCGGGGCGCACGCCCGCATCCGCAAGGCCGACTTCGCGGACGTCCGGTGACGGCCGCGGCACGGCCGACCGGCGGTCCGTCGGCACCGACCGGCCTGCTCGACGCCCTCGACGCCTACGAACGGGCACTCGCCGACGACGACCTCGCGGCGCTCGACGACGCGTTCGTCCGCTCCGCCGACACCCTGCGCGGCGACGACCGCGGCCTGCTCGTCGGGCACGACGCGATCAGCACCTTCCGCGGTGCGCGGGGTGGAGTCGCGCCGCGCCACCTGTCCCGCACCGAGGTCCGGGTGCTCGCCGAGGACCTCGCGCTCGTCGTCTGCGTCGCCGCGTTCCGCGACGGCGGCTCGGGTCTGCAGACCCAGCTCTGGCGCCGTCAGGCCGACAGGTGGCGCATCGAGGCGGCGCACGTCACCGGTCGATCCCGACCCCTCGACACCACCGTGTGGCGCGTCGTCGGCGACCCGCTCCTGCCGCCGACCGGCCGCGGCCGTCTCGACGGCGCCACGGTGGCGGTCAAGGACCTGTACGCCGTCGCCGGCCACCGCGTCGGGGCCGGCAACCCGACGTACCTGCAGGAGTCCGTGCCCGTCCCCGCCTCCGCAGCGGCGGTCGCCGCCCTCCTCGACGCCGGCGCGTCGGTCCGCGGCATCGCGCGGACGGACGAGTTCGCCTACGCGCTGACCGGACGCAACGAGCACCACGGCACCCCGCCGAACGGCGCCGACCCGTCGCGTGTGCCGGGAGGCTCGTCCAGCGGATCAGCGTCGGCCGTCCGTTCCGGGGTGGCGGACGTCGGACTCGGTACGGACACCGCGGGATCGCTGCGGATCCCCGCCTCGTACCAGGGGCTCTGGGGCCTGCGGACGACCCACGGCGTCGTCGACCGCGCCGGACTGCTGCCGCTCGCGCCGTCGTTCGACACCGTCGGGTGGCTGACCAGGGACGCCGACACCATGGTCCGTGCCCTCGACGCCTCGGTGCCGCACGGGTCGCACCCCGTGTCGGAGGCCGGGGCGCCGGTCGTGCTCGCGGAGCTCCTCGCCGCCGCGGACCCGGCGACGCAGGACGCCGTCCACGCCGTCGTCGGTGACCTGCCGGTCGTGACGCTCGACGACCTCGGGCTCCCCGCGCTCGAGGACCTCCGCGAGCTCCTGCGGCTCGTGCAGGGTGCCGAGGCGACGGCGGCGCACGGGAAGTGGATAGCGGCCCACCCCGGCGCCCTCGGGGCCGTCGTCGGGCAGCGGTTCGCCGCGGCCGCCGCGAACCCGCCGGACCTCGTCGCGGAGGCCCTCCGGCGCTTCCCCGGGGTCCGAGAAGCGATCCGAGCGGCCCTGGTCGACCGGGTGCTCGTCACGCCGACCGCTCCGGGCCCGGCCCCGTCGCTCGGCGCCGGCGCGGAGGAGCTCGAGCGCGTCCGCACCGCGACGACCACCATGACCGCGCTCGCGAGCGTGGGCGGGGTGCCCTCCCTGAGCGTGCCGGCGCTCACCGTCGACGACGCACCCGTCGGCCTGTGCCTGACCGGCGGGACCGGCACCGACCGAGCACTGGTGACCACGGCGGACCGCTGGCTGCGCGACGGGGTCGGCACGGGCCTCCCGGCCGGCGCTGCCTGAAGCGGTACGCCGGGCCGTCGACGAGCGGTCAGCTGGTCAGGTGGTCGGACGTGCAGCGCGCTGCGCGTGCGTGACCGCCCAGAGCCCCACCGCGCTCGCCGCCGCCACGTTGAGCGAGTCGACGCCGTGCGCCATCGGGATGCGGACCGTCGTGTCGGCGGAGGCGATCGCGGCGTCGGTCAGGCCCTGCCCCTCCGTGCCCATCACGAGCGCGACCCGCTCGGGGACGTCGGCGACGAACGCGTCCAGGTCGACCGAGCGGTCGGTGAGCGCCATCGCGGCGAGGTGGAAGCCCTGCGCGCGGAGTTCCTCGCCGGCGGCCGGCCACTCCCCGATGCGGGTCCACGGCACCTGGAGCACCGTGCCCATGCTCACCCGGACGCTCCGGCGGTACAGGGGGTCCGCGCAGCGCGGGCTCACCAGGACCGCGTCCGCCCCGAGGCCGGCGACGCTGCGGAACACCGCGCCGACGTTGGTGTGGTCGACGACGTCCTCGAGCACCACGACGACCTTCGCGTCCCGGACCACGTCGGCCACCGACGGCAGCTCCGGTCGGTGCATCGCGGCGAGGGCACCCCGGTGCATCCGGAAGCCGGTGAGGTCCTCGAGCAGCGCATCCGGTCCGACGAAGACCGGGCCGTCGTGGTCCGCCACCAGGGGCAGCACGCTGTCGAGCCACTTCTCCTGCACGATGACGCTCCGCGGGACGTGCCCGGCGCGGACCGCGCGCTCGATGACCGTGTTCGACTCGGCGATGTACAGCCCGCCCTCGGGCTCCGTGACCCGCCGCAGCGCCACGTCGGTGAGCCGGGCGAAGTCGTCGAGTCGGGGGTCGTCGAGAGAGTCGATGCGGACGGGGTGCACGGGGCTCGTTTCGTGGGAAGGCGGCTGGGCGTTCGGCTGTTGAGGGTACCGTGGACGACGTGCTGACCGACCCGATGACGGACGAGCTCGACCGCGTCGTGGAGCTGCTGACGGGCAAGCGCGTCGCCGTGCTCTCCGGCGCCGGGCTGAGCACCGACTCCGGCATCCCCGACTACCGCGGCGCGGGCCGGGTGGTGCGGAAGCCGATGACCTTCCAGGAGTTCCGCTCCGACCCGGCGAAGCGCCAGCGCTACTGGGCCGGTTCGCACCTGGGGTGGCGCACCTTCGCCGCCGCCCGGCCGAACACCGGTCACCGCGCGCTCGCCGTCCTCGAGGACGCCGGCATCGTCACCGGGGTCGTCACGCAGAACGTCGACGGCCTGCACCTCCGTGCCGGGTCCCGGCGGGTCGTGGAGATCCACGGCTCGATGGACCGCGCGGTCTGCCTGACGTGCGGGCAGGTGTTCTCGCGCGCCGACCTCGCCGGTGTGCTCGACCGCGAGAACCCCTGGATCGACGAGCCGGGCACGGTGCAGCTGCAGCCGGACGGCGACGTCGAGATCACCGACGTGGAGCGCTTCCGGGTGCCCGACTGCTCGGTGTGCGGCGGGGTGCTGAAGCCGGACGTCGTGTTCTTCGGCGAGTTCGTGCCCGCCGAGAAGTTCCGCGAGGCCGTCTCGATCGTCGCGGACGCCGACGCGCTGCTCGTCGTGGGCTCGTCGCTCACCGTGAACTCCGGCGTCCGACTGGTCGACCACGCCACCCGGCGGAAGCTCCCGGTCGTCATCGTGAACCGGGGAGCCACCCGCAGCGACCGGCGCGCGGTGGCGAAGCTCGACGCCGGCACCACGGAGACGCTCGAGGCACTGGCTGCGCGGCTCGTCCCGTCCGCCGCGGCGTCGGCTGCACCGGCGACGTCCGCTGCGGAGTCGTCCGCTGCGGTGTCGGCTGCTGCGGAGTCGTCCGCTCCGGTGTCGGCTGCTCCGGAGCGCTCTGGCAGGATCGACGGGTGACGACGCTCCTCACCCTGGTCCGGCACGGCGAGACCGACTGGAACGCGCAGCGGCGCATCCAGGGATCGACCGACATCCCCCTCAACGACACCGGGCGATCCCAGGCCGCGGCCACCGCGCTGCTCCTCGGTCGCCGACGGTTCGACGCGGTCGTCGCGTCACCGCTGTCACGCGCGTTCGAGACCGGCGCGATCATCGCCCACCACCTCGGGCTGCCGGAGCCGACCACCCACCCGGGTCTCGCGGAGCGCTCGTACGGCGAGGCCGAGGGGCTCACCGACACCGAGGTCGCCCAGCGCTACCCGCACGACGACGTCCCCGGACGGGAGTCCCGCTCCGCGCTGCTCGCACGGGCGACCGAGACGCTGGCCGAGATCGCCGTCCGCTTCGACGCGGGGTCGGTCGTGGTCGCCACGCACGGTGCCGTCATCCGGGCCGTCGTCAACGCCGCGGCTCCCGGCACGGCGGACCGGTACACGACGCCGATCCGCAACGGGTCCGTGCACTCCTTCCGCTGGGACCCCGAGCGGTTCCGTGCCGAGCTCGTCCGCTTCGACGACCCGCTCGACGAGGTCTCGGAGCAGACGGGCGACGAGTCCTTCGCCGAGCAGAACCCGCTCGAGCGCCGGTAGCGCGGGCGGCGGC
Organism: Curtobacterium sp. ODYSSEY 48 V2; assembly: GCF_023712625.1. Lineage (NCBI taxonomy): Bacteria > Bacillati > Actinomycetota > Actinomycetes > Micrococcales > Microbacteriaceae > Curtobacterium > Curtobacterium sp. ODYSSEY 48 V2. The sequence continues at coordinate 209,444 of NZ_JAMAXX010000008.1, forward strand.
CCGTCGCGCACGGTGGACCGGTACCGGACGGTGGACCGGTACCGGACCGTTACCTGCGGCTCCGCGAGCGCGGGGGCCCGCTCGGACTAGGCTCCGGTCCACGGGCGGCCCGACCACCGTCCGGTGGTGCTCGCACCCGTGCGCGAGGAGGGGCCGTGACGAACCAGGGACCGGTGGACGACCGAGTCGACTCGTCCGACGACCTCGACCGGGCGTTCGGCCCGGACACGGCCTCCGTCACCCGGCCGTCCACCGGCCAACGACTCCGACGCGGCACCGTCATCACGCTGTCCTTCGTCGCGGTCGGCGTCGTCATCGCCGTCGTCCTGTCGACGATCGTCAGCAGCATCCAGACCGGGGTCGGCGGGGTGTTCCCGCGACCCCAGGCAGCGCTCGACCGGTTCCGGACCGCGGCGGCCGACGTACCGGGCGTGCTCGCCGTCCGTGACGAGGAGACCACGCGCGACTCCCTTGCGGCCTACCGGGTGTCCGCCGTCGTCGAGGCGTCACCGGACCTGTCGCCCGGTCAGCAGGTCGACCTCGTCCGCGCCCTGAGCGCCGCGGCGGCCGACGCGGACGGCAGCGGAGTCGTCGTGTCGGCGGAGGCCCGCTTCGACACCCTGGTGGTCGGGGTCACGACGGACGCCGAGGTCACGCGACAGCGGCTCGAGGTCGCTCGCTCGGTCGCGGCGATCGGCGGGGTCGTCGCGGTGCGCAGCGACTGGGGTCCGGGGGCACCGTCGGACGAGCCGGACGCGCAGCGCGTCGAGCTCGCCACGGTCGGCACCGGTGTGGCCCTCGCCGCGATCATGGACGTCGCACAACGTGAGACGCACGCGGTCTTCCCCGGCGCCGAGGTGACCTCGCGTCAGCCGTCCTGACGACACCGCTGCTGTCGGCGCCCCACCACTCGTGCGCCGGTCCCGGTCAGCGCTGCTCTCGGTCCTGCACCGCGCGCTCGACGGCCCGGGTCACCTGTTCCGCCGAGTCCTGCCACCGGAACCGGGCCGCCCGCTCGAGCGAGGCCCGCGATGCCTCGTCCCAGCGGTCCTCGAGTCGCCGCACCGCCGCTGCCACCGCGGACGGCGACGACGGGTCGAAGTACTCGGCGGCGTCCCCGCCGATCTCGCGGAAGATCGGGACGTCGCTGACGACCACCGGGGTCCCCACACCCATCGCCTCGACGAGGGGGATGCCGAAGCCCTCGTCGAACGAGGCCGTCGCCAGCGCCGTCGCCCCGCGCAGGGTCGCCAGGTACTCGTCGTCGGAGGCACCGTCGTGGAAGACGATCGCCCCGGTCGGCGCCCGGGCCTCGAGCCGTCGTCGGTCGGCGTCGGACACCCGCGACATGCAGTGCAGCGTCCAGTCGGCTCCGAGCAGGGGCAGTGCGGCCGCGAGCGTCTCGACGTTCTTGTACGGCATGAACGACCCCATGTAGACGAGCGTCCGCGCACGGCTCCCGTCGGGCTCGCGGGGCACGGCCGGGTCGGCCGCGTTGTACGCCACCGTGACGGGGCGCTTCGTCAGACGGTGTCGCTCGATGAGCCCCGCGGTGGTCTCGGACACCGTCACGACGCCGTCCGCGCCGTTCAGCAGCAGGCGTTGCGGCGCCCAGCTCAGGTGGAAGAGCCGCCAACCGAGCCGGATCGGCCACGAGAACTCCCGCGGAGGCGTGCGGTTCCGGTAGTAGATGAGGTCGTGCAGCGTGAGCACGAGGGCGTAGCGGCGGCCGCGGGACCCCATGGTCTGCATCGGTGAGAAGACCGCGTCGAGACCGAGCCGGTTCACCGTCCGGGCCACGAGCGGCTCCCCCGCGTCCGTCGGGGCCGGGATGCGTTCCCACGGGATGCCGTCGGGCAGCGACGCGAGCTGCCGTTCGTCGTGCACGAGCAGGACGTGGTCGTGCCGGTCGGGCAGGTGCGCGACGACACCGGCGGTGAAGCGACTGATGCCGTCGTGCCGACCGATCCGGACGTACCGGCAGTCGATCCCGATCCGCAGGCGCCTCACGAGGCGGACTCCCCCGGCGTGCCGTCGGCCGACGGTGACGCCGCCGACGCGTCGGGAGCCTGCTGCGGTGCGGTGGACCTCGTCCTGCGCGGGTTCCCGCGTCCGGCACGACGGCGGGCCGTCGGCTCGGCCATGCGACGGAGCACCGCGTCGGCGGCGGCTCCGGGCGTCTCGTAGTGCACGAGGTGTCCCACGTCGGGCACCACGACGAGCTCGGCGTCGCGGAGTCGGGAAGCGAGTGCACGCTGCTCGGGCAAGGCCGTGATGTCGTCGTGCTCCGCGGCGACGAGCAGCACGGGGACGTCGATGTGGTCGGCGTACTCGGACACGTCGTGCGTGACCGAGGTGCGGAACGCCTCGAGCACGCTCGTGCGGTCCGCGAACGCCGAGAAGTACCGGTCGTGCTGGTCGTGCACCCATCGCCGCAGGTCGCGGTCGCGTGACTTCAGCATGGCGAGGCTCATCGCCCGCACGATCGCGCGGTTCCGGAGCAGCCCGAGTCCGAGCGGCCTGGGGAGCACCGCGCCGGCCCGGTAGTAGCCGATCGCGATGCCGGTGCCGACGGCCCGGGGCCCCTGCAGCGCGGGTGCCGCGATCGGGTTCACCAGCACGAGCAGCCGGGTGTCGAGGCCGGCCGCGACGGTGGCCGCCGTGACGATCGACCCGAAGGAGTGTCCGAGCACCACGGTCTCGGGACCCAGGGCGAGCGCGCGGTGGAACCCGGTGAGCCACCCGACGTAGGCGTCGACGTCGGAGACCGGCAGCGGGTCGGAGATCCCGAAGCCGGGCAGGTCGGGGACGACCACGCGGACGCCCCGGAGGTGGGCGGCGATCGTCTCGAGTCCGTGGTGGTCGCCGCGGAACCCGTGCACGGCGAGGACCGTCTCGGTGGCGTCGGCCGGCCCGTACTCCCAGTAGTGCGTGGTGCGGCCGTCGAGGGTCACGGCCCGGTGCACGACCGGCGTCGCGGCGACGAGCGACTGGTACGGGGAGATCACGGGTGGTTGCATCGCGGCCAGTCTACGAAGCGGCGACCGGGGTGGTGCGCCCCGCGCCCCGCTGTGGAGGACGACGGACGGGAGGGACGCTGTGGAGGGGTGTCGCGCCTCCCGTCCGGCCACGTGACGCGGTCGTCACGGCGACCCGCGGACAGCAGCAGGAGCACGCGCCTACTGTGGCCGTGGTCGGGCCACGCCGCCGGCCCGCCGACGACGAGGAGCACGCTTGACCTTCACGGCCCCGATCCAGCTGCCCGGCCTGACCCTGGACCCGCAGTGGTACAAGCGCTCGGTCTTCTACGAGTGCATGATCCGCTCGTTCGTCGACTCGAACGGCGACGGCATCGGGGACATCCAGGGCGTCATCGGCAAGCTCGACTACCTGCAGTGGCTCGGCGTCGACGCCATCTGGCTGCCGCCGTTCTTCCAGTCGCCGATGCGCGACGGCGGGTACGACATCTCCGACTACCGGGCGATCCTGCCCGAGTTCGGCACGCTCGACGACTTCCGCGAGCTCGTCACGAAGTCGCACGAGCGGAACATGCGCATCGTCATCGACATGGTGATCAACCACACCTCCGACCAGCACGAGTGGTTCCAGCAGTCCCGCGAGGACCCGGACGGCCCCTACGGCGACTTCTACGTGTGGCGTGACACCGACGAGCACTACGAGAACATCCGCATCATCTTCGTGGACACCGAGGAGTCGAACTGGACCTTCGACCCGGTCCGCCGGCAGTTCTTCTTCCACCGGTTCTTCTCGCACCAGCCCGACCTCAACTTCGAGAACCCGGCCGTGGTCGAGGCCGTCTACGACGTCGTGCGGCACTGGCTCGACCTCGGTGTGGACGGGCTGCGGCTCGACGCCATCCCCTACCTCTTCGAGTCCGAGGAGGGCAACGGCGAGGGCGAGCCGGAGACCCACGAGTTCATCAAGAAGCTCCGGGCCATGGTCGACGACGAGTACCCCGGGCGTGTCCTGCTCGCCGAGGCGAACCAGTGGCCGCGTGAGACCGCCGCGTTCTTCGGCACCGACGAGGAGCCGGAGTGCCACATGGCGTTCGACTTCCCAGTGATGCCGCGCATCTTCTACTCGCTCCGCGCGCAGCACGCCGCCGAGCTCAAGGCGATCCTGTCCGAGACCCTCGACGTCCCCGAGAAGGCCGCGTGGGGGGTGTTCCTCCGCAACCACGACGAGCTCACGCTCGAGATGGTCAGCGAGGAGTACCGCCAGGCGATGTACGGCTGGTACGGCTACGACCCGCGCATGCGGTCGAACATCGGCATCCGTCGTCGCCTCGCTCCCCTGCTCGACAACTCACGGGCCGAGCTCGAGCTCATCCACGCCCTGCTGTTCTCGCTGCCCGGGTCGCCGTTCCTGTACTACGGGGACGAGATCGGCATGGGCGACAACATCTGGCTGCCGGACCGCGACTCCTCGCGCACGCCGATGCAGTGGACCCCGGACCGCAACGCGGGCTTCTCGACCGCCGACCCGGGCAAGCTGTACCTGCCGGTCGTGCAGTCGCTCGTCTACAACTACGCGCAGGTCAACGTCGAGGCGCAGCTCGCCCAGTCCCGCTCCCTGCTGCACTGGGTCCGCAACGTCATCCACGTCCGCAAGGCGCACCCGGTCTTCGGCCTGGGCTCGCTGCACGTGCAGGACACCACCAACGACTCGGTGCTCGCGTTCGTCCGGTCGTGGGAGGGGTCCGGGCAGCAGTTCGGCCCGTCCGCCGAGGACGTCCTCTGCGTGTTCTCCTTCGCCACCAACCCGACGTCGGTGACGATCTCGGCGCCGGAGTTCGCCGGACGGCCGCTGTACGACCTGTTCGGCGGCGGGTCGTTCCCCGCGTTCGACGAGGACGGCAACGTCACCCTCACCATGGGGACGCAGTCGTTCTACTGGCTGCACGTCGGCGCGCCGGTCGGCGTGTAGCGAGCGCCGGCCGGCGGCCTCCGTCCGCCGGGTGGTCGCTGTCGGCCTGGAGGCGCGGCTCACCCCGCGCTCGTCGCGTCGCCGTCGCGTGTCGTCGCGCTCCGCCAGGCGGGTCGCCTGGAGCGTGTCGTGGCGCCCCGGCAGGCGGGTCGCGTGGAGCGTGTCGGACCGTCCCGTTAGCCTCGTGCCGTGACGTACTCCCCAGCAGCGCTCGACACGCCCGCACCCGCCGCCCCGGCCGTGCAGGACCTGAGCGGTCGTCCCTGGTGGCACGCGCTCGGCGTGTTCGACCTCGAGACCACCGGCGTCGACGTCGAGACCGCCCGCATCGTCACGGCGCACGTCGGCCTGATCGACATGACCGGACGCTCCATCGCGGAGGGTGCCTGGATCGCCGATCCCGGGATCGCGATCCCCGAGGGCGCTGCCGCCGTGCACGGCTACACGACCGAGCGCGCCCAGGCCGAGGGGCGCCCGGCCGGCGAGGTCGTCGCCGAGATCGTGGCAGCGGTCGAGGCCGTGTTCGCGCGCGGCATCCCGCTCGTGATCTACAACGCTCCGTACGACCTGACGGTGCTCGACCGCGAGGCCCGACGGCACGGCATCGCCTCCCCTGTCATCGGCAACGTCGTCGACCCGCTCGTGATGGACAAGGCGCTCGACACCTACCGCAAGGGCAAGCGCACGCTCGAGGCAGCGTCCGAGCTCTACGGCGTGACCCTGTCCGACGCCCACGACGCCGCCGCGGACGCGATCGCTGCCGGGCGTGTCGCGCAGGCCATCGCGGCGAAGTACCCGGAGGAGCTCGGTGTCTCCGCCGAGGAGCTGCACCGCAAGCAGGTCGGCTGGTGTGCCGAGCAGGCCACCTCGTTCCAGGACTACATGCGGAAGAAGCGCGACCCCTCGTTCACCGCCGACGGTCGCTGGCCGCACCGCAACGGCTCGTAGCGCCGCGGTCACCGCGGCGCCGTCTCCGAGCCGCCACTGAGCCGCTGTCGCCGCGCCGCCACTGGGCCGCTGAGCCGGTGTTGCCGCGCCGGCGCTGAGCGGCCGCTGTCGCCGCGCGCCGCAGCTGGGCCGCCCTGCGAGCGGTGCCGCGCATCGGCGCTCCCGGCCAGCGCCGGGCGCCGGCGTCCGGCACCCGCCTGCTGTCCCGCAGAACCGGAAGCACGTCGCGCCGTGGAATCACGTGGTGCGACGTGCTCTCCGTGGTGCGCGAGCATCGCGCACCACGGCCCGCGCACCACGGTCTGAGCACCTCGCAGCCCGTGCACCACGGCCTGCGCACCGCGCACCGAGGCTGCGCCGCACGGTGCGCTGCCGGGCCGTCGGGCGGCGCGACGCTGCCACCTCGACCGGCGAGCGTTCCCGGCGGTCCCACACCGAGCCTCCTTGCCGTGACCGCGGCTCGCGCCCGCAGTACGTGCACAGTCGAACGCACCTCGAACCACGTGAACGCCTGGCGCGACGTGCTCCAGGTTGCGCGCGAGCACCACGCGCCACGGCGCGACAGCACGACGACGCCGTGCGCGCATGCTGGACGCCGCGCCCGCGCCCGCGCCGCGCTCGCGCCGCCCGTGCGCTGTTGCGCCCCGTTCCGGACCCTGCGCCCCGGTGCACCGGGGCGCAGCATCCGGAGCAGGGCGCGTCTCGCGTTCTCACCGACCACAGCGCGCCGTCCCCGAACCCGGCGCCCCGCCCCGACCCGACCATCCGCGCAACGCAGAACGGGCGGCCCTCCCGAAGGAGGACCGCCCGTCCGAGCGCGAACGCAGACTTACTTGCTGAAGCCCTTGAAGCGCTGGTTGAACTTCTCGACGCGACCGGCCGAGTCGAGGATGCGCTGCTTGCCCGTGTAGAACGGGTGCGACGCCGACGAGATCTCGACGTCGATGACCGGGTAGGTCGCACCGTCGAGCTCGATGGTCTTGTCGCTGGTCGCGGTCGAACGCGTCAGGAACGTCTCACCGGAGGCCAGGTCGCGGAAGACGATGGCGTTGTACTCGGGGTGGGTGTCGGTCTTCATGGAGATTCCTCGGTTGGAGATGGTGGGAGATGCGCGGACGGCCGGTTCGAGCGGACTCGATCGGGACCCCCGCGCGGGAAGTCTGCGGCGTGCGCCAGCCGTCCACGTTACCAGACGACGGGCAGGATCGGGAGCGTCAGGCCGCGCGCGCCGTGTACCGACCGGCGTCCTTCGACACGGTCAGCTCCACGCCGAAGGCCTGGGACAGCGTGGGAGCCGTCAGGACCTCGTCGATGGGGCCGGCGGCCTGGATCCCACCGTCGGCGAGCACGAGGGCGTGCGTGAAGCCCTCGGGGATCTCCTCCACGTGGTGGGTGACGATGACGATAGCCGGCGAGTCGCTGCTCTGCGCGTAGCCGCCGAGCGTGCGCACCAGGCTCTCGCGCGCACCGAGGTCGAGCGACGCAGCCGGCTCGTCGAGGAACAGCACCTCGGGATCGGTCATCACGGCGCGCGCGATCTGCACGCGCTTCTGCTCGCCGTCGCTCAGCTCACCGAACGTGCGGTCGGTGAAGTCACCGAGGCCCCACTCGTCGAGCACCCGCTGGGCGCGGCGGACGTCGAGCTCCTCGTACTCCTCGTTCCAGCGACCGGTGACCGAGTACGCGGCGGTGAGCACGACGTCGACGACCTTCTCGGTCACCGGGATCCGGCGGGCGAGGGCGGTCGACGCGAAGCCGATGCGCGGACGCAGCTCGAACAGGTCCGCGCCGCCGAGCTCGGTACCGAGCACCTCGACACTGCCCGACGTCGGGAACGTCTGGGCACCGGCCACCTGCAGCAGCGTGGTCTTGCCGGCGCCGTTGGCACCGAGCACCACCCAGCGTTCGTCGTCCTGCACCTCCCACGAGATCCCGTCGAGGATGGTGGCCCCGTTGCGGACCACGGAGACGTCTGACAAGCGCACGACCGAGGGCATGGCTCCAGCCTACGGCTTCCGGGCGAGCACCTCGTCGTAGACCTGCCGCGTGCGGTGCGCGATCGCGTCCCACGTGAACTCGCTCTCGACGCGGAGGCGTCCTGCGCGTCCCATGAGCTTGGCGAGCCCCTCGTCGGCCAGGACCTCGTCCAGCGTCCGGGCGAGGTCGGCCACGAAGCGGTCCGGGTCGTTCGGCGTGCCGGTGCCGTCCTGTGCCTGGTCGATCGGGACGATGCGCCCGGTCAGCCCGTCGGCGACGACCTCGGGGATGCCGCCCGTGCGCGTGCCGACCACGGGGATGCCACAGGCCATGGCCTCGAGGTTGACGATGCCGAGCGGCTCGTAGATCGACGGGCAGACGAACACGGTCCCCGACGACAGGACGTTCACGACCTCCTGGTGGGAGAGCATCCGGTCGATCCAGACCACACCGTCGCGCTCCGCGCGCAGGGACTCGACGAGTCCGGTCACCTCGGCCATGATCTCCGGCGTGTCCGGAGCGCCCGCGCACAGCACGATCTGCACGTCCGACGGCAGCGACGCCACCGCGCGGAGCAGGTACGGCAGGCCCTTCTGCCGGGTGATCCGGCCGACGAACACGACCGAGCGGCGCGACGGGTCGATGCCGAGCGCGCGCACGGCGTCCTCGTCGACGGTCGGCTTCCACTCGTCGATGTCGATGCCGTTGTAGACGACGTGGACCTTCGCCGGGTCGATGGACGGGTAGGAGCGCAGGATGTCCGCCCGCATGGCCTTCGAGACCGCGATCACGCCGTCGGCCTGCTCGAACGCCTCACGTTCCATCCAGCTCGACAGGCGGTAGCCGCCCCCGAGCTGCTCGGCCTTCCACGGGCGCAGCGGCTCGAGGCTGTGGGCCGTGACCACGTGCGGGATGCCGTGGGTGAGCTGCGCGATGCGCCCCGCGGCGTTGGCGTACCAGGTGTGGGAGTGCACCAGGTCGGCGCCCGCGACGTCGGCGGCGATGCGGACGTCGGTACCGAGCGCCTGGAGCGCGCCGTTCGCGTCCTCGAGGCCCTCGGGCGTGCGGTACGCCCACACGCCCTCCTCGTCACGGAACGCCCCGAAGGCGCGCACCCGGACGTACGTGTCCGTCCCCGACCGCAGCGCAGCCGTGAGCTCGGCCACGTGGACACCCGCTCCGCCGTAGACCTCCGGCGGATACTCCCTGGTCAGTAGATCGACTCGCACGGACTCAACGTAACGGGTTCGCCGTCCGGACGCCTACTGTGAACCACATGGCACCAAAGAAGGTATTCGGCATCGTCCTCGCCGGCGGCGAGGGCAAGCGGCTCATGCCGCTCACGGCCGATCGCGCGAAGCCCGCCGTCCCGTTCGGCGGCAACTTCCGTCTCATCGACTTCGCGCTCTCCAACCTCGTGAACTCCGGGTTGCAGAAGATCGTCGTCCTGACCCAGTACAAGTCGCACAGCCTCGACCGTCACGTGGCCGAGACCTGGCGCATGGAGGGGCTCCTCGGGTCCTACGTCGCGTCGGTGCCGGCGCAGCAGCGACTCGGCAAGCGGTGGTTCGCCGGTTCGGCGGACGCGATCCTGCAGTCCCTCAACCTGCTCCGCGACGAGCGCCCGGACATCGTGGTCGTGGTCGGTGCGGACCACGTCTACCGGATGGACTTCCACCAGATGATCGAGGCGCACATCGCCTCCGGCCGCAGCGCCACGGTCGCGGCGATCCGGCAGCCGATCGGCCTCGCGGACCAGTTCGGCGTCATCCAGGTGGACCAGGACGACCCGACCAAGATCGACGCGTTCCTCGAGAAGCCGAAGGACGCCGTCGGCCTGGCCGACTCGCCGGACGAGATCCTCGCGTCGATGGGCAACTACGTGTTCAACGCCGACGCCCTCGTCGACGCGGTGCTCCGCGACGGCCAGATCGAGTCGAGCAAGCACGACATGGGCGGCGACATCGTCCCCGACTTCGTGGCCCGCGGCGACGCCGGCGTCTACGACCTGCAGCGCAACGACGTGCCCGGCTCGAACGACCGCGACCGGTACTACTGGCGCGACGTGGGGACGATCGACTCGTTCTTCGACGCCCACATGGACCTCATCGCGCCGGTCCCGGTCTTCAACCTGTACAACCAGGACTGGCCGATCTTCAACCAGCAGACGAACCTGCCGCCGGCGAAGTTCGTCCGCGACGCGAACGGCAACACCGGCTCGACGGTCGACTCGATCGTGGCGCTCGGGTGCCTGCTCTCCGGCGCCCAGGTGGAGCGCAGCGTCATCGGCCCGTGGTGCGGGATCGACTCGGGTGCGAAGGTCCTCGACTCCATCGTGTTCGAACGGGCGTCCATCGGCGCCGGGTCGGTCGTGAACCGCGCGATCCTCGACAAGGACGTGGTCATCGCGCCCGGTGCGCAGGTCGGCGTCGACCGCGAGACCGACGAGGCCCGCGGCTTCACCGTCACGGAGTCCGGCATCACGGTCGTCGGCAAGGGCGTCCGCGTCGAGGCCTAGTCCGGGACGGTCGCCGAGTCCGGGCTGCACCTACCGACGTCGGCAAGGGCGTCCGCGTCGAGGCCTGACCGCACCCGCCACCCGGCCAGGAGGCGCGGCTGACGTCACAGACGTCAGC
>NZ_JAMAXX010000009.1:0-148346 GCF_023712625.1 Curtobacterium sp. ODYSSEY 48 V2
GTGGCAACTCCTGTGTCTTCACGCGCTCGATCCTGCCAGCAGCTCGCCGCGCGCAGACAGGCCCTGCCGGTGCCCGTCGGGCCGGGTCCGGCAGTCCCGCCCGACGCGACCGGGTGACGGACGGGAGGCGGGGTGCCGGACCGGCACCGCGCCTCCCGTCCGTCGGGTGGTCGCGTCAGGACGCGCCGGTCACGCCCGCACGTCTGCCGGAGCAGCGTCCGGCGAGCCGGCGGCGTCGGCCTCGTCGAGCCCCGCACCCTTCGTCTCACGGACGAAGAAGAGCGCGACCACGGTCACCACGGCGGCGAGCGTCAGGTAGAGCCCGACCCAGACGATCGTGCCGTCCGGCTGCCACAGCGCCAGGGCGATCGTCGGTGCGAGCGACGCCCCGAGGATCGACGCCACGTTGTAGGCGATCGCCGACCCGGTGTAGCGGACGTTCGTCGGGAAGAGCTCCGGCAGCAGGGCCCCCATCGGACCGAACGTCAGGCCCATGAGCGAGAGCCCCACGACCAGGAACGTGACGACGGTGATCGGCCCGGTCGACGCGGCGAACCAGAACTGGAACGTCAGGCCGAACAGGGCGATGCCGATCGTGGTGGGGATCAGCGTGCGTCGGCGGCCGTACCTGTCGGCGAGCCACCCGGCGATCGGGGTGAAGACGCCGAAGAACACGACGCCGATCATGAGCAGCGTGAGGAACTCGCCCCGGCTGTACCCGAGGCCGACCTTCGGCACCAGCGGGCCGGCCTCGGCGGCGGTGGTGCCGTAGGACAGCGTGAACGTCGTCATGAAGTAGAAGAGCACGTAGGTCGCGACCATGCCGAAGGTGCCGACGATCAGGGCCTTCCACGAGGTGCGGAACACCCGTCCGAGCGGCACCTTGGCGACCGAGCCGGACTCCTGCACGCCGCGGAACACCGTGGACTCGACGAGCTTGAACCGGACGTAGAGGCCGACGATCACGAGGACGGTCGAGAGCAGGAACGGGATGCGCCAGCCCCACGCCTGGAAGTCGGCGTTCGGGGTGCCGTCCGCACCGGCGGGCATCGCGGCGTTGATCGCGATGAACAGGCCGTTCGCGAGCAGGAAGCCGATCGGGGCGCCGAGCTGCGGCATCGACCCGAACACACCGCGCTTGCCCTTCGGCGCGTTCTCGGTCGCGAGCAGCGCCGCGCCGGACCACTCGCCGCCGAGCCCGACGCCCTGGGCGAAGCGCATCACGGCGAGCAGGACCGGTGCCCAGATGCCGATCGACGCGAAGGTCGGCAGGCAGCCGATCAGGAACGTGGCGGTCCCCATCACGAGCAGCGACGCGACGAGGGTGGCCTTGCGACCGACACGGTCGCCGAAGTGGCCGAAGACGATCGACCCCACCGGGCGGGCGAAGAACGCCAGGGCGAACGTGACGAAGGACGACAGCTGCGAGGCCGTCGGGTCCTCGTTGGGGAAGAACAGCGTGGGGAAGACGAGGACGGCGGCGGTCGCGTAGACGTAGAAGTCGTAGAACTCGATGGAGGTTCCGACGAGGCTGGCGATGATCACGCGGGAGCGCGGGTTGCCGGTGGCCTTCGTGTCGGTCGTGGCGGCGGGTGCCGGGGCGGCGGTCATGTACGGGGACTCCGAGGGGAGCACTCACGAGGAGCGCGGCGGTGTACCGAGGCTGCGGACACCGGTCGGTCGCGCGGGGTGGCGCGGGCTCGGACCGGGTGCGTTCGGTGGGTGGTGGACCGCTCGTGACGGAACCCTCACCTTACGACACCCGTCGCGCAGCTGGAAATCGGCCGGGAGGCCCGTGGCAGCGTCCGCGCGTCGCGGAGCGTCCGTCAGCCGCCGCCACCGCCGTCAGCCGGCCACCGCCGTCAGCCGGCCATCCCCGTCAGCTGGTCGCGCCGGTCTCCAGGTGCGCGGGAAGCTGGTGGCCCATGCGGTCGCGCTTGGTGTCGAGGTACCCGGCGTTCTGCGCGACGACGCCGACCACGAGCGGGACCAGCGACGACACCGCGATGCCGTGCTCCTCGAGCTGCCGACGCTTCTCGGGGTTGTTCGAGAGCAGTCGGACGCGGGCGATGCCGAGGTCGGTGAGGATGCCCGCCGCGCCGCCGTACTCGCGGGAGTCGGCCGGCAGTCCGAGCGCGAGGTTCGCGTCGAGCGTGTCGAGACCGTCCTCCTGCAGGCGGTAGGCCTTGAGCTTGTTGATCAGCCCGATGCCGCGTCCCTCCTGCCCGCGCAGGTAGATCACGACCCCGCCCTCGGTGGCGATGGTGTCGAGCGCGGCGTCGAGCTGCGGCCCGCACTCGCACTTCAGCGACCCGAACGCCTCGCCGGTCAGGCACTCCGAGTGCACGCGGACCAGGGCGTCGTCCCCGGGGGCCGATCCGTCGGGCAGCGCGGCGATGATCGCGACGTGCTCGGCGCTCGTGACGAGGTCGCGGTAGGCCCGCATCTCGAACGTGCCGTGGGTGGTCGGGACGGTGGTCGCGACCTCGAACTGCACCGGGCTGCCCGGGGTGGGGGAGGTGAGGGCGTCGGTCATGGGGTGCTCCGGTCGTTCTGTGCCTGGTCGGCGGTCCTGGTCGTCGCGGCCGTCGACGTCGCGTCGTCGGCACGGGCGGTCCGGGCGCGGTGGGGTCGAGCGCGGACCAGGAGGTCGGGTCCCAGGCTGGTGGTCGATGTGATGTCCAACGGGTGGCGGTCGCCGATGCTTCCCACGCCGACGTCACCGATCGCGACGCGCGGGCCACCGAGCAGCACGGGCGCGAGGTACACGAGCAGCTCGTCGACGAGGCCCGCGGCGACGAGCGCCGAGGCCACGGTGGGACCGCCCTCGACGAGGACGCTGTGCACGCCGTGGTCACGCAGGGTGCGCAGCGCGGCGGCGAGGTCGTGCCCCGGCAGGGCGAGCAGGCCGCGTGGGTGGCGTCGGACGGCCGCGTCGTCGGGTACCGGGCGGTCGCCGACGACGACGGGGAGCGGCTGGTCGGCGAGCAGTTCGCCGGCGTCGCCGCGTGCGGTGAGGCTCGGGTCGTCGGCGAGCACGGTGCCGGTGCCGACCAGGATCGCGTCGTGGGCGGCACGCTGCTCGTGCACGTGCTGTCGGGCTGCCGCGCCGGTGATCCACTTGCTCGTGCCGTCGGCGGCGGCCGCGCGACCGTCGAGGCTCGACGCCCACTTCACGGTCACCCACGGGCGCCCGGTGCGGACGGACAGCAGCCAGCGCTCGAGGAACGCCTCGGCCTCGTCGGCGAGGACGCCGCTGACGACCTCGACGCCGGACGTCCGCAGTCGCTCGGCCCCGCCGCTCGCCTGCTCACCCGGGTCGTCGACGGCGTAGACGACGCGGCCGACGCCGGCCTCGATCAGGGCGAGCGCGCAGGGGCCGGTGCGACCGACGTGGTTGCACGGCTCGAGCGTCACGACGGCGGTGGCGCCCCGCAGCTGTTCGGCGGGCACCTTCGCCATCGCGTCGACCTCGGCGTGCGGGGTCCCCGCGCCCTTGTGCCAGCCCTCGGCGAGGACGTCCCCGGCGGGGGAGAGGAGCACGGCACCGACGCGGGCGTGGTCACCGACGACCGGTCCGAGCGCGGCGAGCTCGAGGGCGCGGCGCATCGCCCGGAGTTCCTCGGGGCGGGCGCGCGGGTCGGACGGCGACATCACGCTCCGACACTACCGACGAGGCGTCGATGACGCGTCACCTTGCTGTCCCCTGTCAGCGAACGACGCCGCGGGCCAGGGCAGGTCGGACGCAGGGACGCCGTCCGCGCGACGGAGGCCGGTCCACGCGGTCGTCGGCCCGCCGTCCCGGTCCGGGATCCGGGCGGTCCCGGTGCCGGTGAACGAGAAGCCGCCGGCGCGGGCCACCGAGGCGGAGCCGACGTTGCCCTCGTAGCACTCCCAGTACACGTCGGGCGCCCCCTGGGAGAACGCCCACGCGACGACGAGCTCCACCGCCGCGTGCATCAGCCCCTCGCCACGGGCCGTCGGTGCGAGCCAGAAGCCGAGGTCGCGGTGCTCGGTGCGGAACGACACCACACCCTCGAGCCACGTCGACCCCGGGCGCCGGATGCCCCAGGTGTACTCGCGGTCGGACGCCCACCCCGGACCGACCAGCGCGTCGACGAAGGTCTGCGCGTCGCGGTCCGTGTACGGCGTCGGGACGGTCGTCCACCGCACGACCGACGGGTCCTGGCAGCCCCGCGTGATGGCTGCGGTGTCGGACCGGGTCGGCACCGTGAGGTGCACCCGGTCCGACGACAGCGTCACGGGGAGCATCGTCAGCCGCGCGAGCGGCGCACGAAGCCGATGCGGTCGTACACGCGGGCGAGCGTGGCCTGCGCGATGGACTCGGCACGCTCGGCGCCGACGGCGAGCAGCCGGTCGAGCTCCGCAGGGTCGTCGAGCAGTTCGAGCGTCCGGGCGCGCACGGGCTCGAGCTCGGCGACGACGGCGTCGGCCACGGCACCCTTGAGGTCGCCGTAGCCCTTGCCGACGAACTGTTCCTCGAGCGACGCGACCGGGGTCCGCGTGAACGCCGACAGGATCGCGAGCAGATTGGTCACGCCGGGCTTCTCCTGGCGGTCCGCCCGGATCTCGCGCTCGGTGTCGGTGACGGCGGAGCGGATCTTCTTCGCGGTGCGCTTCGGGTCGTCGAGCAGGCGGATGAGGCCGTTGTCCGACGCGGCGGACTTGCTCATCTTGCTCGTCGGGTCCTGCAGGTCGTAGATGCGTGCGGTCTCGGTGCCGATCTGCGCCTTCGGGACGACGAAGGTGTCGCCGAAGCGGGAGTTGAACCGGGTCGCCAGGTCCCGCGTCAGCTCGACGTGCTGCCGCTGGTCGTCGCCGACCGGCACGACGGCGGTGTCGTAGAGCAGGATGTCCGCCGCCATGAGGATCGGGTACGTGAAGAGCCCGACCGAGGCCGCTTCGGTGCCCTGCCGTGCCGACTTGTCCTTGAACTGGGTCATCCGGCTCGCCTCGCCGAACCCCGTCAGGGTGTTCAGCACCCAGGCGAGTTCGGCGTGCGCCGGCACGTGCGACTGCACGAACAGGGTCGACTTCGTCGGGTCGATGCCGGAGGCGATGTACTGCGCCGCGGTCGCCCGGGTGCTCGCACGGAGCTCCGCGGGGTCCTGCGGGGAGGTGATCGCGTGCATGTCGACCACGCAGTAGATGGCGTCGTGGTCGTCCTGCAGGTCGCGCCACTGCATGAGTGCCCCGACGTAGTTGCCGAGGTGGAGGGATCCGGCCGACGGCTGGATGCCCGAGAAGATGCGCGTCTTGGTCATGAGGGTGTTCCTGTACTGCGTGGAGGGGAAGGGATCAGAGCTCGTAGTCGACGACCACGGGGGCGTGGTCGGACCATCGCTGGTCGTAGGCCGCAGCGCGGTCGACCGTGGAGCTCGTGACCTTCGCGGCGAGGTCGGGGGTGGCCACCTGGTAGTCGATGCGCCATCCGGAGTCGTTGTCGAACGCCTGCCCGCGCCACGACCACCACGTGTAGGGACCGTCGACGTCGCCGGCCTGCTCACGGCCGACGTCGACCCAACCGAGACCCGGCGCGGTGGACCCGTCGGCGCCCTCGACCTGCTCGCCCTCGGCGCCGAAGAACCGCGAGAAGTAGGCGCGCTCCCGCGGCAGGAAGCCGGCGCGCTTGACGTTGCCCTTCCAGTTCTTGATGTCGCGCTGGTCGTGCCCGACGTTGAGGTCGCCGACGACGACCGCGAGCGGGTTGTGCTCGCGCAGCGCGGGGAGCCGCTCGGTCATCCCGTCGAGGAACTTCCACTTCTCGTCCTGCTTGGGGGTGTCGACCTCGCCCGAGTGGACGTAGCAGGACACCACCGTGACCGTGGTGCCGTCGAGCTCGTAGTCGGCCTCGATCCAGCGCCCGGCGGAGTCGAAGTCGGACGGCCCGAGCTCGACGCGGTGGACGTGCGCCCGGTGCCGCGAGGCGATCGCCACCCCCGCGCGGCCCTTCGCCGTCGCGGGGTCGTGCACGATGTCCCACTCGTCGCCGAGCAGCCCCGCCAGGTCGTCGGTCGAGGCACGGACCTCCTGCAGGGCGAGCACGTCGACGTCGCGGGTGGCGAGCCAGTCGCCCATGCCCTTCCGGAACGCGGCGCGGACGCCGTTCACGTTGACGGATGCGAGGCGCAGGCGTGTCATGCCGACCACCCTACCGACGCGGGCCGACGGCTCCGTCGCAGC
Organism: Curtobacterium sp. ODYSSEY 48 V2; assembly: GCF_023712625.1. Lineage (NCBI taxonomy): Bacteria > Bacillati > Actinomycetota > Actinomycetes > Micrococcales > Microbacteriaceae > Curtobacterium > Curtobacterium sp. ODYSSEY 48 V2. Next base: position 6,205 of record NZ_JAMAXX010000009.1, read on the forward strand.
CCGTCGCCGTGGGTCGCGACAGACGGACGGGAGGCACGGTGCCAGCTGGCACCGTGCCTCCCGACCGTCACGTGGTCGCGTCGCGCGACCGACCTGCTCAGGCCGCGTCGTGGTCCGTCTGCAGGAACTCGACCAGGCTGTCGGCCGTCGTCTCGGCGTCGTCGCCGGTCACCGTGAGGGTGACCTCGTCGCCGTTCTCGATGCCCAGGCCGAGGAGCGCGAGGATGCTGCCCGCGTTGCCGGACTTGTCGCCCTTGGCGATCGTCACCTGGTGACCGGACGCGGTGACGGTCTGGACGAAGAGGGACGCGGGGCGGGCGTGCAGGCCGGACGCGCTGGCGACGGTGACGGTGCGGGTGGCTTCGGACATCGATGGACTCCTGTCGACGGGTGGTGCGCTCATGCTAGCGAGCGCGTGGTGGGCGGTCCCGGGGACCGGCGCCGGTCAGTCGCGACCGGGCCAGAGGACCTCGGTGCCGGCGGCCTCGACCTCGCGCACGAGGTCGGCGTTCACGCCGGGGTCGGTGATGATCGTGTCGATCGCGGCGAGCGGCGCGACGCGACCGAACTCCTCGCGGCCGAACTTGGTGTGGTCCGCGAGCAGGATGCTCCGGCGGGCGGACTTGATCATCGCGCTCTTCACGGCGGCCTCGGCCATGTTGTGGGTCGTCAGCCCGCGCTCGGGCGTGATGCCGTTGATGCTGATGAAGGCGACGTCGACGCTGACCATGCCGATGAGCTGGTGCGTCCACGTGCCGACGCCGGCGAGCGAGTCGCTGCGGATGTTGCCACCGAGCAGGTGCAGGTCGATGCCGGACCGGTTCGCGACGGCCATGGCGACCGGCAGCGAGTGGGTCACGACGGTGAGCCCGCGGTCGGTGGGAAGCATCTCGGCCAGGCAGATCGTCGAGGTCCCGGCGTCGATCATCACCGAGCCGTTCTCCGGCAGCTCGGCGAGGGCCGCCTCGGCGATGACCATCTTCTCGGCCTGGTTGATGCCGCCGCGGTCGCCGACGCCCGGGTGCAGGGTGATCCGCTCGACGGGGATCGCGCCACCGTGTGCACGACGGACGAGCCCACGGCGCTCCAGGCTGGTGAGGTCACGACGGATGGTCTCGGGCGTGACCTCGAGCAGCTCGGCGAGGTCCTTCACGTCGACCCGTCCCTGCGACCTGGCGCGTTCGACGATGCGCTGGTGGCGCTCTGGTGCGTACATGGACCTCGTCGTCTCGGTCGATCGGCCTGCTCGGAACAGAACGGGCATGCTCGGGCAGATCGGCGCCGGATCCGTCCGGATCGCTTCGTCCGCCAGACGCAAACGGGCATCTGTTTCTGCATTTTTATCCCCGGATGTGTTTGTTTGTCAACGCGGATCGGGGTAGTGTGCTGCCAAGCCGCACGGGCGTGGTCCGTTCGTGTCGCTGCGCACCGAACGAACCACCCCCACCGTGAGCGCGTGGAGATGAAGGAGTCTCGAATGTCCGAACTGCTCGGCACCGGCGTCGGCCGTGGCGTCGCCCACGGCCCCGTGCTCCGCATGGCGGACCCGCTCGGCGAACCCTCGAAGGACGCGCTGGCCGGCACGGCGGACGACGCGAAGCACGCCGTCGCCGAGGCGCTCGCGGCCGTGGCCGAGGACCTCAACAAGCGCGGACAGCTCGCCGGCGGCGACGCCCAGGCCGTGCTCGAGGCGCAGGCGCTCATGGCGCAGGACCCGACGCTCCTCGACGACGTGCACGCCCGCATCGACGGCGGCACCAACGCCGAGCGTGCGGTGTTCGAGGCGTTCGGCCAGTTCCGTGACCTCCTCGTCAGCATGGGCGGCTACATGGGGGAGCGCGCGGCCGACCTCGACGACGTGGCGCAGCGCATCATCGCGAAGCTCCGCGGTGTCCCCGCCCCGGGCGTCCCCGAGTCGGACACCCCCTTCGTCCTCGTCGCCCGTGACCTGGCGCCGGCCGACACCGCGCTGCTCGACCTCGACAAGGTGCTCGCCCTCGTCACCCGTGACGGCGGCCCGACCTCCCACACCGCGATCCTCGCCCGTGCCAAGGGCATCACCGCGATCGTCGGCGTCACCGGCGCCGACGACCTGTCCGACGGCACCCACGTCGTCGTGGACGCCGCGGCCGGCACCGTCGTCACCGACCCGTCCACCGAGCTCGTGGCCGACGTCGACCAGCGCATCGCGGACCGCCTCGCCGCCGCCGCCGCACCGCTGACCGCCGGTGCACTCGCCGACGGCCACACCGTCCCGCTGCTCGCGAACCTCGGCAGCCCCGCCGACGCCGCCGGCGCCGTTGCTCTCGGTGCGGAGGGCGTGGGGCTCTTCCGCACCGAGTTCCTCTTCCTCGACTCGCCGAAGGCACCGACCGTCGAGCAGCAGACCGAGTCCTACCGCCAGCTGCTCGAGGCGTTCCCCGGCAAGAAGGTCGTCGTCCGCGCGCTCGACGCCGGCGCGGACAAGCCGCTGCCCTTCCTCACCGACAAGGACGAGGAGAACCCGGCGCTCGGCCGTCGCGGACTGCGCGCGCTGCGGAACCACGAGGAGGTCCTCCGCGACCAGCTCACCGCGCTCGCCCAGGCCGACGCGGCGACCGAGGCCGACCTCTGGGTGATGGCACCGATGGTCGCCGACGCCGAGGAGACCGAGTACTTCGTCGACCTGGCCCGCGAGCTCGGCATCCGCACCGCCGGTGTCATGGCCGAGGTGCCCTCGCTCGCACTCATGGCCGAGCAGGTCTTCACGAACGCCGACTTCGTGTCGATCGGCACGAACGACCTGACCCAGTACACGATGGCCGCCGACCGCATGCTCGGCACCGTCGCGTCCTACCAGGACCCGTGGCACCCCGCCGTGCTGCGCCTCGTCGCACAGCTCGGTGCGGCCGGCGCCGACGCGGGCAAGGCCGTGGGCATCTGCGGCGAGGCCGCGGCCGACCCGCTGCTCGCCGTCGTGCTCGTCGGCCTCGGCGCCACCACCCTGTCCATGACCCCCGCGGCCCTGGCCGACGTGCGCGCCGAACTCGGCAAGCACTCGCTCGAGCAGGCCCGCGAGATGGCGAAGGCGGCACTCGCCGCGAGCACCGCGGCGGCGGCCAAGTCCGCCGCGGCTGCCGCGCACGCCGTCTGACCCGACCAGCTCCACCCCACGCAGCACCCGCACCACCGCAGCACCAGCACCACCGCAGCACCAGCACCACCCAGCACCCCTTCACACCGCAGCAGCACCCATCACAGAAAGCCAGGCACATGACAACGTCGTCCGTTGCAGCGCCCGACGCACCCGCGAAGTCGCGGGGCGGCGCACGCGTCGCCGTCCAGAAGTTCGGCACGTTCCTCTCCGGCATGGTGATGCCGAACATCGCGATCTTCATCGCGTGGGGCCTCATCACCGCCTTCTTCATCGAGACCGGGTGGACGCCCGTGGGCGTCCTCGGCGGTTTCGGTGAGACCGACGGCGTGGCCAACATCGGTCTCGTCGGCCCGATCCTGACCTACCTCATCCCGCTCGCGATCGCCTTCCAGGGCGGCCGGATGATCTACGAGACCCGCGGCGCCGTCGTCGGCTCGATCATGGCGATGGGTGTCATCATCGGCGCCAACGGCACGATCATGATCCTCGGCGCGATGATCTGCGGCCCGCTCGGCGCGTGGCTCATCAAGCAGATCGACAAGATCTGGGACGGCAAGATCAAGCCCGGCTTCGAGATGCTCGTGAACAACTACGCGGCCGGCATCCTCGGCTTCGTGCTCGCGCTCGTCGGCTTCTTCTGGCTCGCGCCGCTGTTCAAGCTCATCGCCGAGGGCCTCGGTGCCGCGGTGAAGTTCCTGGTCGACAGCTCGCTCCTGCCGCTCGCCAGCGTCATCATCGAGCCCGCCAAGGTCTTCTTCCTCAACAACGCGATCAACCACGGCGTGCTCGACCAGCTCGGTGCGCAGCAGGTCCAGGAGTCGGGCAAGAGCATCCTGTTCCTGCTCGAGGCGAACCCCGGCCCGGGTCTCGGCATCCTGCTCGCCTTCACCTTCTTCGGTGTCGGCATCGCCCGCTCGACCGCTCCCGGTGCGATCCTCATCCAGTTCTTCGGCGGCATCCACGAGATCTACTTCCCGTACGTGCTGCAGAAGCCGGTCCTGTTCCTCGCCGTCATCCTCGGCGGTGCGACCGGTGTCGCGACCAACGTCGCGTTCCAGTCCGGCCTGGTCGCCCCGGCTTCGCCCGGTTCGATCATCGCCGTCCTCACGGCCACGGCGAAGGACAGCTACGTCGGCGTCATCCTCTCGGTGATCCTGTCCGCGGCGGTCTCGTTCGCGGTGGCCTCGTTCTTCCTGCTCGCCAGCCGCAAGCGTGACCTGGCGAACAACGGTGGCGACATGAGCGCCGCGATGGCGAAGCTCCAGGCCAACAAGGGCCGCGACGTCAACGCCGCGACCTCGGGCCTGCTCGGCAACAACGCGCCGGCCAACGACGAGGAGGCCGAGGCCGCGCTCGGTGGCGTCGGTTCGGCGTCCACCGCGACGGCGACCCGGGTCGAGAGCGTCGTGTTCGCCTGCGATGCGGGCATGGGCTCGAGCGCCATGGGCGCCAGCGTCCTGCGCAACAAGGTCAAGAAGGCGGGCATCGAGGACGTCACGGTCGTCAACAAGGCGATCGCGAACCTCGACGGCACCGAGGACCTGATCATCACGCAGGAGGAACTGACCGACCGTGCGAAGCAGAAGAACCCGAACGCACAGCACGTGTCGGTCGGCAACTTCATGAACGCGCCGCAGTACGACCAGGTCGTCGACCAGCTCAAGAACCAGTAACGAAGTGCAGTATCGGAGGGGACGGGTGCGAACCCGTCCCCTCCACCACGTCCGTCGAGAACAAGGAGAACCCCGATGCCCGTCCTGCAGGAGAGCCAGATCCGCATCCACACCGAGGACACCGCCCCGACCAAGTCGGAGGCGATGAAGGAGGCGGCCGAGATCCTCGAGGCTGCGGGCGCGGTCACGGCGGACTACTACCCGGCGATGCTCGAGCGTGAGAAGAGCGTCTCGACGTACATGGGGAACTTCCTCGCCATCCCGCACGGCACGAACGACGCCAAGGACGCCATCAAGTCCTCGGCCCTGTCGTTCATCCGCTACGCCACCCCGATCGACTGGGACGGCAACCCCGTGCGCTTCGTCGTCGGCATCGCCGGCGTGAACAACGAGCACCTCGACATCCTGTCGAAGATCGCGATCGTGTTCTCGGACGAGGACGAGGTCCAGAAGCTCACCGACGCGCCGGACACCGCCGCGATCCTGTCGATCCTCGGTGAGGTCAACGAGTGACCGGGACCGCCGTCCACTTCGGCGCCGGCAACATCGGGCGCGGCTTCGTCGGGCTCCTGCTCCACGAAGCTGGCTACGAGGTCGTCTTCGCGGACGTCGCCGCGCCGCTCATCGACGCCCTCGCCGCCGCCGACTCGTACACCGTGCACGAGGTCGGCCAGGGCGCACAGGACCACGAGGTCACCGGCTTCCGTGCCGTGAACAGCGCGCAGGACGAGGCCGGCGTGGTCGCCGAGGTCGCCGCCGCCGACATCGTGACCTGCGCCGTCGGGCCGACCGTCCTGAAGTTCATCGCCCCGGTCATCGCGAAGGCGCTCCAGCAGCGCGACGCGGGTGCCGCGCCCCTCGCCGTCATGGCGTGCGAGAACGCGATCAACGCGACCGACCGCCTGCGCGAGTTCATCGTCGAGGCGCTCCCGGCCGAGTCGCGCGACGAGGCCCTGGCCAAGGCCGTGTTCGCGAACACCGCCGTCGACCGGATCGTCCCGGCCCAGCCCGAGGGCGCCGGCCTCGACGTCACGGTCGAGACGTACTTCGAGTGGGCCATCGACCGCACGCCCTTCGGCGGGCACGAGCCGGAGATCCCCGGTGCGCACTACGTCGACGGGCTCGCCGCGTCGATCGAGCGCAAGCTCTTCACGGTGAACACCGGACACGCCACGGTCGCGTACCACGGCTTCCTCGCCGGCGCCGACAAGATCTCGGACGCGATCGCGATCCCGGCCGTGCGGTCGGAGCTCGAGTCGGTGCTCGCCGAGACGAGCGACCTGCTGGTGCGTCGTCACGAGCTGGACCCCGAGGTGCACCGCTCGTACGTGCAGGCGATCATCGGCCGCTTCGAGAACCCGCACCTGCCCGACACGGTCACCCGCGTCGGTCGGCAGCCGCTCCGCAAGCTGTCGCGTGACGAGCGCTTCGTCTCGCCCGCGGCCGCCCTCGCCGAGGACGGTACCGAGCCGACCGCGCTGCTCGACGCGATGGGCGCCGCGCTGCGCTTCGACGTCGCCGACGACGAGCAGAGCGTCGAGCTGCAGCAGCTGCTGCGTTCGGACCGCTCGGACGCCGACGTGGCGACGGAGATCACCGGCCTCGACGCGCAGCACCCGTTGCACGCGGCGTTCACCGACCGGGTGCGGTCGGCGCGCGGCTGACGCGACGACACGACGCTCTGGAGGCGCGGTGCCGGCCGGCACCGCGCCTCCCGTGCGTCCGGGTACCGCGCCGCCCGCGAGACGCCGCGCTGCCCGCGAGACGCCGCCGGATCCGACGGTGTCTCGCCGACCCGGCGGCATCTCGACGAGACGCCGCCGTCCGCTGCGGCGCCGCCCGGACCTGAGGGCAGGCCGGTCCCGGAGCGTAGCGTCCACCCCATGACGAAGCACTGGGTCGCCCCCGAGTTCGGCGGCAGCGAGGTCCTCGAGTACGTCGACGTCGAGGTGCCCGCCCCCGGCACCGGCGAGGTCACGATCGACGTCCGTGCCGCCGGCATGAACCCCGCCGACACGAAGCACACCCGGCAGGGCGACCGGTCCGACCTGCCGATCGCGGTCGGGTACGAGGTGTCCGGCGTGATCAGCGCGGTCGGCCCCGGCACCGAGATCGCCTCGGGCGGGGGAGCGGTCGGCGACGAGGTCCTCGCCTTCCGGGTCGAGGGCGGCTGGGCCGAGCGCATCACCGTCCCGGCCGCGGACGTCTTCGCCAAGCCCGCGTCGCTCGACCACCCGCAGGCCGCGAACCTGCTGCTCGCCGGGACCACCGCCGCCGACATGATCCGGGTCACCCGTGCCGAGGGGCGCGACACGGTCCTGGTGCACGGCGCCTCCGGTGCGGTCGGGGTCGCCGTCCTGCAGCTCCTCCGCCAGCTCGGCACACGCGTCATCGGCACCGCCTCGGAACGCAACGCCGAGACCGTCCGCCGCTTCGGGGGTGAGTGGGTCGCGTACGGTGACGGCCTGGAGGCGCGCGTCCGGGACCTCGCACCCTCCGGTGTCGACGTGGCGCTGGACTGCGTCGGGACGGACGAGGCGGTCGACGTGTCGCTGGCACTCGTCGCCGACCGCTCCCGTATCGTGACCATCGCGGCCTTCGGCCGCGCGCAGCAGGACGGCTTCCCCGCGGTGGGCGGTGCGCAGCCGGAGAGCCAGGCCTTCCGGGACTCCGTGCGGCAGCGGCTGGTCGACCTCGCCGCGGCGGGGGAGCTCGAGGTGCCCGTGGCGCGCACGTTCCCGCTCGCCGACGCGAAGGACGCCGCCGAGGTGCTCGAGTCGCAGCACCCGGGCGGCAAGCTCGCACTGATCCCGTGAGCGCACTCGGTTCTGGTTGACTCGACGGGTACGTCGCACGACCGAACACCACGAGGGGGATCACGTGAGCGACCAACGACCGTCCGATCGACCGGGACCGACGGGCCCACCGTCGGCACCGCAGTACCAGCAGACGCAGTACGACCAGCCGCCGCAGTTCCGACCGCAGGGCCAGGCGCTGTTCGAGCGTTCGGCGCCGGTGGGACCGGACGGGCGCCCTCCGCTCTGGGCACCCTGGTACGGCATCGGCTTCGTCCAGGCGTACGCGCGCTACTGGAGGAAGTACGTCCGCTTCGACGGGCGCGCGAGCCGCAGCGAGTTCTGGTGGGTGTACCTCTGGAACGTCGCGATCTCCGTCGTGCTGGGCGCGATCTGGGGCATCGGCTTCGCGCAGTCCGGCCGTGAGACGTACGTGACGCCGTCCGGGGTCGAGACGGTCGTCAGCGAGCCGTCCGCGCTGTTCTTCATCATGGGGTACGTGGGGTCCCTGTGGATGCTCGTGATCGTCCTGCCCTCGATCGCCCTGGCGTGGCGACGCCTGCACGACGCGAACCTGGCGGGCCCGTTCTTCTTCCTCGGCCTGGTCCCGTTCTTCGGCGGGATCGCGCTCCTCGTCTTCACCCTGCTCGACTCCAAGCCCGCAGGCGCCCGCTTCGACCGACCGGAGGGATCGCGATGACCAACGGCGAGCAGCACGACCGGAACCCTGAGCAGCCGCAGCCGCAGCAGCCGCCTCAGCAGCAGCAGCCGTACGGCCAGCAGCAGCCGTACGGCCAGCAGCAGCCGTACGGCCAGCAGCAGCCGTACGGCCAGCTCTACCCCCAGCAGCACCAGCCGTACGGCCAGCCGTACCCGCAGTACCAGCAGCAGGCGCCGATCCCGACGGACGCCAGCGGCGCCCCGCCGCTCTGGGCGCCCTGGTACGGCGCCGGGTTCCTCGACGCCTTCGTCCGGTTCTGGAAGAAGTACGCCCGGTTCGACGGGCGCGCGAGCCGCAGTGAGTTCTGGTGGTGGTACCTGGCGAACGCGATCGTGGTGACGGTCCTGTTCAGCGCGTACATCGCCTCGATCCTCGTCTGGGCGGCCGGGGCCACCACGACGGACGAGTACGGCACCACGACCTCGACCGGCGGCTTCCCGGCGGTCGCGCTCCTGTTCGCCGGGCTGCTCGGGCTGTGGGGACTCGCGACGTTCGTCCCGTCCCTCGCGCTCGGCTGGCGCCGCGTGCACGACGCCGGTCTCGCCGGCCCCTTCTGGCTGGTCTCCTTCGCGGCTGGGGTCGCCGGCATCGTCTTCGGGTGCCTGGAGTCGAGCCCCGCCGGGGCGCAGTACGACCGACCGGAGGCACCCGGCCCGCAGGTCTGAGCACCCGGACACGACGAAGCGGCCCACCCCGGCAGGGGTGGGCCGCTTCGTCAGGTCAGGGAGATGGGCGGAGGCTCAGACCACCCGGAGACGGACCAGCGAACCGTCCACGACGAGGTCGCGCACCGTGACGGACGGGTCGGCCGTCGCGAACCGGAGCGCGCCTCCCGGCTGGTCGAACCAGGGCTGCACGAACGTGACCGTGACCATGAAGGGCCGGTCGACGACGTAGCGGTGCACCTCGGGTGCCGCCGCGACGTGCGGCGGCAGTGACCGCTGGGGGAGCGGGGTGTCGAGTGGGTGCAGCAGGTAGCCGTCGGGGCCGCCGACGCGGTCGACGGGGACGCCGGCCGGGATCTGGATGGTGAGCCCCTGCGGACCGGCCTGGCCGACCTGCTGCGCGAGCTGCGGGTACGTCGACGCAGCACGGTCACGCAGCCCGTCGACCTCGTGCCGGGGGATGTCCCGCGGTGCCGGGAAGGCGCGGTTCAGGAAGCGGCGGAGCATCTCGACGGCGTCGTCCTCACCACGCGCGGTGGCGAGTCGGCGAGCGGTGCCGTAGTCGACGACCTCGAGCGCGAAGTCGCCGTGCGCCTCGGCCGGGACGACCCGGAGTGCACCCTCGACCGGGGGCTCGCCGAGCGTCTCACCGGGGAGCTGCACGTAGCGGATCGTGTAGCCGAGCTGGTCCAGGATGGGGCGGGTCTCCGCGAACGTCATGGGCGCGAGCCTACCGGCCGCTTCCATGCCGTTCGCCGAGACACCGCCGTCCCCCCGGTGGGTCGACGTCTCACACGCCGCCGCGCATGATCGCCTGCTTGACCTCGGAGATCGCCTTGGTCACCTGGATGCCGCGCGGGCAGGCGTCGGTGCAGTTGAAGGTGGTGCGGCACCGCCACACGCCCTCCTTGTCGTTGAGGATGTCGAGGCGCACGTTCGCCGAGTCGTCGCGCGAGTCGAAGATGAAGCGGTGTGCGTTGACGATCGCCGCCGGGCCGAAGTACTGCCCGTCGGTCCAGAACACGGGGCACGACGAGGTGCACGCGGCGCAGAGGATACACTTCGTGGTGTCGTCGAACCGGGCGCGGTCGGCGACGGACTGCACGCGCTCCTTGCCCTTCTCCGGCTTGCTCGAGGCCTGCAGGAACGGCTGGACCTCGCGGTAGGACTGGAAGAACGGCTCCATGTCCACGACCAGGTCCTTCTCGAGGGGCAGGCCCTTGATCGCCTCGACGTAGATCGGCTTCGACACGTCGAGGTCCTTGATCAGGGTCTTGCACGCGAGCCGGTTGCGCCCGTTGATGCGCATCGCGTCCGAGCCGCACACGCCGTGCGCGCAGGACCGACGGAACGTGAGCGAGCCGTCCTGCTCCCACTTGATCTGGTGCAGGGCGTCGAGGATGCGGTCCGTCGGCAGCATCATCACGTCGAAGTCCTGCCAGCGCGGCTCGTCGTCGACGTCCGGGTCGAACCGGCGGACGATGATCGTGACGGGGAACGATCCGGGAGGAGCGCTCTGCACGGTGTCGGTGCGCGGGCTGTCGGAGACCAGGGTGTCGGTCATCAGTACTTCCTCTCCATCGGCTCGTACCGCGTCACGACGACGGGCTTCCAGTCGAGTGTGATGTGGTCGTCGGCGAGTGACGAGTGCGGGTCGCCCGTCAGGTACGCCATGGTGTGCTGCATGTAGTTCTCGTCGTCGCGCTTCGGGTAGTCGTCGCGCATGTGGCCGCCGCGGCTCTCCTTGCGGTTCCGCGCGGAGAACACGACCACCTCGGCCAGGTCGAGCAGGAACCCGAGTTCGACGGCTTCGAGCAGGTCGGTGTTGAAGCGCTTGCCCTTGTCCTGCACGGCGATGTTCAGGTACCGCTCGCGGAGCTGGTGGATCGTCTCGGTCATCTTGCCGAGCGACTCGTCGGTGCGGAACACCTGCGCGTTCTTGTCCATCTCGTCCTGCAGCTCCTTGCGGAGGACGGCGATGCGCTCGGTCCCGGTCGAGGCGCGGAGCTGATCGAGCATCCCGCGGACGCCGGCGGCCGGGTCCTCGGGCAGGGGGAGGAACTCGGCGGTCTGCACCCACTCGGCCGCGTTGTTGCCCGAGCGCTTGCCGAAGACGTTGATGTCGAGCAGCGAGTTGGTGCCGAGGCGGTTCGAGCCGTGCACGGACACGCAGGCGCACTCGCCGGCGGCGTACAGGCCGGGCACGACCGTGGTGTTGTCGTAGAGCACCTCGGCGTTGGTGTTCGTCGGGATGCCGCCCATCGCGTAGTGCGCGGTCGGCATGACCGGTACCGGCTCGACGACCGGGTCGACACCGAGGTAGGTGCGGGCGAACTCGGTGATGTCCGGCAGCTTCGTCTCGAGCACCTCGGCACCGAGGTGGGTGCAGTCGAGGAGGACGTAGTCCTTGTTCGGACCGGCACCGCGCCCCTCGGCGACCTCCTGCACCATGCACCGGGCGACGATGTCGCGGGGCGCGAGGTCCTTGATGGTCGGGGCGTACCGCTCCATGAAGCGCTCGCCCGAGGCGTTGCGGAGGATCGCGCCCTCGCCGCGGGCACCCTCGGTGAGCAGGATGCCGAGGCCGGCGAGGCCGGTCGGGTGGAACTGGAAGAACTCCATGTCCTCGAGCGGCAGACCCTGGCGCCAGACGATGCCGACGCCGTCACCGGTCAGGGTGTGGGCGTTCGAGGTCGTCTTGTACATCTTGCCGAAGCCGCCGGTCGCGAAGATCACGGCCTTGGCGTGGAAGACGTGCAGTTCACCGGTCGCGAGCTCGAACGCGACGACGCCGGCAGGCTGCTGACGGGTGACCCCGTCGTCGCCGACGACGTCGACCATGACGAGGTCCAGCGCGTAGAACTCGTTGTGGAACTCGACGCCGAGCTTCACGCAGTTCTGGAACAGCGTCTGCAGGATCATGTGGCCCGTGCGGTCGGCCGCGTAGCAGGCCCGGCGGACGGGGGCCTTGCCGTGGTCACGCGTGTGCCCGCCGAAGCGCCGCTGGTCGATCTTGCCCTCGGGCGTGCGGTTGAACGGCAGGCCCATGTTCTCGAGGTCGATGACGGCGTCGATCGCCTCCTTCGCCAGGATCTCGGCGGCGTCCTGGTCGACCAGGTAGTCACCGCCCTTGATCGTGTCGAAGGTGTGCCACTCCCACGAGTCCTCCTCGACGTTGGCCAGGGCCGCAGCCATGCCGCCCTGGGCCGCACCGGTGTGCGAGCGCGTCGGGTAGAGCTTCGAGATGACGGCCGTCTTCGCCTTCGGGCCGGCTTCGATGGCGGCACGCATGCCGGCACCGCCCGCGCCGATGATGACGATGTCGTGCTGGTGGTGGTGGACGGTGGTCTCGCTCACTGGGGCCTTTCGGGGTGGGTCAGCGCGCCGGCGGGGTGGTCGCGGCGTTCGCGTGGGTCTACGGCGCGGTGCTCGTGGCCGAGCCGTGCTGCTACTGCGCGGGGCAGAACGACGGCAGGTCGGCAGCGGCGGCGCCGGCCGGGCACGGGTCGAACGTCCAGCAGACGAGCAGGCCGAGCACGACCAGCGCGACGCACGCGATGAGCACCGCGAGCAGCAGGGTCTTCCGGATGCCGGGCTTCGCGACGTAGTCGTTGATGATCGTCCGCATGCCGTTCGAGCCGTGCACGAGGGCGAGGACGAGCATCAGGGAGTCCCAGACCTGCCAGAAGGGGTTCGCCCACTTGCCGGCGACGAAGGCGAAGTCGATCTGCTTGACGCCTTCGCCGGCGACCATGTTGACGAAGAGGTGGCCGAAGATCAGCACGACGAGCAGGACGCCCGAGGCGCGCATGTAGATCCACCCCCACTTCTCCCAGTTGGTGGTGCGGCGGGCTGCTGCGGCCGAACGAGGCGGCGCGACGATCTGCGTGGTCATGTCCGTGGGTCCCTTCGCCTACTGGAAGTCCGCGACGAGGTTCATGAGCTGACGGGGCAGGAAGCCCGCGATCAGGACGGCCCACACGACCAGGACGATCCAGAACATGGCGCGCTGGTACTTCGGCCCCTTCGACCAGAAGTCGACCAGGATGATCCGCAGCCCGTTCAGCGCGTGGAAGACGATCGCCATCACGAGCGCGATCTCACCGATGTTCATGATCGGCGTCTTGTAGGTGCCGATCACGGCGTTGTACGCCTCGGGGGACAGGCGCACCAGCGCGGTGTCGAGGATGTGCACGAGCAGGAAGAAGTAGATCGCGACACCGGTGATGCGGTGCAGCACCCAGGACCACATCCCCGTGGACCCGCGGTACAGCGTTCCTTCGAGCTTCCGGGACGCACGGGGCGCCTCGATCGTCACTCTCGGTTCGACGATCGTCGTCCCGCCTGCGGTCTGCTCGGCCATGAGCGAGTCCTCCCATAGGACGGGCTCGTCCGATCGGCGAGCCCTTGCCGTTCGTGTTCGTGTGGAACACGTCCCATCCTATGCGCGTGCGCTGACACTCTCGTCCCACCCGACACGGAGGGTCCGGGACAGGGTCGGCGGGGCACCGATCGTGCGGGCGGTGTCGTGGTGTGCGAGGAGTTGGTCGCCGACGGCCTCCCATGTGGTGCCCTCGACCCGGAGACGCCCGGCCGAGCCCATCCGTGCGGCCGCCGCCGGGTCCGTCACGAGCCCGAGCACGGCGTGACGGAGTGCCTGGGGCACGTCCGGGTCGTACAGCTCGCCGTCGAGGCCGGGCGCGACGAGGTCGATCGGGCCGCCCGACGCCGGCGCGACGACCGGCAGGCCGCTCGCGTGGGCCTCCTGCAGGGTCTGCCCGAAGGTCTCGGCCGGACCCGTGTGCACGAAGACGTCGAGCAGCGCGTAGGCGTCGGCCAGGGCGTCGCCGCGCAGGGGTCCCGTGAAGGTGACGTCGAGGTGTCGCAGCCGACGCTCGAGGTACGGCCGCGACGGACCGCCGCCGGCGACCACGATCCGGACCCCCGGCACACCGCCGAGCTCCGCGAGCCGGTCGACCTCCTTCTCGGGTGCGAGCCGACCGACGTAGCCGACGATCGTCTCGCCGTCGGGAGCGATCCGACGTCGGGCTGCGCGGACCGCCGCCGAACGGCGTCGGTCCGGGTGGAACAGGTCGGTGTCGACACCGCGGCCCCAGCGGGCGACGCGGGGCACGCCGTCCTCGGCGAGCATCGCCGCGGTCGCACTGGACGGGGCGAGCGTCAGCGACGCCCCCGCGTGGATGCGGCCCAGGATCCTCCTGACCAACGGGACGGTCGCGGTCAGCCCGTTGCGGCGGGCGAACCCGGCCACGTCGGTCTGGAAGACGGCGACGGAGGGGATGCCGAGCCTCCCGGCCGCCGTGATCGCGCGACCGCCCAGCAGGAACGGGCTCGCCGCGTGCAGCACGTCGGCGCCGGAGGCGGCGAGGATCGTGTCGAGCACGGGGTGGGGGAGCGCGACCGGGAACTGCCGGTATGCCACGGCGGGCACCCGGTGCACGTCGAATGACCGGTAGCGCTCGACCCGGGTCCCCGAGCGGAACCGAGCGAGACCGGGGGTGTCCGGGGCGATCACCACCGCGCGGTGGCCGCGGCGCTCCAGGTGGTCGAGGACCGCCAGGACGCTGGTGGTGACGCCGTTCAGGGTGGGCAGGAAGCTCTCGGTCACGACGGCGACGGTCCGCTGGGACGTGCCGCGCTCCACGCTGCGTGCGCTCATGGTGCTGTCCATGGTCCGCGCGCGCCGTGACCGGCCGGGGCGGTGCGGGTGAACGGGCGGCGCGCAGCCGGTGAACTCGCGCTGCGCTGCGAGCCGGTCGGGAGGCGCGGGGCACGGTGGTCCCGTCGGCTGCGGCCCGTCCCGGTGCGAGCGGCCGCTGCGGGCACCCGCAGGAGCGGTGCGGCGGTCGTCCGGGTGGCGTCCAGGTCACGTCCGGCGACACCGGTACGGTGAGCGGGTGGCAGACGCACTCGAGGACTTCTACGCGATCATCCCGGCCGGCGGCATCGGTTCCCGCCTCTGGCCGCTCTCGCGCGCCGACGCGCCCAAGTTCCTGCACGACCTGACCGGCTCCGGCGCGTCGCTCCTGCGGCAGACCTGGGACCGGCTCGCGCCGCTCGCCGGCGAGCAGCGGATCATGGTCGTGACCGGGCGGGCGCACCGAGCAGCCGTCGAGGCACAGCTGCCCGGCGTGGCCGACCACAACGTCGTGCTCGAGAGCGAGCCGAAGGACTCGACCGCGGCCATCGGGCTCGCCGCCGCCATCCTGCGCCGCCGTGAGCCGGACGTGGTCATCGGCTCGTTCGCGGCGGACCACGTCATCGGTGACGCCCGGGGCTTCCGCCGCTCGGTGCGCGAAGCCGTCGCCGCCGCACGCGCCGGGTACGTGACGACCATCGGCATCACCCCGACCGAGCCGGCGATCGGCTTCGGCTACATCCACGCCGACGGCGCCGCGCTCCCGGTCGAGGGTGCGTCGACGGTGCACGCGGTGAAGTCGTTCGTCGAGAAGCCCGACCTCGACACCGCCCGCGGCTACCTGGAGGACGGCTCGTACCTCTGGAACGCTGGCATGTTCATCGCGCGGGCCGACGTGCTGCTCGCCGAGATCGGTCGCACGAAGCCCGAGCTGCTCGCCGGCATCGAGGAGCTCGCCGCGGCGTGGGACACCTCCTCGCGCGGCGCGGTCGTCGACGCGATCTGGCCGGGGCTCGAGAAGATCGCCATCGACTACACCGTGGCCGAGCCTGCCGCCGCCGCGGGGCGCATGGCCGTCGTGCCCGGCGACTTCGACTGGGACGACGTCGGCGACTTCGCCTCGCTCGCGAAGCTGCAGTCCGGCGGGCGGGCGAACAACCTCGCCGTGCTCGGCGACGGCGCGCGGATCCTCGCCGACTCGTCGAGCGGCATCGTCGTGGCGCACAGCCAGCGGCTCATCTCGCTCATCGGGGTCGAGGACATCGTCGTCGTCGACACCCCGGACGCGCTGCTCGTCACCACGAGCGCGAACGCGCAGCGGGTCAAGGGTGTGGTGGACGCACTGAAGCTGAGCGGTCGGGGGGACGTGCTCTGACGGTCCGCCGACCTGGTGTACGGTGATGTTCCGGTCGCGGGGGCCGGGCTGACTCGGGGGAGTGCTGATGGGGGACATCCAGTTCGAGACTTCGGACGCGAGTGCGCTCGCACGTGTCGCGCGACGAGCCGCTGACACGTTGCGAGGGCAGGCCGGTCCGCGGTCGGGCGCCGTCGCATCCGCGCTCGACGACGCTGCTGGCTCGTACGCCGACCGGTTCCGTGAGGCGGCCGTGGTCGAGGCCGAGGACCGGGCACGACTGGCGGGCGTGCTGGTCGACCTCGCCGACCAGATCGACGCCGCGGTCGCTGCTGCGGAGCGCGAACGGGAGCGCCAGCGTGACCACGCCGACTGGAAGGCGCGTGACGCCGACCGGAAACGGGCGGCGTCCGTGGCCGAGGCCTTCGCCGGTCCGCAGGACGATCGGTCGTCGACGCACTGGAGCGCTTCACCGATCCCGAGCCGGCGACCGAACCCGAGCCGAGGCCGGAGGTCGACGCCGAGTTCCGCGGTCGGGAGCGTGCGCGCTACGGCGACGGAGCGAGCCGTGGCAGGAGTTCTGCCGATCCGAGCGCGCTCCGGGCCTTCGTGACGACGACCTCGGGACCGGACACGACCGCGTCGGCCGAGTCCGAGCGCGTGCGATCGGCGTGGTCCTCCTTCCGGTCCTCCTGCGCCTGGGTCACGGTCGACCGCGCGAGCATGCCGGCGGGTTTCGCGCGCTACGTGCGCGAGAACGACGAGGATCGGAGCTGGATCGGCAGGATCGCCGACGCCTTCGAGGCCGCCGGCGGCAGTGGGTCGCTGTCGAACGCGGCTCTCGACATCGCGGCGACCGGACAGGCGGCGCCTGCCCTCCAACGGCTGTTCGCGGAGCACCTGACGCCGACGGAGGTCGCGGAGCGCTGGGCTGCGCTCGGGCTGACGACGGCCGACGCCAGCGTGTTCGACGGTTTCCCGACGGACGTGCTCGCGCGACTCGGGAACCTCGAGGGTGTCCCGTACTGGGCGCGGAGTACGGCGAACGCCCTCGTGCTGAACCAGCGACTGGTCGACGTGGAGCGCCAGATCGAGCAGCTGGAGCGGACGGTCGCATCGGCGGGTGACGGCTCACGGGTGTTGGCGCGGGAACTGACGGCGCGGTACGCGGACCGCAAGGCCCTCCGGAACGTCAATGCTGCGTTGACGAAGAAGGGCTCCGACGGCAAGCGCTTCCTCATCGCACTCACCGACGATCGACCGCCGCTCGCTGCCGTCTCGATCGGCGATCTGGACCGTGCGAAGTCAGCGACCTGGGCTGTCCCTGGTATGGACACCACGACAGCGGACATGACGACGTGGGCGAGGGCCGCTCAGAACATCGCCGATGAGCAAACGGACGTTGCGGACACCACAGACGTCGCAGACCCTTCGGATCGAGCAGTCGTCGCTTGGGTCGGCTACACCACCCCGGGACCACAGGATGTGCTCCTCATGGCCAAGGCGAAGGAGGGCGGCAAGCGTCTCGCAGATTCGATCCGCGGGTTCTCAGCCGTCCGCGGAACTGATGACGTGCAGACGAACGTCGTGGCGCACTCCTACGGCACGACCGCGGGCGCTGTGGCTCTGGCCGAGCGGGGTGTCCACGTTGATCGGTTCGTCGCACTGGGTTCTGCCGGGCTGCCCGATGGTCTCGACGATGCGCAGCAGCTGCACGCAGACCAGGTCTTCGCGGCTCAGGCGAAGGACGGCCCCACCGGCGAGTCCGGACAGGGTGACGAATGGGCGACGTTCGGCCGGGAGAAGAGCCTCGCCCATCGCGTCGACCCGACCGCGCAGGGTTTCGGAGCGACCGTGTTCGGCGCCGACGGCGGGACTGGGAGCGAGGGGCAGACCCTTGCGTCGGTCCTGCATCACGCCCCGGTGTTCAAGGACCACCGAGGTTACCTGGACCGTGGTACCGAGTCACTGCACAACGTGGCACTCGCCACCACAGGTCAGGACGAGTTGCTGACCGGGGCGCGAGATCGATGACCCGGTCCGACGAAGGAGGAGGCACATGAACGCACGACACCGTGCTCGTCGCGCACTCGCGGCGACGGCGGCGCTACTGGCAGTCGTCGTCGTGACCGCCGGATGTGCCGGGCAGCAGCATGATGCAACCCGACCGACTGAGAGGACGTCCTCCGTGGACGCAGACACTGCGAAGCGAAACATGATCGACATCGTCGATCAGACAACGGCCGCGCTCGGCGGCGAATGGGAGACGCGGACGTCTCCCGATTACGTCGAGAGCTGCCAGCTGTCGAGCGACGAGGAAGGAGCTCGGTGGGTGTACCGAGTTGCTCGAGCAGAGTCCGCCGACGTCGAGGCGGACGCTGCTGCTGCCTCCGATGTCTGGAGGTCCGCCGGTCTGACCGTGGACCGACTCGCTGACTCCAAGGGGCCGGCGGTGGTCGCTCGCGGCGGCGATCGCGTCGAGATGATCCGTTTCTTCGCTTTCCCCGGCAACTACAGCATCCAAGCGCTCTCGATGTGCTTCGCTGGCGACGCAGACGAGATCGAGGAGCAGCAGGCCGACGAATGACCCGCGATCCCGGGTTCGTGGTGTCCTGGCCGTGCCGGATCAGCGCGCGCGACCTCGCAAGCCTCATCGTCGTCCTCGCGCTCGCGGGACTGAGCACCGGGTGTGCGTCCCGAGCGGTCGAGACGAGGACGGCCAGCGCAACGGATCCGATCGTGGACGCAGTGACCGCGAAGCAACAGATGATCGCCGCTGTGGACGACGCCACCGAGCTCCTCGGCGGAGTGTGGACGGCGCGGACCGGACCGGACGCAGCGGAGCGGTGCTCGTTGCCGGACGGGGAGCGCGGAGCACACTGGCGGTACCTGACGGGGAGCGCGATCGAGGGGCGGCCGGAGGAAGACGGCTCGGCGATGGCCGACCACTGGCGTGCGCAGGGCAAGCGCGTGACCGCGCGGGACACGAGCACCGGGCCGGTGGTCTTCGGTGGGGGAGGCGGGGACATCGCGTCCATCAGCTTCTACGCGGTCTCCGGCAACTACACCGTCCAGGCCGTCTCGCTGTGCTTCCCCGGCGACGCCGACCGCATGGCCGAGGACGACGCCGACGAGGTCGAGTGAGCCTCCGAGGACGAGACGCCGGAGCGTCTCGAGAGGAGACGAATGTCTGCCGAGCTGACCATGCGGCGCCTGACGAGCGTTGCCCTCACACCCCTCGCATTGCTGATCGTCATCAGCGGTTGCACGCAACACCCTCCGGTCGGCGAGACGCTGTCCGACGATGGAAGGACGGCCCAGGTGGACCCCGAGACTGCTCAGCGGAAGATGACCGAGCTCGTCGACAGGACCGCTGCGGCGCTCGGGGGCGAATGGGTCACCACGCAGGGTCCGGACTACGTCGACAGCTGCACGCTCCCCGACGGTGGACAAGGAGCCAACTGGGTCTACCTGACCACCAGGACGGACGGAGGGGGCAATCCGGACGACGATGCTGCGGCGGTCACGAAGACCTGGCAGTCCGCGGGCATGACCGTCGGACGAGTCGCGGATCCTGACGGCCCGGTCGTCGTCGGACGGGGTGGAGCCTCGACCGCGCTGATCGATCTGTACGCGTTCCCGGGCAAGTACACGCTGGAGGCCGAATCGCTCTGCTTCGCGGGGAGTGCCGACGAGATCGAAGAGGAGCAGAGCAGCGGGTCCTGATCCGCTCCGTCGAAGGAGGATGCGCATGCACGCAGGACGGCCCGCGCGTCGTCTGACCACGACCACGGGTCGAGGAGCAGCAGGCCGACGGGTGACGCACGGAGCATCGTTCACGGCGGTCTCCGTTCGCCGGAGCAGCGAGCGGATCGTCGCGAGCTCCGCCGTCGTCTTCGCGCTCGCGGGTCTGCTGCGCGGCTGTGTCCCCAGCGCGACCGACACAGCGACGGACCGACGAACGGAGTCCTACCCGGATGCAGCGACCGCGAAACAGCAGATGATCGACGCCGTGGACGATGCAACCCGACTCCTCGGCGGGCACTGGAAGGCGCGAGCCGGACCTGACCACCCCGAGGACTGCGTCCTGTCCGACGGCGAGCAGGGTGCGCAGTGGCGGTACCTCTCGGGGAGCACGCTGGCGGGTGACCCGTCCGAGGACGGCGCCCGGATTGCGGAGCACTGGCGTGGGCAGGGGCTGCGGGTCATCGTCCGTGATTCAGACGACGGACCGGCGGTGCTCGGGCGCGGCGGTGAACAGATCGCTTCGATCAGTGCGTACGCCTACCCCGGCAACTCCACGGTCCAGGCAGTGTCCCTGTGCTTCCCCGGCGACGCCGACCGCATCGCGGAGCAGCAGGCCGACGAGTGATGCGCGACCGTCGACTGGTGCTTCCGTGCACGATCGACGGCGGGCCCCGCCTGCTGTAGCGCTCCACCACGAAATCCCCGGATCGTCCCCCGGCGCGGGCCCCCGGGGGACGTGGGCGTTACGGGCGCGTTTCGGCGGGGTCGCGATCCCGTAACTGATCCCAGGAGTCCCTCAGGGGCGTTCTGTACCGGCCCGACGGTCGTGTACTGTCGCCACGATCGCCCGGAACGCACGTGGTCCGGGCACCGCCCCCCGGAGGAACCAACCCGTGACATCTCGTACCCGCAAGGTCCTGCTCAGCGGCCTCGCGCTCGCCGGCACCATGGCCGTCCTGGCCGGCTGCTCGGCTGCCCCGTCCGACACCACCTCGGCGAAGAAGACCGACTTCCGCCCCTGCATGGTCTCCGACGCCGGTGGCTTCGACGACAAGTCCTTCAACCAGCTCGGCTTCGACGGCATGGTCGACGCGGCGAAGGAGCTCGGCGCCGACTACAACAAGGCCGAGTCCAAGGACGCCACGGTCTACGACTCGAACATCGAGCAGCTCGTCAACCAGAACTGCAACATGATCATCACGGTCGGCTTCAACCTCGCAGACGCCACGAAGAAGCAGGCAGCTGCGAACCCCGACACCGAGTTCGCGATCATCGACGACAACTCGATCGACGCGAAGAACGTCAAGCCGATCACGTTCGACACCTCGCAGGCCGCCTTCCTGGCCGGCTACGCGGCGGCGTCCTACTCGAAGACCGGCGTCGTCGGCACCTTCGGCGGCATGCAGATCCCGACCGTCACCATCTTCATGGACGGTTTCGCGGACGGCGTGAAGTACTACAACGAGCAGAAGAAGAAGGACGTCAAGGTCGTCGGCTGGAACGTCGAGACCGGCAAGGGCTCCTTCACCGGTGGCTTCGAGGCGGGCACGCAGGCCAAGTCGGTCGCGCAGACCCTGCTCGACCAGGACGCCGACGTGATCCTGCCCGTCGGTGGCCCGATCTACCAGTCGGCCGCCGAGGCGATCAAGGACGCGAACAACGGTTCGGTCCTGATCGGCGCGGACAGCGACCTCTACGAGGCCGACCCCCGCTACAAGGACATCGCCTTCACCTCGGTGATGAAGGGCATGCGCCCGGCGGTCAAGGACGTCGTCGAGCAGGCGGCGGACGACAAGTTCTCGAAGGAGCCGTACGTCGGCACCCTGAAGAACGACGGCGTCGGCATCGCGCCGTTCCACGACTACGAGTCCAAGGTGGACTCGGGTCTGCAGGACGAGCTCGACAAGATCAAGTCGGGCATCATCGACGGCTCGATCACGGTCGAGACGCAGTCGGACAAGTAGTCGGGTGAACGCGGGCGGGGGATCGATCCTCCGCCCGCGTTTCCGCGCGTCCACCGATGGGTGACGCGCTGACCAACAGGAACGCAGTAGACAACATGAAGCTCGAGCTCCGCGGAATCACCAAGCGGTTCGGCCCCCTGGTCGCGAACGACCACATCTCCCTCACGGTCGAACCCGGTGAGGTGCACTGCCTCCTGGGCGAGAACGGTGCGGGCAAGTCCACCCTGATGAACGTGCTCTACGGCCTGTACCAGGCGGACGAGGGCGAGATCCTCCTGGACGACGTCGTCCAGGACTTCGACGGCCCCGGCGACGCCATGCGCTCCGGCATCGGCATGGTGCACCAGCACTTCATGCTCGTGCCGGTGTTCACCGTCGCCGAGAACGTCATGCTCGGTCAGGAGCAGACGACCTTCGGTGGTCGCCTCGACCTCGCCGGGGCCCGCAAGCGCGTCCGCGAGATCAGCGACCGCTTCGGCTTCGACGTCGACCCCGACGCCCGCATCGAGGACCTGCCCGTCGGCGTGCAGCAGCGCGTCGAGATCATCAAGGCGCTGTCCCGCGACGCGAAGGTCCTCGTCTTCGACGAGCCGACGGCGGTCCTGACGCCGCAGGAGACCGACGAGCTGATGGGCATCATGCGCCAGCTCCGCGAGGCCGGCACCGCGATCGTCTTCATCACGCACAAGCTGCGCGAGGTGCGCGAGGTCGCCGACCGGATCACGGTGATCCGCCTCGGCAAGGTCGTCGGCGAGGCCTCGCCGACCGCGACGAACAACGAGCTCGCTGCGCTCATGGTCGGCCGGGCCGTCTCGCTCGTCGTCGACAAGACGCCCGCGTCCGGCGGCGAGGACGCGCTCGTGGTCGAGGGCGTGACCGTCACCGACCCGTCGGGCGTCGTGCTCGTCGACGACGTCTCGTTCACCGTCCGCCGCGGCGAGGTCCTCGCCATCGCCGGCGTGCAGGGCAACGGGCAGACCGAGCTGACCGAGGCGATCATCGGCCTCGAGCCCGTGCACGCGGGTCGCATCACGCTCGACGGCAAGGAGCTCACCGGTCGCACGGTGAAGCAGGTCCTCGACGCGGGGGTGGGCTTCGTGCCCGAGGACCGCAAGGAGGACGGCCTGGTCGGGGAGTTCACGATCGCCGAGAACCTCATGCTCGACCGCGCCGACCACGACGAGTTCGTGCGGGCCGGCACGATCCGCGCCGCCGAGCGCGACGCGTTCGCCGACGAGAAGATCGCGGAGTTCGACATCCGCACGCCGTCCCGCACCACGGCGGCCGGTCGGCTGTCGGGCGGCAACCAGCAGAAGATCGTCCTCGCCCGCGAACTGAGCCGCGAGCTGCGGCTGTTCGTGGCCGCGCAGCCCACGCGCGGCATCGACGTCGGCTCGATCGAGTTCGTGCACAAGCGCATCGTCGCCACCCGCGACACCGGCGTCCCGGTCATCGTCGTCTCCACGGAGCTCGACGAGGTCGTGGCGCTCGCCGACCGGATCGCGGTCATGTACCGCGGCGGCATCGTCGGCATCGTCCCCGCGGACACCCCGCGCGACGTCCTCGGCCTCATGATGGCCGGGGAGATCCCAGAAGGAACGGAGCTGGCAGCGTGAGCACCCCCACGCCAGACAACACGCAGCCGGCGACCCCGGCCGAGGCACCCACCGACGACCGCATGCAGGACGTCGAGGGCACCACACACCTCATGACGGACTCGGCGGACGACACCGAGCGTCGGGCTGCCGGCGGTGACCGCTGGAGCACGGCGCTGCAGAGCATCGTCAACGGCTCCGTGCTCGTGACCGTCCTCGCCGTCGTCCTCGCCCTCGTCGCCTGCGGCATCCTGATCGCCGTCACCGACGAGAACGTCCGCGCGGCAGCCGGGTACTTCTTCGCCCGCCCCACCGACACCTTCCAGGCCGTCGGCACCGCGGTCGGTGGCGCGTACCGGTCGCTCTTCCAGGGCTCGGTCGTGAACTTCGGCGCGAGCTCCTTCGCGCAGGCCATCGCGCCGATCACGCGCTCGGTCGACTACGCCGTACCACTGATCGCCGCGGGCCTCGGCATCGCGCTGTCCTTCCGGGCCGGCCTCTTCAACATCGGCGGCCAGGGTCAGATCCTCATCGGTGCCGCCGCCGCCGGCTGGGTCGGCTTCTCGTTCGACGGCCCCGCCGCGATCCACATCCCGCTCACCGTCGTCGCCGGCATCGTCGGCGGTGCGGTCTGGGGTGGCCTGGTCGGGATCCTCAAGGCCCGCACCGGTGCCAACGAGGTCGTCCTGACGATCATGCTCAACTACGTCGCGCTCTACCTCGTCAGCTACCTGCTCCGCACGCCGGGGCTGCTGCAGGCGCCGGGCAGCTCGAACCCGATCTCGCCCGCCACGAAGGAGAGCGCGGTCTTCCCGGCGCTGTTCGGTCCCCGGTACGGCATCGACCTCGGCTTCGTCGTCGCGCTCATCGCCGTGGTCGTGGTGTGGTGGCTCGTCAACAAGTCGTCGCTCGGCTTCCGCTTCCGCACGATCGGTGAGAACCCGCGCGCCGCCCGCGTCGCCGGCATGAGCGTCCCCGCGCTCACCATCTGGGTGATGGTCATCTCCGGTGCGCTCGTCGGCATCGCCGGCGCCTACCAGGTGCAGGGCGCCGTGACCTCGGGCTTCACCTCGGGCATCGACGCCGGCATCGGCTTCGACGCGATCACGGTCGCCCTCCTCGGCCGTTCGAAGCCGTGGGGCGTGTTCTGGGCCGCGATCCTGTTCGGCGTCCTCAAGAACGGCGGCTACGCCATGCAGGCCGCGAACGACATCCCGATCGACATCGTCGGCGTGATCCAGGCGCTCATCGTCCTGTTCATCGCCGCACCGCCGCTCGTCCGCGCGATCTTCCGCATCCCGCAGCCGGGTGCGCGTCGTCGCGGTCGTGCCGCGAAGAACTCCCGGAAGGCGGTCGCCGCATGAGCACCACCACCACCGCGGCGCCCGCACCGGCGCTGTCCGACCGCCCGATCGAGACGACCCGGAGCTGGAAGGCCCCGATCGGCTTCGGCGTCTTCACCCTGCTCGCGCTGCTGTTCTTCGGCGTGCTCCACCGTGCCGGCGACACCACGTTCCGGCTCGCGAACGGCGGTGACTTCTTCGCGCTGCCGAACGTGCCGCTCCCCGCGACCGGTACCGGCATCGTCGTCATCGTCCTGCTGGCGCTCGCCACCGTGTACGCCGTCGTCGAGGTCCGCGCGAACCGCCGGATCCCGCTCTGGCTGACCGCGGTCTTCGCGGTCGTCTTCGTCGTCGGCTTCCTCGCCTGGTCGGCCGCCGGGGACACCATCCCCGTGCCGGGCCTGCTCCTGGGCGCCCTGGGCCTCAGCGTCCCGCTCGTGTTCGGTGCCCTCGGCGGCGTCATCTCGGAGCGTGTCGGCGTCGTGAACATCGCCATCGAGGGCCAGTTCCTCGCCGGTGCGTTCACCTCGGCGATGATCGCCTCGTTGACCGGGTCCGCGTGGGTCGGCCTCGTCGGTGCGCTCGTCGCCGGCGTGCTCGTCTCGTTCCTCCTGGCGGCGTTCAGCATCAAGTACCTGGTCGACCAGGTCATCGTCGGTGTCGTCATCAACGCGTTCATCTCGGGCCTGACGGGCTTCCTCTACTCGCAGGTGCTCTCGCCGAACGAGCAGACGCTCAACATCGGCGTGCGCTTCCCGAAGCTCGAGATCCCGGTCCTGCACCAGATCCCGGTCATCGGCCCGGTGTTCTTCGAGCAGACGGTCGTCGTCTACCTCGCCTACGTCGCGGTCGCGGTCGTCACCTTCGCGCTGTTCAAGACCCGCTGGGGCCTGCGCCTCCGCGCGGTCGGCGAGCACCCGCAGGCCGCGGACACGGTGGGCATCAACGTCGCGCGGACGCGCTTCTGGAACGTCTCGCTCGCCGGCGCGATCGCCGGTCTCGGCGGCGCGTACTTCACGCTCGACGCGGTCGGCCCGTTCACGAAGGACATGACCGCGGGCGCGGGCTACATCGCCCTGGCCGCCGTCATCTTCGGTCGCTGGGACCCGATCCGCGCGACGCTCGCGGCGCTGCTGTTCGGCTTCGCGTCGAACCTGCAGAACATCCTCGGCGCGATCGACTCGCCGGTGCCGAGCGAGTTCCTGCTCATGCTGCCCTACGTGGTCACGATCTTCGCGGTCGCCGGCCTGGTCGGGCAGTCGCGCGGACCGGCGGCCGCCGGCAAGCCGTACACCAAGAGCTGACGGCCTGGAGGCGCGGCACATGACCGACACGAACCCTTCCGGTGACCAGGAGGTCACCACCGGCCCCGCGACCGGCGAGCCGTCCTGGACGGACCCGGCCACGAGCCTCCCGTCCGACCCTGACACCGTGATCGACGCGAGCGTCGACGTCGACTGGAGCGCCCTGCGGGACGCTGCGACCGCCGCGATGCGGCGGGCCTACGCGCCGTACTCGTCGTTCCCGGTCGGCGCTGCTGCGCTCACCGACGACGGACGGATCGTCTCGGGCTGCAACATCGAGAACGCGTCGTACGGGGTCACCCTGTGCGCCGAGTGCTCGCTCGTCTCGCAGCTGCACATGACCGGCGGCGGCAAGCTCGTCGCGTTCACCTGCGTGGACGGCGACGGTGCGACGCTCATGCCGTGCGGCCGGTGCCGGCAGCTGCTGTTCGAGCACTCGACCGAGGGCATGCTCCTCGAGACGGTCTCGGGCATCCGCACGATCGACCAGGTGCTCCCCGACGCGTTCGGGCCCCGCACCCTCGCGACCTACCAGCAGGAGCACTGACATGGCAGTCGAGCCCTTCGACACCGTCGACCTCATCCGCACCAAGCGCTCCGGCGAGGCCCTGGCCACCGCCGAGATCGACTGGCTCGTCGACGCGTACACGCGCGGGTACGTCGAGGACCCGCAGATGGCGGCCCTGGCGATGGCGATCTTCCTCAACGGCATGGAACGGCGGGAGATCAAGGACCTGACGCTCGCGATGATCGCGTCGGGGGAGCGGATGTCGTTCGACGCCCTCGGCAAGACCACGGTGGACAAGCACTCCACCGGAGGCGTCGGGGACAAGATCACGCTGCCGCTCGCGCCGCTCGTCGCGTCGTTCGGGGTGGCGGTGCCGCAGCTCTCCGGCCGCGGACTCGGCCACACCGGTGGCACGCTCGACAAGCTCGAGTCGATCGCCGGATGGCAGGCGTCGATCTCGAACGACCGCATGATGGAGGTGCTCCGCGACGTCGGGGCGGTCATCTGCGCGGCCGGCTCGGGACTGGCACCGGCGGACAAGAAGCTCTACGCGCTCCGTGACATCACCGGCACCGTCGAGTGCATCCCGCTCATCGCGTCGAGCATCATGTCGAAGAAGATCGCCGAGGGCACGGGTGCGCTCGTGCTCGACGTCAAGTTCGGCTCCGGTGCGTTCATGCCGACGTACGAGGCGTCGAAGGAGCTCGCGCAGACGATGGTCGACCTCGGCAACGACGCGGGCGTGGCGACCTCGGCGCTGCTCACCGACATGGAGGTCCCGCTCGGCCTGACGATCGGGAACGCGCTCGAGGTCCGGGAGTCGGTCGAGGTCCTCGCCGGCGGCGGCCCGTCCGACGTGGTCTCGCTGACGGTCGAGCTCGCGTCGGAGATGCTGCGGCTCGCCGGGCTGCCGGACGCCGATCCGGCGGCAGCGCTGGCCGACGGTCGGGCGATGGACACGTGGCGCCGGATGATCGAGGCTCAGGGCGGCGACCCCGCTGCGGACCTGCCGGTCGCCCGCGAGCGACACGTGGTCACGGCGACGGAGTCGGGTGTGCTCGTCCAGCAGGACGCCCTGCCGTTCGGCATCGCCGCGTGGCGTCTCGGCGCCGGCCGGGCCCGCGCGCAGGACCCGGTGCAGGCGGGAGCCGGCATCGAGCTGCACGTCAAGCCCGGCGACACCGTCACCGCGGGCCAGCCGCTCTGGACGCTCCACACCGACGAGCCGGCGCGCTTCGACCGCGCGCTGGAGTCGCTCGAGGGTGCGTGGGCGATCGGGTCGTCCGCGCCCGAGCGCGGCCCCATCGTGCGGGAGCGCATCACCGGCTGAGCGCCGCGGCCGCCACCCGGCCCCACCGACCGGAGGCTCCCCACTCGTCTGTGGGGAGCCTCCAGTCGGTCCGTCCGTCTGTTGTGCACAGGTGCCGACGCGGCGTCGGCGACCACCGCTAGCCTGGGAGCATGAGCGCCGACGCCCCGACCTACCGCCTGCCCGACGCCGGAGCGGTCATCGACGACCTGCCCAAGGTCTCGCTGCACGACCACCTCGACGGGGGTCTGCGCCCGGCGACCATCGTCGACCTGGCGGACGAGGCGGGCATCGAGCTGCCGACGACCGACCCCGAGGCACTCGGCGCGTGGTTCGCCGAGCAGTCGAACAGCGGCTCGCTCGTCGAGTACCTGAAGACCTTCGACGTCACGACGTCGGTGATGCAGACCGCGCCGCAGCTGCACCGTGTGGCGAAGGAGTTCGTCGAGGACCTCGTGGCCGACGGGGTGGTCTACGGCGAGATCAGGTGGGCACCGGAGCAGCACCTGCGGGGTGGGCTGACGCTCGACGAGACGGTCGAGGCGGTGCAGGCCGGCATCGAGGAGGCGGTCGACGCCGCGGGTGGCGCGATCCGGATCGGCCAGCTGGTCACCGCGATGCGTCATGCGGACCGGTCGCTCGAGATCGCCGAGCTCGCCGTCCGGCACCGGGACCGCGGCGTGGTCGGCTTCGACATCGCGGGGGCCGAGGCAGGCTTCCCGCCCGCGAACCACCGTGCGGCGTTCGAGTACCTGGCATCCGAGCTGTTCCCGGTGACGGTCCACGCCGGCGAGGCCGACGGGCTGGCGTCGATCCGCTCCGCGCTGGTGGACGGTCGGGCGCTCCGCCTCGGCCACGGCGTCCGGATCTTCGAGGACATCACCCTGTCGGACGCCGGTGACGGCTCCACGCTGGCGTCGCTGGGCGAGATCGCGTCGTGGGTCCGCGACCGCGAGATCCCCCTCGAGGTCGCGCCGCAGTCGAACCTGCAGACCGGTGCGATCGCCGCGTGGGGCGACGACCTCGCCGACCACCCGTTCGACGTGCTGTACCAGCTCGGCTTCCGCGTGACGGTGAACACCGACAACCGCCTGATGAGCGGCACGTCGCTGTCGCGCGAGCTCGCCCTGCTCGCCGGCACCTTCGGCTACGACCTCGACGACCTCGCCGCGTTCCAGATCAACGCCGCGCTCGGCTCGTTCCTGCCGCTCGAGGACCGCGAGGAGATCATCGCGACCATCACGGCCGGACACCAGGAGGCCTAGCGATGTCCCTGCCGCCGCTGCCGGACGACGCCGTCGTGCTCGGAGCGAGCGCGTCCTCGTGGCGCGACGCGCTCCGGCTCGCCGGTGCCGCGCTCGTCACCTCGGGGTCGGCGACGCCGCCGTACACCGACGCGATGATCGACCTGGTCGAGGAGCACGGCCCGTACATCGTCATCTCACCCGGCCTCGCGTTCGCGCACGCCCGGCCGGGGCCGGCGGTGCTGCGGGACGGGCTGGCCGTCGTGACCCTGCGCGAACCGGTGTCGTTCGGGCACCCGCACAACGACCCGGTGTCGGTCGTCCTCGGGCTCGCGGTCGCCGAGGTCGGGACGCACCTCGAGTCGATCGGCGACATCGCGAACACGTTCAACGACGCCACCGTGACCGCGCGGCTCGCGGCGGCGGGCTCGGCGGACGAGGTCCGGACGATCATGGGGGTGTCGGCGTGAAGATCGTGACGATCTGCGGTGCGGGGATCGGGTCCAGCGGGATCCTCAAGGTGAACGCGGAGAAGGCCCTCGCCACGCTCGGGCTGTCGGCGTCGGTCGTCGCGGCGGACGTCGCCTCGGTGCGCGCCGTGGCCGAGGACGCCAACGTGATCCTGACCAGCCAGGAGTTCGTCGAGGCGATCGGGGAGACCTACGCCGAGGTCATCGTGATCCGGAACCACTTCGACCAGGGCGAGATCACGGCCGCGGTCGACCGGGCGCTCGGGGAGCACTGAGCAGCTCCCGACGCTGCCTCTAGAGTTGGGGCATGAGCACGGAGAACCCGCTGAACGACCCCGCCGCCGACCCGTTCGAGGTCGCCCGCGACGCCGCCGCCGTCATCGCCGACCGGTCCGGC
The DNA here is from genome assembly GCF_023712625.1 of Curtobacterium sp. ODYSSEY 48 V2. Classification (NCBI taxonomy): domain Bacteria; kingdom Bacillati; phylum Actinomycetota; class Actinomycetes; order Micrococcales; family Microbacteriaceae; genus Curtobacterium; species Curtobacterium sp. ODYSSEY 48 V2. The sequence goes on from NZ_JAMAXX010000009.1 coordinate 36,089, forward strand.
ATCGAGCGGCACGACATCGCCCTGACCCTGGGCTCCGGCTGGGGCAAGGCCGCCGACATCATCGGCGAGACGGTGTCCGAGATCCCCGCGGCCGAGGTCCCCGGCTTCAGCGCCTCTGCGGTGCCCGGACACTCCGGCACGGTCCGGTCGATCCGTCTGCAGGACGGCCGGCACGCACTCGTCATCGGTGCACGGACCCACTACTACGAGAACCACGGCGTCCGTCGCGTGGTGCACAGCGTCCGCACCGCCGCGGCGACCGGGGCGTCGGTCATGGTGCTGACCAACGGCGCCGGCGGCATCAAGGAGCACTGGACGCCCGGCACTCCTGTCCTCATCAGCGACCACATCAACCTGACGGCGGACAGCCCGCTCGAGGGCGCCACGTTCGTCGACCTGACCGACCTGTACTCGGCACGGCTGCGCGAGGTCGCGAAGTCGATCGACCCCACCCTCGACGAGGGCGTCTACACGCAGTTCCGCGGCCCGCACTACGAGACCCCGGCCGAGGTGCAGATGGCGAAGACCATCGGCGGGCACATCGTCGGCATGTCGACCGCGCTCGAGGCGATCGCCGCCCGTCAGGCGGGCATGGAGGTCCTCGGCTTCTCGCTCATCACGAACCTCGCCGCGGGCATCCAGAAGACCCCGCTCTCGCACGCCGAGGTGCTCGAGGCCGGGCGCGAGGCCGAGCCGGTCATCGCGGACCTCCTCGCCCGCGTGGTGGCGGCGCTGTGACCCGGCACGAGGGTGCCTCGGACGGCGCCATCGCGGACGGCGACCTCGGTGACGGCGGTGCCCTCGCCGCCGTGGACGAGGACGTCCTGTCCCGCGCCCGCGCGTGGGTGGAGCAGGACCCGGACGACGAGACCCGTGCGGAACTCCAGCAGCTGATCGACCGCGGCGACGCCGAGGAGCTCGCCGCGCGGTTCGCCGGTCGCCTGCAGTTCGGCACCGCCGGCCTCCGTGCCGAGCTCGGCGCCGGGCCGCAGCGCATGAACCGCGTCGTCGTCACGCAGGCCGCGGCGGGGCTCGCGCGCTTCCTGATCGACACCGGTCGTGACCGCAGCGTCGTGATCGGCTACGACGGCCGGGTCAACTCCGACGTCTTCGCCCGCGACTCCGCCGAGGTCATGCGCGGCCTCGGGCTCGAGGTCACCCTCCTGCCGTCCGCGCTCCCGACGCCGGTGCTCGCGTTCGCGGTGCGCCACCTCGGTGTCGGCGCGGGCGTCATGGTGACCGCGAGCCACAACCCGCCGCGGGACAACGGCTACAAGGTGTACCTCGGGGGCGAGGACGACGGCTCGCAGATCGTCCCGCCGGTCGACGGCGAGATCGCCGCGGCGATCGACGCGGTCGCCGCGGGGGACGTCCGCGACCTCGTGCGCTCCACCGACTACACGGTCGCCGGTCCGGAGCTCGCCCGGGCCTACGTCGACGCGACCGCCGCGACGGTGCCGGCCCCGACCCTCCCGATCGACGCGCAACCGAAGGTCGTCTACACGGCGATGCACGGCGTCGGGTGGGAGACCGCGCGAGCCGTGTTCGCCGCGGCGGGGTTCGCCGAGCCCGCCGTCGTACCGGAGCAGATCGAGCCGGACGGCGCGTTCCCGACGGTGTCGTTCCCGAACCCGGAGGAGCCGGGTGCGATGGACCTGTCGATCGCGCGTGGTGTCGCGGTCGGGGCCGACCTGGTCATCGCGAACGACCCCGACGCCGATCGCCTCGCCCTGGCGATCCCCGACGGTGCCGGCTCGTTCCGTCGCCTGTCCGGCAACGAGGTCGGTTGGTTGCTCGGCTGGCGGGCCGCCGCTCGTGCGCAGGCCGCGGGCTCGTCGGACGGGTCGGGTGTGCTTGCGGCGTCGATCGTGTCCTCGCCCGCGCTCGCCCGCGTCGCGGAGCGGTACGGGCTCGGGTACCGGGACACCCTGACCGGGTTCAAGTGGGTCTCCCGCGTGCCCGACCTGGTGTTCGGGTACGAGGAGGCGCTCGGCTACCTCGTCGACCCCGGCGTCGTCCGCGACAAGGACGGCATCTCGGCGGCCCTGGCGCTGCTCGACCTCGCCGTCTCGCTCGCAGCCGAGGGCCGGACCGTCGCCGACCAGCTCGACGCCTTCGCGGCCGAGTTCGGGGCGTTCGCCTCCGGGCAGGTGTCGACCCGCGTGGACGACCTGTCGCGGATCGGGGAGATCATGGCGTCGCTGCGGTCGTCCGCGCCCTCGTCGCTCGGCGGCCGTACGGTCACCGGGGTGACGGACTACTCGGACGGGGTGGAGGGCTTCCCCCCGTCCGACATCCTGCGCTACGACCTCGAGGGCGGCGCGCGGGTCATCGTCCGCCCGAGCGGCACCGAGCCCAAGGTGAAGGTCTACATCGACACGGTGGCGGCTTCGCCGGCCGAGGCGCAGGCGCTCGTCGACGCCCTCGCCGCCGACGTGCGCCCGCTGGTGTCGTAGCCCGGCGCCGGCGCCGGCGCCGCTCCGCTCCGCTCGCCGCCGCCGCCGCTCCGCTCCGCTCGCCGCCGCCGCCGCTCCGCTCCGCTCCGCTCCGCTCCGCTCGCCGCCGCGCTGTCGAACCACGGATCCGACATCGAACCACGCCCTGCGCCTGGTTCGATGTCGGATTCGTGGTTCGTCACTCGTCGTCACGGCGCTGTGGAAGGGAGGCGTCCTTCACTGCGCGGCCGTCGAGCACTGTCGGAGAGCTCGATGATCGGCATCCTGACGAGATGACCGTTCCGAACGTCGTCCGAGAACACCCAGATCCGGCCGCGGCACGTCGCCAGCAGCGCATGGTCGAGCGTGGGGCGCTGGTCGTGATCGGCTACGGGGCGTTCGCCGTCCAGGCCGAGTGGGACGTGGCGACCGAGTGGGAGCGGCACATCGCTCGGACGAGGGCAGCGCACGAGCGAGCACCCGGGACCGCGGTGTCCCACGCATCCGCTGTCGTGCTCCATCGTCTGCCGTGGATCCTGCCCGTGCCCGACCGGGTGACGCTGACCGATCCCCGCCGGACGACGACGCAGCGGACCCGGCACGTCGACAAGGTGCCGGGTGCCGGCCGTCGGGTGCGCACCGCGGTCGTCGACGGACTGGTCGTCACCGACGTCCCCGAGACGGCGATCGACGTCCTCCTGCGGTACGACCGTGGCCGTGCGCTCGCGGTCGCGGACGCGGCCGTCCGTCGGGGCGTGGAGCAGTCGGACCTCCAGGAGATGCTCACGCGACGGCTCCCGGTCCGCGCGCACCGACGCGCGCGACAGGTGCTCGGGCTCGCGTCCGGGCTGTCCGAGTCGGCGGGGGAGAGCGTCACGCACCTGGTCATGCACGACGTCGGCTGCCCGCCGCCAGTCCAGCAGCAGGTGTTCCAGGACGCTACCGGTCTGATCGGCCGGGTCGACTTCTGGCTGCCTGACGAGGGCTTCGTCGTCGAGTTCGACGGGCTCGCGAAGTACCGCGATCCCGATCTGCGCGGCGGGCGTTCCGCGGACGAGATCGTCATCGCGGAGAAGCTCCGCGAGGACCGCCTCCGAGCGCTCCCGGAGGTGCGCGGCGTCATCCGCCCGGTCTGGCGTGACGTCGTTCCGGGAGGACGCTTCCCCGCGATGCTGGCCGATGCCGGCGTCCCGGTGCGTCGTGGGCTCCGCGTGACGCCAGAGTGGTGAGCGCGACGAACCACGAAAGCGACGTCGAACCGGGGTCGGGCCGTGGTTCGACGTCGCTTTCGTGGTTCGAAGCGGCGCGGCGCGCTACGCGAGCTCGAGCAGCACGTGGCCGGACGAGATCGTCTGGCCGACGGGGGCGTTCAGGCCGGTCACGACCCCGTCGCGCGGGGCCTGGACGGGCTGCTCCATCTTCATGGCCTCGAGGACGACGAGCAGGTCGCCCTTCACGACGGTGTCACCCTCGGCGACCGCGAGCTTCACGACGGTGGCCTGCATCGGGGACGTCACCGAGCCCGAGGACACGAGTCCGCCCTTCACGCCGGACGACCGGCGCTTCGGGGGAGCGGAGGGACCGGCCGGACGCCGACCGGCGGCACCGGCAGCGCCACCGCCGACGATCGAGGGCATGGTGACCTCGATGCGCTTGCCCTGGACCTCGACGACGACGCTCTCGCGGGCGGCCGGTGCGGGGAGCTCCTCGGGGGAACCGCTCCAGGCCGGGATGTCGTTCTGGAAGTCCGTCTCGATCCACTGCGTGTACACGCTGAACGGCGTCTCGTCGTCCGTCGCGAACGCCGGGTCCGACACGACCGCACGGTGGAAGGGCAGCACGGTCGGCAGTCCGGTGACCTCGAACTCGGCCAGGGCGCGGCGCGACCGCTCGAGTGCCTCTTCGCGGGTGGCGCCGGTGACGACGAGCTTCGCGAGCATGGAGTCGAACGAGCCGGAGACGACGTCGCCGGAGACCACACCGGAGTCGACGCGGACGCCGGGGCCCGACGGTGCGGTGAACGCGTGCACCGGACCGGGTGCCGGGAAGAAGTTCCGGCCCGGGTCCTCGCCGTTGATGCGGAACTCGAACGAGTGACCGCGCGGGGTGGGGTCCTCGTAGTCGAGCGTGCCGCCCTCGGCGATCCGGAACTGCTCGCGGACGAGGTCGATGCCCGTGACCTCCTCGGAGACGCAGTGCTCGACCTGCAGGCGGGTGTTCACCTCGAGGAACGAGACCGTGCCGTCCGCGCCGATGAGGAACTCGCACGTGCCGGCGCCGACGTAGCCCACCTCGCGCAGGATCGCCTTCGACGACTCGTACAGGCGCGTCTGCTGCTCGGGCGTCAGGTACGGCGCCGGGGCCTCCTCGACGAGCTTCTGGTGCCGACGCTGCAGCGAGCAGTCGCGCGTGGAGACGATGACGACGTTGCCGTGCTCGTCGGCCAGGCACTGGGTCTCGACGTGGCGCGGCTTGTCGAGGTACTTCTCGACGAAGCACTCACCGCGACCGAACGCGGCGATGGCCTCGCGCGTCGCCGATTCGAACTGCGAGGCGACCTCGTCGCGCGTGCGTGCGACCTTCAGGCCACGGCCGCCGCCGCCGAAGGCCGCCTTGATGGCGACCGGCAGACCGACCTCGTCCGCGAACGCAATGACCTCGGCAGCGTCCGCGACGGGCTCGATGGTGCCCGGCGCGAGCGGCGCGCCGACCTTCTCGGCCACGTGGCGCGCGGAGACCTTGTCCCCGAGCTGCTCGATCGACTCCGGCGAGGGGCCGATCCAGGTGAGCCCGGCGTCGATGACGGCACGGGCGAAGTCGGCGTTCTCTGCGAGGAACCCGTAGCCGGGGTGCACGGCGTCGGCGCCGGACCGGCGGGCCACCGAGATGATCTTGTCGATCACGAGGTAGGTGTCCGCGCTCGTGGTGCCGTTCAGCGCGTAGGCCTCGTCGGCGAGGCGGGCGTGGAGGGCGTCGCGGTCCTGGTCGGCGTACACCGCGACCGAGGCCTTGCCAGCGTCGCGGGCCGCGCGGATGATGCGGACGGCGATCTCGCCGCGGTTCGCGATGAGGACCTTGCTGATACGGGGCATGGTACGTCAGCGTATTCGTGCAGCGGCGGCCGGTTTTGACCGGCACGTACAAAGAAACAGCGTCCAGCAGTGTGGATGTCTACAGCGCCCACAGATCGTGCCAGGCGACGCCGAAGCCACGGAGCAGCATCGACCGCAGGACCGGCAGCGACAGCCCGACCACGGCCGACGGTGCTCCGTCGATGCGCGTGATGTACGCCGCGGCCCGTCCGTCGATCGTGAAGGCGCCCGCGACCTCGAGGGGCTCGCCCGTCGCGACGTACGCGTCGATCTCCTCGATCGACACGTCCTCGGCGAAGGTCAGCACGGCGCTGTCCACGGCGACGACGTGGTCGCCGGCGGTGACCAGCGTGGACCCGCCCGGCGCGACGTCACCGAGGTGACCCGCGATGCCCAGCGGCCCGCCGTCTGCCGCGTCCACGTGTCGGACGGGAGGCACGGTGCCGGTCCCCTCCGCGCCTCCAGGCCGGTCCCCGGTCGCGTCGGGGGCCGTGTCGAGACCGCGGTCGAGGCGCCGGTCCACGACGCAGTGGCCGCTCCACAGGGTGCCGCCGCCCGCGGCGAGCATCTGCCGCCACCGCTCCTTCGCGACCTCCGGGTCGTGGGGCTTGCCGTGCAGGACGCCGTCCACCTCGAAGGCGGAGTCGCCGCCGAACACGAAGCCGTCCACGGCGGACCCGGCGACGCGGGCGTCCGCGACGGCGTCCGCCTTGGCGACCGCGAGGAGCCCGACGAGCTCCGGACCGGTGAGCTCCCGGCCGAGCGCGGCCCGCGCGGCGACGACGGCGGCGTCCTCGTCCACGCCCGGCGCGACGAGCACCGGCTCGATGCCGGTCTGCGCCAGGAGCGCACGGCGGGCGGGGGAGGTACTCGCGAGGTACAGACGCATGGGAACATCGAACCATGGGTGAATCCGTCGGAACGCTGCTCGAACTCGACGTCACCGGGATCGCCCACGGCGGCATCTCGGTGGCACGGCACGAGGGGCGTGTGGTCTTCGTCTCGGACGCGGTGCCGGGCGAGCGCGTCGTCGCGCGCGTGACCGAGGACCGCAAGAAGTCGTTCTGGCGTGCCGACACCGTGTCCGTCCTGTCGCCGAGCGAGCACCGGGTCGACCACGTCTGGCCCGAGGCCGCCCTCGACCGCGACCCCGCCGTGCGCGCCGGCGGTGCGGAGTTCGGGCACATCGCCCTGCCGCACCAGCGCACCCTCAAGCACGACGTCCTGGTCGACGCCTTCGCGCGGTTCGCCCGAACGGAACTCACCGAGGTGCTCGGACACGACGTCATGGTCGAGGCCGCCCCCGGCGACGAGGAGTCGAACGGCCTCGGCTGGCGCACGCGCGTCCGGCTGCACGTCGACGAGGACGGCACGGCGGGCCCGTTCGCCTCGCGCTCCCACACGGTGGTGCCGGTGGCCTCGCTCCCGCTCGCCTCCGCGCGCGTGCAGGAGAGTGCGCCGCTCGGGCGCGGTGCGATGCCGGGCGCGTCGGTCGTCGACGTCCTCGCGCCGAGCGGCGCCGAGGGGGCCCGGCTCGTCATCGACGAGCAGAAGCCCACCGTCGTGACCGAGCTCGTGGGGGAGCGTTCGTTCACCGTCGACGACAACGGCTTCTGGCAGGTCCACCGCCAGGCGCCGGCCGTGCTCACCGCGGCCGTGCAGGACCTGGTCGACCGTGACCGGCTCGACCCGGAGGGGCAGCACCTCGACCTCTACGGCGGCGTCGGACTGCTCGCGGCGGCACTCGGCGACGTCGTCGGCCCGAAGGCCCGCATCACGAGCGTCGAGAGCGCGGCCCGGGCCACCGAGCACGCGCAGGAGAACCTGGCGGAGTGGATCGGCGCGCGTGCCGAGACCGGCCGCGTGGACCGCTGGCTCGCCCGGACGGCCGCCGACGCGTCCCGACCGGAGCTGCAGCGCTTCCGCGCCGGCACCGTCGTGCTCGACCCGCCGCGGTCCGGCGCGGGCCGCGAGGTCGTCGTGCAGGTCGCCGCGCTCCAGCCCGCGCAGGTCGTCTACGTCGCCTGCGACCCGGTCGCCCTGGCGCGCGACGTCGCGACCTTCGCCGACCTCGGGTACCGGCTCGAGGCGCTGCGTGCGTTCGACCTGTTCCCGCACACCCACCACCTCGAGGCGGTCGCGCGGCTGGTCCCGATCGCCTGACCCCGGGTCCGCAGTGTGACGCGGTGTCCCACAACTCGGAGCCTGGGTCCGACCTGGGTATCCTTGGTCGGTGATCGCTCCCGGCGACAGGGGCCGGGCGCGCATCGGAACGAGAGGTCACCGTGGCAGCAGACACGAACACCAGCAGCGGGACGACCGGACTGGCCACCAGGCCCGTCCGCGTCGCGATCGTCGACGACCACGAGTCCGTGCGGCTCGGCATCCAGGCGGCGTGCCAGAACGAGGGGTTCGAGGTGGTGCTCACCGCCGCGAGCGTGCCCGAGTACGTGGCCCAGCTCGGCGGGCGTGAGGTCGACGTCGTCGTGCTCGACCTGTCGCTCGGCGACGGCTCGACCGTGACCGCGAACGTCAAGGGTGTGCAGGGCACCGGCTCCGCGGTGCTCGTCCACTCGATCGCCGACCGCGTCGCGAGCGTGCGCGAGGCACTGGCCGCAGGGGCGGCCGGCGTCATCCCCAAGTCGTCCGCGACCAAGACCGTGATGGCGGCCGTGGCGACCGTCGCCCGCGGCGACGTGCTCAACAACCTCGAGTGGGCGAGCGCCATCGACGCCGACCGCGACTTCGCCAAGGCGCAGCTCGGACGCCGCGAGCGCGAGATCCTGCACCTCTACGCCTCCGGGCTGCCGCTCAAGCTCGCGGCGCAGCAGCTCGGCATCGGGTACTCGACGGCGCGCGAGTACCTCGACCGCATCCGTGTGAAGTACGTCGAGGTGGGGCGTCCGGCGCCGACGAAGGTCGACCTGCTGCGCCGCGCGGTCGAGGACGGCATCCTGCCCGGGCTCGACTCGGGCATCGACCCCGACGCCGACGGCCGCTGACCCCGATGGCCACCACGGCCGGACCGGCACGGTCGGCAGGTGTCCCGGCCGGGGCGCCCGACGGGTCGGGCTCCGCGACGGACGACGTCGCGCCGACCGAGGCGGCACCGTTCGGCGTCGACCCGCTGCGCGGTGTGCGACCCGCGCTGACGCAGGCATCGGTCGAACGACTCTTCGCGATCCTCATCGCGGTCGCCGCGGTCGGGTACGGCGCGGTCTACGCGCCCGCCGTCGTGCGGCAGCTGCCGTGGCTCGATCCCGTGTGGGGCCCGGTCGCCGCGGCGGTCCTCGGCGCGTCGTTCGTGGCGGTCGGGGTGTCCGCGTTCGCGCAGCGGTTCGCGCAGGTCGCCCAGATCGTGTGCGCGCTGCTGTTCCTCGTCGTGCTCGTCACGTGGCCGCTCACCGTCCGCGAGCCGATCCCGGACAGTCAGTACCCCTGGCCGTGGTGGTTCCTCACCGTGGGGTCGACGGCGGCGGCGATGGGCTTCGCCCCGTGGCGCGCGACCGTCTACACCGCGCTCGTCCCCGCCGTCTACGTCGTCGTGCGCCTCACGCCGCTCGGTGGCGACGCCGGGGCCAGCGCGGTGCTCCAGGGCGTGTACTCGGCGCTCCTCAGCGGAGCGGTCCTCGTCATCGCCGTGCTCCTCCGTCGGGCCGCCGCCGCGGTGGACGCGGCGCAGGCCACCGCGGTGCGGCGCTACTCGCTCGCGATCCGCGAGCACGCGACCGAGGTCGAGCGGGTGCAGGTCGACGCGATCGTCCACGACAGCGTCCTGACCACGCTGCTCTCGGCCGCACGCGCGGACACACCCGAGGCGAAGGCCCTCGCCGCCCGCATGGCGCGCAACGCCATCGACCACCTCGGCGCCGCTGCAGCCGACCTGCCGGGGGAGGCCCCGCCCGTGACGGTGCACGACCTCCGTGTCCGCATCACCGACGCCGTCGGAGCGCTCGCCGCTCCCGTCCGGCTGCGGGACGCCCCGGTCGGCGGGCTGCGCATCCCGGCGACGATCGCGGACGCGCTCGCGTCCGCGGCGGTGCAGGCGTGCGTCAACAGTGTGCAGCACGCCGGCGGGGCAGGGGTCGTGCGCTGGGTCCGTGTCGAGCAGCGTGGTGGCGCCGTGCACGTCGAGGTCGGTGACGACGGCGCCGGGTTCGACCTCGCTGCCGTCCCTGCCGCGCGGCTCGGCGTCCGCCGCTCGATCATCGAGCGGGTGCAGGCCGTGGGCGGCACTGCGGTGGTCGCGAGCAACCCCGGGGCGGGCACGCGGGTCCGCCTGGAGTGGCACCCGGAGGTGTCGGCATGAGGGTGTCCCTGCCGGCGAGGATCGCCATCGGGCTCGCCGCGCTGTTCTCCGTCTTCCACCTCGTGCTGGGCGTGGCGTCGTTCCCGTTCGTCCGTGACGTCGGTCCGGTGGTCGCGTGCATGGCGCTCTACGCCGCCGCGAGCGCCGTCGCGATCTTCCTGCCCGGTCGGACACTCCCGGTCTGGGCGGCGTGCTTCTCGCTCGCCACCGCGCTGGTCATGCCGGTCATCGCCGCCCCGGTCGTCGACCTGACGGTGAAGGACGACTCGATCACGTGGTGGGTCGCCGCGGTCGGCACGCTCATGGTCGTGCTCGTCGTGCGGGGCCGCCGCGCCTTCGCGTGGGTCGGCGTCGGCTTCGTCACGGTCTTCGGTGTGGTCTGGGCAGGACCGGGGGCCTTCGGGGCGCTCGGACTGGTCGGCAACCTGACGTGGGTCGCCGTCGCCACCGGCTTCGCCGTCGCGATGGACCGGGCGACCCGCACCACGCGCGACTTCATCCGTGCCGAGCAGGAGACGGCGGACTGGCAGGCCGCGCAGGACGCCCACGTGTTCGAGCGGCAGTTCCGCCTGAGCCAGACCACCCGGATGGCGCTGCCGATGCTGCAGCAGGTGATCGACCGGGGCGGGGACCTGACCGACGCCGAACGGGCCGAGTGCCTGCACCTCGAGCAGGCGATCCGCGACGAGATCCGCGGACGGTCGCTGTTGTCCGACGACGTCCGTGACGAGGTCATGCGCCTGCGGCGGCGTGGGGCCACGGTGCAGCTGCACGACGACGGCGGCCTCGACGACCTGGAGATCGACGAGCTCCGCCGGGTGCACGCCGAGATCGCCGGTGCGCTGCGCCGAGCCCGCGAGGCGGACAACGTGATCGTCCGGACGGTGGCCGAGGGGTCGGAGGCGGCGGTCACCATCGTCGGGCTGCGACTGGACACCGCGGCGAGCGAGTCCGCGGCGCTCGGCGTCGGATCGGACGACGACGGCGACGAGGACGACTCGGTGGTGCTCTGGACCGAGATCCCGCGCCGCGCGACGGTCTGAGGCAGCACCGACAGCCGCCGTCCAGCGAGACGCGCGCGGAAGACCCCTGGGAACGGGGAACGGGCCGGTCCCGAGGGGCCGGCCCGTTCACGACCCGAGCCTGAGCGACAACCCGAATGTCGCCCTGGCTCGCAGCTGGTCGGAGGCGTCGTACCCTAGTCGGCCACCGACCAACGATGTTCTTCTGGGAAGGACACCGAACACAGACAACTATGCCCGCTGCCCGAAGCCGTGTCAGTCGTCATTATGGGGGACAAACCACGCCCTCCCGGTGGTTCCGCGGTCGAGGTGTCCCTCGGCCGAGGGGAGACCGACCGGGAAGTGCACCCCGCAACCCGAGGTCGACGACCGGGTCGCGCGGTGCGACAGGGGTACATCGTGCCGCCGGTACCCCCGGATGCGCAAGACCCCCGCCGGGGAACGGCGGGGGTCCGTGGTTGGACGTGCGGCGTGCCGCTGGCAGACCGTCGGTCAGCGCAACGAGCGGCCCCAGGCGCCGGAGCCGTGCTCGAGCGGCCGGCGGAGGCCACGGGCGGACGCGTCCCACCCGGTCCGTGGTGACTCGGTGACCTCGGCGCGACCGGTGGCGGCGACCTCGTCGGCCTGTCGCTGGAGCACGGCGACGACGGCCGCCAGTTCCTCCGGCGATGGGTCGCCAGCGACGAGCCGGACGTCGGCGCCGACCGTGGTGTCGGCGCCGCCCGGCACCGGGGAGTCCGCCGGGAGGTGAGCTGCGTGTCGTCCCATCAGAGCGGGATGTTCCCGTGCTTCTTCGGCGGCAGCGACGCGCGCTTCCCGCGCAGTGCCCGCAGCGCCTTGATCACCGAGACCCGGGTCGCGTGCGGCTGGATGATGCCGTCGAGCTCGCCGCGCTCGGCCGCCAGGTACGGCGACGCCACGTTGTAGGTGTACTCGTTCGCGAGCCTGGTGCGCACCGCGGCGACGTCCTCGCCCGCCTCCTCCGCGCGCTTGATCTCGGCCCGGTACAGGATGTTGACCGCACCCTGGCCGCCCATCACCGCGATCTCGGCGGTCGGCCACGCCAGGTTGATGTCCGCACCGAGCTGCTTCGAGCCCATCACGATGTACGCGCCGCCGTAGGCCTTCCGCGTGATGACGGTGACGAGCGGCACGGTGGCCTCGGCGTACGCGTACAGCAGCTTCGCGCCGCGGCGGATCACGCCGGTCCACTCCTGGTCGGTGCCGGGCAGGTAGCCGGGGACGTCGACGAGGGTCAGGATCGGGATGCCGAACGCGTCGCAGAACCGGACGAAGCGGGCTGCCTTCTCGCCGGCGTCGATGTTCAGCGTCCCGGCCATCGCCTGCGGCTGGTTCGCGATGATGCCGACGGTGCGGCCCTCGACGCGGCCGAAGCCGACCATGATGTTCGGGGCGAAGAGCGGCTGGACCTCGAGGAACTCACCGTCGTCGACGATGTGCTCGACGATCGTCGTGACGTCGTACGGCTGGTTCGTCGAGTCGGGGATGACGACGTCGAGCTCGTGGTCGGCGTCGGTCGTCTCGAGTTCCGGGGCGACGTCGTAGGCCGGCGGGTCGGACAGGTTGTTGTCCGGCAGGAAGCCGACGAGGGAGCGCGCGTAGTCGAGCGCGTCGGTCTCGTCCTCGGCCAGGTAGTGCGCGACGCCCGAGACGGCGTTGTGCGTCTGTGCGCCGCCCAGCTCCTCGAAGCCGACGTCCTCGCCGGTGACGGTCTTGATGACGTCCGGACCGGTGACGAACATGTGGCTCGTCTTGTCCACCATGATGACGAAGTCGGTGAGCGCGGGGGAGTACACCGCACCACCGGCTGCCGGCCCCATGACGATGGAGATCTGCGGGATGACCCCGGAGGCCTGGGTGTTCAGGCGGAAGATCTCGCCGTACTTGCCGAGGGCGACGACGCCCTCCTGGATCCGGGCGCCGCCGGAGTCGAGGATGCCGATGATCGGCACACCCGTCTTCAGCGCGTGCTGCATCACCTTGACGATCTTCTCGCCGGCGACCTCGCCGAGGGAGCCACCGAAGACCGTGAAGTCCTGCGCGTAGACCGCGACGTTGCGGCCGTGGATCGTGCCGACGCCGGTCACGACGGCGTCGCCGTAGGGGCGCTTGGCGTCCATGCCGAACGACGTCGTGCGGTGGCGCACGAACTCGTCGAACTCGACGAACGAGTTCTCGTCGAGGAGCTGCTCGATGCGCTCGCGGGCGGTGCCCTTGCCCTTCGCGTGCTGCTTCGCGATGGCGGCCTCGCCCGCGGCGGTCACGGCCTCGTGGTAGCGGTCGCGCAGGTCCGCGAGGCGACCGGCCGTGGTCGAGAGGTCGGGGGTGTCTCCTGTGGTCACCCGCTCACCCTACCGGCGGCCACGGCGGGGCCGGTTGGAGGACCCCCACGGTTCCTGCCCGTAGATTTGCGTGCATGTCCACACCCGTCCCGCCGGTCCTGCCGCGTGCCCGTGCCGTCGTCCAGGCCGCCGGTGGAGTGTTCGACGCCGTCGGGCGCACCGGCTCCACGAACGCCGACCTGCTGGACGTCGCTCCCGGTCGGGCGCACGGCAGCGCCGTGGTCACGCTCGACCAGACGGCGGGGCGCGGGCGGCTCGACCGGTCGTGGAGCGCGCCGACCGGGCAGACGCTCGCGGTGAGCCTGCTCGTCCGCGCCGACCTGGCCGACCGCGACCGCGGGTGGCTGCCCCTGGTCGCCGGCGCCGCGATGCGCGACGCGGTGTCCGCCGTGCTGGGCGACGTCGACGCGGCGACCAGGGCCTCCCGTCCGGCCGCCGACGCCGACGACGCGACGCCCGCGCCGGAGCCGCGTGTCCTGGTGAAGTGGCCGAACGACGTGCTCGTCGACGGACGCAAGGTGTGCGGCATCCTCTGCCAGGTCGCCGCCGACGGCAGCGTCGTCGTCGGCGCCGGCGTGAACCTGACGATCCCGGAGGACGCCCTGCCGACGCCCACCGCGACGTCGTTGGCGGTCGCCGGTGCGACCGGTGACGCCGACGGCCTGGCGGACGCGGTGCTGTCCGCCTGGACGACGGCCGTCCTGGAGGCGGTCCGTGCGCTGGTGGACGGGGGTGCGGCCGCCGGAGCCGTCCGGTCACTCGTCCGCGCAGCGTGCGGCACGATCGGTCGCCGGGTCCGTCTGGAACTGCCCGACGGCACCGTCGACGAGGTCGACGCCACCGGCATCGACGACGACGGTCGCATCACGATCCGGGATCGGGACGGCCGAACCAGGGGCGTCGCGGTGGGGGACCTCACCCACCTGCGCTATGCATGACGGCATGACCGCCGAGCCGCCGCCCGAACGCGTGGTCGCGCGGCTGCGGCCGCACGCGCGCCGACTCGTCCGTCCGGCCGTCTTCGTCGTGGTCGTCGCACTGGCAGGGGGCTTCGGCTTCGGCGTGTTCCGCGCACAGCTCGCGTGGCTGAACGCGGTCGTCGCCGGACTGACGGTCCTGCTCGTCGTGCTCGGCGGCCTCGTCCCGCTGCTGCGGTGGATGTCCGAGCGGTACGTGGTGACGACCCGGCGGCTCGTGGTGGTCCGTGGTCTCGGCACCCGGACCCGTCGCGAGCTCCTGCACTCCCGCGGGTACGACGTCACGGTGCGGCGCCGCGGCCTGCAGGGGGTGTGGCGGTCCGGTGACGTGCTCGTCTTCCCCGGCGAGGACACGCCCGTGGTGCTCGCCGACGTCCCGCACGCCGACCTCGTGGTGGCCGTGCTGCACGACCTGGTCGAGGCGCACGAGGCCCGCCGACGGCACCGCGAGCCGGACTGGGACGAGATCGTCGGGGGACCCTCGCGACCCGCCTGGGGCGACCCCGGTCGGTGAGGTGCCGAGCGCCCGGAGTGGGAGTCTTCCTCGTTACCCGGTAGCGTCGTCCCGTGCGTATCTCCGTCATCGGCTGCGGGTACCTCGGTGCCGTGCACGCCGCTTCCATGGCCAAGCTCGGACACGAGGTCGTCGCGGTCGACGTCGACCCGACCAAGATCGAGCGTCTCGCCGCCGGCGAGGCCCCCTTCTTCGAGCCCGGGCTGCCCGAGATCCTGACCGAGGCCCTGGCGTCCGGTCGCATCCGCTTCACCACCGACATGGCCGAGGTCGCCGGGTCCGCCGTGCACTTCCTCGCGGTCGGCACCCCGCAGGGTCCCACCGGTGCCGCGGACATGCGGTACGTCGACGCCGCGGTCGCCTCGCTCACGCCGCACCTGTCGGCCGGTGCGTTCGTCGTGGGCAAGTCGACCGTCCCGGTCGGCACCGCCGCGCGTCTGGCCGCCGAGGTCGAGGCGGCGGTCCCCGGTGCGACCCTGGTGTGGAACCCGGAGTTCCTGCGCGAGGGCTTCGCCGTGCAGGACACCATCTCGCCCGACCGCTTCGTCTACGGCGTCCCGGAGGGCGAGGCCGGCGAGCGTGCCGTCGCGGCCCTCGACGAGGTGTACGCGCAGGCGCTCGCCGCGGGGACGCCCCGCCTCGTGGTGAACCTGCCCACGGCGGAGCTCGTGAAGATCAGCGCGAACGCGTTCCTCGCGACGAAGATCTCGTTCATCAACTCGATGGCCGAGATCGCCGAGGTCGCCGGCGCCGACGTCACGGCGCTCGCCGACGCGATCGGGCACGACGACCGGATCGGTCGGAAGTTCCTCAACGCCGGTCTCGGCTTCGGCGGCGGCTGCCTGCCGAAGGACATCCGCGCGTTCCAGGCCCGCGCCGACGAGCTGGGCGTGGGGGAGTCCCTCGCCTTCCTGGCCGACGTGGACGCCACCAACCTCCGTCGACGCGCGCACGCGGTCGACCTCGCCACGGAGATGCTCGGTGGGACGGTCACCGGGAAGCGCGTCGCCGTGCTGGGCCTGGCCTTCAAGCCGAACTCGGACGACGTACGCGACTCCCCGGCGCTCGACATCGCGGCACGCCTGCACGAGCTCGGCGCGTCGGTGGCGGCGTACGACCCGGAGGCGATCGAGACCGCCCGTCGGCTGCACCCGGAGCTCGAGTACGTCGGATCGCCGACCGAGGCGGTCACCGGCGCGGACATCGTGCTCGTGCTGACCGAGTGGTCGGTGTTCCGTGCGCTCGACGCGGCCGAGGTCGCCTCGCTCGTCGCGTCGCCGGTCGTGGTCGACGGGCGCAACTGCCTCGACCGCGAGGCCTGGACCGCCGCCGGCTTCACCTACCGGGGCATGGGCCGCTAGCGGTCCGACCCCGCTGACGACGGGCGGCCGTTCCCCGCACCGGGAGCGGCCGTCGGTCGTTTCCGGACGGGCGGACCCGGCCGGGAGCGTTCAGCCCCGGAGCGGGGTGCGGCGCTCGACGGCCGCGCGGAGGACGTCCCGGTAGCGGGAGCCGATGCGCTCGGTCGCGTACTCGGCCGCAGCGGCGGTCGCTCCGGCCTGGTGGCGCTCCCGGGCGTCGGCGTCCGTGAGCGCTCGCTCGAGGGCGGCGCGCAGCGCGTCGACGTCGCCGGGCTCCACGAGCAGGCCCGAGACGTCGTCGCGGACGACGTCCCGGATGCCGGGGAGGTCGCTGGCCACGATCGCCGCGCCGACCGCCGCCGCCTCGAGGAGCGTCACCGGGAGTCCTTCCTGGTCCCCGTTCGCGGCCGGTACGGACGGCAGGGCCACGACGGTGGCGGACGCCAGGGTGGCGAGCACCTCGCGCTTGCCGCGCTGCCCGAGGAAGGTGACCGGCATCCCCGCGGCCTGTCGTTCGAGGCGCTCGCGCCACGGGCCGTCGCCGACGACGGTCAGCGACCAGTCGACGCCCTCGAGACCGCGGAGTGCCTCGACGAGGTTGCCGAAGCCCTTCTTCTCCACCAGCCGGCCGACGGCCACCACGTGCCCGGGTCGCCGGACGGTGGTCTCCCTGGCCGCGATCGTGGGCGCGAGGTCGACCCCCATCGGGACGACGCTCGACCGCGCCGGGTCGACACCCCACTCCGTCAGGCGGGCCCGCATCTCGTCGTTGACGGTGGTGACGTGCGCCGAACGCCCGAACACCCAGCGCTTCAGCCGGACCAGCGGCGCGGCGCGGAGCGCGTAGACGTCGCCGCCGTGCGTCGTGACGACGAGGGGCACCCCGGGTGCCGCCAGTGCCGCGACGAGCCCCTGGGGGATCGCCCAGTGCGCGTGGATCACGTCGGGACGTGCGGCGCGGACGGCCCGACGCACCGCGAGGAACTGTGCCGCGAGGAGTGCCGGGACCTGGAGCAGACGCTTCCGGTCGGCCTTGAGGTTGTCCAGGATCGCGCCGTCGGCCAGGTCCTCGAAGCGCCGCGGGAAGTAGGCGAACCGACGCACCCGGACGCCGTCGATCGTCTCCGAGCGGGCGGCGCCGGCGACCCGCGGTGTCAGCACCGCGGTGTCGAACTCGACCGCCTCCTGGCGAGCCAGGTCCAGCACGAAGGCGGGGACGCCGTCGTCCGGGTGGGCGGGGAAGGTGGACGCGAGCACGAGCAGGCGGGGCCGGGCAGACCCGGCGGTGCGGGTCATGCGTCCGACGGCCGGAGCGTGCCCGCCTCGAGCTCGCGGACGAGTTCGTCCGGCGACGAGAGGTCCATCTGTCGCGTGTTGACGTAGAGCAGCCGGTCGAACTGCCGCAGCAGCGTGACGAGGACCCGGTGCTCCCGCTCGAGCATCGGAGCCAGCCGCGGGTCGCGCTCCAGGATCGACGCCAGGCTGTCGTTGAGGTCCGCCGACGCGGCGATGCCGTCGGCGAGCTCGTCGACGTTCTCGTCGGTGATCCGGACGGACTCGACACCGGGTCCGGTCTTCCGCAGGAAGCCGATCGCCGTGTACGGCACCGAGTCCGCGAACACCTCGCCCGGGTAGAGCTCGTCCGCGTGGATCCGGGTCGAGATGAGGAACTCGCGGCGCAGGAGGCGTTCGAGGAACCACCGGATGACGTTCTTCGTGTAGACCGCCGACGAGTACTTCAACGGCACCTTCGCGCCGACGAGGTTCTGCACGTTGTACGTGAAGATGTGGAGCGGGCGCGGGTACGGGTGCACCACACCGCGGCGCAGGTCGACGAACTGCAGGTCGTCCCCGAGGAGCTTGTACCCGGCGGCCATCAGGGACATGCTGAGCGTCGTCTTGCCGGTCCCGCCGTACGCGGGGAGCAGGAACCCCTTCGTGTCGGACGCGACACCGCCGGCGTGCATGAGCAGGACGTCGCGCTCGAGGAGCTTCGCGTAGATGATCGGCTCGAGGACCTGGGCCTGCAGGTAGACGCCGATGGCGTTCATGTAGACCCGGTCGAGCCAGTGGCTGCGGAACCAGATCGTCACGTGGTCGGTGTCCAGGCCCCGGATGACGTACGAGAACCTGAAGAGCCCCTTGAAGCGCTCGGTGCCACGGACGTCACCGGGCTCACGGCTCGGTGCGCGGTCGGCGATGCGGACGTCCACCGTGAGCGGTGCGGCGGGGGCGTCGGCACTCGGCCGGGCGATGCGCGCGTACTCGTTGTCGAAGTAGCGTCGCCATCCCCGGTGCTCGGTCTGGAGGTTGACGTCGAGAATGCCGTAGAAGCTGTAGGTGGTGGCCATCCCGCTGGATGTTACTGCAGGGCCCTGCCCCGGACGAACCGGACCCCGAGAGCACGTCACCTAGACTGGGGCGTCATCGTGGAGGGTGTTGTGGAACAGACAGGTGCAGGACGGCGCGCTCGGGCGAAGCGGATCCTGACGCGGGCCGTGCCGATCGTCTTCTACGTCGCCCTCGCCGTCTTCGTGTTCCTCTACGTCCGGAGCGTGGACTGGGCGCAGCTGGCCGGCGTCGAGTGGAACTGGTGGTGGGTCGCACTCGCGACGGCCATCAGCCTCGGTTTCCGGTACTGGGGCGTCGGCATCTGGTTCTTCCTCCTCCGCAGGCTCGGCGCCCGCGACCTGCGTGGCAGCGGTACGACGCTCACGTTCGTGTACGCGAAGTCGTGGATGGGGCGGTACATCCCGGGCGCAGCGACCTGGATCGTCGGCAAGGTCTACTTCGCCTCGCGGCACGGCGTGTCGAAGGCGCGTCTGGGTGTCAGTGGACTGCTCGAGGGTGCGTTGCAGATCGCGGCGACCCTGGCGCTCGCCCTGGTCCTCCTGCTGGTCGACCCCAGGACGCACTCCCTCGACGTCTGGCTCGTGGTCCTCATGGTGGTGGCGTTCGTGGGGTGCGTCGTCTGCCTCGTCCCGCGGGTGTTCTTCGGGTTGATCCAGCTCGCACTGCGGATCCTCCGACGCCGACCGCTCGACGACGACGTCAGGCCGGCGCTCGGTACGGTGGTGGTCGGCGCCGGGCTGTACGTCCTCGGCGCCGTGATCTCCGGGACCGCCTACTACTTCATCGCACTCGCGGTGTACCCGGCGCTGCGGGTCCAGGACGCCGCGTTCGTGATCGGCGCGGCGAGCATGGCGTCCGCGATCAGCATGCTCGCCGTCTTCGCTCCTGGCGGACTCGGCGTCCGCGAGGGCGTCCAGGGGCTCCTGCTCGCGATCGTGATGCCGGGCCCGGTCGCCCTGGTCGTCGTCGTCGTCACACGCATCTGGAGCCTCGCGGTGGACGCGCTGTTCCTGCTGACCGCAGCGATCCCGACCTGGTTCGGCTCCGGCCGACGGAAGGTCGTCACCGTGGGTCCCGACGCGGAGACACCCGAACAGGTCTGACGGACCGGCACGGCACCGCACGGCACCCGGGCGACAGGGCGGGCCGGACCGGCGGTCGGGTCACACGTCGGCCCCGCGGGTCGCGTGGGGCCGATCGGCGGGTCAGGTCGTGGCACCGCCGACGTCGGGGGACGACGCGGCGAGGTACCTCTGCCGGCTGATCGCGAGGACGGTCACGACGACGCCGACCGCGACGCACGCGACGACGATGCCGACGACGACGGGCGGCACCGGCGCGAAGGTGCGGAAGCGCTCGGACCCGGCCGCCGTCGGCAGGAGCTCGGCCGCGTTCCAGAACCAGTTGCCGACGACCACGAGCCCGTACGCACCGACAGCGGGGAGGCCGACCGCGAGACCGGTGACGAGGGCGCGCCCGTGGACCCGCCGTGCGAGCCGTCGCCACGCGACCGCGCTCAGGGCGACGAGGCAGAGCAGTGCGGGGAAGTAGTACCGTCCCTGCGTCGCTGCGACCTCGGTCGTCGTGAGGTACCCGCGGGCGCTCGTCGCCGTCTGCACGACCACGAGGAGCGCGGGGAACACCGCGAGGACGACGGCCGGACGTCGGAGCGGACCCGCTCGGAAGGCGAAGAGCGCGACGACCGCCACGGTGACGACCGTGAGGAGCGCGGTCAGGAGGTCACCGATGCTCACCTGGGCACGCATGCCGGGGCTGCCCCAGAACGTCCTGGTGAGCGTCCCCCAGCTGACGTCGAGGAAGTGGAGGACGGACGGCCCCTCGCCGGGCGGGAAGTCCTGCGGCCCCCGGATCGCGGAGTAGCCGTTCGGCTGGACCCGACCGTAGGCCACGAGGTTGTGCAGCCACCACCAGGACCCGAGCGCCGCGCAGATCACGAGCGGTACCGCGGCGCGGACCACACGCGTCCGGAGCGTGGCAGCGCCGGCTCCTCCGATGAACGCGGCGAGTCCGACGAAGGGCACCGCGGGCAGACCGGTGCCCTTCGTCCAGACCAGCAGGCTGAGCACGAGGCCGAGCGACACGAGCGTCCGCAAGCGCACGTCCCCGGTGAGGACCCGTGTCACGATCCAGACCACGACCCCGGAGAGCAGCAGGACCGGCGCGTCGTTGGACACGGAGGATGCGATGGACGCGAGCTGTGGCGTGGCGAAGAGTGCCAGAGCGCCCACCAGCCCGGCCCGGGGAGACCGTGTCAACCGTCGGACGGTGGCCCAGGCCAGCACCGCGAGCGGCGCGACGACTGCGGCGTCGACCAGGCGCAGCACGAGGAGGGCCTGGTCCCAGCGCAGGTCGCCGTAGTCCACCGCACGCAGGACGAGCGCGTACGCCGCGTAGGCCGTGGGCGGGTGCTGGGTCATCTGGTTGACGGTCCCCGAGGCCCCGGGCGCTCCCGCCAACAGCTCGGAGAAGGTCGACCGTTCGTCGTGCGGGACTCCGTCCTGCTGTGCCACCGCGGCCTGCACGGCGTTCAGCACACGCAGGTCTCCGGGATCGACCCACGGTTCGCCCAGTGCGAGGTGCACGGCGGCGTCGACGTGCGCGGTCTCGTCCGGGGCCTGGAAGGCGGGGACCACCATCGCCCAGACGCCGAGCCAGAGTGCGAAGGCGGTCGTGACGACCGCCACCGCGACCAGCTCGCGGCGGGACACGGGCGGGACGGCCCCGTCGGTCACTGCTCGGCGTTCCGTTCCGGTCGACACCGGTCGATCCTACGGGGCGGTGCGTCAGCCCTGGTACGGACGGCCCACCTCGGGAGCACCGGGGACCACCGGCGCGTCCTCACGGTCCTGCGCCTCGGCTCCGCGACGGTCGGCGCTCTCGCGCTCGACCCGGTCCGGGTGGTAGACCCAGACCTTGTACAGCCAGAACCGGAACGCCGTCCCGAGTGCCAGGCCGATGACGTTGCCGGAGATGTTGTCCGCGAGGGCGGACGTGAAGTGCAGCACGTAGTGCGACACGGCGAGGCAGCCGAGTGAGATGACCATGCCGCCGAGGGACACGACGACGAACTCGAGCCCTTCCTTCGCCGCGACGGAACGACGCTGGTGACGGAAGGTCCAGTACCGGTTGCCGACCCAGTTGACGAGGATCGCGACCACCGTCGAGACCACCTTCGCCCAGAACGGGCCGGAGTGGACCTCGTCGGGGGAGAGGACCGTCGCCCGCAGCAGGTTGAACACCGAGAAGTCGACGAGGAACCCGAAGGCTCCGACGATGCCGAACCGGGCGAGCTGGGCGATGAGGCGCCGCACGTGGCCTCCAGGATTCCGTAGTCTTGCGGATGCCGGTGGGAACGCCGGCGCCGGGCGGATCGACGATCGGCCTCGCAGGATTGTAGTCGAGTGGACCCTGGCGTGAGCCTGGGGTCGTGGAGGGTTTGAGCATGGTGTTGCGGGTCGGGGTCGTCGGTGGCGGACAACTTGCGCGCATGATGGTGCCCGCGGCGATCGAGCTGGGCCTCGACATCCGGGTCCTCGCTGAGGGACCGGGCATGTCCGCTGCGATCGCGGCGTCAGCGGAGGGCGACTACCACGACGCCGCCACCGTCCTGGCGTTCGCGCGGGACGTCGACGTCGTCACCTTCGACCACGAGCACGTGCCGCAGGAGGTGCTCCGTCGCCTCGTGGACGCCGGGGTGGCCGTCCACCCCGGACCTGCTGCGCTCGGTGTCGCCCAGGACAAGATCACGATGCGCACCCGGCTGTCCGAGCTCGGGTTGCCCGTCCCCGACTGGGCTGCGGTCCGCGACCAGACCGAGCTGGCCCGGTTCCTGGCCGCCCACGGCGGACGTGCGGTCGTGAAGACGGCGCGTGGTGGCTACGACGGCAAGGGCGTCCGGGTCGTGCGGGACGCGGGGGAGGCCGACGACTGGTTCACGGCGCTGGCCGAGACGGGCACCGACGAGGCACTGCTGGTGGAGGAGCTCGTGCCGTTCACGCGTGAACTCGCGCAGTCCGTGGCGCGACGCCCCTCCGGGGAGGTCGTCGCGTGGCCGCTCGTCGAGACGGTGCAGCGCGACGGCGTGTGCGCCGAGGTCATCGCTCCCGCTCCGCGGTCCGCCGGGCGGCTCGCGGACGCAGCGGAGAGCACCGCCGTCCGCATCGCCGAGGAGCTCGACGTGACCGGGGTCCTGGCCGTGGAGCTGTTCCAGACCGACGATGAGCGGATCCTCATCAACGAGCTGGCCATGCGCCCGCACAACACGGGGCACTGGACCATCGACGGCGCCACGACGAGCCAGTTCGAACAGCACCTCCGCGCGGTCCTCGACCTGCCGCTCGGTGCCACCGGCGCCCTCGCCCCGGTGTCCGTCATGGTCAACGTGCTCGGCGGTCCGCTCGACGGGGACCTGGCGGCCCGGTACCCCGCCGCGTTGGACGCGTTCCCCGAGGCGAAGTACCACTTCTACGGCAAGGCGCCCCGACCGGGACGGAAGATCGGTCACGTCACGGTGACCGGCGAGGACGTCGACGACGTGGTCTACCGCGCACGCGCAGCAGCCGCGCACTTCGACGACTGACCCGCTGGACGGACCGCAGCGGGTGCACGTTCGGCCGTGCCCTCGACCCCGGGCGGAAGGCCCCGCGGGCTAGGCTCGACGCGTGACCGACACCACCGCTCCTGCACCGCTCGTCTCGATCATCATGGGGTCCGATTCGGACTGGCCGACGATGCGCGCTGCTGCCGACGTCCTCACCGAACTCGGGATCACGTTCGAGGCAGACGTCGTCTCCGCACACCGGACGCCGGACAAGATGGCGCGGTTCGCCCGGGGCGCGGCAGAGCGAGGGGTGCGTGTGGTGATCGCCGGTGCCGGCGGCGCGGCACACCTGCCCGGCATGGTGGCGTCGATGACCACCCTGCCCGTCATCGGCGTCCCCGTGCAGCTGGCGCGGTTGGACGGGCTGGACTCCCTGCTGTCCATCGTGCAGATGCCGGCCGGCATCCCGGTCGCGACGATGGCGATCAACGGCGCTGCCAACGCCGGGCTCTTCGCTGCGCGGATCCTCGGGAGCTCGGACGCCGACGTCGCGCAGCGGCTCGCCGAGCACGCCGGTGCGCTCGAGGAGATGGTGGAACGGAAGGCCGCGGCGCTCCGCGCCCAGCTCTGACGGCCTCGTCGTCGCTGTCGACGTCGCGTCGGCCCGCGGGAGCGCCGGGGAGGCCGCCCCGACTCAGGCGGCCGCGGTCCCGGTCCGCGCGTCGACCGTGACGGAGCGTTCGGCGCCTCCGACGGTGACGACCGCGTTCCAGACGGGCGCCGTGTCGGACCCCTCCAGGACGACGGACCGGAGCGTGCTGCCGGGCACCGCGGCGGTCGCCGACGCCGCCGCCGCAGCTGCGTCGACCTCGGCTGCGGCGGACCGGGCTGCGTCGGCCGCTGCCGTCGCCGCGTCCACGTCGCGGGGGAACGGGCCGGAGGTCACACGGCCCAGGGTCGCGGAGACCACCGACTGGGTCCGGGAGCCGTCGGGGCCCGCGACCACGACGGTCCACTCGTCACCTGACCCGGCGAGCGAGACGACCGTTCCTCCGCCGGCTGCGGCGACGCCCTGGGCCGAGACCGCGGCGAAGTCGACGGAGTCCGGCTGCTCCACGCCGCTGCCGTTGCCCGTACCGGGTCCGGTGCCGTCGTCCACGCCGCCGGACGGGCCGGGGGACGGGACGTCCGACGGTGAGGATCCGGAGGACGGGGGAACGGTCGTCGGTGCGCTCCCGGTCGGTGCCGGAGTGGCCGAGCGGCTCGGGGACGCCGAGGCCGTCCGCTCGGGCCCGTCGCCACCGGAGCACCCTGCGAGCACGACGGCGGCGGTGACGGCGAGGACGACGGAGGCGGCGGTGACGGGGAGTCGACGGGACATGCGATCGATCCTCGCAGGTCACACGCGGAGCCGACGCGGCGACACGGGCGCCGCAGCGCATCGAGGTCGGGTGCGCGGACCGGTCGTCCGGGTCGGGGACCCTCGGATCAGAGGTCGGCGTGCAGCCGGATCAGAGGTCGGCGTGCAGCTGCCAGGTCTCGAGGGCCGAGTCGCGCCAGTCGAACATCCGTGCCCGGTCGAGTCCGGCCACGGCCAACTGCGCCGCGAGGTTCTCGTCGGAGACGACCTGGAACACGGCCTGCGCGAGCCGGGTCGGGTACGAGTCGAGCGGTTCCCGGGCGACCGTGACGCCGGCGTCCGCCGCGACCTCGCGGACCGCTGCGTCGTCGGAGTGGACGACCGGGGTCCCGAGACTCATCGCCTCGATGACCGGCAGTCCGAAGCCCTCGGCGAGGCTCGGGAACACGAAGACGGATGCCCGGTCGTAGACCGTCGCCAGGTCGGCGTCGTCGATGCGCCCGAGCACCCGGACGGCCTCGGGAGGGAGTCCGGCTCGTTCGGCGGTCTCGTGGACGTCGACGTCGCCCCAGCCGTCCGGCCCGGCGACGACCAGTGGCACGTCCGACGGTGCCTCAGGGTGTGCCATCGCGGCGATGAGGTGCTGCAGGCCCTTCCGCGGCTCGAGGGTCCCGACCGCCAGCACGTACCGCTCGGGGAGGCCGAGTCGCTCGGCCCGCAGGTCGGCGTCGACGGGGACGCGGAGCTTGCTGCTCGGCGCGCCGCCGATCACGCGGAGCCGGTCGCCGAAGCGGTGGATCCCGTTCAGCTCCTCGGCCACGGCGTGGGTCGGCACGACGACCGCGTCCGCGTACCGGAAGGCGCGACGCACCATCGCCTTGTGGAAGTGGACACCGCGCGGGGTCAGGGTCTCCGGATGGGTCCAGGGAACCGTGTCGTGGACCGTCACGACGGTCTGGGTGCCCGGGTCGCGGAGCGGGTCGTGGCGGACCAGCGGGGCCAGGACACTCGGGGCGTGGACCATGCCGTGGGCGGCGGTGCGCGCGAGGCCGAGCTGCCACGCCACGGACAGCTCGCGACGCGGCAGTGCGGTCCGGGAGAGGTCGACGCCCGGCAGCAGGGCACGGAGTCGGTCGAGCTCGGACGCGGCGGTGGCGGAGACGATCCCCTCGACGTCACACCCGTCCGGTGCCGTCTCGACGAGCCCGCGCGTCAGCTCTTCGGCGTACCGGCCGATCCCGCCCGGCACCGGTGCGACGACCTGGTCGACGATCACGCGCAGAGTCGTCATGGAGCCCTTCTTCGGATCGCGGTCGGACAGCGCGGCAGACACTACCAGGGTCGTCCTGCACGCCCGCGGGGGCGGCTCCGGGGGCTAGGCTTGTCCGGTCGTCGACGAAGGGGAGCCTTGACAACCGTGACGCACGCCGCCCTCCGGCGGATCGGTGACCCTCGACGACTGGTCGCGGTGCTCGAGCACCGATGGACGATGCCCACGACGATCGTGGTCTTCCTGGTGATCGGGGCGTTCCTCTCGGTGGCGGTGCACATGCCGGTGGTCGACGGGATGGGGAACGTCCCGTACGCCGGTACGATCGCGCCGGACGAAGGTCGGCACATCGCCAACATCCTCTTCTACGCAGGGCGCAGCTGGACCGCCGGTCCGATCATCACGGACGCCGCCCCGCAGCTGCTGACGATGGGGGAGATCGAGCGGTTCCCGAGCTACGTCTACTACTACCTGATGAGCTTCCCGGTGAAGCCGCTCGTCAACCTCGAGGCGCCCTACACGGTGATCGTGGTCATGCTCCGAGCGGTGAACGTGGTCCTCGGGGCGCTCGGTCTCGTGGTGCTCCGACGCCTGTTCCGGGTCATGGGCTTCTCGACGTCGATCGCCGTGTTCGCCGTCATCGTCGTCGCCCTGACGGGGCGGTACGAGTGGCAGAGCGCCGGGGTCTCCTACGACACCCCGGCCAACACCCTGTACTTCCTGATGCTGTACTGGTGCGCCCGCATGATCCGTTCGTCGTCGGGACACTGGGGGAACCTCGTGCGCGCCGTCGCGTTCGGCCTCGCGGCGATCGTCGTGAAGTACACGTTCGTCCCGTTCGTCGGCGTCGCGCTGGTCGTCGCGCTCGTGCTCGTGGTCCAGCGCGACGGCTTCCAGGCCTTCGCGCACCCGGTGCGCCGGACCGTGGCCGCGTTCCGCGGGCACCCGGTGACGTCGACGCTCTGGACGGTGTCCGTGCTGGGCGTGTCAGCGGTGATGGTCGAACGGACGGGCGGGAACCTGCTGCGCTACGGGCAGTTCAACCCGTCGTGCGTCCGGGTGCACACCCACCAGGAGTGCCTCGCGTTCGACATCTACCGACGCAACTTCGTCGCCGAGCGCGCGCACGACGTCGCGATCCTGCACGACGCACCGCCGGCAGCGTTCGACCTGTTCGGGTTCATCGGTGACTGGATGAGTGCGTACTTCCAGACCATGTTCTTCTACCGCGGCCGCACCACCGAGTGGCAGATCACGACCTGGGTGCAGGTCCTGGGCGCGGTCGTCCTCATCGTGGCCCTCGTCGCGACGCTCCTCGCCGTGCGCATCCTCGTCCGCACGCGTTCCTTCGTCTGGGGGACCGTCGTCGCAGCCACCTACGTCGCCGCCACGTTCTTCTTCAACCTGCGGACCTTCCTGCGCCTCGACAACCAGTACGCCTTCGCCGGACGGTACGTCCTACCGGTCTACCCGCTGCTCGTGGTGTTCGCGATCGTGTCGCTCCTGGCCCTCTGGCGGACGCTGCCCGAGGGCTGGCGCCGTGCGCTCGTCGTCCCGGTGGCCGTCGTCGCGGTGCTCGTCGTGGCGACCTACGCCGGACCGTTCGCCTTCGCCGCCTACGCGCAGGACCCCGGCTGGTACACGCCGCTCGCGCAACGGGTCCTGCCGCACTTCCTGACGGGGGTCCGATGAGCGACGACACGACCGACGACCGGACGGCCGCCGACCGGACGGCCGCCGACCGGACGACCGCGGCCCGGACGGCCGCCGACCAGACGACCCCGGAGCGCGTTGCCGGGACCGGCGCCGCGGGTGCTGCGACCCCCTGGTACCGCCGTCGTCGGTGGTCCGTCGGCACCGCCGTGCTCGTCCTGGCGCTGGTGTCGGTGGGGTACGAGTACGTCTCGACCGGCCCGGCACCGACCACGATCCGTGAGTGCACGATCGTGCGCGGGGCGTCGGTCTCGTCGCACGCCGAGTGCGCCGGGCAGGACCTCGCCGGTGCCGACCTGTCCGGGCTCGACCTGCGGCTGGCAGACCTGCACGGAGCGGACCTCCGCGGTGCCGACCTCAGCAGCACGATCCTCTACGGCGCCGACCTCACGGGGACGGACCTGCGGGGGACCGACCTGTCGCAGTCCGACCTGACACAGGCCGACCTCACCGGGGCGTCGCTGGACGGTACGGACTTCACGGATGCCGGCATCTCCGGCATGGTGGTCGAGGGGACGGTCCTCGCGGCGTCGCAGTACTCCCGGTGGGTCGACGACGACGAGCCCGTCCGGGTCACGCTCGAGGCGGGTACACAGCCGGGGATCACCGAGAACAGCTGCCAGGACTTCCAGGGCCTGTACTACCCGGGGCAGAACGTGGTGCAGTGTCGGCTGTCGACGGACGCCCAGTACGACGGCACGTTGTCCTACGGCCGGATCGTCGAGGTGAAGCGTCAGCCGATCGTCTCCGTCCCCTCCGAGGTGCGACTCCAGGTCGGTCGACGGGCATCCGTGCAGCTCCGCGCCGAGAGCCCGTTCCCCTCGGTCTTCACGTCGTTCTCGGGGTCGTTGCCGCCCGGCATGCGCTGGGACGCCGACACACAGCAGATCGTCGGGACCCCCACCGAGCGCGCGATCGGCACGCGCACACTCGAGTTCGTCGCGGACAACGGGCGGCAGGTGCGCACGAGCATGACCTTCACGGTCACCGAGTGAGTCCACCGGTCGGCGGCACACGACCGCCGGCCGCGGATGCGGGAGCTCCGCACACGACCGCCGGCCGCGGATGCGGGAGCGCCGACCGGGCTCGCAGGTGGGCCGACCGGGGTCGCGGGAGCACCACCAGTACGGTCGGGTGACGGCCCCGCTGCCGCGTCGTCGGCGACGCCCCCCCGCTGCCGCGTCGTCGGGAACGAGGGGCAGCGGGGAGGTCCGCCGGACGGTTCCGCACCGATCAGCGGACGCCCGGGCACGGACGCGCGGCCCCGGCGGACCGCTCGTCCGCGCTCAGGGCTGGTCGAGGACGCCGGCGGCGACCGCCGCGTCCAGCGCCTGACGCCAGTCCCGCATCGGGGGGATGCCGGCCGCCGCCCAGCCGTCGTGTCCGAGGACGCTGTACGCGGGGCGCGGTGCGGGCCGGACGAAGGCGGAGCTGTCCGTCGGGAGGACCCGCTCCGGGTCGAGCCCGACAGCGCTGAAGATCGCGCGGGTGAAGTCGAACCAGGACGCCTGCCCGGCGTTGGTGCCGTGGTACGTGCCCGCGGGGGCGTCGGCGTCGAGCAGCGCCACGACCTGCCGTGCGAGGTCGCCGGTCCAGGTCGGCTGCCCCACCTGGTCGGTCACCACGCTCACCGTGTCGTGGGAGCCCGCGAGCCGGACCATGGTCTTGGCGAAGTTGGGGCCGTGGGCGCCGTAGAGCCAGGCGGTCCGCACGATGTACGACGCGTCCGGGAGGATCGCGCGGACGGCGTCCTCCCCGGCGGCCTTCGTGCGTCCGTAGACACCGAGCGGACGAGTCGGACCGTCCTCGGCGTACGGCGCGGTCCCGGTACCGTCGAAGACGTAGTCGGTCGACACCTGGACGAGCCGCGCACCGCTCGCCGCGGCTGCGGTGGCGAGTGTCTCCGCCCCCCGGGCGTTGACGGCGGTGGCCGCCTCCTCGTGGGACTCGGCGTCGTCGACCTTCGTGTACGCGGCGGCGTTGATCACGACGTCGTGTCCCGCGACCGCCGCGGACACGGCGGACTGGTCGGTGACGTCGAGGTCGGCGCGGGACAGGGCGGTCACGTCACGCCCGGCCAGGGCCAGCTGCAGGTCCTGACCGAGCATGCCGGCGGCGCCGGTGACGAGGTAGCGGGTCATGCGAGGGCCGCGCGCTCCTTGAGGGGCTCCCACCACGCACGGTTGTCCCGGTACCACTGCACGACGTCGGCGAGTCCCTGCTCGAAGGGCACCTGCGGCTCGTAGCCGAGCTCGGCCTGGATCTTCGAGATGTCGACCGAGTAGCGCAGGTCGTGACCGAGGCGGTCCTGCACGTGCTCGACGGACGACCAGTCCTTGCCGGTCGCGTCGAGGAGGAGCTGGGTGAGCTCCTTGTTCGTCAGCTCGGTGCCGC
Organism: Curtobacterium sp. ODYSSEY 48 V2; assembly: GCF_023712625.1. Taxonomy (NCBI): domain Bacteria; kingdom Bacillati; phylum Actinomycetota; class Actinomycetes; order Micrococcales; family Microbacteriaceae; genus Curtobacterium; species Curtobacterium sp. ODYSSEY 48 V2. The sequence goes on from NZ_JAMAXX010000009.1 coordinate 65,812, forward strand.
CGCCGATGTTGTAGATCTCGCCCCCGCGTCCCCCGACGAGGACCATCGCGATGCCGCGGGTGTGGTCGTCGACGTGCAGCCAGTCGCGGACGTTGTTGCCCTCGCCGTACAGCGGGACGCTCTTGCCGTCGATGAGGTTCGTCACGAAGAGCGGGATGACCTTCTCGGGGAAGTGGTACGGCCCGTAGTTGTTCGAGCACCGCGTGATCGAGAGGTTCAGCCCGTGGGTGCGGTGGTAGCTGCGGGCGAGCAGGTCGCTGCCCGCCTTCGACGCCGAGTACGGCGAGTTCGGCTCGAGCGGACGGTCCTCGTCCCACGAGCCCTCGCTGATCGAGCCGTACACCTCGTCCGTGGAGACGTGGACGAACCGCTCGGTGCCGTGGCGCAGTGCTGCGTCGAGCAGACGCTGCGTGCCGACGACGTTGGTCTCGACGAAGATCCCGGAGTCACGGACGGAGCGGTCGACGTGCGACTCGGCGGCGAAGTGCACGATCGCGTCGACCGAGGGGACGACCTCGTCGAGCTTCGCGGCGTCGCGGATGTCTCCCTGCACGAACGTGTAGCGCGGCGAGTCCGCGACGGGAGCGAGGTTCTCGAGGTTCCCCGAGTACGTCAGGGCGTCGTACACGACGACCTCCGAGCCCTCCAGCCCGGGGTACGCGTCCTCCAGGGTCCGACGGACGAAGTTCGAGCCGATGAAGCCGGCCCCTCCGGTGACGAGGATCTTCACGCTTGGTTTCCTTTGCAAGGCCGATGTGTGCCGGTCACGGGGCCGACGGCGGTCGGGTCGAGTGTAGCGGGGGCGGTCCGGGGTCAGTCCCCGTACCGCGCGAGCTTCTGCAGGTCGAGCTGCTCCTCGGCGAGCGTGCGGTTCAGCCTCGTCAGGTCTGCGACGACGCCGATCGTGATCGACAGCAGGGCACTGATCATCAGGACCATGCCGAGGATGAGCGACTGCAGGTGGTTGCCGCCGCTGTCCGTCCAGAGCAGCACGAGGTAGCGGACGAAGGGGATGAGTCCCGCGGCGCCCAGGACGGCGCTCACCCAGGCGAAGAGCGCCAGTGGCCGGTACATGAGGTAGACCCGTGCGATCGCGGACCCGGACTGGAACATGTGCTGCCAGATGTTCTTGAACAGTCGTGACTCGCGGGTCTTGGCGTTCGTCGTGATCGGGATGCTGGCGATGGCGAGCCGCTTGTAGCCCGCCTGCACGATGGTCTCCATGCAGTAGCTGAAGCGCGTGACGATGTTGAGCCGGATGAGCGCGTACTTCGAGTAGGCGCGGAACCCGCTCGCCGCGTCGGGCAGGTCGAGCCCCGCGGCACGGCTCGCGACCCACGACCCGAAGGTCTGCATCGCCTTCTTGAACCCGGAGAAGTGCTCGATCGTCCGGGTCTGGCGGTCACCGATCACGATGTCGGCCTCGCCGCGCACGATCGGCTGCACGAGGTCGGCGATCTGCGCCTGCGGGTACTGGTTGTCCCCGTCGGTGTTCACGACGACGTCGGCCCCGTGGAGCAGGGCGTAGTCGACGCCGTCACGGAAGGACCGCGCCAGCCCCATGTTCCGCGTGTGCCGGACGACGTGCCGGACCCCGTGCGCCCGGGCCACCTCGACGGTCCGGTCGGTCGAGCCGTCGTCGATGACCAGGACCTCGATCTCGTCGACGCCGGGGATCGAGGTCGGGATCGTCTCGAGGACCGAGGCGAGGGTCTGCTCCTCGTTGAGGCAGGGGATCTGGACGAACAGTTTCACGAGTGGGTCCCTGAGGTCGTCGGCGCTCCTCCCCGTGCGGGAAGTCGGCGACCATCCTACGTGCCCGTACGAATGCTCAGGTCCAGCGGTCGTCGTGCGACGATGGCCCCATGGCAGCCCTCCGGTCGACCGTCGCCCGTCTCCTCGGTCGTCGGGGCACGGCCCCGTCGACCTCGGCTCCGCCCCTGGTCGGCTTCGTCGTGCACGGTGCCGGTGGCGTGCACCCCGCGTCGGCACACGTCCGGGTGACGGGACGGATGACGGCGCTCGCCGCGTCCGGGAGGGCACGGGTCGCGCAGGTGGACCCGGTGCGCTGGGCGGACGGTTCGGACACCGCGCACCTCGACGCGATCCTGGTGCAGCGGGACGCCTTCCCGGTCGCCGCGCTCGACGCAGCGTTCGCCAGGGCCGCCCGCGAGGGCACGCGGATCGTCGCCGAGGTCGACGACGACTTCTTCACCCCGGAGGCGCGCACACGCCTCGCGCAGGCGGAGTACGACCCCGACCGGCTCGCCTCCGTCGATCGGCTCGTCCGGGGCGCCGACGCGGTGGTGGTGTCCACCCCGACGCTCCGGGACGTGCTCGCGGCGCAGGGCGTCGACGCCGTCGTGGTGCCGAACGGCGTCCAACCCGGGCTGTGGGACGCGGACCCCGGCGGCCCTGCCGCCGCCGACCCGGACGACCGCAGCCCGCGACGCGTCCTCTACATGGGCAGCGCGACGCACGGCGGCGACCTCGACCTGCTCCGTCCGGTCTTCGCCGACCTGATCGACGACGACGGCCGGCCGGTCCGGCTGGAGGTCGTCGGGGTCACCGGCGACGACGACACCTGGTACGACCGACTCGCGCTCCCCGAGGGGGCGCAGCACTACCCGGCCTTCGTCGCGTTCCTCCGGGCGCAGGCCGACCGGTGGTCCGCCGGGGTCGCACCGTTGACCGGTGACCGGTTCAACGACGCGAAGAGCGACCTCAAGTTCCTCGAGTACACGATGCTCGGCCTGCCCTTCGTCGGGTCGGACCGGCCGTCGTACCGGGGTGCCGACGAGCACGGTGGTCTCCTCGTCGGTGACCAGCCGGAGGCGTGGCAGCGAGCGGTCCGTGCTGCCCTGCGCGAGTCCGACGTCCGTGTCCGACGGGCGCGCCGGTACGTCCTGGCGGAGCGCACCGTCGGGGACGACCGACCCGGCGAGACGGCATGGCGCCTGGCCCTCGGGCTGTCCTGACGCGCTCCTTGCTAGGCTGCCCCGGTGCAGATCCGCGAACTGAAGATCCCCGGCGCGTGGGAGTTCACGCCCGTCCAGCACGGCGACGCACGAGGAGCGTTCCTCGAGGCGTACCGTGCCGACGTCCTCGAGGACACGGTCGGTCACCCGCTCGACCTCCGCCAGGTGAACATGTCGATCTCGTCCGCCGGTGTCGCCCGCGGGATCCACTACGCCCTCGTCGCCCCCAGCCAGGCCAAGTACGTCACCGCCGTCCGCGGGGCCTTCATCGACTACATCGTCGACATCCGCGTCGGGTCGCCGACGTTCGGCCAGTGGGACGCGGTCCGCATCGACGACGTCGACCGCAGGGCTGTCTACCTGTCCGAGGGACTCGGCCACGCCATCGTCGCGCTCGAGGACCGCTCGACGGTGAACTACCTGGTGAGCGCCCACTACGACCCGCAGCGCGAGAAGGGCATCAGCATCCTCGACCCGACGGTCGGCCTGGAGCTGCCCGAGGGGATCGGCGAGCCGGTGCTCTCCGAGAAGGACACCTCGGCCCCGACGCTCGAGCAGGCCGCCGAGCAGGGCCTGCTGCCGACCTACGAGGAAGCGGTGGCCTACACCGAGTCCCTCCGCACGAAGAAGTAAGGACGGTCCGATGAAGGGCATCATCCTCGCCGGTGGTTCCGGCACGCGCCTCTGGCCCATCACCAAGGGCATCAGCAAGCAGCTCATGCCGATCTACGACAAGCCGATGGTCTACTACCCGCTGTCGACGCTCATGATGGCCGGCATCCGCGAGGTCCTCGTCATCACGACGCCGGAGTACAACGAGCAGTTCAAGGCCCTGCTCGGCGACGGTTCGTCGCTCGGCATGGACATCCAGTACGCCGTGCAGCCGAGCCCGGACGGCCTGGCGCAGGCGTTCGTCATCGGCGAGGAGTTCATCGGCGACGACAGCGTCGCGCTGGTCCTCGGCGACAACATCTTCCACGGCACCGGCCTCGGCACGAACCTGCGGAAGAACACCGGCGTCGACGGAGCGACCATCTTCGCCTACCACGTGGCCGACCCCACGGCGTACGGCGTCGTCGAGTTCGACGACGCGTTCACCGCGGTCTCCATCGAGGAGAAGCCCGCGCAGCCGAAGTCGAACTACGCCGTCCCGGGGCTGTACTTCTACGACAACTCGGTCATCGAGATCGCGAAGACCATCGAGCCCAGCGCACGCGGTGAGCTCGAGATCTCCACCGTCAACGAGCGGTACCTCGAGGCGGGCAAGCTCGGCGTGCAGGTCCTCGACCGCGGGACCGCCTGGCTCGACACCGGCACGTTCGAGTCGATGATGCAGGCGTCCGAGTACGTCAAGGTCATCGAGGACCGCCAGGGCTTCAAGATCGGCTGCATCGAGGAGATCGCCTGGCGCAACGGGTGGATCGACGACGCACAGCTCGCCGACCTCGCGGCACCCCTCGTCAAGGGCGGCTACGGCGTCTACCTGAACGCCCTGCTGCAGGGCTGATGGCGTCCCGGCTCGGCCGGCTGTTCGGGCGGCCCGCTGCTGCGGGAGCCGAGCGGACGGGTCCCGACGCCACCACCCGCGGTGGTGGGGTCGACGGAGCGGCCGAGCCGCGCCTCCCGGTCGACACGTCCCTCGTGACGGACCGGCCGACGGTCGCACCGGACGGGTTCGACGTCGTCGTGACCGTGCAGGAGCGGTCGTTCCGGGACGGAGCGCACCGACCGTCGGTCGCCGCCGCGGTCGCCGCCGGCGCACGCACGGTCGTCGTCAGTGCGTACGACGTGCACGCCGGCCCGACGAGCACCTACGCGCCGGTCGAGCCAGCGGCCGACCACGTGGTCGCGCAGCGCACGGTCGCGGCGACCTGGGGCGGCGCGGTCGCCGCGGCACGCGCGCAGCTCCGGTCCGCCACGGTCGTGGTCCAGGACGCCGCGATCACCCTCCCCGAGGGCGCCCACGCCCGGCTCGTCGCGACGGTCGGCCGGGAGGCGCGGGTCGCCGTGGCCGTCGTCCGGTCGGCCGACGACGTGGTGCTGAGCGCCGGCGCGTCCCTGCCCCAGCCGACCGCCCCGGTCGCGTCGCTGCTGCGCGGCCACCCCGCCGAGGACGCCGACCGACTCGACGGCACGGCCGTCTTCGCGGCGGACCTGCCCTGCTTCGCCGCGCCCGTCGCCGCGCTCGCGGACCCCGTCCGCACCGTCGACACCCGCACCGCGGTCGCCCGGCTGACCCGCGACACCGCCGACGACCTGCACGGCGACTGCGTCCTCGTGCCGCTCGGGCGGGCCTACGGCGACCCGGCCGTCCGCGAACGGCGCTACGACGCGGACGCGGCGGATGCGCTCGCGGTCTGGCGAGGACGTCGCGACGAGTGCACCGCGCCGGCACTGGAGTGCCTGGGATTCCTCCCGGCCCGGGGTACCGCGGACCCGGTCGGTGCACCCGTGGCGCTCCGCGAACCCGTCGTCCGGGCCGAGCGGGGCACCGAGCGGCTGTCCCTGCGCGACCGCGGGGAACGGCTGCGCTGGTCGCTGCGGATCGCGGCGCACCCGGGGGCACGGGGGGACGACTGGGGGGACACGTTCTTCGCGCGCGACCTCGCGCGGGCGCTGCGGGGTCTCGGGCAGGAGGTCGTCGTCGACCACCGCGAGTCGCACGTCCGGCCCTTCTCCGAGCACCTCGACGACGTCGCGCTGACCCTGCGCGGACTCGACGACACCCCGGTGCACCCCTCGGCGACGAACGTGCTCTGGGTGATCTCGCACCCGGACCTCGTGACGCCGGCGGAGCTGGCACGCTACGACCTGCGGTTCGCCGCCGGGCCGGTGTGGGCCACCCGGGTCGCCGGGGAGACGGGGCTGCCGGTCGCGCCGCTGCTGCAGGCGACCGACCCTGCCCGCTTCCACCCGGGTGCTCCGGACGCCGCGTTCGGCGCGCTCGACACCGCGTTCGTCGGGAAGACCCGACGGGTGTTCCGGCCCGTGGTCCGCGACGCGGTCGAGGCCGGGGTGGACCTCGCGGTGTGGGGCGAGGGCTGGGAGGGGCTCCTGCCCGAGGGCGTGCACCGCGGCGTGTTCGTGGCGAACGACGAGCTGCCGGCGCTCTACCGGACCGCCCGGGTGGTGCTCAACGACCACTGGGACGACATGGCGCGGGACGGCTTCCTGTCGAACCGGCTGTTCGACGCCGCTGCCTCGGGGGCGCTGGTCGTGACCGATCCGGTGCCGGGGGTCGACGACCTCTTCCACGGCGCGGTGCGGACGTACACCTCGGTCGAGCAGCTCCGCGAGACCGTCCGCGCGGGGGAGTCGGCGACGCTCGAGGAACGTGTGGCGCGGGGGGAGCGGATCGGCGCCGAGCACTCGTTCCGGAACCGGGCCGAGACGCTGCTCGACGCCGTGCGTCGCGTCCGCGCGCAGGGCTGACGGGCAGCGCGCCCGCGCGGGTGCCCCGGCCCGCAGGGCCGATGCGGCTGACGCGGTCGACGGGATCGGCGCGGACGGGATGGTCAGCGCGGCCCACCCGGCTGGCGCACGGTGCCGCACCCGGCCGGTCCTCGTCAGCGCGCGCGGATCCGCCGTGCGACGGCGCCGGCGCGGTCGGCGAGCCGGACGACCCGTCGTGCGCGCACCGCGGACAGTTCGGCCTCGGTCGCACGATGGGCATCGCGTTCGAACTGCACCGTCCGACGCAGCGAGTCCGCGAGCTCCGTCGCCTGGCGGACCTCGTCCTCGAGGTCGGCGATCCGGTGGTCACGGTCGACGACCGCGCGGCCGAGTGCGCGGAGCTCCTCGAGGCGGTCGGTCGGGACGACCGGCTCGGCGTCGCCGAGGGCGGCCGATCCCGCGCGTCGCAGGACGTCGGCGACGCCGTCGTCGCGCGTGAACGGACCCGCCTCGGCCTCGTCCTCGGTGACGAAGCGCAGGGCGAAGACGGGCTGGAGGACCCCCTCCTGCAGGCGGCGCCAGTCGCGCATCCCGTGGTGGCGCGGGCTCGGCGTCAGGTCGGGGTTGGCGTCGTAGGCGCGGCCGGTGACCTCGACCCGGTGGGCGTACTGCGCCCAGGACCGCCACGGCAGGTGCAGGACCTCGAGTGCGAGCTCCTCGGGCACCGGGGCGCCGTTCGCCACGCTGACCTGGTGGTTGCCCTGCACGACCGTGATGTCCGGGTCACCGACGTGGACGGCGTTCGCGGTGGGCGGGGCGAGCAGGCCGATGGCGGTGAGCTCGTCGACGGAGCGCTCGTCGCGCCAGTGCAGGCGTTCGACTCCGGCACCCGACTCGGCGAGTGCGCCGACGAGGTTCACGACGGGGACGGTGAAGGCGCCGACGACCGGGTCGAGGCGTTCGAGGACCCGGCGGACGGTGAGCGACCGGTCGACGGGCAGGACGAACTCGTCGGCGTCCGCGTTCACCACCCAGTCGGCCCCGTGCACCGCCGCGGCGTCGCGGGCCATGCCGGTCACGACGGTGCCCTGCTGCTTGCGGTGGACGGGGTCGTGGCGCAGGTCGACGGTGACGTCGTCACGTTCGGCGAACGCTTCGAGCAGGGCGGTCGTCCCGTCCGTCGAACCGTTGTCGGTGATGACGAAGACGTCGAAGCCCTGGGCGACGTGGTGGTCGAGCCAGGCGGGGATGACGTCCGCTTCGTCGCGGACCATCAGGGTGACGGCGAGGATCATGTGCTGCAATCCGGGTCGGGGGAGGGCGGGTGGGCGTGCTTCCCTGAGAGGTTACCGGGGTTCAGCGGGTCCGCGTGGCTCGCGCACGCACGGCCAGCGCCAGGCGGAGCACCGCTCGCAACGGCCAGAGCCACCACGCGGCGTACTTGCCGGCCAGGAAGCGGTAGGCGCTCTCGTGATGGGCACGGCGCATCCGGTCCGAGGACCCGCGCGTCGCGGTGCCGCCGACGTGGGTGGCGATCGCCTCCGGCTCGTACACGTTCCGCAGTCCGAGGCGGCCGATGCGCCAGCCGAGGTCGACGTCCTCGAAGTACATGAAGTAGGCCTCGTCGAAGCCGCCCAGGCGTTCGAACACGTCGCGGCGCACCAGCACGCACGCGCCGGACAGCCAGCCGGCGTCGCGACGCACCGTGTGGTCACCGTCCTGCCGGTAGCGCTTCGTCCACGGGTTGCCCTGCCAGACGTTCGCGAAGACCGCGTGACCGAGCCCGGTGCGGAGCGAGGGGACGAGCCGCGCCGACGGGTAGACCGCGCCGTCGGGCTCGAGCAGGCGCGGACCGACGGCCCCGATCGCCCGGTCCGTCTCGGCGGTGGCGACCAGGCGGTCGAGCGCTCCGGGGGCCAGCACGACGTCGGGGTTGGACACGAGGACCCACCGCACGTCGGGGTCGAGCGAGGCCACGGCACGGTTGACGGCCGCCCCGTACCCGAGGTTCGCGCCGACCGCGACGAAGCGCGCCCCGGCCGACTCGGTCACGCGGCGGAGCGCGTCGGCGGTCGACGAGTCGTTGTCGGCGACCACGACCTCGACGTCCCGGGTGCTCGCTGCGGCGGTGGACGCCAGGAACGCGGGCAGCACGTCGCCGGACTCGTACGACACCGTGACGATCGCCGCCCTGCCGGCGGGCGCACCACCGTGCGGCGTCCTGTCGCTCACGCGTAGACCTCCACGTGGCGCTCGGCGCAGGCGGCCCAGGTGAACCCGGCGGCTCGCGCGCGGGCCCGACGCACGCGGTCGGCGCGGGCGTCGGCGGGCTCGTCGAGCATCGCCGCGAGCGCGTCGCGGATGGCGTCGGTGTCCGGTTCCGTGTAGGTGACCGCGTCGCCACCGACCTCGGGGATCGCGAGCCGGCGGGTCGTCAGGACGTCGCCGCCGGACGCCATCGCCTCGAGCACCGGCAGCCCGAAGCCCTCGCCGGTGCTCGGGTAGGCCGTGACGCGCGCGGCTCCGAGCAGGACGTGGAGCTCCTCCACCGGCAGGTACCCGAGGTACCGGACGGGCGCGCCGGGCACGTCGCCGGCGGTGGTGAGCTCGGCACGGGCAGGCTCGTCCCAGCCGAGTCCGCCTGCGACGAGCAGCGGTGGGACGGTGGTGCCGCGGGTGCGCAGGGCTCGGTGCGCGGCGAGGAGCGCCGGCACCTGCTTGCGGGGTTCGACGGTCCCGAGGAACGCGATCCAGTCGGTGTCCGGGTCGAGGTCGTGGGCGTCGCGGAAGGCGGCGGTCTCGGTCGCCGACGGCACGCGGAAGACGGTCGCGTCGACGCCGAGGTGTGCGACGACCGTGGCTCGGCGGGCCCGGCCCGCCAGACGGTCGAGCTCCGCGACCGTCGCGGCGCTCGGCGCCACCGTCGCGCGGGCCCACCGGCGCGCCACCCGGGTCCACCCGCGGAAGAACGCCACCTTCAGGCGCGAGTGCGCGGCCGGGTCCGAGAAGAACGTCGCGTCGTGCAGGGTGACGACCGTCCGGGAGGCGCGGGTCACCGGGAACGTGTAGTGCGGACTGTGCAGGACGGTCGCCCCGCTCCGTCGGAGCAGCCCCGGCAGGCCGACCTGCTCCCACAGCAGTCGAAGGGGCCGCGACGCGGTCCAACCGGGGGCGGCGTGGTACCGGTGCGCCGGTGCGAGTCCGCGCAGCCACGCGAGGTCAGTGGGCTTCGCGACGACGTCGACGCGGACGTCCAGGTCGCCGAGGCCCTGCAGCAGACCGGCGATGTAGCGAGCGACGCCGCCGCGGTTCGGGGGGACCGAGGTCGCGTCGACGAGCACGGGGAGTGCCCGCACGTCAGCGGACCTGGCGCTCGGTGGTCTTCGTCCAGGCGATGCCGGACTGCGTGTCCTCGTCGGTGACGACGAAGCGGGCCGCCTCGCGCTGGATCACGATGTGCTCGCCGTTCGGCTTGGCGAGGAACACGTGGACGAAGTACTGCCCACCCCCGAGCCGGAGGTCCTCGAGACGCCACTCGACCGTCGCGGTGCCGTCCAGCGGGGCGTGGTGCGTCTGCAGCTGCCGGCTGTCGACGCCGAACGCGGGGTGACCGAGGTGCGTCTCGATCTTGATGCCGGCGCGCCACTCCGGCAGCACGGTGGCGTGCGAGAAGGTCGCCCGGACGACCAGGTCGTCGCCGTGCCGGTGCTCGGCTCCCGGCTCACGGCCGGGGATCTCGAGCTCGACGTGCTCGACCTTGCCCGGGTTGGCCTCCTCCTCCGGGTGGTTCGCCTCGACCTCGGCCACGCGGCGGTCCTCGAGGATCTCGCGGAAGTTCTTCACCGCGAGTCGGGCGGACCCCTGGAACTTGACCTCGCCGTGGTGCAGGACGACCGCGGAGTCGCAGAGCTCCTGGACCTGCCCGAGGGAGTGCGACACGAGGATGATCGTGCGGCCCTGCTCCTGGAACTCGCGGATCTTGTCGAGGCACTTCTTCTGGAACTGCTCGTCGCCGACGGCCAGCACCTCGTCCACGAGCAGGACGTCCGGGTCGGTGTTGATCGCGACGGCGAAGGCGAGTCGGACGTACATGCCCGACGAGTAGAACTTCACCTGGGTGTCGATGAAGTCGCCGATGCCGGAGAACTGCAGGATGTCGTCGAAGCGGGCCTCGGTCTCCTCCTGCGTCTGGCCGAGGATCGCGGCGTTGAGGTACACGTTCTCGCGACCGGTCAGGTCCGGGTGGAAGCCGGCGCCGAGCTCGATGAGCGCGGCCAGTCGACCGCGGCGCTCGACCGTGCCGGAGCTCGGCTCGAGGATGCCGCCGATCGTCTTGAGCAGGGTCGACTTGCCGGACCCGTTCGGTCCGAGCAGCCCGATGGTCGTGCCCGCGGGGATGTCGAGGCTGACGTCGCGGAGCGCCCAGAAGTCCTCGCTGTGCCGCCGACCGGCGCGGCCGAGCGTGACGACACGTTCCTTGAGCGAGTTGTCCTTACGGATCGTGAACTTCTTCGAGACGTTCCGGACCGTGACGACGTCGGGGGCGCCGGCGAAGGGCGACGCGGGCGAACCGGCGTCGGTGGTCGTGTCGTTGTCGATGCTCATCGATCAGATCTCCTGGGCGAAGTTGCCCTGCAGCTTTGCGAACACGCGCTGGCACGCGAAGAGTGCGACGAGTCCCACGAGCGCGGCGATGCCGAGGCGGAGCAGCAGGTGCTCCGGGTACTCCGAGTCGGCACCGGCGGACCAGAAGGCCCGGTGGATGCCGAGCACGGCGAGCGTGATCGGGTTGGACGTGTACAGCGTGAGCAGCCACTCCGGAGCGCGCGTCGCCACCATCTGCCAGCTGTAGACGATGGGGGAGCCCCACATGAGCAGGAGCACGAGCACCTCGACCAGGTACTGCATGTCACGCAGGTACACGTTGAGCGCGGCGAGCAGCAGGGCCAGCGCGGTGGCCCAGATCAGGATGACGAGCGTCGCGGGGAAGAAGAACAGCAGGTCCGGGCGCCACCAGGCGAACCCGCTCTGCAGCACCGCGGCGACGAGCAGGACGATCATCTGCACGCCGAAGTTGAACAGCGCCGAGCCGACGCTGGCGAGCGGGTAGATCTCGCGGGGCAGGTAGACCTTCTTGATCAGCCCCGCATTGCTGACGATCGACGCCGTGCCGGACGCCACGATCTCGCTGAACAGGCCGTACAGCGTCAGACCGGAGAAGACGTAGATCGCGAACTCCGGGATGTTCCGGGACGCACCGAGGATCTGACCGAGCACGAAGTAGTAGATCGCGAGCTGGACCAGCGGCCGGATGAGGGTCCAGGCGAACCCGAGGACGCTGTCCTTGTAGCGGGACTTCAGGTCACGGCGGATCAGCAGGTCGAGCAGCTGCCGGTGCGCGAGGACCTCGCGCACCGAACCCACGACGGCGGACGCCGGGCGGCCCGCGGGGACCATCCGTTCGTGCCGGAGGCGTTCGAACCGGTCGGTGACGATGTTGCTCATGCGTTCCTCTGTGTTCGTGCACTGGGGGTGGGCGTGCACTGTGGCGACGGACAACTGTACCTCGCAGCCGTCCGCGCCCTCGGTGTGGACGTCAACGCCCGTTCTTGCTCTCGCGCATCAGCCGCACGCGGTCCTGGACCTTCGCCCGCAGGCCGGAGACGCCGTTCTGCCGCAGGTACCAGGTGGCCAGCCGGACGTCGCGGACGACGCCGTGGCGGCTGTTGGCGATCTCGTGGAACTCCATCTCCCGCTGACGCGCCGGGCTCAGCGCGACGCGCGGACGGCTGCCGGCCGTGACGGAGCCGGCCGGCACCGCGGCGTCGTGGGCGCGGTCCGCCGCCGGCTGCGGGTCCTTGCAGAACTCGACGAGCGGGGCGAGCGCGCGCTCCCACGTGAAGTCGTCGCGGACGCGACGGACCGCGTCCCGAGCGGCCTGGGCGGCCTCCGGGTCGTACAGCATCGACTCGAGGGCCGCTGCGAGTGCGTCCACGTCACGCTCCGTGACCGCGACGCCCATGCCCTCGGCTGCGACGAGGTCGCCGAAGCTGTCGCCGTCGGTCGTGACGATCGGCAGGTTCGCCCACATGTAGTCGAGGATGCGGGTGCGGAACGAGAAGGTCGTCTCGATGTGCGCGAAGTGCGTGCTCACGCCGGCGTCGGCCTCGAGCAGGTAGTTCTGCCGGTCGTCGAGCGCGACCCACTGCTCGTTGAAGAACACGTGCTTGCCCGTCAGGCCGAGCTCGTCGCTGATGCGGCGGGTCTCCGAGACGATGGCCATCTCGGGCACGTCCGGGTTCGGGTGCGCGACACCGAGGAAGAACAGGCGGATGTCGTCGTGGCGTTCGGCGACCTGCGCGATCGCGCGGACGAGCGACGGGGTGTCGAACCAGTTGTAGATGCCGCCGCCCCAGATGACGACCTTGTCGTCCTCGCCGATGCCGGGGGTGACACCACGGATGGCCTTGCGCTCGTGCTGCGGGGGCTTCGAGTCCATGCCGAACGGCGCGATGGCGATCAGCTTCTGCAGGTTGTCGTCCGCCAGGTAGTTGTCCGGGTTGACGCGGCCGACCGCCGCGAGCTGGCCGAGCCAGAACAGGCGCTGACGCTCGGAGGCACAGAGGAAGAAGTCCCCGCGCTCGAGCTGCGCGTTGATGACCTCGGTCGTGCTCGTGACCTGGTTGCGCCACCCGACGTCGCCGTTGTCGCGGGCCTGCTCGAGCTGCTCGAGGTGCATCGGGTCGTACAGGTCGACGACCATGATCTTGTTCGACTGCTGCAGGGTGGTGAAGTGGTGCAGGGCGTAGCCCTGGAAGAAGATGACGTCCGCCCACTCCTCGTGCTCGCGCATGGAGCGCTCGTGCTGGAGCGGGACGCGGGCGACCTCGAAGGTGTCGGACTTGCGGTTCGCGACGTTCCAGGTGACCAGGCGCACGTCGTTGTCCGGGGCGAGGGCCTCGGCGATCTTCCACGCGCGCATCCCCGGACCGGCCATCTTCTCGCCCAGTGCGTCGCCCGTGATGACGAGGACCTTCGTGCGGTGCATCGGTGCCTCGACGTCGAAGGACTCGAGGATCGCGCGGTAGCCCTCGAGGAAGTAGCCGTCCTCGAACAGCGGCTTGAACGCATCGCCGAACAGCCGGAACACGTCCTTGTCGCTCCGCACGCGCTGCGACTGGATGCGTCGACGCTCCTCGGACAGGCGCGGCAGGTCGGCGACGAACTGGTCGAGTGCGAAGAACCCGGCGACGGTCTCCTTCGAGATCGGCGTCAGGGGGTCGAACTCGTCCGGGGCGCCCACGAACCGGCGGATGTCGAACTCCTGCGAGTCGCGACCGCTCTTGGCGACGGCACGGCGCGCCAGCAGCGCCAGGGCCGCGGGCAGGAACACACCGAGGTTCTCCTCGGACAGGTTCTTGTAGAGCAGGTGCAGGGCGTTCCGCTCGAGCAGGTACATCTCGCGGTGGTCGCCGAACGACTTCATCGAGCCGTGGTGCTTGTGGTAGACGACCGACCGCGGCGCGAACCGGACCCGGTAGCCGAGCAGGTTGAGCCGCCATCCCAGGTCCACGTCGTCGTAGAACATGAAGAGGCCGTCGTCGAAGCCGCCGACCTCGAGGAAGACGTCGCGACGGACGAACAGCGCCGACCCGGTGCCGAAGAGCAGGTCACGCGGCTCGTCGAAGCGGCCGTCGTCGAGCTCGGCGATGTGCGCCTTGTAGCCCATCCCGAACCAGCTGAGGCCGGACTCGACGAAGTCGATGGTGCGGCCCTCCCAGTCGAGGACCTTGCTCGCCACGGCGGCGACGCGCGGGCTCGGGGCGAAGCCGGCGATGCCCTCCTTCACCCAGGCCGGGTGCGGCTTCGCGTCGTTGTTGAGGAACGCGACCACGTCGCCGGTCGCCTCGCGCGCGCCGAGGTTGCTGCCGCCGGTGAAGCCGAGGTTCTCGGGGGAGACGATGATGCGGACGTTCGCCCGGTCGCCGAGCTCGGCGCGGAGGCGGGCCTCGCTGTCGTCGCCGGAGCCGTTCTCGACCACGACGATCTCGAGCCGGTCGGCCGGCCAGTCCACCTCGCTGAGCCGCGCGATGCACTCGAGCGTGTCGTCCGTCCCGCGGAAGTTGATGACGACGACGGACACGCGGGGCGCGAAGGTGGACATGGGAGGGCTCCGTACGTCGGCTTGCAGTGGTGGCTCGCGGGCGGTGCCCGGAAAGCGGCACCACTATACCCGGGCACCGTCGGCGGACCGGGGCCGCACGGGCTGCGAGACTGGACACGTGGACGTCTCCGTGGTCATCGTCGACTGGCACCAGCCCGAGCTCACCCGGCGCGCGATCGACTCCGTGCGGTCGCAGCGGGTCGACGCCGAGGTCGAGGTGGTGCTCGTCGTCAACGAGGCCGACGACCGCACCGTCGCCGACTACCGCGCCGACCTGCCCGCGGTCGTCCTCGTCGCCGAGCCGACGAACGCGGGCTTCGCCGGCGGGGTCGCGCGGGGGATCGCGGCCGCCTCGGCGCCCGTCGTCGCGCTCCTCAACAACGACGCCGTCGCGGACCACGGCTTCCTCGCCCGCGGTCTCGCGGCCCTGGCCGCCGGTGGGGACCGCGTGGCCGCGGTCGCCGCGACGGTCGTGCTCGAGGGCGGGTTCGTCCCCGTCCCCGTCGGCGCCGCCCCGGGGCCGGACGACCTGGTGGGTGTGGACGGCCGACGGTGGCGTCGCGACGCCGACGGCCGCACGCTCGTCAACGGGACGGGGGTCGTGCTCGACCGCTCCGGCAACGGCCGCGACCGTGACTGGCTGCGGCCGCTGCAGGACGCACCGGAGACCGCACCGCTCTTCGGCTTCTCCGGCGGGGCGGTGTTCCTCCGCAGGGACGCCCTCGCCGACGTCGGGGGCTTCGACGAGTCCCTCTTCATGTACTACGAGGACCTCGACGTGTCGTGGCGGCTCCGGCTCGCCGGGTACGAGGTCCGCCACGCTCCGGACGCGGTCGTCACGCACCGGCACGCGGCGAGCTCCGGCAGCGACTCGCCCCTGGTCCGGTACCAGAGCATGCGGAACCGCCTGGCGGTCGTCCTGCGGAACGGCTCGCCGCCGATGGTGCGCCGGGTCGTGCTGCGGACGCTCGCGCGCGCCGCCCGGGACCTCCTCCGCCCCGCGGGTGGGCAGCTCACGCCGGCGCAGTGGGCGCGACTCGGCCGGGAGGCACCGGGTCTCGTCGCGCACGCCCGTCGCGCCCGCCGCGCGGACGGCACGGGCGCTGCGGCACGTCGTGCCGTCGAGTCGCTGCTCGACACCGGCACCTGAGGGTCGTCCCAGGAACGGGACCGGCCGGGGTGGAGCCGGTCACCCGCCGGAGCGGCGGGCGACCGGCGGCGGTGTGGCGCGCCTCCCGGACGGGGGCCGACGCGGGGGCTGTGTGATCACTGTGACGGAGGTACAGTTTCGTGACACGTGTGGTCTGGACCGTGGACAGGGTCGTTCCGGACCGCTCCCGGAGCACGTGCTCGCTCGCACCCGTCGTCCGCCCCTCAGGAAGGCCCCCGACGTGAAGAAGCTCCTCGCCATGGCTGCGAGCGTGCTGGCGGTCGCCAGCGTGCTCGTCGGTCTGCAGGTCTCCGGTCCGACCGCATCGCAGGAGCCCGCCTCGGCGCTCAGCGGGTCGTCGTTCCAGGCCGGCAACATCATCTCCGACGCCAACTTCTACGACGGCACGGCGATGACCGCCGACCAGGTGCAGGCCTTCCTGAACAGCCAGGTGTCGTCCTGCACGAACAGCAACTGCCTGCGCAACGGCCGGTTCTCGATGAACAGCCGCGGTGGGGACGCCATGTGCTCGGCCGTCACCGGCGGTTCGTCCCTCTCCACCGCGCAGATCGTCACCCGCGTCAGCGCGGCGTGCGGGATCAGCCCGAAGGTGCTCCTCGTCACGCTGCAGAAGGAGCAGAGCCTGGTCACGAACCGCGGTCCCTCCGCCGCGGTCCTCGAGCGGGCCATGGGCTACGCCTGCCCCGACAACGTCGGCGGCCGATGCGATCCCGCGTACGCCGGTGTCGGCAACCAGATGTACTGGTCCGCCTGGCAGTGGAAGCGGTACAGCAACCCGCCGGGGACGAGCAACTACTTCACCTGGTTCAACCCGGGTGCCACCCGCAACATCCAGTACAACGTGCCGGTCTCCTGCGGCACCAAGCCCGTGAACGTGCAGAACAAGGCCACGGCCGCGCTGTACTACTACACGCCGTACACCCCGAACACGGCCGCGCTGAACAACCTGTACGGCACCGGCGACGGCTGCTCGGCCTACGGCAACCGCAACTTCTGGCGCATGTACAGCGACTGGTTCGGCAGCCCGACCGGCAACGCGGCGCCCCCGGTCACCGCGCTCGGCAGCTTCGACGTCCTCACGGCCGGCTACAACTCGGTGACCGTCGAGGGCTGGGCGCTCGACCGGAACACCAGCGCGAGCACCCGGGTCGACGTCACCGTGGGCGGCACCGAGACGTCGACCACCGCGAACCGCGTCCGCAACGACGTCGGTGCCGCGTACCCGAAGCAGGGGCCGAACCACGGGTTCAAGCACACGACCGCGGCGCCCCCGGGCTCGCAGCAGGTCTGCGTCTGGGCGGTCAACGCCGACACCCGGGCTCGTGCCTCGCTCGGGTGCAAGACGGTGACCGTCGCCGACGGTTCCCCGTTCGGCTCGCTCGACCGGGCGTCGGCGGCGCCCGGCGGGGTCTCCGTGGCGGGGTGGGCGATCGACCCGGAGACGAAGTCGTCCATCGGCGTCACGATCCAGGCCGACGGCAAGACCGTGAAGCAGCTGTCCGGCGCGAAGGAGCGGACCGACGTCGGTCGCGCGTACCCGGGGTACGGATCCGCGCACGGCTTCGCCGCGACGGTGCCCGTCGGTGCCGGCAACCACCGCATCTGCGCGACGGGACTCAACGTCGGCGCGGGGTCGAACGCGACGGTGGGGTCGTGCACGACCGTGAACGTGCCGGGGTCCGTCCCGATCGGCTCCCTCGACTCCGTCACCGTCGGTGCGTCGTCGGTCTCCGTCGGGGGATGGGCGCTCGACGGCGACACGAAGGACTCGATCAAGGTCCGCGTCTACGTCGACGGTGACCGTCAGGAGTTCGTCGCGGACCGCACACGGACCGACGTGGAGCGGGTGTACCCCTCCTACGGTTCCGCCCACGGGTTCTCGGCCACCGTCGCAGCGACGAAGGGCACCCACGAGGTGTGCGTCCGGGCGCTGCACGTGAAGTCGGGCAAGAAGGACCCGGTCCTCGGGTGCAGGACGGTCACGGTCACCAGCCAGGCACCCGTCGGCAGCCTCGACGAGGTCACCGCGGTGAAGGGCGGCATCCGGGTCGGCGGATGGGCGTTCGACCCCGACGACGCCGCCGCGACGATCTCCGTCGACGTCTACGACGGGTCGAAGGGCGTCCGCACGACGGCCTCGAACAGCCGGCCGGACGTCGCCAGGGCCTACCCGGAGGCGGGCGCGGCGCACGGGTGGTCGGTGACGTTGACCGCCGCTGCCGGACGGCACACGATCTGCGCCTACGGCCTCGACACGGCGGGCCAGGGCAACACCGAGTACGGCTGCCGGACCGTGACCGTGCCCTGACCCACCCGGACACAGCACGTCGACCGCAGGACGCCGCCGCCCGACCCCGGGCGGCGGCGTCCTGCGTCCCGTCGGACGATCGGTCGTCGCGCCGTGTCCGCGCGGCGCGACCGCTGTGAGAGGATCGTCCGGTGGTCGGAACCAGCTCAGTCGGAGGACGCACCTCGAACGATGCGCCAGCAGCGCCGGCCACCCGCCGCCGGTCCGTGGGTGCCGCGGTGGTGCCGGTCGTCCTCTTCCTGGTCATCGCAGCCCTCGGCTGGCTGCGCCTGACACCCGAGGCCCGGAACACGCTGTGGGCCGAGGACGGCAAGGTCTTCCTCCAGGAGCAGTACCGACTCGGCTTCCCCGGAGCACTGTTCCACGACTACGCGGGCTACCTCCACGTCGTCCCGCGGATCGTGATCGCGATCGCCAGCGAGATCGCCCCGATCGACCGGTTCGCGGTGACCGTCTCCGCGCTCTGCGTCGCCGTCACGGCAGCGGTCGGTGCCGCGGTCTGGGTCCTGACCGCGGGCGTGCTCCGGTCCGTCGTCGCCCGGCTCCTGCTCGCCCTCGTCCCGGTGCTCGTGCCGCTCGGGCCGGTCGAGATCCAGGCGAACGCCGCGAACCTGCACTGGTTCCTCATGTACCTCGTGCCCTTCGCCCTGCTCGCCCCGGTGCGCTCGTGGACGCGGGGCATCGTCCTCGGCGTGGCGACGCTGCTCGCCGGGCTCACCGAGATCCAGGTCGTCGTCTTCTTCCCGCTCTTCTTCCTGGGCATCCGCAACCGCCGTCGTTGGCCGGTGATCGCCGGCACGCTCGTCGGCGGTCTCGCGCAGGTCGCGACCACCCTCGCCCACCCGCGCGCAGCCCCGAACGTCGAGCACAACTCCGTCGGGGACATGCTGCTCGGGTACGCGGTGCAGCCCTTCGCGGGCTCTGCGACGTGGAGCATGTCGCGTGTCGGTGAGGTCATCGCGCACCACGGCACCTGGATCGTCGTCGCCCCGCTCGTGTTCGCCGCGCTCCTCGCCGCGCTCGCGTTCTGGGCCGGGGGATCCGCGCAGCGCTGGGCGCTCGGTTCGATGCTCTGGGGCTCGGCCGCCGTCTGGTTCGGTGCCGTCGCGCTGAACCCGAACGCGATGCTCGCCTTCGCGCACTTCGACACGGCGCAGTGGCTGGGCAACTGGACCTTCCGGTACTCGGCGGCCGGATCGATGTACGTCATCGCTGCGTTCGCCGTCATCGCGGACGTGGCGCTGAGCCGTGGCGTCCGCGTGCCCGGCGTCGTGCACCCGCACCCGCAGGATGCGCCCCGGCGTACCCTCGCGTGGCTCGCGACGACCGCTGGTGCGCTCCTCGTGCTGGCCGTCGTCAGCTCCTTCGTCGCGAACTTCGAGATGCACGCGTCGAGCCGGCAGGGCGGCCCGTTCTGGGACCAGCAGGTCCAGACCTCGGAGACCGAGTGCGAGCTCGACCCGGACCGCGACGCAGCACTGCAGATCGCCCCCGGCCCGCAGTGGGCCGTGACGGTGCCGTGCGCCGTCATCGACCAGGACGCCGAGCGCTGACCGCGCCGGACCACCCCGACCGTGAGCAGGACATGACCCGCAACACCGAAGCCAAGCCCCTCGTGATCGTGCCGACCTACAACGAGGCCGAGAACATCAAGGACATCGCGGCACGGATCCTCGAGACCGTGCCCTCGGCAGGGCTCCTCGTGGTGGACGACGGCAGCCCGGACGGCACCGGCGACCTCGTCGAGGCGATGGCCCGGACCGACGAGCGGGTCCACCTGCTCCGTCGCTCCGGCAAGCTCGGCCTCGGGACGGCCTACGTCGCCGGGTTCCGCTGGGGGCTCGAGCACGGCTACGACCTGCTCGTCGAGATGGACGCCGACGGCTCGCACCCGGCCGACCGCCTGCCGGCGCTCATCGCCGCGGTCGCCGACGCGGACCCGTCGGACGACGTCCTGCTCGCCATCGGTTCGCGTTGGATGCGCGGTGGCTCGGTCGTGGACTGGCCCAAGCGCCGCGAGTTCCTGAGCCGTGGGGCCAACACCTACGCGCGCATCATGCTCGGCATCGACGTGCACGACATCACCGCCGGGTTCCGCGTCTACCGGGCGGACGCGATCGCGCGCATGGACCTCGGGTCGATCGACTCGAAGGGCTACTGCTTCCAGATCGACATGACCATCCGGACCCACGACCTCGGCGGGCGGATCGTCGAGGTGCCGATCCGGTTCCGTGACCGCATCCACGGTGTCTCCAAGATGAGCAAGGACATCATCGTCGAGGCGATGGTGCGGACGACGCAGTGGGGGCTCCAGCGCCGGTTCCGACCGCGTTCCCGACGCTAGGGACCTCGGCCACGGCCACGGCCACGGCCAGCGCCGGCCACCGGCCACCAGCCGCGGGCTCGCCTGCGAGGGCAACGCGGTCGCCTGCGACGGCAACGCGGTCGGCAGCCGCGCACGCTCAGGGGTGCGGGCGTTCCTCGAGCCGGGGGAGCCGCACGCGCCACGAGCGTCGGCGCGCGGCGACCACGAGCACCGTGACGAAGAGCATCAGGCCCGCGCCGTGCAGCAGGTAGCTCTCGGCCAGGCTCGTCACGCCCAGGAGCACGAGGACCGCCGCGGGCCAGACGTAGGCCACGCCGGGGAAGGTCGTCGCCGTCACCCACGACCGGGCGAAGGCGAGGAGTCCCGCTCCGAGGAGCAGCAGCATGCCCGCGAGGCCGACCTGCAGCCAGGCGTCGACGGCCGCGTCCAACCCGGACGTGAACCGGGCGCCGGACGGATCGATGAACGTGACGAACGGGACGACGGGCTCGCTCGGCCAGGTCCCCACCCAGCCCCAGCCCTGGATCGGCTTCTGCTCGATGAACGTGCGGATCTGATCCCAGAGCTCGAGCCGGGTCGTCGTCCCACCGGCAGCTCCGATGCGGGGGAGCACCCGTGCGCGGGTCACGACGAGCACCACTCCCGCCGCCACGACCAGGGTGGCGAGGACGCCGTCGAGCAGCGGCCGGACCGAGGGCCGTGCGTGCCGCAGGGTCCAGAGGGCGAGCGCGGTCCCGGCGAGGGCGATCGTCGCGAGCCCGGTGATCGGCGACTGCACGAGCATGAGCGTCACGACCGCGCCGCTCATGGACGCGACGGCACGCCACCGGGCCACCGAGCGGGTGAGGAACTCCACGACGAACGTCACCAGGGCGGTCACCGCGATGAAGCCCATGAAGTTGCGCGTCCCGCCGATGCCCTGGATCGGACCGCCGAAGGCGATGTCACCGCGGATGCCCAACGCCGGGATCGGCAGGTCGAGCACGAGCCCCGACAGCACCTCGAGCCCGAGCGACACGACCAGCAGGATGCGGAAGGCGTCGCCGCACGCCCGGATGACCTGGACGAGGTCGCGACCGAGCGCGAGGTACAGTCCGAGTCCGACGAACCCGACGGTGGCGGTGAGCCCGCGCAGGGCGACCCAGGAGTACTCGCTCCACAGCACGCTCAGCGCGCAGTACCCGACGAAGACGAGCAGTGACAGCGGCAGGACGCCGTGCCACTCGATCCGGTAGCGCTGCCCGAGCAGGCTGAGCCCGGCGAGCACGGCGAGGGTCACGAGCACCGACCAGGTGCCGGCAGGACCCACCAGGACGCGGACGGTCGGCTCGCCGAACGCGAAGAGCACGATGGTCGTCGCGAGTGCCTGGCTGAACCGACCGCCGGCGGAGAATCCGATCCAGGCGGACAGGTACCGGCGCGCGCGGATGCGTCGCGTCGTCCTGCCGTCCGTCATCCGTCCAGTCTGACGTACTCGGCCGCACGGGACCTGCGCCGTACCGGAGCGTCGATATCGCGGATCGTCGATCGCTCGCTAGCGTCGGACCCCGATGACATCGACGAGGGACCGGCTCCGACGCTCGGGCGCGGCCGTCGGGGTGGGGCTGCTGGCGGCGCTCGCGGCGTGGGTCCGACTCGGACCCGTCGCGCGCGGGACCGCCTGGGCCGAGGACGCCGGGCTCTTCTTCCGCGAGCACCTCGCCCTCGGAGCAGCCGCGAGCGTCGTCGAGCCGTACGCGGGGTACCTGCACGTCGTCCCGCGACTCGTCGTCGACGTCGGGTTCGCGCTGCCGATCGCCTGGTACGCCCTCACGGTGACGACGCTCTGCTGCGTCCTGACCGGAGCTGCGTGCGCCGGCGTCTTCGTCCTCGCCGCGGACGCCGTGCCGTCGCCGGTGCTCCGCGTCGTGCTGGCCGCGGTGCCGGTCCTGCTGCCCACGGCACCGTGGGAGGTGCTGGGCAACGCTGCGAACCTGCACACCACCGCCCTCCTGCTCGCGCCGTGGGTGTTCGCGCAGCGTGCCCGGACCCGGACCGGGGCGGTGACGCTCGCCCTGGTCGCCGTGCTCGTCCTCACCACCGAGGTCCAGGCGCTGCTCTTCCTGCCGCTGCTCCTGCTCGCCTGGGTGCCGGGACGCGACCGAGCCCGGGCGACCGGAGCGTCCGCCGGACGCGCCGACGCGGCGTCCGCTGCGGTGCCCCCCGCATCGTCCGCGGTGCCCTCCCGCCGTGCGCGCGTCCTCCGCGCGCTGCCCGTCACCGTCGCGGCCCTCGGCGCTGGGGCCGCGCAGGTCGTGACGGCCCTCACCACCGACCGGGACTCGCCGCGGGGCGACCCCTCGGTCCGCGACGTCGCCTCGGGGTACCTGCTGCAGACCGTCGGCGGCCTGTGGCGAGCGGACCTGGCAGCGGTCGGCCGCGCGGTCGTGGCCTCGGGCTGGTGGGTGGTCGGGGTCCCCGCTGCGGTGCTCGTCGCGATCGTCGTCACGGCGGTCGTCGTCGGGCTGCGGGAGCGACGCCGTCGTGCGGTGCTGCTGGCGTCTGCCCTCGCCGTGGGGTCGGTCGTGGTGTGGTCGGCGGCACTGCTGGCCAACGCCTCGGCGAACGGACGGTGGTCCCGGTCCGACCCCGGCGCGCTGCTCGACGCGACACCCTCGCGCTACGCGGCCGCGGCCGGCATGCTGCTGAGCGCAGCGCTGGTGGTGTCGGCGTCGGTGCTCGTCGGACACGTGCTGCGGTCGGGCGCCCTGCACGCCACGGGCACGGACGCGGGCACGGGCACGGGCACGGACGCGACCGTCGTCGGTGGGCACCGGTCGGTCCGGGTGGTCCGCCGCGTCCTCGGGTGGACGGTCGTCGCGGTCCTCGTGGCCACCTGGGTCGCCGCCTTCCCCGGTACGGCGCAGCGCGCGACGGGGCCGGAGTGGTACCCGCAGGTGGTCGCCGCCGAGGCACGGTGCCGACAGGACCCTGCCGGGACGGTGATGATCGGTGCGCTGCCGTGGGAGGCACGGGTGCCCTGTGTGCTGGTGCTCGGCACCGGTGGCACCGGGCGGTGACGCCGCCCCTCAGCCCGACGTGGCGCGGAAGGCGCGTTGCGCGAGGGGAGTGCGCGGCCCGTCCCCGGTCGACGGCGGTTCCTCGTTCACGAGCACGATCCGCGTCTTGATCGCGACGAGGGCGAACAGCACCCAGTTCCCCTGGTAGAGCAGGCGCGACTCCGCGAGCGCCTGCACGAGCAGTGCGACCACGACGAGCAGCGGGAAGAGCGAGACCGGATCGAACGGCCGCTGCACGAGCCCGGGACCGTAGGACTCCCGCACGGCCCCCGACCACGACCTGCCGAAGGTGGTCAGGACGTACACGAGGAAGAGCGCCAGACCGACCAGGCCGGTCTGCATCCACACGTCGAGCGCCGCATCGTGCGCCTGGAGGTACTGGACGCCGTTCCGCGGCGCGAGTTCGGCGAGCATCGGGATGTCCGGCCACCAGTAGCCGATCCACCCCCAGCCGAGCACCGGGTGCTGCTCCGCCAGACCCACGACCGCGGTCCAGATCGTGCCCCGGCCCGTCAGGTCGGACGAACGGCCGAGCAGCGCCAGCAACGGAGCGCGCGCGGCGACGGCGGCGGCGACCAGGACGACCAGGCCGGCGACCACCGCGAGCACACGCGGTCCCCGGCGCCCGCTCGGGACGCGTCGGATCCACAGGGCGACCAGGAGGGCAACGACCACCGCGACCACGGCCAGGAACACCGTCGAGGACCGGGTGAGCAGCAGGGTGGCGGCCGCCACGACCAGCCACGCGACCGCCCGGCCCCGGCGCATCCGGCCGTCGACGAGCTGCACCGCGACGGCGATCGCCGCGAGCAGGGCGACCATCGCCAGCAGGTTGGCGTTGCCCGGCAGACCCTGGATGCGTCCGCCGGTGAACAGCTCGGCGCGCGAGAAGTAGAAGGCGTCCGGGATGTCCCGGTCGCCGTAGTCGGTCCAGATCGGCGCGATGGGGTGCCGCACGACGACGGCCACCACGGCCTCGAAGACCAGGGAGAGGCCGACGACCCAGCGGAACGCGGTGCTCGCGGCGTCGAGGATCCGGCGCCAGGAGAGCGTCGACGCGATCGCGAAGGCGACCAGCGCGCAGACCACCTGCGCCACGATGCTCGCGAGCGTCGCCGGTCGCCAGTGCGACCACGCGACCGACACCAGGCACCAGGCGAGGAAGAACCAGAGCGCGCGGGGCGTCCGGGTCAGCGGCGGTCGCGCACGCACCACGACGCTGATGCCCCAGGCGGCCTCGATCGCCCAGATCGTCGCGGCGCCGTACCACGTCGTCGTGTTCGGGACCGCGTCCCCGGCGAACATCGTCAGCAGGACGGTCACGGCGAGGGCGAACGCCTCACGCTCGGACACGGTTCCGCGGGCGATCGGCCAGGTGTTCGTCACGGGAGACAGGCTAGCGCCCCCGGTTCAGCGCTCGAGCGACGCGAGCGCCGAGCTGAGCCGGTCGCCGAGTGCCGGGGCGAGCGTCGTCGCGAACGTCGCCGTCAGGTGCGTCGGGTCGCGGTGCGTCACGACCCCGCCGATCACCGCGGGGCACGTGGTCCGGTCGCAGTACCAGTCCGTCATGTCGACGTACCGGGCACGGTCCCCGACCGCCGCGACGGCCTGCTCGCTGCCGTCGAAGGCCGCCAGCGCCTGGTCGCGCGGGAGGTCGCAGGCCCCGGTGGTCGGGCCCTGCATCTGCGCGAGGCACGCGATGACGTCGTCGCGCGCGGTCGGGTTGTCGCGGATCGCGATCACCGGGACGCCCGCGTCCGTCGCCGCCCGCCACGCGCCGACGAGACCGTCGACCACGGTCGCGTCGTTGCTGCTGCCGTCGGGGACGATGACCGGGCTCTTGGTCGCCGCGTGCGTCACCACGACGGCGTCGAGCTCCTCGTCGTGCTGCCGGACCCAGTCCACGGCGTTCTGCTTCCAGCCCTGGCAGCTGTCGGTGTAGCCCTGCGTGGGGGCCTGCTGCACGGCCGTCGTGAAGTAGCAGCCGATGTGCCCGGCGACGTCGATGCGCCAGTGTTCCCGCTCGGCGATCGCGCGGTAGGCCGTCATCAGGGCGTTGTTGTGCGAGTCACCGACGGCGAGCAGGTGCTTCCGGTACCCGGTCCTCGGTCCCAGCGCGCAGACGTTGAAGTCGGCCGTCGTGTTCGACCAGCAGTCGCCCGAGTTCGCGTCGTCGTGCTGGGCGGCGGCCGGGGCGGGCACCCGGACGTCGGCGAGGCGCGGGTTGACGCACGGGTCGTCCGAGCCGATGCGCGCGGCCGCGCCGAAGCAGTCGACGTCCCCGCGCGTCAGGCGCTCGGCGAACGCGGCCGCCTGCACCTGCTGGACCTGCACCGCGGCCAGCGTGCCGACGCCGAGCGCGACGACCGCCACCGACGCGACCACGCCGAGCACGGCGACGCGTCGCGGACGGACACGTGCGGAACGGACCCGAGCGCGCAGCGGCTCCTCGACGAGCAGCGTGGACGCCGCGGCGAGGACCAGTGCCCCGACCAGGACCGCCACCTTGCTCGTGGTGCCGAGCGGGTGGCCGAGCACGATCGGCAGCAGGACGACGGCGGGCCAGTGCCACAGGTAGACCGCGTACGACGTCCGGCCGACGAACGCGACCGGCGGGGTCCGGCCGACGACGTCGAGGCCGCTGCGGGCACCGAGGGCGACCACGAGCGCGGCCGACACGACGGGCAGGAGCGCCGCGGTGCCGGGGTAGGGGGTCGTCGGCGTGATCACGAGGACCGACGCGACCAGGCCCGCGACGCCCAGCCACGTGCCTCCCGTCCGGACCGCACGCGACCGACGCGAACGGGCGACGGCGAGCGGGACCGTCGCGACCAACCCGCCGAGCGCGAACTCCCACGCGCGCGTGGCGGTCGAGAAGTAGGCGATGCCGGGCGCGGTCTGCGTCTGCACTATCGACCACGCGAGGGAGAGGACCGCGACCGTGCCGAGCAGGAGGCGTGCCGTGAGGACGGGGTCCCGACGCCGCGCGCGGGCGAGCACGGCGCCGAGCAGCACGAGGAGCACCGGGAGTGCGATGTAGAACTGCTCCTCGACCGAGAGCGACCAGAAGTGCTGGAACGGCGACGGCCGGTTGTCGCTCGCCAGGTAGTCGACCGCGTCGGAGGCGAGCTGCCAGTTCTGCAGGTACACCGTCGACGCGATCAGCTCGCGCCCGTACTGCCCCCACAGCGAGCTCGGGACGAGCAGCAGCACCGCGGCGCCCGTGGCCAGGAGCGTCAGGAACGCGCCGGGCAGCAACCGCCCGGCACGTCGCGCCCAGAAGGCGCCGAGGCGGATGCGCCCCGTCGCGGCCTGTTCGCGCACGAGGTGGCCGGTGATGAGGAAGCCGGAGACGACGAAGAAGACGTCGACCCCGACGAAGCCGCCGGGCAGCCGGTTCGGCCACAGGTGGTACAGCACGACGGCCAGCACGGCGAAGGCGCGCAGGGCCTGCACGTCCCATCGGGTCGACTCGGGGCGGCGCGGCTCGGACATCGCGGGGAGTTTATGCGAGAGCGGATCGTCGATGCCCCGGTCGGCTCCGGCACCACGGGCGGCGCCGAGCGGACGCCGGTCCCCGCCCGGTACGCTCGCGGCATGTTCCTCGGCATCACCAACACGCCACGCGACTACGCCTGGGGTTCCACCAGCGCGATCCCCGAACTCCTCGGCCGCACCGTCACCGGTGCACCGCAGGCGGAGCTCTGGCTCGGCGCGCACGCGGGGAGCCCCAGCGTCGTCGTGAACCCGGCGATGGTGGGCGGTGCCGACACCCTGCCCGACTGGATCGACGCCGAGCCCGAGGCCGCGCTCGGCCCGGACCGCAGCGGCCTGCCGTTCCTGCTGAAGCTCCTCGCGGCGGCGGCACCCCTGTCGCTCCAGGCGCACCCCACGCCCGAGCAGGCCCGCGAGGGCTTCGCGCGCGAGGAGGCGGCGGGGATCCCGCTGGACGACCCGGCGCGCAACTACAAGGACCCGTTCCCCAAGCCCGAGCTCGTCGTCGCCCTCAGTGACCGGTTCGAGGCGCTCAGCGGCTTCCGCCCGGTCGGTGACTCCGTGGCCGAGGTCGAGTCGCTCGACGGCGGGAGCGGACGGCTCGGACCGCTGCTCGCGCACCTCGCGCAGGGGCTCGAGGACACCGTGCGCTGGCTCGAGACCGCCGATGCGTCGGCGCTCGCCGTGGTGCAGGCGGCGTCCGACCTCGCCACCGCCCTGCCGGAGGACGACCGCACCCCGAACGTGCAGACGGTGGTCGACCTGGCCGCCGCGTACCCGGGCGATCCCGGCGTGGTCGTGTCGATGCTCATGCACCGCGTCACGCTCCGGACCGGCGAGGCGATGTACCTGCCCGCGGGCAACGTGCACGCCTACCTCGACGGGCTCGGCATCGAGCTCATGGCGCCGTCGGACAACGTGCTCCGTGGTGGCCTGACGGCGAAGCACGTCGACGTCCCGGAACTCCTGCGGGTGCTCGACTTCACCGCGTACCCGGCACCGGTGCTGACCCCGGAACGCCTCGACCAGGGCGTCGACCGGTTCGCTCCGGACGGGGTCGGGTTCGCGCTGGTCCGCGTCACCGGCGACGGTCGTCCGGTCGGCCTCGGCACCGGCGGTGTGGCACCGCTCTCCGGCCCGAGCATCGCGGTCTGCACCACGGGCGCCGTGACCCTCGTCGGCGCGCGGTCCGCGACCCTGCTCCGCCAGGGGGAGTCCTGCTACGTCACGCCGGACGAGGGCGACGTGACGGTCGAGGCCGACGCCGCGACCGGTCTGACGTCCACGGTCTTCATCGCGACCGGTGCGTGAACACGCAGCGGCCTGCGGCCCGAGGGGACGGTGCCGTCCGCTAGCGTGACGAGCATGAGTTGGCTGGTCACCGGCGGTGCCGGGTACATCGGGTCCCACGTCGTCCGCGCGCTGCGCGCCGCAGGGATCGACACCGTCGCGTTCGACGACCTGTCGAGCGGGTTCCGTGCCTTCGTGCCGGAGGACGTGCCGTTCGTCGAGGGGACGATCCTCGACGGCGACCTGCTGGCCAGCACCCTCCGTGCGCACGCGGTGACCGGCGTCGTGCACGTCGCCGGCTTCAAGTACGCCGGCGTCTCGGTCGAGCGGCCGCTGCACACCTACGAGCAGAACGTCACCGGTACCGCGACCCTGCTCCGGGCGATGGCGGAGAACGGCGTCACCAAGGCCGTGTTCTCGTCGAGCGCCGCGGTCTACGGCACACCCGACGTCGACGTCGTCGTCGAGGACACCCCGAAGGCACCGGAGTCGCCGTACGGCGAGTCCAAGCTCATCGGCGAGTGGCTGCTCCGGGACATGGAGGTCGCCGCCGGGTTCGCCACCACCTCGCTCCGCTACTTCAACGTCGTCGGGTCGGGGGAGCCGGACCTGTACGACGCCAGCCCCCACAACCTGTTCCCGCTCGTGTTCGAGGCGCTGCTCGCCGGCCGGGTGCCGCGCATCAACGGCGACGACTACGACACCCCGGACGGCACCTGCGTCCGCGACTACATCCACGTCGCCGACCTCGCGCACTCGCACGCCGTCGCGGCGCAGAAGCTCGAGGCGGGCGAGCAGCTCGAGCGCGCCTACAACCTCGGCAGCGGGGACGGCGTGAGCGTCCGGCAGATCATGGACGCCATGGCGTCGGGCACCGGGATCGCGTTCGAGCCCGAGGTCGCGCCCCGGCGTCCGGGTGACCCCGCCCGGATCGTCGCGACCGGCGAGGCCGCCGCGCGCGACCTCGACTGGGCGATGCGGCACTCGCTCGACGAGATGGTGTCCAGCGCCTGGGAGGCCCGTCGCCGCGTCGGCTGAGGTCCGGGCACGGCGGTCGGAGTGCGCAGTGTGTCCCCCGATCGCCGGACAGACGGCCTGCGACACGCCCGTACGGGGGACATGACACGCCGCAGCGGTCAGCACCTTCTATGATCCGCGACTTGACGGAACGGAATCACACCGCTGTAATTACAGGCAGCGGCTTCGGTCGTTGCAGGCCGTCGTCGACATGTCAGGGGTGATCAGGGTGAACGGTTCCGACTTCCACGCCGGCGTGCCGGAGGACTGGCACGTCGACCCGGTGTCGCTCGGTGTCCCCGGTGTCCGCCGTGCCGAGGGCGACGAGGAGAACCCGCTGTCGTGGCAGGTCGACTCGCTCTGCGCCCAGACCGACCCCGAGGCGTTCTTCCCCGAGAAGGGCGGCTCCACCCGCGAGGCGAAGAAGATCTGCGGGTCGTGCGAGGTCCGGTCGCAGTGCCTCGAGTACGCGCTCGAGAACGACGAGCGCTTCGGCATCTGGGGCGGCCTCTCCGAACGCGAGCGCCGGAAGCTCCGCCGCCGCGCCTGACGCACCCACCGCGCGCAGCGCGACGGGCGTCGGTCGGCCTGGAGGCGCCTCCCGCCTCCGCCACCCACCGTCCGTTGATGGTGCGCACAGGTTGACGGCGCGCCGTTCCCGCAGACCGGTCCCGCGCCTCCAGACCGTAGAGTGACGCGCGTCATGCAGCCCAGTCCCGCGCAGCCCCGGTCCGCCCAGCCCCGCGTCACCGCGGTCCTCGTGACCGCGAACGGCGGCGAGCACCTCGACCGGACCCTGGACGCCCTCGTCGCCCAGACCCGGCACCCCGACAACCTGGTCGTCGTCGACGTCGGTTCCACCGACGGGTCGACGGCCGAGCTCGCCCTGGGCGGGTCCGCCGGGCTCGTGCGCCTGCCCGCCGGTCGCCCCTTCGGCGAGGCCGTCGCGGCGGGGGAGCGCGAAGCGCCGACCGCGGACGGCGACGTCGGGACCGACGCAGCGCCCGACGAGTGGCTGTGGCTGCTCGGACACGACAACGCTCCGGCACCGACCGCACTCGCCGAGATGCTCTCCGCGGTCGAGATCGCGCCGTCCGTCGTGGTCGCCGGGCCGAAGCTCGTCGACACGGACGACCCCGCACGGATCCGTGCGTTCGGGGAGAGCACGACGCGCGCCGGCCGATCGCTGGCCCTCGTGCAGGACGAGCTCGACCAGGGCCAGCACGACCGGCACACCGACGTGATGGGCGTGTCCGCCGCCGGCATGCTCGTGCGCCGCTCGGTCTGGCGCGAACTCCGCGGCTTCGACCCGGCGCTGCCGGACGTCGACGCCGCGCTCGACCTCTGCATCCGTGCGCGCCTCGCCGGACACCGCGTCGCCGTGGTGCCCGAGGCCCGCGTGACGAGTGCCGGACCGATCGAGGAGTTCGGCCGCAAGCGCGTCTCCGAGGGGCGGCGCGTGCGCCTGCACCGCCAGGCGCAACTGCACCGCCGACTGACGTACGCCCCCGCCGGGCTGCTCTGGTTGCACTGGCTGCTGCTCGTGCCGACCGCGCTCGTCCGGGCCGTCGGCCACCTCGTCGCGAAGCACCCCGCCGCGGTCTCCGGCGAACTCGCCGCCGCCCTCGCCGTGGCCTTCGGTGGCGGCGTCCGACGGGCGCGGGCGAACGCCGCGCGGACCCGTCGGGTCGGGTGGGCTGCCATCGAGCCCCTCCGTGTAAGCTGGCGCCGGGTGCACGAGCGACGGACCACCTCGCGCGACGTCGAACTCGCCCGGGTCGAGGACGCCCCGATCGCGCGGGCATCGTTCCTCAGCGACGGCGGCGTTTGGGTCGTGCTCGCGGCGGCCGCGCTCAGCGTGGTGACGCTGTACCCGCTGCTCGGCACCCCCGCGGTCACGGGCGGCGGACTCCTGCCGCTCAGCACCTCGGTCGGGCGGCTGTGGCAGAACGTCGGCTACGGCTGGCACTCGGTCGGGACCGGCTCCACCGGCCCGAGCGACCCGTTCGCCGCCGTGCTCGCCGTGCTCGGCTCGATCACCGCCTGGTCGCCGTCGACCTCGGTCGTGGTCGTGCTCCTGCTCTCGTTCCCGCTCGCCGCGCTCGGCGCCTGGTTCGTGGTCCGCAAGGTCACCACCCGCACCTGGGTGCCCGTCGTCGGTGCCGCGCTGTACACGATCACCCCGACGCTCGTCGGCGCCGTCACGACCGGACACCTCGGGGCCGTCATCGCGCACGTGCTGCTCCCGTGGCTGCTGCTGGCGGTGCTCGAGGCGCACCGCTCGTGGGCATGGGCGTCCGGCGCGTCGCTGCTCTTCGCGGTCGTCGCGGCCTCGGCGCCGTCGCTGCTGCCGGTCCTGCTGGTCGGGTGGGTCGTGTCCCTCGTCGTCGGCTGGCGGCGTGCGCACCGTCGGGTCTTCATCCCGGTCCCCGCCGCCGTGCTCTTCCTGCCGCTCGTCCTGGCGCAGGTCGCCCGCGGCAACCCGCTCGCCGTGTTCGCGGACCCGGGCGTCCCCTCCGCCACGCGCGCCCCCTCGGCGCTCCAGCTCGCGGTCGGGCAGCCGCTGCCGGACTGGAGCGGGTGGCTCCCCGCGACGACGCCCCTCGGGCTCGCGGCGTCGGTCCTGCCCGTCGCGATGGCCGTCCTCGCGCTGCCGGTCGTCATGCTCGCGGTCGGGGCGCTCCTCGGACACCGCTGGGCCGTCGCCGGTGCAGCGCTCGTCCTGGCGCTCCTCGGCTACGCGACGGCCTTCGGTGCGACCCACCTCACCGTCACCGGGGTCGGTTCGACCACGACGATCGTCTGGCCCGGCAGCGCCCTGTCCGTGACGGCGCTCGGCATCGTGCTCGCGGCGTCGATCGGCATCGACGTGCTGCCGCGGACCGCTCCGGTCACCGCACTCGTCGCGGCGGTGTTCGCCGGGGTCGCGGTCACCCCCGCCTTCGCCGCGTCCACCCTCGGTGACACGCTCCTGCAGCCGACCACCGGACGGGTCCTGAGCGCCTACGTGAACGCCGAGGCCCAGGCCAACCCGGACGTCGGCACGCTCGTGGTCGACCCGCAGACCGACGGCTCCCTCGCGGTGTCGCTCGAACGCGGCCAGGGCTCGACGCTCGACGACCAGACGACGCTCGACTCCACCGCGCTCCGCCTCAGCAGGTCGGGCGCGCAGCTGGCCACACTCGCCGGGAACCTCGCCAGCCGCAGCGGGTACGACCCCGAACCCGCGCTCCGCGAGCTCGGCATCTCGTTCGTGCTGCTCGACGACGCACCGGACGCCGACGCGGCGCAGCAGGTGCACGACCGTGCGGCCGGAGCGATCGGCCAGGACGCCCGGTTCACGAGCATCGGCGAGACCACCTCCGGCCGGCTCTTCCACTACGAGGGCGACGTCGACCGGGTGTCCACCGGTTCGGCCGCGACCCAGGCGACGCACGTGCTGTACCTGATCGTGCTCGGCGTGGTCTTCGGCGCAGCGGCCCTGCTCGCCGTCCCGACCGCACCGCGTCGCCGCCGTGCCACCTCGAACGTCATCGAGGCCGAGGAACCAGCCACCACCTTCGACGAGGAGCGCGACGAATGAGCACCGAGCACCGGTCCGTCCGACGGTGGGTCGTCCGCGGCACCGCGACCGCGGTCGCCGTGGTCGTCGCCGCCGGCGCCGTGACGGCCGCGCACGCGATCGGCACCGAGAGCACCGCGCTCCGCCCGGCCGGTCGACTCGTCACACCGGTGCCCGCCGACGCCGAGCGTGTGTGCGCCGGCAGCGCGCTGCGGCTCTCGGACGAGTCCGGGAACGACGCGACGACGGCCAGCACCGTCGGGTCGTCGGAGGTCGCGACCGGCACCACCGGCAGCACCGTCGACCGGTCGACCCTCGGCTCGTCGACCACCGGCGGCAGCGACCCCCAGCTCCTCACCGCGCCCGCCGGTGACAGCACGCCGCAGGTCGCCGGCAGCACCTCGCAGAGCGTGTCGTCGGGGGACCTCGTCGGCTTCGGCGCGGCGTCCTGCGACGACCCCGGCCAGTCGACCTGGCTGGTCGGCGGCTCCACCGAGACCGGCCGGACCAGCCTCATCACGCTGTCGAACCCGACGGACGTCAACGCCACCGTGGACCTCGACGTGTTCGACGCCTCCGGTACCGTGCAGGCGCCCGGGACCACCGGCATCGTGGTCGCACCGAACACGCAGAAGGTCGTGCCGCTGTCCGGTTTCGTCGCCGACCAGGGGTCGACGGTCGTGCACGTGACCTCGTCCGGCGGGCAGATCGTCGCGCACATGCAGGAGAGCATCGTGCGGACGCTGACCCCGGGCGGCTACGACGTCGTCTCCGGCGGCGCCGCACCGGCGCGGACGCAGGTGATCCCCGCGGTCGTGCTGAGCGGCGCCGAGGAGGCGCAGCGCGGGGACGACACCGAGGACGCCACCCCGGTGCTCCGCCTGTTCGTCCCCGGCGACCGCGCTGCACGCGTGACCGTCGGCATCACGACGGCGGACGGCGGCGGTTCGACGGTGAACGCGACCGCTGAGCCCGGGGTCGTCACCGACGTCGCCCTCGACGACTTCCCGGACGGGCGGTACTCGCTCACGGTGACGTCGACGGAGCCGCTCGTCGCGGGGGCCCGCACCACGAAGCCGACCGACGACGGTCGGACCGACCTCGGCTGGTTCGCGTCCGCGGAGCCCCTCGGCGACCGTGTCGTGACCGCGGTCGCGCCCGGCGGCGGGTCGCGGATGAACCTCGTCAACCCGACGCGGTCGGACGCGACGGTGACGATCACCTCGGGGGACCGTGAGCAGGAGGTGGACGTCGCCTCGGGCAGCACGGCCACCGTGCAGGTCCCCGTGTCGACGCAGCTCGAGCTCACCGGCGCCGAGGGGCTCGTCGCGGGCGTCAGCTACGACGCGGACGACGGCATCGCCGGCTTCCCGGTTCGGCCGGCGACGGAGGTCTCGACCCCGGTGCGCGTCTACCCCTGACGCCGGGGCCCGTCGGTCAGCGGTGGCGGTGCCCGTCCGGCGCGTCGTCCGTGTCGGTCACCGGTGGCGGTACCGGTCGGGTGCCGGGTCCGGCCGTGGGTGCTGGTCCGTGTCGGTCACCGGTGGCGGTACCGGTCGGGTGCCGGGTCCGGCCGTGGGTGCTGGTCCGTGTCGGTCACCGGTGGCGGTACCGTTCGGGTGCCGGGTCCGGCCGTGGGTGCTGTTCCGTGTCGGTCACCGGTGGCGGTACCGTTCGGGTGCCGGGTCCGGCCGTGGGTGCTGTTCCCTGTCGGTCACCAGTGGCGGTACCGGTCGGGCGCCAGGTCCCACGGGTCCTTGTCGATGAGCTCGCCGACCGCACGGAACACCGCGGTCTCGATGATCACGCGGCGGTCCGTGTCGTCCTTCTCCGGACTCCGGGTGACCCGCTCGACGGGGATCCGGAACAGCGTCACGCGCCGGTCGCCGCGGTCGACCCGCCAGCGGGGGAGGCGGTCCGGCAGCGTCTGGTCGGTCGGCATGTCGGCCACCTGGAACACCACCCCGGCGAGCTCGTCCGGCCAGAGCCCCACCAGGTAGTGGGCGGTGTCGCCGACGATGCGGTCGAACGTCTCGGCGCGCGTGATGACAGGCGCGAGCTCCGGTCCGGTGACACTCGACCGGCCACCGCGTCCGTGCCGTGACCGACCACGGGCGCGGTCGACGGGGGTGACGGTGGGGTGCTTCCGACGCATCCCGCCATCGTACGCGGCGAGGGCGTGGCCGACCCCGGCGACGGCCCTCGGCAGGCCGTCGCGGTGGTCCGCCCGGTAGGGTCGGTGCCGGTATGGACGTACGGATCTGCAGCAAGGTCGCCTGTGGCGCGAGCGCCTCGGCGACCCTGACGTACGACTACGGCGACTCCATGGTCGTCGTCGGGCCCCTCTCCACCCGTGTCGAGCCGCACGGGTACGACCTCTGCGCCCGCCACGCGGCCCGCCTGCGCGTGCCCCGCGGCTGGGACGTCGTGCGGCGCGAACCGATCCGGCGGGACGCAGCGCCCGCCGACTGAGGCCGCGCACCGCGGTCCCGATGGCCCACGCCGCCGACCGACGGCCGCCGCGTGCGTCGGTTCCGGTGGCCCGCCCACCG
Source organism: Curtobacterium sp. ODYSSEY 48 V2 (assembly GCF_023712625.1). NCBI lineage: Bacteria > Bacillati > Actinomycetota > Actinomycetes > Micrococcales > Microbacteriaceae > Curtobacterium > Curtobacterium sp. ODYSSEY 48 V2. The sequence goes on from NZ_JAMAXX010000009.1 coordinate 101,127, forward strand.
GAGGTGAGCCGGTCCGTCCAGCGTCTCCCGGTGCGGCCTGGAGGCCCGCCCGACGTCCGTGACGTCGTCTGACGGTCCGCGCCTCCCGGCGTGCCAGACTGACGCCATGTCGACCGAGACCCGCACCGCCGCCCCGTTCCGCGTCGCCGACCTCGCCCTCGCCGAGGCGGGTCGCCACCAGATCCGCCTGGCCGAGAACGAGATGCCGGGCCTGATGGCCCTGCGTCAGGAGTTCGGGCCGTCGCAGCCGCTCGCCGGTGCGCGGATCGCCGGGTCCCTGCACATGACCGTGCAGACCGCGGTCCTCATCGAGACCCTCGTGGCCCTCGGCGCGCAGGTCCGTTGGGCGAGCTGCAACATCTTCTCCACGCAGGACGAGGCCGCCGCGGCGGTCGCTGTGGGGCCGACGGGGACCCCGGCGTCACCCGCGGGCGTCCCGGTGTTCGCGTGGAAGGGCGAGACGCTCGACGAGTACTGGTGGTGCACCGACCGCATCTTCGACTGGAGCGTCGAGGCCGCTGCCGCGGGGGAGTCGTGGACGGGGCCGAACCTCATCCTCGACGACGGCGGGGACGCGACGATGCTCCTGCACACCGGTGCGGACGCCGAGGCCGCCGGACGTGCTCCGGAGCCGGGGGCCGACGCGAGCGCCGAGTGGCGGATCGTGCTCGCGACCGTCGCCGCGTCGCTCGAGCGCTCCACCGACCGCTGGACCCGCATCGCGGCCGAGGTGCAGGGCGTCACCGAGGAGACCACCACGGGCGTGCACCGGTTGTACGAGCTCGCTCGGAAGGGCGAGCTGCGCTTCCCGGCGATCAACGTCAACGACTCGGTGACGAAGTCCAAGTTCGACAACAAGTACGGCATCCGGCACTCGCTGCCCGACGGGCTCAACCGAGCCACCGACGTGCTCATCGGCGGCAAGGTCGCCTTCGTCGTGGGCTACGGAGACGTCGGCAAGGGCGCCGCCGAGGCGCTCCGCGGCCAGGGCGCCCGGGTCGTCGTGTCCGAGGTCGACCCGATCTGCGCACTGCAGGCGGCGATGGACGGCTACCAGGTCGCCCGGCTGGCGGACGTCGCCGGCGAGGTCGACATCGTGGTGACCTGCACCGGCAACCTCGGCGTCGTCGGGGTCGACGAGGTGCTCGCGCTGAAGCACCTGGCGGTCGTCGCGAACGTCGGACACTTCGACAACGAGATCGACATGGCGGGGCTCGAGGCGCTGCCGGGGGTCGAGAAGGTCGAGATCAAGCCGCAGGTGCACGAGTGGCGGCTGCCGAACGGCCGCTCGGTCCTGGTGCTGAGCGAGGGACGGCTGATGAACCTCGGCAACGCGACGGGGCACCCCTCGTTCGTGATGAGCAACTCGTTCACGAACCAGGTCCTGGCGCAGATCGAACTGCACACGAGGCGCGAGGAGTACCCGACGGGGGTCTCCGTGCTGCCGAAGCACCTGGACGAGAAGGTCGCGCGCCTGCACCTGGACGCCCTCGGGGTCCGGCTCACCGAGCTCCGGCCGGAGCAGGCCGCCTACATCGGTGTGCCCGTCGAGGGCCCCTACAAGCCGGACCACTACCGGTACTGACCGCGCCGGCGCCGCGCTGCTGCGCGGCTCCCGTCGCCGCGCGGGGCGGCGCCAGCGCCTCAGCGCGGGAAGCCCGGCGGCCGCGCCCCGGCGACGGCCGCCGCACCGTCGAGCAGTGCTGCCCGCGCCCGCAGCGCCCGCACGTCGCGCTCCCGCCGCACGGCGACGACGCCCGCGAGGAACACCTCGGGGTGGACGTCCGGCACCGGGGAGGCGTGCTCCGAGACCGCCGCCGCGAGCATCCGCGCGGCGGTCTCGCGCGCTTCCGGCCGCAGGTCGGCCGCCGACCGGAAGAAGGCCCCGAGGCGGTCCTCGAGCCGCTGCGGCAGCGCCGACACGTCCGCCACCGCTGCCCACGGCACGAGTTCGACCGGCAGCAGGACCTCCACGTCGCGCCGACGTGCGCCGCGTTCGTGCTGCACGAAGGTGCCGGCGAGCAGGTCGCCGAGGCGTCTGGGGCGCGAGCCGAACAGCGCCACGACGAACGCGACGGAGCCCAGGGTGGACCAGAGCTCGAGCAGCCCGACCAGTGCGCGGGTGAAGGCGTGCCGGAACCCGATCGCGCCTCCGTCGACCCGCACCACCCGGGTCCCGGCGGCGTACCGTCCGACGCTCTTGCCCCGCGTGACGGTCTCGACCCCGGCCGGGACGAGCACGAGCACCGTCACCGCGGCCCCGATGCCGAGGGGGAACAGCCACACGGTGTCGGCGCCGGGCGGCCACACCCTCGCGAGCCCGAACAGCAGCATGGCGAGCAGCGCCACGAGGCAGACCCCGTCGAGCAGCGCCGCCGCGAGTCGCAGCACGATGCCGGCCGGCTGCACGTCGAGCGCGACGGCCTCGCCGACGACGAGCTCGTCGGCGGCCTCGTCGAGCGTCCCGCCGAAGCGGGCGTCGGACAGGTCGCGTGGCACGCGCGTCTTCCCCATGGGATCATTCTGTCGTGAGCGGGTCCCCTCGGGGGCCCGGTGTGTGCGATCGGGGGAGGCACGTGGACCTGGAGGCCTACAGCGCGGTGCACGGCGACCGCTGGGACGAGGTCGACCGGCTCGCCCGCGCCCGACACGGGTCCGGCGCGGACGCGGACCGGCTGGTCAGCGGCTACCAGGAGGTCGCGACCGACCTCGCGCGGGTCCGCGGCGTCGCGCCCGGCTCCGCGGTGGGGGACCGCCTGTCCCGCACCGTGTTCCGCGCACGACTGCGCTTCACGGGCACGCCGGTCGACCCCCTGACCGCCGTCACGACGTTCTTCGCGCGGCACCTCCCGGCGGCGCTGTACCGCATCCGCTGGGTCACGGTCTGGGTCGCGGCGGCGACCATCGCGATCACGGCGATCGTGGCCGTGTGGATCGCGTCGACCCCGGGAGCGGTGACGACGTTCGGCACGCCGGAGGCCCTGCGGCAGTACGCGACGGAGGACTTCCAGGCGTACTACTCCGACCACGGCCTGGGGGCGTTCACCGCGCAGGTGTGGTCGAACAACGCCTTCATCGCGGCACGCATGGTGGCCTTCGGCATCACGGGGCTCTACGTCCCGGTGTCGATCGTGCAGAACGCGGTGACCCTCGGCGTCTCCGCGGCGATCATGCACTCGCAGGGGCGGCTCGGCGACTTCTTCCTCTGGATCGCTCCGCACGGTCAGCTCGAGCTGTACTCGGTCTTCCTCGCCGGTGCCGCCGGCCTGATGATCTGCTGGTCGTGGATCGCCCCCGGTGCGCGCACGCGGGCGCAGGCCCTGGCGGAGGACGGTCGAGCCCTCCTCACGGTCGCGGTCGGTCTCGCGCTCACCCTGCTCCTCTCCGGGCTGGTCGAGGGCGTGGTGACCCGCCAGGACTGGCCGTGGCCGGTGAAGATCGGCATCGGCACGGTCGCACTGGCCGCGGTGCTCTGGTACCAGTGGGTGCTCGGCGGCCGTGCGTTCCGCGCGGGTGAGCGCGGTGACGTCGAGGAGTTCGAGCGTGGCGCGACGGCGCTCACCGCGGGCTGAGCCGTGGGCTGAACCGTCGGTCGTGCGCCCGCCGCCCGCCGGCCGCAGCTCAGAGCCGGCCGGCCGCCTTCGCGCGGATGTACGCGTCGGCGACGGCCGGTGGCACGGCCCCGGGCCCACCGCGCACGACCTCGGCGCCGGCCCGGCGTGCGACGTCCCCGACGCCGTCCGCGTCGAGCAGGGTCCGTTCCGCGGCCGCTCGTCGGTAGACGTCGCGCTCGGCACCGGACCCGGCCAGGAGGCGCGACATCCGTCCGTCCCGCTGCTCCGGTGTCCCGTGACCGGCTTCGGCGACCCCGCTCGCCATCCGCTCGACGGCCGGGTCCGCGATGCTCGTGACGACGACGGCGTGCCGTCGCGTGAGCCGGGGGAGCACCGCGAGCAGGTCGGCCGAGGCGCCGACGGAGTCCAGGCTCGACAGGAGCACGACGAACGACCGTGAGGTCGTCACGGCGTCGACGGCTGCCGGGACCGCCGACCAGGCCGTCGCCGCGAGGCCCGGCTCGGCGAGTGCGAGCCGTTCGCCGAAGCGTCGCACCACGTCGGTCCGCGTCGCACCGTGGACCCGGTCGCGGACGGTGTCGTCGAGCACGACCAGCTCGACCCGGTCGCCGGCAGCCGTCGCGAGCGCGCCGAGCAGCAGCGCGGACTCGATGAACGTGTCGAGCCGCGGCTCGTCGTCGACGCGTCCGGCGCCGGCACGACCGGCATCGACGACGATGACGACGCGGCGGTCACGCTCCGGTCGCCACGTCCGGACGACCAGGTCCTGCCGCCGGGCGGTCGCGCGCCAGTCGATCGACCGCACGTCGTCGCCGCGCACGTAGTCGCGCAGGGAGTCGAACTCCGTCCCGTGACCCCGCAGTTGCAGGGTGGTCTCACCGTCGAGTTCGCGGAGCCGGGCGAGCCGGGAGGGCAGGTGCCGACGCGATCGGAAGGGCGGCGTGACCACCAGCGAACCGGGCGCGTCCAGGACGGCCTGCCGGGCGGCGAGGCCGAGCGGGCCGAAGGACCGGACGGCGACCCCGGCGCTGGTGCGACGGCCGCGACGGAAGGGCGTGAAGCGCACCCGGGCGGTCCGGCGTTCCCCGGCGGGCACCGTCGAGCGGATCCGGTGCGGCGCGTGGCCGGCGGAGGGCTCCCACATGTCCCGGACGACCGCGCGCAGCGGCCGACGTCCGTCGTTCGCCAGGACGAGCGTGCCGTCGGCGGTGCTGCCGCGTCGGACCAGCTGCGGCATCCGTCGCTCGACGCGGACCGAGCCCGGATCGGCGGCGAGCAGGACGTCGAGCCCGGCGGCGAGCACCACGACGGCCGCCCACGCCACGCCGCCCCAGGCACTGCCGAGCAGCACCGTGGGGACGATCGCGACCGCCAGGAGCGCGACGAAGCGACCGGAGACGGCCACTAGAAGGGCACCCGGACCTGCTCGACGACCTGCTGCAGCACCCCGTCCGCCCCGACGCCCTCGAGCTCGGCGTCCGCGGCCACGCGCAGCCGGTGCCGCCAGACCGGCAGGAGCATCGCCTGCACGTGGTCCGGCGTGATCGCGTCGTAGCCGGTGAGCCACGCCCACGCCTTCGCGGCGGCGAGGAGCGCCGTCGCACCGCGGGGGCTCACGCCGATGCGGACGGACGGCGCCTGCCGGGTGGCGCGGGCGAGGTCGACCACGTACGCCAGGACGTCGTCGCGCGCCCCCACCGCACGGACGGCCCGCTGCGCCGCGAGGACCTCGTCGACGCCGAGGACCGGCCGGACCCCGGCCGACCGGACGTCCCGCGGGACGAAGCCGTCCGCGTGCCGACGGAGCACCTGCCACTCGACGTCCCGGGGCGGCACGTCGAGCGTGAGCTTCATCAGGAAGCGGTCGAGCTGCGCCTCCGGCAGCGTGTAGGTCCCCTCGAACTCGATGGGGTTCATCGTCGCGGCGACGAAGAACGGGTCGGGCAGCGGCCGCGCGGCGCCGTCCACGCTGACCTGGCGTTCCTCCATCGCCTCGAGCAGTGCGGACTGCGTCTTCGGCGGCGTGCGGTTCACCTCGTCGGCGAGCAGCACGTTCGTGAAGACCGGGCCCTCGCGGAACGGGAAGGTGCCGGTCGACGCGTCGAACACGAGCGAGCCCGTGACGTCGCCGGGCATCAGGTCCGGGGTGAACTGGATGCGCTTCGTGTCGAGCGACATGGCCGCTGCGAGGCTGCGCACCAGCAGCGTCTTCGCGACGCCGGGGACGCCCTCGAGCAGGACGTGGCCCTGCGCGAGGATGCCGACGATCATCCCGGACACGGCGCCCTCCTGGCCGACGACGGCCTTGCCCACCTCGGCGCGGAGCCGGCCGAAGGCGTCCCGGAGCGCGTCGGTGCCGCCGGTCGGGCGTGCCGTGGCGTCCGGTTCCGTGGCGGGCCGCGTCCTGGTGGTGGACGCAGCGTCGGTCCGGGTCGTGCCGTTCGGTTCCTGGGCGGGTGACGGATCGGTCACGGTCGTGCTCCTCGTCGGTTGCGGTGGGGCGTTCGGGGGATGGAGGTCTGCGGGACGGGGGCGCCGGTCGCCGCGCGGACGGCACGCTCGAGCTCGTCGAGGGCCGCTGCGCCGTCGCGGAGCGCACGGTCGTCGGTCGTCGGGCCGCCCACCAGGACGGCGCCGACGGCGGGGTCGGGACGACCGGTCGCGCGGGCCGCGGCACGGACGACCTCGTCGACGTGCGCACCGCGGGGGAGCCCGAGGCGGTGCCCGACCCGTCGGAGCGCTGCGAGCCGCAGGGTGTCCAGCGCGTGCGTGCGGTCCCGGGTCCTGGCGTAGAGGCGTGCGCGCCCCTCGGTGGTCTCGGAGGCGCGGACGACCACGGGCATCCGTTCCACGACGAGCGGCCCGAGCCGGCGACCGCGCCAGACACCGGCCGCGACCGCGACGAGGCCGAGCAGCAGCAGGGCGCCGGGCACCCACGACGGTGCGAGCGAGCCGATCGTCGGCGCGGCGTCGGCCGACGTCCGGGTCGGCGTGTACCAGACGAGCCGGTCACCGGAACCGAGCAGGTCGAGTGCGAAGGCGGCGTTGCCCGCGGTCGTGATCGTGTCGTTCCGCAGCGCCCCCGTCGTGCCGACCAGGGTGACGTCGCCGCCGGGCGTGGCGGTCCGGACGATGCCGGCGACGCGGTCGTCCCCGCTGCCGGTCGTGGCGCAGAGGTCGGTGCCGGACGGGACGGGGCCGTCCGACGGCGGGCGATAGCCCTGGCCGCTCGTGGTGATGCGCTCGGCGGCGGCGACGGCCGGGACGGCGCACCCGGTGGTCGCGACGGTGTCGTCCCCGAGCACGGGGCCGGCGGCGACCACGTCGAGGCCCAGGGCGTCGAGTGCAGCCTGGTCCGTGGTGACCAGGACGACGTGCTCGGCCGAGCGACCGAGTCGGCGGGCGACCCCGGCGTCGAGGGCGCCGGCGGAGTCGTCGACCAGGATCGTCGCACCGCGGAGTGCGTCGCCGTCGAGGCCGTCCACGCGGTCGACCACGTCGACCCGGGTGCCCTGCTGCTCGAGCACCCGGACGAGCGCCCGGGCACCGCTCGCCGTCGTCGAGGCCGGGTCGAGCGGCTCGCGGGACGGGTCGGTGGAGGACTGCACGGCCGCGGTGAGCCCGGCGAGCAGCAGACCGACGAGCACGATGACGACCCAGAAGGCGACACGACCGAGCCTGCCCGGGGCGCGGACGACGCGGATCGCGGTCGCGGCGGCGCTCACGTCGACACCGCCGGTGCGACCGCGGGTCGGGCACCGCGGACCGTCGCCTCGGTGTCGATGACCGAGCGTGCCGTGGCCTCGTCGGCCTCGGTGCCGAGGTACCGGACGTCGTCGAAGGCGCGCGCTGCCCGGTCGATCCGGTCCGCGTGGTCGGGGAACCACGGTGCCGCGCGGCCGGCGACGGCCCGCGCCGTGGCGCCGGGGACCTCGCGCACGAGGTCGCGTTCGGCGAGTCCGCGCGCGACGGCGCGGTACCCGTCGAGGACCGCGGCGGACCAGTCGCCCGCGCGCAGGGCGGAGCGGGCGGCGTCGCCGAGCTCGCGGGCGGACCGGACGTCGTCGGCGTCGAAGACGCTCCCGTCGTCGGACCGCGCGGTGCGGGCCCGGCGACGGGGGAGACCGCGGGCGACGACCACGAGCACGACGACCGCCACGAGCACGACGACCGCGATCCAGAGCACGGACTGCCCGAGGACGGGGGAGTCCAGCCCGCCGCCCGGGCGGAAGGACCCGAGCCACTCGAGCACGTGGCGCGAGGCCCGGTCCCACCAGGTCGCGCGCGCACCGTCGTAGTCGGCTCGCTCGAGCTCGCGTTCGAGCAGTCGACGTGCCTCGTCCGGACCGAGCGTCACGAGCCGCCCGGCCACGGTTGCCCCGGCCACTGCTGCGACGGCTGCTGTGGGCCGGGCCACTGCTGCGTGGGCTGCTGCGGGCCGGGCCACTGCTGCGTCGACGGCTGACCCGGCCAGGGCTGTCCGGGGCCCTGCTGTCCGGGCCCCTGCTGACCGGGCCACGGCGGGCGGGCGACGGCGGGCGCCGGTGCGAACGGGTCCGACGGCTCCCCGGTGTCCAGGTGCGCGGCGATCCGCTGGTCGAGCGCCTCGGTGCGGATGCGGCGGTCGAGGGCGAGGAAGGTCAGGACCGAGGCGCTGAGCACGTCGGTGACGCACTGCACGGCGATGGACAGCAGCGCACCGAGCACGATCGCCACGACGGCCCCGACGCCCACACCGGCGGCCGCGCCCGTCTGACCGAGCGGGTCGAAGGCGCCGATGGCCAGGACCGTGCCGAACGTGAGCGGGATCGACGCGATCGACCCCGCGATCCCGAATGTGACCTGGACGAGCAGGACGATGCCGAAGGTGCGCCAGAACGCCCCGCGGGTGAGTCGCCACGACTGCGCCGCTGCCGAGAAGACGCCCCGGCCCTCGAGGGCGATCGTGGGGACGGTGAACGCGAACCTCGTCGCCAGCCAGGCGACCACGACGAGTGCGCCGAGGGCGAGCAGGAAGAACGCGCCGATGAAGCCGCCGATGCCGGAGCGACCCGCGACCAGACCGGCCGCGATGCCGACCACGAGTCCGCCGAACACCGCGCCGAGGACCAGGCCCGCGGCGAGCTGCAGCAGGATCCACGCGAGGACCGGCCACCGCCGACCGGCGAGGAGCGCCCAGAGGCCGCGGAAGCTCGCGCGGCGCCCGAGCACGCGCTGCCCGGTGTCCGCCGCGACCGGCGCGACGAGGAAGGCCCGGCCCAGGTAGGCCAGGAAGGGCAGCCCGACCGAGAGCACGAGGAAGAGGGTCACGGACCCGGCGACGACGTCCCCCGCGCCGCTCCCGCCGGCCTCGACCGCCGACGACATGCGCGCCTGCAGCGACTGCTGCCCGAAGGTGCTCGCCAGCGTCGCGAGGAGCCCGAGCACACCGCTGAGCAGCAGGCTCCAGAGGAGCAGGACGCGCGGGTTCCGCCGGAACACCGTGAACGCCCCCGCGAGCACGTCGCCCAGGCCGAGCGGACGGAGCGGGACGACCGGGCGCTGCGCCGGCGGTCGCTGCGGACCGGGACCGGGACGCCCGGGGCCGGCGTGCTGCTGCCAGCCCTGCTGGGCCGGCCACGGCTGCTGCCCCGACCACCCGGCGGACGACGGCTGCCCTGCGGGGTGGGACGGGCCTCCCGTCCGGTCCTCGCCCCCACCGGATCCCGGAACCTGCCAGTCGGCCATCGCCGCCCCCTCGTCGTGCTCGTGTCGCGCAGCGGAACGCGCGACCGTGCACCCATACTGTCGCAAGATCCCGGTGCGACGGGTGCTCGGCTATCGTGACTGTGGGTGCCGGCTCTCGGCACCGCCGCCCGTCCCACGGAGTCCATGCACATGACACCGCGCATCCTCGTCGTCGACGACGACCAGGCCCTCGCCGAGATGATCGGCATCGTCCTCCGTTCCGAGGGGTACGACCCGGAGTTCAGCGCCGACGGCAACGACGCCGTCGAGACGTTCCACAGCACGAAGCCCGACCTCGTGCTGCTCGACGTCATGCTGCCGGGGATCGACGGCATCGAGGTCTGCAAGCGGATCCGCGCGGACAGCGGCACCCCGATCATCATGCTGACGGCGAAGGGCGACACCGCCGACGTCGTCGCCGGCCTCGAGAACGGTGCCGACGACTACGTCGTCAAGCCGTTCAACCCGAAGGAGCTCGTCGCGCGCATCAAGACGCGGCTGCGGCCGACGGCGGGGGACGCGTCGGTGCTGCACGCGGGCGACCTGACCGTCGACGTCGCCGCGCACGAGGTCCGTCGCGGCGACACGGTGATCGCGCTCACCCCGCTCGAGTTCGACCTGCTCCGCGCGCTCGCCGAGAAGCCGAACCAGGTCTTCACCCGCGAGATGCTCCTCGACCAGGTCTGGGGCTACCACTACAAGGCGGACACCCGGCTCGTGAACGTCCACGTGCAGCGGCTCCGCGCGAAGATCGAGCACGACCCGGACAACCCGAAGATCGTCACCACCGTCCGCGGTGTCGGCTACCGGGCCGGAGGAGCCTGAGCACCGTGCCGTCGGCGTCGTCCGGTACCGCGGCGGGCGGGGGCGCACCGCGGGCCGGCCGCGGGTTCCCCGGTCGCGCCGCCCGTGTGCGGCGTCGGCTCCGCCGCTGGCTCCGTCGCGGGTGGTACGCGGTCGCCTGGCTGTGGCGCCGGTCGCTCATGGTGCGCAGCGTCGCGATCACCGTCGCGACGACCGGCCTCGCGGTCGCCGTCATCGGTACCGCGGTCATGATCAGCATCTCGAACAACGTCTACGCGCAGCGCCGCGACCAGATCGAGTCCGAGTCGGCCCGGGCGACGATCGTCGCGCAGGGCATCTTCGACGCGGCGACCGCGGCCGAGGACAACAACCAGACCGAGCTGGAGACCCTGCAGAGCGAGGCGCAGCAGGCGATCCTCTCGAACACGACGAGCCCGGGCGGCACGAGCATCGCCATCGAGCGGACGCCCGGCCAGTCGACGCCCCAGACGCTGCAGAACCTCGCGAGCCAGGGCTTCCCGGACGCCGTGATCACCGACGCCCTGCGCCGCGAGGTCGGGAAGGACACCGGGCGACTGAGCCTGCAGCCCGTGCAGCTCGACGACGGCGGCCGCCGCGAGCCGGGCCTGGCCGTCGGGTCCGTCCTGCAGGTCCCGAGCGCCGGACAGTACGAGCTCTACATCGTGTACGACCTGTCCGACGCGCAGCAGACCCTCGACTTCGTGTCACAGACGCTGTCGGTCGGCGGCGTCGCACTCATCGTCCTCATCGCGCTCGTCACCTCGCTCGTGGTGCGGCTCGTCGTCGTGCCGATCCGCGGTGCCGCCGAGACGAGTCGCAAGATCGCCGCCGGCCGGCTCGACGAGCGCATCCCGGTCCGGGGTCACGACGACATCGCGATCCTCGCGCGCAGCTTCAACGACATGGCCGACGCGGTCAGCCGGCAGATCACCCAGCTCGCCGAGCTCTCCCGCGTGCAGCAGCGCTTCGTGTCCGACGTCTCCCACGAGCTCCGCACGCCGTTGACCACGATCCGGCTCGCGGGCGACATGCTCTACGACTCGCGGCACGCCTTCGAGCCGTCGGTGAGCCGGTCCGCCGAGCTCCTGCACGCACAGGTCGAGCGCTTCGAGCTGCTGCTGGCCGACCTGCTCGAGATCTCCCGCTACGACGCCCAGGCGGTGCAGCTCGACACCGAACCCGTCGTGCCCGCCGCGCTCGCCGCCGACATCGTCGAGGAGTTCCGCCCGCTCGCCGACCGTGCCGGCGTCGACCTGCAGCTCGTCACCCCCGGCGGCCACACCACGATGCAGCTCGACGCGAAGCGCATCCGGCGGATCCTGCGGAACCTGGTCGGCAACGCGGTCGAGCACGGTGACGCGAAGCCCGTCCAGGTCGTCGTCGACAGCGACTCCCGGTCCGTGGCGATCGCGGTCCGTGACCAGGGCGTCGGGATGCCACCGGAGGACGCAGCGCGGGTGTTCGACCGCTTCTGGCGCGCCGACCCGAGCCGCAAGCGCACCATCGGCGGCACCGGCCTCGGTCTCGCGATCTCCCTCGGGGACGCGAACCTGCACGGCGGTCGGATCGACGTGTGGTCGCGCCCCGGCGAGGGCTCGACGTTCGTGCTGACCCTGCCGCGTGGCGAGTCGCTCGGCACCGCGACCTCCGCCATCCCGCTGCCCGAACTCGACGAGACCTACGACGGCCCCCGCGCCGTCCGGGGGGAGGACTGATGCGCGCACGACTCCGGACCCTGGTGGTGGTGACGCTCGCGGCGCTCTCCGTGGTCGCCCTCTCGGCGTGCGCGGCGATCCCGACGGGTGGCGGCGTGCGTACCGGGCAGTCGGTGAAGGACGAGGCGATCTCCGGCTTCGAGCTCCGCCCGGACCGACCGGTCGCCGGCATGGACCAGACCGCGATCCTGCGCGGCTTCGTCGCCGCCGGCACCGGCGCGCAGGACGACTACGGCACCGCCCGCGAGTTCCTCGCCACGGGGTTCGCCGAGAAGTGGAACCCGCGCCGCGGCGTCACCGTCCTGCAGGGCAGCGGCGCGATCGAGCGGGTCGCCGACCGCGAGCTCACCTACACGCTGACCGCCAGTGCGACCGTCGACGCCGACGGCGAGTACACCCAGGCGGTCCGGCCGACGACGTCGACCCTGACGTTCCAGTTCGTCCGCGAGGACGGGGAGTGGCGGATTGCCTACGCCCCGGACGGGATCATCCTCACGCCGGTGAGCTTCGAGTCGCAGTTCCAGCAGCACGCGCTCTACTTCTTCGACCCGACGTACCGCTACCTGGTGCCCGACGAACGGTGGTTCCTCGCCCGGTCGTCCACGAGCACCCGCATCGCCAGTGCGCTGCTGGCCGGGCCGTCCGACTGGCTCAAGGGCGCCGTCGTGTCGGCCTTCCCGGAGGGGACGCAGCTCTCGCTCAACGCGGTCACGATCGAGAACGGCTCCGCGCTCGTCGACCTGTCGCGCGACGCCCTCGGTTCGAGCGGCGAGGACAAGGCGCGCATGCGCGAGCAGCTGACCCGCTCGCTCGCGTCGGTCGCCTCGGTGTCGTCCGTCTCGATCACCATCGAGGGGGCGACCTTCGCCGAGCCGGAGCAGCAGGACGCGACGGCGCGTCTCAACCCCGACGTCGACCCGCGACCGCTCGTCGACCGCGACGACGAGGTCGGGTACGCGACGGGCAACGGTCGGGTCGCGGCCCTCGGCGGCGACGCGAGCACGACGATCGCCTCCCTCGACCCGGAGTCGTTCTCGCTCTCCACGTCCGGCACGGTCGCCGCGGTGGGCAACGCCAGCGGCGTGGTCGTGGTCCGCGGTCGGGACGCGCTCCGCATCGACGCGACCGACGGACTGGTCCCGCCGACGCTCGACGACCTCGGCTTCGTCTGGGTCGGCAGCGGTGACGACACGAGCCGGGTGACGGCGTACGGGCTGGGTGGCGACCCGCACGAGGTCGCCACGACGCTGCCACGCGGTCGGCTCGTCTCGTTCCAGGTCTCCCGCGACTCCACACGTGCGCTCGCCCTCATCGAGACGGGCGACGGGCCCGCCCTGTACGTGATGGCGATCGTCCGCGGCAGCGACCGCACGCCAACGGGCCTCGGCTCGCCGGTGCGCGTGCAGGCGACCACGGGTGACGCCGTCGGTGCGGCCTGGGTGAACGACAGCGACGTCGTGTCGGTCGGGCAGACGGAGGCCGGCCCCGAGGTCGTCCGGTCGACGGTCGGCGGCCAGTCGACGACGTTGCCGAAGCCGGACGGGACGGCGTCCTCGGTGGCGGGCGGCAGCGGCGGATCGGTCCTGCTGCGCATGGCGGACGGCACGGTCCTGCAGTCCACCGGCGGCCGCTGGGACACCACGGGGGTCACCGCGGACGTCCTCGGTACCCAGCGCTGACGCGGCACGCGCCGCTCCTGCGGCGCGGCCGCCCCTGCGCGGGTAGCAGGGTCGTCCCTGCACGCGCGGCACGGCCGTTCCTGCACGCGCGGCGCGACCGTCCCTGCACACGCGGCGCGGCCGTTCCTGCACACGCGGCGCGGCCTGGAGGCCCGTCCACCGTCCGCCGCGACGGCCCACCTCGGCGGTGTGCCGGCGCCACGATCGACCCGTGTCCCGGACCGACCCGCGCCGCCGCACCCGCGCTGCCGGCGCCCCTCCCACCGCCCCTGCCACCGCACCGTCTGCCTGGTCGGACGCCGTCGCCGCGGTGCTCGGACTCGTGCTCCCCGTGGCCTGCGTCGGGTGCGGTGCGCCGGACCGCGCGGTCTGCCGGCCCTGCCGTGACGTACTCGACGCCGAGCCGCAGCGACGCCGGCTGGTCGCGGGTGTCCGACTCGACGCGGCCTTCGCCTACCGGGACACCGTGCGGGCCCTCGTCCTCGAGCTGAAGCTCCGTGGCCGGACGGACCTCGTGCCGGTGCTCGCGCCACGGTTCGGCGCGCTCGTCGACCGGGCACTGGCCGACGTCCCGGGAGCGCTGCTCGTCCGCGTGCCGCCGTCGCCTGCCGGGGCGCGGCGACGGGGGTTCGACCCGGTCGTCCTGCTGCTCCGCCGCGCGGGTGCTGCGCGTGGGCGGGCCCGTCGCGCGCCGCGCCGGGCACTCCGGCGAGTCCGGGGGCGGGTCCCCGCGGACCGTCCCGGCTCCCGGGCCACGAAGCGCGTCGCGCACGGCCAGAAGGAGCGGACGGCACTCGAACGGGTCGAGGCGACGGTGGGCACGCTCCGTGCGGCGCACGTCGCGGGTCGGGACGTCGTGGTGGTCGACGACGTGGTCACGACCGGCGTCACCATGGCCGAGGCGGTCCGCGCGGTCCGTGCGGCCGGGGGTCGCGTGGTGCGGTGCGTCGCGCTCGCCGAGGTCGAGGAGTGACCGCTCGGGCCGCACCAGGACGGGTCGTACGCCGGCCCCGCGGGTGCGGCGGCTGGTCGGCCGGGTGGACGCCGGGTAGCCGCCCGGCGACGCCTGAGCGTCCGGTTGGTGTCCGGCGCGACCCGCCGGCGGGTGGTGACGCCGCTCGGGCCGGGGGTCTAGCCTCGCGGCAAGGCGTTCGGGATCGCCGGATGGAGGCGACGCGCCGAAGTACGGATGGGAGCCGCCACATGGACGTGACGATCACGGGCCGGAACGTCGGGGTCACCGATCGATTCCGCACCTACGTGGAACAGAAGTCCGAGAAGATCGACGTGCTCGCCGACCGCGCCCTCGCCTTCGAGGTGCGCCTCAGCCGCCACAACGAGAAGGCCGGCGGCGCCCAGGGCGAGGACCGCGTCGAACTCACCCTGATCGGCCCCGGGCCCCTCGTGCGGGCCGAGTCCGCCGCCTCGGACAAGTACGCGGCGTTCGACCTCGCCTTCGCCCGCATCACCGAGCGCCTGCGTCGGGCACGTGACCGCCGCAAGGTGCACCGCGGTCGCCACCGCCCGACCTCCGTGGCCGAGGCCGCCGGCACCGGGTTCGAGCACATGGATGTCACGCCGGCCGACGGGCGGCTCATCGAGACCGTCGCGACCGGTGCCGTCCCCGTGGTCGAGGAGTCGCACGACGAGGACGTCGAGCCGTACTCGCCCGTGGTCATCCGGCAGAAGGTCTTCACCGAGGCCCCGATGACCGTCGACGACGCGCTCTACCGCATGGAGCTGGTCGGGCACGACTTCTACCTCTTCGTCGACGCCGAGACCCGGCGTCCGAGCGTCGTCTACCGCCGCAAGGGCTGGGACTACGGCGTGATCGGCATCGACGACGGGAGCGCGGACGGCAGCACCGCCGACGCGGACGCCGCCGGGTCAGCGGCCGTCGCGTAGCGTACCGTCGCCGTCCAGCGGGTGCGTGCGGTCCTCGTCGGACCGTGCGCACCCGCTGCCCTCGTCGGCCGTCCCTCCTCGGTGCACCGCCCGTCTCCCAGCGCAGCGCTCCGGCGGGTTGCTAGCATGACTGGCTGTTCGGATCGCGCAGGTCGCGCGCGACGACCCCGTAAGGAGCTCACGTGGCAAACGTGCTGGAGAAGGTCCTCCGCATCGGCGAAGGACGGACCCTCCGACGGCTGAAGGCGTACGCCTCGGCCATCAACGACCTCGAGGACGACTTCGCGAGCCTCACCGACGAGGAGCTCCAGGACGAGACGAAGGAGCTCCGCGAGCGGTACGCCAACGGGGAGTCCCTCGACGACCTCCTGCCGGAGGCGTTCGCCGCCGTGCGCGAGGCAGCCAAGCGCACCCTCGGCATGCGGCACTTCGACGTGCAGCTCATGGGCGGCGCGGCCCTGCACCTCGGCAACATCGCCGAGATGAAGACCGGTGAGGGCAAGACCCTCGTCGCGACGACCGCCGCCTACCTCAACGCGATCCCGTCGCGCGGCGTGCACGTCATCACGGTCAACGACTTCCTCGCGTCGTACCAGTCCGAGATCATGGGGCGCGTCTTCCGTGCGCTCGGCATGACCACCGGCTGCATCATCGCGAACCAGTCGCCGGCCGAGCGCCGCGAGCAGTACGCGGCCGACATCACCTACGGCACGAACAACGAGTTCGGCTTCGACTACCTGCGCGACAACATGGCGTGGCAGGCCTCCGACATGGTGCAGCGCGGCCACTACTTCGCGATCGTGGACGAGGTCGACTCGATCCTCATCGACGAGGCCCGCACGCCGCTCATCATCTCGGGGCCGTCCTCGGGCGAGGCGAACCGCTGGTTCACCGAGTTCGCGTCGATCGCCACCCGCCTGATCCCGGGCGAGGACTACGAGGTCGACGAGAAGAAGCGCACGGTCGGCGTGCTCGAGCCCGGCATCGAGAAGGTCGAGGACTACCTCGGCATCGACAACCTCTACGAGTCGGCGAACACCCCGCTCATCTCCTTCCTGAACAACTCGATCAAGGCCGTGGCCCTGTTCAAGAAGGACAAGGACTACGTCGTGATGAACGGCGAGGTGCTCATCGTCGACGAGCACACCGGTCGCATCCTCATGGGCCGGCGCTACAACGAGGGCATCCACCAGGCGATCGAGGCGAAGGAGGGCGTCGAGGTCAAGGCCGAGAACCAGACCCTCGCGACCGTCACGCTGCAGAACTACTTCCGCCTGTACCAGAAGCTCTCCGGCATGACCGGTACCGCCGAGACCGAGGCGGCCGAGTTCATGTCGACCTACAAGCTCGGCGTGGTCCCCATCCCGACGAACAAGCCGATGCAGCGCATCGACCAGACCGACCTCGTCTACAAGAACGAGAAGGCGAAGTTCGAGCAGGTCGCCGTCGACATCGCCGAGCGCCACGAGAAGGGCCAGCCGGTCCTCGTGGGCACCACGAGCGTCGAGAAGTCCGAGTACCTGTCGAAGCTCCTCGCGAAGAAGGGCGTCAAGCACGAGGTCCTCAACGCGAAGAACCACGCCCGCGAGGCCGCGATCGTCGCGCAGGCCGGTCGACTCGGAGCCGTCACGGTCGCCACGAACATGGCCGGCCGCGGTACCGACATCATGCTCGGCGGCAACTCCGAGTTCCTGGCCGTGCAGGAGATGCACGCCAAGGGCCTGTCCCCGACGGAGACGCCGGAGGAGTACGAGGCCGCCTGGGACGACGTCTTCGCCCGCGTCAAGGCCGAGATCAAGGAAGAGGCCGACAAGGTCCGCGACGCCGGCGGGCTGTACGTCCTCGGTACGGAGCGCCACGAGTCGCGCCGCATCGACAACCAGCTCCGGGGGCGTTCCGGTCGTCAGGGCGACCCGGGCGAGAGCCGCTTCTACCTGTCGCTGACCGACGACCTGATGCGCCTGTTCAACTCCGGTGCGGCCGAGAGCCTGATGGGCCGCTCGAACGTGCCGGACGACATGGCGATCGAGAACAAGCTGGTCAGCCGGGCGATCCGGTCCGCCCAGGCGCAGGTCGAGGGCCGCAACGCGGAGATCCGCAAGAACGTCCTGAAGTACGACGACGTCCTGAACCGCCAGCGCGAGGCGATCTACAGCGACCGTCGTCACATCCTCGAGGGTGACGACATCAACGACCGTGCGCAGTCGTTCCTCAAGGCCGTGATCGACGACGTCATCGACACGCACACCGGCGAGGGCTCCCCGGACGACTGGGACCTCGACGCGATGTGGACCGAGCTCGGCACGCTGTACCCGATCTCGATCTCCATCGACGAGGTCATCACCGAGGCCGGTTCGAAGGGCAAGGCGACGCGCGAGTTCCTGGCACGCGAGATCCTGTCCGACGCCAAGCTCGCGTACCAGCAGCGTGAGGAGCTCCTCGGTGACGAGGCCATGCGCGAGCTCGAGCGCCGCGTCGTCCTCTCGGTGATCGACCGTCGTTGGCGTGACCACCTGTACGAGATGGACTACCTCAAGGACGGCATCGGCCTCCGCGCGATGGCACAGCGCGACCCGCTGGTCGAGTACCAGCGCGAGGGCTACGCGCTCTTCCAGAGCATGATGGGCCAGATCCGCGAGGAGTCGGTCGGGTACCTGTTCAACCTCGAGGTCCAGGTGCAGTCGGACGGCGACAACGCGGTCATCGAGGCGAAGGGGCTCGGGGAGTCCGAGGCCACCGGGCTCGAGTACTCGGCGCCGTCGATCGACGGCGAGGTCGAGGTGCGCGACGAGCGCGGACGCCTGGAGCAGGCCGCCACCGCTCGCGCGCAGCGCGCGCAGGCCGAGGCCGAGGCAGAGGCCGCCGGCCCGGAGCAGGGGTCGGCGTTCGGCAACGCGGCGACCGCTTCCGGTCAGGCCGCCGCGGGGAACCGCGCGGAGCGTCGTCAGGCCGCCAAGAAGGGCTGACGCCCCACGACGACGGACGGGAGGCGCGGTGCCGGACGGCACCGCGCCTCCCGTCCGTCGTGTCCCCGGTGCGGGATCAGAGCACCCCGATCGCGGTCGCTCGCCAACGCCCCTGCCGCAGCTCGAGCCGGAGCGCGACGGCACGCGCGTGGCTGCGCGTGTGCACCACCACGGCTGCCTCAGCGACGCCGGGCGCCGGCTCGCAGACCCGGACGCTCCCGACCTGGAGGGTCGGGCGGGCGCGGGACCGTCTCCCGATCGACCGCGCTCGAGCGCCGAGGGCGGCACGCTGCAGCAGGTGCCGCTGCACGTCCTCGGTGATCCAGCGCGCGATGCTGTCGACCTCGCGCCCACCGGTCAGGACCTCGACGACGCACAGCCCGAGTGCCCGCGCCGTGTCGGCGACGTCCGGTGTCGCCGTCGTGGTCGTGGTCCCGGACGACGTCCCGGCCTCGGCGCCGTCCGCGACGTCGGGGTGACCCGTGCCCGCCGCCACGAGCTCCCGGTGCTCGGACTCGCTCCTCGGTGTCGTCCCGGTCACCGGGGCGAGCGTCCGCGGTACCGGTCCGCTCTGGTCGTCCGCCGTGATCGGACGCGCTTCTCCTGCCGCCATGTCCCCTCCGGTCCCGAGCGTACGGACGAATGGCGCATGTGAAATACCGACGTCATCGTGCTTGTGGACGGGCGTCGTTCTCCACAGACGGGCGCACCTAGACTTGCCGGGTGTCGACCCTCAGTGATCTCGTCCTCGCGCAAGGCCGGTCCTCGGAAGCGGACGTGGAGTGGCTCCACCTGCTCGTGGGGGACTGGCAGCTCCTCGCCGACCTCTCCTTCGCGGACATGGTGCTGTGGGTGCCGACGGCCGTGGACGGCTCGTTCATGGCCGTGGCGCACGCGCGTCCGAGCTCGGCGGCGACCCTGTTCTACCGCGACATCGTCGGGCAGGAGATGCGTGAGGAGTGGCGCGACCAGGTCACCCAGTGCTTCGCGAGTGCGACGGTCGTCGACTCGGCCGAGCCGGACTGGTACGAGGACACGCCGACCCGGGTCCGTGCGATCCCCGTGCTCCGCCGGCTGACCACGAACAGCACCGAGACGACCGACCGTCCGATCGCCGTGGTCACCCGGCACTCGAACCAGGACGAGATGCGGACGCCGAGCCGCCAGGAGCTGAACTTCACCGCGAGCGCGAACGACCTGTTCGGCATGATCGCGACCGGTGACTTCCCGGACCTCGGGGCGCCGGCTGGTCCGCGCCGCGGTGCGCCCCGCGCGAGCGACGGTCTGCTCCGCCTCGACACGAACGGCACCGTGACCTTCGCGAGCCCGAACGGCCTCAGTGCCTTCAACCGCATGGGCTTCGAGGGGGAGCTCGAGCGGAAGTCCCTCGCCGAGGTGACCACCGAGCTCATCGGCTCGAAGCTCGACGTGGACGAGTCCCTCCCGCTCGTCGTGACCGGTCGTGCGCCGTGGCGCGCCGACGTCGAGGCGAAGGGCGTGACGGTGTCACTCCGGTCGATCCCGCTGCGTGACCACGGGGAGCGCATCGGCGCCATCGTGCTCTGCCGCGACGTCACCGAGCTGCGGCACCAGGAGCGTGAGCTCATCACCAAGGACGCGACGATCCGCGAGATTCACCACCGGGTGAAGAACAACCTGCAGACGGTCGCGTCGCTGCTGCGGATCCAGGCCCGACGGACCCACTCCGACGAGGCCCGCACGTCACTGCAGAACGCGATGCGCCGTGTCGCCGCGATCGCCGTCGTGCACGACACCCTGTCGACCGGTCTCAGCCAGAACGTCGACTTCGACGAGGTGTTCGACTCGGTGCTCAAGCTCGTGACCGAGGTCGCCGCGTCGCACAACACCACCGTCCGCCCGAAGAAGACCGGCGAGTTCGGCGTGCTGCCCTCCGAAGCCGCGACGCCTCTCGCGCTCGGGCTCACCGAGCTCGTCACGAACGCCGTGGAGCACGGGCTCGACGGGCGCGACGGCGAGGTCGAGATCGTCGCGAACCGCGCCGACGACCACCTCGACATCGAGGTCCGTGACAACGGTGTGGGCCTGCCCGAGGGCAAGGTCGGCTCGGGTCTCGGCACGCAGATCGTCCGCACGCTCATCCAGGGCGAGCTCGGCGGCACGATCGACTGGCACACGCTCACCGGCAGCGGGACCGAGGTCACGATCACGATCCCGTTCCGCTGGCTGACGGCCGCCGGCGCCGCCTAGGCCGACGCGTCGCGGGCGTGTTCGTGTGGCGTCCGTTGCCCGTGCACAACCGGAAGCACCTCGCGCCGCGGGTATCCGTGGTGCGAGGTGCTTCCGGTTGTGCGGCCGTCCCACGGCAACGGCGGGCGACGGCGGTCGTCCTGCGGGCGATCGCGGGCGGCACCGCACGCCTGCGACGCCCGCGCGCACGACGACGCCCGTCGCTCCCGGGGGAGCGACGGGCGTCGTCGTGTCAGGAGCGCTGCGTCAGGAGGCGCGGCGGGCGCGGGCAGCGCGGCGCTTCAGCGCACGACGCTCGTCCTCGCTCAGGCCGCCCCAGACACCGGAGTCCTGGTTGTTCTCGAGGGCGTACTGCAGGCACATCTCGGTCACGGTGCACCGCGCGCACACCGACTTCGCCTTCTCGATCTGGTCGACGGCCGGTCCGGTGTTCCCAACGGGGAAGAAGAGCTCGGGGTCCGCGGTGAGGCAGGCTGCCTGGTCACGCCAGTCCATGTGTGGTGCTCCTTGATGTCGATGCTCGAACGGCAGGCCGGGGCCGCGGCTCGGGGATCGGAACGCTGGCATGCACAGGGCACGAGGGGAACCTGTGGGGGAGGCTTCCGCTGGGAGCGAGTCTGACGCCCGCTGGACGCTCGGGGGAGAAGCGTCGAACCGCGGGAGACGCACACCACATCGTGCCGTCCAAACGACCTCGAATATCGTTCCATACTGGGATGACCAAATCAAGGGTCCCGATGCTGGAGGCTTGCTGTGCCCGACACCACCCCGACCGCTCCGGACCACGTCTCGGGCCGCCCGCCGGCCGTCACGACCCTGCTCGTCGTGGTGGGGCTCGAGGCCCTCGCGCTCGTCGTCACGACCGTCGTGCTGCTCGTGGAGTCGATCGTCGCCCCGTCGTCGAGCATCGCCTCGGCCGTCGCGCTCACCCTGCTCTGCGCGGTCGCCGCGCTGTGGCTGGTCTCGCTGGTCGTCGGGCTGCGCAACCGTCGGGCGTGGGTCCGCGCCGGCATCCTCGTGTGGCAGGTGATGCAGGGCGCCCTGGCCATCGGTGCGTTCCAGGGCGTGTTCCGGGTCGCCTGGGTCGGCTGGGCCCTCCTGATCCCCGCGCTGCTCGGGCTCACCCTGGTGCTCTCGCGTGCCGTGACGGGGTGGCTCGTCCCACGCGACGCTCACGACGAGTAGCCGCGACCCCGGGACGGACGAGAGCGCGCCCCGCTCAACGGGACGTGCCGACGCACGGGAGGCGCGCTGCCAGCTGGCAGCGCGCCTCCCGTCCGTGACGCCGCCGGGTCTCAGACCAGGCCGAGCTTCTTCCGCAGGCTCGCCACGTGCCCGGTCGCCTTCACGTTGTAGAGCGGCAGCTGCACGACGCCGTCCTCGCCGACGACGATCGTCGACCGGATCGTGCCGGTGACGATCTTCCCGTAGTTGTTCTTCTCGCCCCACGCGGCGTACGCCCGGTGCACCGCCAGGTCCGGGTCGCTGAGGAGCGGGAAGGTCAGCGCCTGCTCGTGCTGGAAGGTCTTGAGCTTCGCGGGCTCGTCCTTCGAGATGCCCAGGACCTCGTAGCCGGCTGCCTGGAGCGACGACATGTTGTCGCGGAAGTCGCAGGCCTCGGTCGTGCACCCGGGGGTCGACGCCGCCGGGTAGAAGTACACGATCACCTTGCGACCCCGCAGGTCCGCGAGGCTGTGCTGCGCGCCGTCCTGGTCCGGGAGGGTGAAGTCGGGGGCGGTGTCGCCGGCTGCGAGACGGTCGGTCATGGTGCTCCTGTTCGGTCGCGGCGCCCGAGTGGTCGTGGGCACGCGAAAGTCATGCTAATGTTGTTTCCCGTTGCAGCACGGAAGTGCGAGAGCGACAGACAACTGAACACCATGCGCCTCTAGCTCAATTGGCAGAGCAACTGACTCTTAATCAGTGGGTTCTCGGTTCAAGTCCGAGGGGGCGCACCGCAAGGCCCGGTCGGATCACTCCGACCGGGCCTTCTTCGTTCCCCGGGACGGTCCGGTCGGTGGCCCCGGAGGGCGACACGCGCGGACTGCAGTCGGGGCGCAGATCCGCGACCAGGATCTCGGACGTGCTCTCGAGTCCGCTCCGGGGCGGCCTCAGGTGGTCGGGAGGTCGACCACGCGCGTCCCGCCGACGAGGGGTGCGAGGGCACCGCCCGTCGCCGCCGCGAGCTCGGCACCCAGGACGTCGAGCGCGTCCTCGGGGACCCAGAGCGTGAACCCGACGGTGCTGCCGTAGGTCGGTGGGTCGAAGGTCGCTCCGTGCTGCTGCACCCACTGCCGCAGCACGTTGTCGATGCGGCCGGCGTCCGCGTGGGGCGCGGTGACGTCGACGCGGGTCAGCTCGACGCGCTGCAGCGTCGTGGCGCGGTCCAGCGTCTCGGACACCGAGGTCGAGTACGCGCGGACGAGTCCGCCCGCACCGAGCTTCACCCCACCGAAGTACCGGGTCACGACGGCGACCACGTCGGTCAGGTCGCGGCGACGCAGGACCTCGAGCATGGGGACCCCGGCGGTCCCGGACGGCTCCCCGTCGTCGGAGGACCGTGCCTGGTCGCCGAGCACCCCCGTGACCATCGCGGAGCAGTTGTGCCGGGCGTCCCAGTACCGGCGGCGGACCTCGGCGACGGCGCGCTCCGCGTCCTCGACCCCGCTGACGGGGACGACCGTGGTGACGAACCGCGACCTCGTGACGACGATCTCGTGCTCGACGGTGCCGGCGATGGTCGACGGGAAGTGGCGGGGCACGTGCTCGAGGGTAGCCGCGCGCCGTCGGCGGCCCGCGCTACCATGGCGTGCACAGCCGACGACTGGGGAGGAGTCCGATCGACATGACGACCGTGGATCCCAGGGGCGGCGCGCTCGACGCTGCCGAGCTCGCTCGTCGACTCAACCTGTTGCTCGACTTCGAGGAGTCGCAGCGCGGCGCTCCCGTGCCCTTCGCGGCGATCGAGGAGTACGTCGCGGCGCAGGGCGGTTCGCTCTCCCGCGCCAAGTGGACGTACATGCTCTCCGGCGACGGCCGACGCAACCGGGACACCGACCTCCTGCGCCTGCTCGCCGGGTTCTTCGAGGTCGACGAACGCTTCCTGCTCGAGGACAGTGCCGTGCCCGAACGGATCGGCGCCCAGATCGCGCTCGTCCGTGCGCTGCGGTCGGCACGGGTGAGCGGCTTCGCCGCGCGGACGTTCCCGGGGGAGCTCTCACCCGAGGCCCTGCGGCGCATCGCCCAGGTGCTCGAGGAGGAGTCGGCACGAGGGGGTGTGGCGTGACGGACCCCTCGGTCGAGGCCTTCTGGGCCCGCGGGGCAGCCGAGGGTTGGTCGGACATCGACCAGGCCGTCGCCGCTGCCGCCGACCACGTCGGCAAGCCGGTCGTCGTGCGCGAGGAGTCGTTCCTCAGCGCCGAGCCGGTCTGCGGGTTCGTGGCGACGCTCGAGCACCAGCACCTCGTGATGATCTCCCCGACGAACTCGGCGACGTTCCGGTCGTTCGTCATCGGTCACGAGCTCGGGCACGTGCTGCACCGGCACTCGGAGCACGCGGCACAGTCGGCCTACGTGCGCGACGTGATCCCGGACGTCCCCGAGTACAAGGTGGAGCGAGCACTCGCGCGCGGGCTGTTCTCGAACACCTACGAGCACGAGGCCGAGCTCTTCGCCGACCGCCTCGCCGCCCTCATCCGGTCGAACCGAGGTCGTCCGAGCGCCTTCCGCGGGGTCTTCGGGTGATCGTCTCCGTCACGATGGCGGTGGTCCTCGTCGTCGGGACGGTGGTGCTGTTCCGACTGCAGCGGGGGCAGGACCGGACGCTCGCGGTGACGTTCCTGCTGTTCACCGCGACGATCGTCACGAACGTCGATCCGCTGTACCGCTGGCTCGACCCGCTCGTCGGTGGCCGCAACGTCGTCACGGTCGTCAGCGACTGCCTGATGATCGCCGGGACGAGCACGCTCCTCTGGGGCGTCGCGAAGGCCGTCGGCGCAGCGTGGCGGTGGCTGCGGACCGCCATCATCGTCACGTTCGTGGTCGTCGTGGTGGTGGTCGTGGCGGCGTTCCTCGCGCTCGACCAGCCGCCGACCACGACGACGTTCATGCTCGTCGCGGGGCACCAGCCCGCCGCGGCCGTCTACTCGATCGCGCAGACGACCTACCTCGGCACCGCGGTCGGCGCCACCGGTGTGATCTGCATCATGCGCCTGCGGGAGGCCCGGACGGCGGCGGACCTGGTCGGGCTGTGGGTGATCGTGCTCGGCGGGGTCCTCGGTGTCGTGCGGATGGTCGTCGTCGCCGTGATGGACGTCGCACACGTGGTCGGTCGCCTCGACGTCACCCGCGCGCTCACCCCGCCGTACGACGTCACGACGCCCGGCGCGGTGCTCTGCATGGCCTCGGGGATGCTGCTGCTGGTCATCGGCCACCAGCTCTCCCGTCGACGCCGTGCGCGCCGCCTGGACGCCGCCCTGGCCGCCCTCGAGCCGCTGCACGCCCGCATCGGTACCGACAACGCCTACCCGGCGACCGAGGACACCGCGACGCGGCTCAGCCGGACCATCGTGGAGATCAACGACGGTGCCCGCCGCTCGCGCCGACCGCTGGACGCCGACGAGCGCATCGTGCTCGCCGAGGCGGAGTCTGCGCTCGACGAAGCGCTCGCGCCTGCTCGCGACTCCGTCTGAGTCCTGCTCGTCTGCATCGGTCGGATCACGTTCCCGAGCAGCGCTCGACGTTGCGGCGTGCTTCCGTGTAGGGTCTGTAGCACGTGCTACACGACGGGGTCCCTCGTCGTCGGCACGCCGGGGAGGTCTCGGCCGCGTTGGGGGCGGCCGAGCACCCCCGGGCTCACGCTCCGGTCACGAGCCGGGGTCGCGTCGCTGTCTAGACTCGTCGGGTGACCGTCTTCGCCGCCATCGTCCTGTTCCTCGCCGCCGTGTTCAACCTCGTGACCTGGCCGCGCTTCTTCCAGCGGGTCGCGAAGGACAGCCGGGCGCGCGACGCGGCCGGCAAGCCGACGACGTTCTACACGGTGCACCTGGTGCTGCTGCTCATCGCCTTCGCGATCGCCCTCGCCGCCGTGGTCGCGGGAATCCTGCTGCTGGTCTGACGCGGTCCGAGTGGCCACCTGACGGACGGGAGGCGCGGTGCCGGCTGGTACCGCGCCTCCCGTCCGTCCGTGGTCACCATGCGCTCGTGAGCCGCCGCCGTCCCGTCGAGCCGCCGCTGTGCCGTCGAGCCGCCGCTGTGCCGGCGAGCCGCCGCTGTGCCGGCGAGACGCCGCCGTGCCGGCGAGACGCCGCTGTATCCGGCGGCGTCTCGCGGCGCCTGCGGTGTCTCGCACGAACGCAGGCGTCTCGAACTGATGCAGGCGTCTCGCGCTGATGCCGGCGTCTCGCACTGATGCCGGCGTCTCGCGCCGACGCCGGCGTCTCGCGCGCGGCGAGCGACCCGGACGGCTCAGGAAGCCGGCGGCAGCGGCGCCCCGAGCGCCCGCTCGAGCCCGAGCCGCGCCACCCGCTCGTCGCCGGTGTCGAGCAGCACGCGGAACGTCTCGTCCTCGCACACGAACTCCACGCACACCGCGTCGAAGTCGCACGGCTCGATGCGCCACCCGGTGACCTGGTCAGTCGGCACCTGCGTCAGTGCGTCGCGCTCGAAGCTCGTCTCCGCGCGGACGGTGTCGTCGTAGACCCGGATCCGCCCGAAGGTGCCGCGCCAGGTGAGCTGGAGGTCGAGCGTGGGGGAGACAGAAGGGTCCGGCACGCGCCGATCGTACCGGCGCGCACCGGACCCTGTCCGGGAGGCGCGATCAGCCGCGGGAGCTGCCCGACCCGTCCTGTCCGTCGCGGCGGACCTGGTTCGCGGGGTCGCGGACACCGATCGGGAACGGCCCGGTCACACCCTCGCGGAGCGCGGCGATGCGGAGGATGCGGTCGCGCTGCAGGAACCAGCCGACGATCAGCAGCGGGATGATGACCACGAGCGAGGCGATCGTGTACGTGCCGACGGGGTAGTCGATCGCCATGAGCACGACCACCGACGCCAGGAACGCGAGCGTCAACCACGAGGTGACCGGGGCGCCGGGCAGCTTGAACGACGGCTCCTTCGCGAGCCCCTGCTTCGCCCACTGCCGCAGCTTCATCTGGCAGAGGATGATCGTGCCCCACGCGGTGATGATGCCGAGGCTCGCGACGTTCAGCGCGATCTCGAACGCCTGCGCCGGCACGAAGTAGTTGAGGGCGACGCCCGCGACGGTGAACGCCGCGGTGAGCAGGATGCCGGCGTACGGCACACCGCCCTTCGACATCTTCGTGGTCCACTTCGGCGCGGAGCCGTTCATGCCCATCGAGTGCAGCGCGCGGCCGGTGGAGTACAGCCCCGCGTTCAGCGACGAGAGCGCTGCGGTGAGCACCACGAAGTTCATGATCGACCCGGCGACGACGCCGACCTGCGGGTTGCCGAGCGACGAGAAGAACGTCACGAAGGGGCTCTGCCCGTCCTTGTACGACGTGTACGGCAGGAGGAGGGAGAGCAGGACGACCGACCCGACGTAGAAGACCGCGATGCGGAAGACGACGGAGTTGATGGCGCGGGGGATGACCTTCTCGGTGTCCTGTGTCTCACCGGACGCGGTGCCGACGAGCTCGATGGCGGCGTAGGCGAACACGACGCCCTGGACGACGAGCACCGCCGGCAGCACGCCGTTCGGGATGAGTCCGCCGTTGTCGGCCCAGATCGAGAAGCCCGTGCGGACCGCCTCGCCGCCGGTCTCCACCGGGAAGGCGAAGATCAGCCAGACGAGGGCGATCACGAGGAACGCGACGAGCGCGGCGACCTTGATGAGCGCGAACCAGAACTCGAGCTCGCCGAACACCTTGACGGCGACCATGTTGGCGGCGAGCACGACGACGAGGGCGATGAGCGCGAGGAGCCACTGCGGTGCCGCGGTGAACGCACTCCAGTAGTGGAGGTACAGCGCGACGGCGGTCGTGTCCACGATCGAGGTCATCGCCCAGTTCAGGAAGTACATCCACCCGGCTGCGTAGGCGAACTTCTCGCCGTAGAACTCGCGGGCGTAGGAGATGAACGACCCGGAGGACGGGCGGTGCAGGACGAGCTCGCCGAGCGCGCGCAGGATGAAGAACGCGAAGACGCCGGCGATCAGGTAGGTCACCGCCAGCGCGGGGCCGGCGGTGTTCAGGCGTCCACCCGCGCCGAGGAAGAGCCCGGTGCCGATGGCCCCGCCGATCGCGATCATCTGCAGTTGCCGGGGCTTCAGACCGTGCTGGTAGCCCTCCTGCTCGTGCGAGAAGTCGTTCGCGGGCTTCGCAACACCCGTGTCGTTCTGCGCTGTCATGCGCGCCAACCTACATGCGTGGACGGCCCGGGGTGGAACGGGAGCCCACCCTGAACGACACCACAGGTGTGCCGACGCTGAACGCCCACCGACGCCGGTCCGACAGCATGGACGGATGGACACCCTCCTCCGACTCCTCGTCGCGATCGGGATCGCCCTGCTCGTGACGGCCGCCGCAGCGCTCGTCCTGCACCTCGTGCTCCGGACCATCGCCCGCCGGGAACGCTGGGCCGCGGTCCTGTCCCGGCGCACCAAGCACCCCGCGCGGTCGATCCTGCTCATCGCGCTGCTCTGGACGGCCTTCACGACGAGCATCCCGCACGACGAGGACACCTACCCGTGGCGCGACGAGGTCTCGCACGCCTTCCTCATCGCCACCATCGCCGTCGGCTGCTGGCTGGCGTGCCAGATCGCCATCTTCCTCGAGGACCTCGGCCTGCACCGCTACCGCGTCGACGTCCCCGACAACCGGGTGGCACGGCGCATCCGCACCCAGGTCCTCATCATCCGCCGACTCACGGTCGCCGTGCTCGTCATCATCGCGGTCGGCGCGATCCTGCTGACCTTCCCCGGGGTCGAGGCCGCGGGCGCGAGCGTCCTGGCCTCGGCCGGACTCATCTCCGTCGTCGCGGGTCTCGCGGCGCAGTCCACCCTCGGCAACGTGTTCGCCGGCATGCAGCTCGCGTTCTCCGGGTCGATCCGCGTCGACGACGTCGTCGTGGTCGAGCAGCAGTGGGGGCGCATCGAGGAGATCACCCTGACCTACGTCGTCGTGCACCTGTGGGACGACCGCCGGTTCGTGCTCCCGTCGACCTACTTCACGTCCACGCCGTTCGAGAACTGGACCCGCACCGGCAGCGAGCTGCTGGGCGCGGTCGAGTTCGACCTCGACTGGCGGATCAGTCCGACCGAGATGCGCGGGGAGCTCGACCGCATCCTGTCGACCTCGACGATCTGGGACGGTCGGACCAAGGTGCTCCAGGTCACCGACGCGGTGAGCGGGCTCGTGCGGGTCCGCATCCTGGTGTCCGCTCCGGACGCCGGCGGCCTGTTCGACCTGCGCTGCTACGTCCGCGAGGAGATGGTCGAGTGGGTGCAGCGCGAGCACCCCGACGCCCTGCCCCGTCAGCGGGTGCAGGTCACGCAGGGAACCGAGCGCGTCGGCGAGCGCCGCGCCCGCACCGAGGAGCAGGACGCTGCGCTCTTCCGTGAGGGCGACGAGCGCACCGCGCTGTTCACCGGTCCGATCCAGACGTCCGACATCCGCCCGGACGAGGTCCCGCCCGAGCGCTGACCGCACGCGCTGACAGCCTGCGCTGACCGCACGGGCGCCCGCAGGTCGCGACGCCACGGGACGACGGACGGGAGGCGCGGTACCGGTGGGTACCGCGCCTCCCGTCCGTCGTCCGGTCACCGTCGTGACCACGACGTGCGTCCTAGCGCTGGCGCGCCTTGACGGCTCGGTCGTCCTCGACGACCGTGCCGAGCGCGACGATCGTCGTCGCGAGCCACGCGATCCACGTGAGGGCCAGGCGCCAGTCGCGCGGCCCCTGCCGGGTGGTCTGCACGACGCTGTAGCCGCTGATGATCGAACTCCACACCGCACCGCTGAACATGAACTTCCGCACGGGTTCCTCCTCCTGGTCGTCCCCGCCACGCTACCGGCCGCTACATTGGAGCGCCGCCGGTCGCCCTGCCGGTCCGCAGAGCGAGGAGACACCGTGCGCCAGGCCGTCATCGGGGGAGTGCTGCTCGTCGTGGGCGCCGTCTGCGTCGCACTCGGGCTGCTGCCCCTCTCGGACCTCGGCGCGCTGGCCGACCGGGTCGTCCCGGTGCTCGCGTTCGTGCTCGGGCTGACGATCGTGTCGGAGCTCGCGGCCGACGCCGGTGTCTTCGACCGGCTCGCCGACCTGGCGGCCCGGGTCGGCGGAGGGCGCACGATCGGCCTCTGGGCGGCCGTCGTCGTGCTCGCGGTGGTCTGCACGGTCTTCCTGAGCATCGACACCACGGCGGTGCTCCTCACCCCGATCGTCATCACGCTCGCGCGTCGCGTCGGGCTGCCGCCGATGCCCTTCGCGCTCACGACCGTGTGGCTCGCCAACACGGCGTCGCTCCTGCTGCCGGTGTCGAACCTGACGAACCTGCTCGCCGTCGACGGGATCGGCCTCGACGGCCCGATCCCGTTCGCCGGCCTCATGGTGTGGGCGGCGCTCGCCGGGGTCGTCGTGCCGTGCGCGGTGCTCCTCGTGGTGTTCCGCGGGAAGCTCTTCGGCCGGTACACGCCGGTCGACGTGCGACGGCCGCGCGACCCGCTGTTCTTCTGGGCGGCCTCGGTGGTGCTCGTCCTGCTCGTGGTCGCGCTGACCGCCGGCGTGACGGTCTGGGTCGCGGCGCTCGTCGCGGCGGCGCTGCTCGTCGTCGTCGCCGCGTTCCGCGCACCGTCCGAGCTCCGGCCGTCCCGCGTCCCCTGGGCGACGCTCGTCTTCGCGGCCGGGCTGTTCGTCGTCGTCGAGACCCTGCACGCCACGGGGCTCACCGACCCGATCGTGCAGGCGCTGTCCGGCGGCACCGACACCGGGTCGCTCCTGCTGCTCGGCGGTGCCGGCGGGGTCGCGGCGAACGCCATCGACAACCTGCCCGCGTACCTGGTGCTCGAGCCGGCCGCCGGACACGAGGCGCTGCGCTACGCGGCGCTCCTGGTCGGCGTGAACGCGGGGTGCCTCATCACGCCGTGGGCCTCGCTCGCGACGCTGCTGTGGCACGCACGGCTGTCGGCCGAGGGCGTGCACCTGTCGTGGGGACGCTACATGGCGCTGGGGTGCGTTGTCGCGCCGCTCACCGTCGTCGCCGGTGTGCTCGCGCTGCAGCTCTGAGGCGGCCGGCTACAGCCAGTCCTTGCTCTTGAACACGCGGTAGAGCACGAGCGACGTCGCGACGATCAGCGACACCGACGCGGCCAACCCGCTCCAGTGCCCCTCCCCGGGGAACGTCACGTTCTGCCCGAAGAACCCGGTGATGGCGGTCGGGATCGCGATGATCGCCGCCCAGCTCGTCACCTTCTTCATCACGGTGTTCTGCCGGTTCGACGCCAGGTTCAGGTTCGTGTCGAGGACGCTCGACACCGCGTCGCGGAGCTGCTCGACCGAGTCCGCGATCGTCACGAGGTGGTCCTCGACGTCACGGAGGTACGGGCGGATGCCGTCGGCGATCGTCTCGGCGTCGCCGTGCAGCAGGGACCCGACGCTGTCGCGCGTGGGCACGACCTGCCGCCGGAGCACGCCGAGCGCCTTCCGCAGCCGGAAGGACCGGCGCTGGACCTGCTGCTCGCGCGGGTCCCCGTGCTCGAACAGGTCGTCCTCGAGGTCGTCGATGCGTGCCTCGATGTCCTCGACGGCCTTCGTGGCGTGGTCGACGACGGCGTCGAGGAGTCCCCAGACGAGCCAGGGCACCCCGCGGTCGGCCAGGTCGGCGTTCGCCTCCAGCCGCCGTTCGACGGCGCCGAGGTCGACGTCGGGGCCGTGGATGGTCACGAGCGCCCGGTGCGTGACGAAGGCCTTCACCTCGTGCGTGACGAGCTCGCCCTCGGCGTCGAGGCCGTCGACGTCGTAGACGACCAGGAACAGGCTGTCCCGGTAGCGGTCGAGCTTCGGCCGCTGCCCGTGCTCGAGGGCGTCCTCGACCGCGAGCGCGTGCACCCCGAGCTCGTCCTCGAGCTGGTCCAGGTCACCGGGGTCCGGGTCGACGTGGTCCACCCACACGAAGGTGCCGTCGTCGCGCTCCAGCAGGTCCGACACCCGTTCGACGGGGAAGTCCCGCTCCACCGCGGTGCCGTCCCGCCACGCCCGTGTCATGACCATGGCGACGAGCCTAGTGACGGCGCACCGAGAGCCGGCCGCCCCTCCGCTGGTACCGTCGGCCTCGATCCCGGCGCACCGGCCGGAGGGAACGGAGACACCAGCACCCCATGGCAGCAGACACCGACCCGGACCGCTACGCCTTCGTCGTCGCCTCGAACCGCCTCCCGGTGGACCGCGTCGTCGACGAGGACGGCAACGAGGGGTGGCGGCACTCGCCCGGCGGGCTGGTGACGGCGCTCGAACCGGTCATGCGCGCCAACGACGGCGCCTGGGTCGGGTGGGTCGGCCAGCCGGACGTCGAGGTCGCACCGTTCGACAACGAGGGCATCCACATCGTGCCGGTGCCGCTCAGCGCCGCCGACGTCGAGGAGTACTACGAGGGGTTCAGCAACGACACGCTGTGGCCGCTCTACCACGACGTCATCGAGCACCCGAGCTACCACCGCGACTGGTGGATCGCGTACCGACGCGTCAACGAGCGCTTCGCCGACCAGATCGCCGAGATCGTCGAGCAGGACGGCATCGTGTGGGTGCAGGACTACCAGCTGCAGCTCCTGCCGGCGCTGCTGCGGGAGCGCCGCCCCGACCTGACGATCGGCTTCTTCAACCACATCCCGTTCCCGCCGGTCGGCATCTACGCGCAGCTGCCCTGGCGCGCGCAGATCCTCGACGGGCTGCTCGGTGCCGACGTGATCGGCTTCCAGCGCCAGGACGACGCGAGCGACTTCCTCCGCGCGGTCCGGCACATCAAGGGCTACACCACCAAGGGGTCGACCATCGACGTCCCCGTGGACGACCCGGCGGCCCCGCGGAGCCGCAAGGGCATCACCGTGCGGCACGTCGAGGCACGGCACTTCCCGATCTCCATCGATGCCGAGAGCTTCGAGGAGATCGCCCACCGGCCCGAGGTGCAGGAGCGCGCGCGGGAGATCCGCGAGAGCCTCGGCAACCCGAAGACCGTGCTGCTCGGCGTCGACCGGCTCGACTACACGAAGGGCATCCGGCACCGGATCAAGGCGTTCGGCGAGCTCGTCGAGGACGGCCGGATCGCGGTCGAGGACGCCACCCTCGTGCAGGTCGCGAGCCCGAGCCGCGAGCGGGTCGACACCTACGCGACGCTGCGTGACGAGATCGAGCTCACCGTCGGCCGCATCAACGGCGACCTCGGGGTCATCGGCCACCAGCCGATCGCGTACCTGCACCACGGGTACCCGCGCGAGGAGATGGTGGCGCTCTACCTGGCCGCCGACATCATGCTCGTCACGGCCCTGCGCGACGGCATGAACCTGGTCGCGAAGGAGTACGTGGCCGCCCGGTTCGACAACGACGGCGTGCTCATCCTGTCCGAGTTCGCGGGTGCCGCCGACGAGCTCAAGCAGGCCGTCATCGTCAACCCGCACGACATCGGCGCGCTGAAGGACTCGATCCAGCGCGCCATCGAGATGCCCCGCCGCGAGCGCTCCACGCGCATGCGCGCGCTCCGCAAGCGCGTCCGCGACAACGACGTGGCCCGGTGGTCCCGCTCGTTCCTCGAGGCGCTCGACCGGCACGCCCCGCGCGGGTCGCGGATCGACCCGTCCGACGACGGCGGCGAGCGGCACCGCGAGGCGGAGGACGACGGGATGTCGATCTTCGACCAGGACGCGCAGAAGGCGCGTGCCGCCGAGGACACCCGGGAGGCACGGGGTGCCTGAGGTCTCCACCGACCCGGCCGTCCTGGCGGCGGCCCTCGAGACGCTCGCGGCTGCGCCGCGACTGCTCGTCGCCCTCGACTTCGACGGCACGCTCGCACCCTTCGCCGACGACCCCGCACGGGTCGGGGCGCTCCCCGGCTCCTGGGCCGCGGTGCTCACCCTGCAGCGCGCCCGCGACACCGAGGTCGTGCTCGTCTCCGGGCGTCCGCTCGAGGGGCTCGCCCGGGTGTCGCACGCACCCGACGGCATGGCGCTCGTCGGGTCGCACGGTGTCGAGTGGCGCGTGGACGGCCACGACGAGGCCGCGCTGAGCGACGACGAGCTCGCGCGGGTCGAACGGGTCGGCGCTGCCCTCGACGAGGTCGGTGCACGGTTCCCCGACGTCGTGATCGAGCACAAGCCGGCAGGCCACGGCGTGCACACCCGGCGGGCGAGCGTCGAGGACGCGGCCGCGGCGAACGCGGCGGCGCACGAGGCGGCGCACGCAGCAGACCCGGACGTGCTGGAGCGCGGCGGCAAGGACATCGTCGAGTTCGCCGTCCGGCACGTCACGAAGGGCGACGCGATCGATCGACTGCGCGGGCTCCGCGGCGCCGACGCGGTGTTCTTCGCCGGCGACGACGTCACCGACGAGGACGCCTTCCGGGTGCTCCGCGACGGCGACGTCGGCGTGAAGGTGGGGGAGGGCGACACGCTCGCCGCCCACCGCGTGGCCGACCCTGCGGCGCTCACCGACGTCCTGAAGCAGCTCGGACGCCTGCGCGCGACGCGCTGACGACCCGGCCCCGCGCCTCCCGTCCGCGCAACGGTGTCCGGGTGGTATCCCAACTGGTCCTAGACTGCCTCCATGCCTGACATCGACGTGAAGCCGCGCAGCCGGGTCGTCACCGACGGGATCGAAGCGACCACCTCGCGTGGCATGCTCCGCGCCGTCGGCATGGGCGACGCCGACTGGGACAAGCCGCAGATCGGGATCGCCTCGTCCTGGAACGAGATCACCCCCTGCAACCTCTCGCTCGACCGCCTCGCCCAGGGCGCGAAGGAGGGCGTGCACTCCGGCGGCGGGTACCCGCTGCAGTTCGGCACCATCTCCGTCTCCGACGGCATCTCGATGGGCCACGAGGGCATGCACTTCTCGCTCGTCTCACGCGAGGTCATCGCCGACAGCGTCGAGACGGTCGTCAACGCCGAGCGCCTCGACGGCACCGTGCTGCTCGCCGGCTGCGACAAGTCGCTCCCCGGCATGCTCATGGCCGCCGCGCGTCTGGACCTCGCGAGCGTCTTCCTCTACGCGGGTTCGGTCATGCCGGGCTACGTGAAGCAGGCCGACGGCTCCTTCAAGGAGGTCACGATCATCGACTCCTTCGAGGGCGTCGGTGCGTGCAAGGCCGGCACCATGACCGAGGCCGAGCTCAAGGAGATCGAGTGCGCGATCGTCCCGGGCGAGGGCGCCTGCGGCGGGATGTACACCGCGAACACGATGGCGAGCGTGGCCGAGGCCCTCGGCATGTCGCTGCCCGGGTCCGCGGCCCCGCCGAGCGCCGACCGTCGCCGTGACTACTACGCCCATCGCTCCGGCGAGGCGGTCGTCAACATGCTGCGCCTCGGGCTCACCGCCCGCCAGATCCTGACGAAGGAGGCGTTCGAGAACGCCATCGCCGTCGCGATGGCGCTGGGAGGCTCGACCAACGTCGTGCTGCACCTGCTCGCGATCGCGCACGAGGCCGAGGTCGAGCTGAGCCTCGACGACTTCAACCGCATCGGCTCGAAGGTGCCGCACCTGGCGGACATGAAGCCGTTCGGCAAGTACGTCATGGTCGACGTCGACCGCAACGGCGGCATCCCGGTGATCATGAAGGCGCTGCTCGAGGCCGGTCTGCTGCACGGCGACGTCATGACCGTCACCGGCAAGACCCTCGCCGAGAACCTGGCCGAGATCGACCCGCCGGAGCTCGACGGCGAGGTCTTCCGGAAGCTCGACAACCCGATCCACACCACCGGTGGCCTGACGATCCTCAAGGGCTCGTTCGCGCCCGAGGGTGCCGTCGTGAAGACCGCCGGCTTCGACGCCGCCGTGTTCGAGGGCCCGGCGCGGGTGTTCGACCGCGAGCGCGCCGCCATGGACGCCCTGACCGAGGGACGGATCCAGAAGGGCGACGTGGTGGTCATCCGCTACGAGGGCCCGAAGGGCGGCCCCGGCATGCGCGAGATGCTCGCCATCACCGCTGCCATCAAGGGCGCGGGCCTGGGCAAGGATGTACTACTGTTGACGGACGGACGATTCTCAGGCGGCACAACCGGCCTGTGCATCGGCCACATCGCACCGGAAGCCGTGGACGCAGGTCCAGTGGCATTCGTGCGCGATGGCGACCGCATCCGTGTCGACATCGCGGCTCGCTCGCTCGACCTACTGGTCGACGACGCCGAGCTGGAGGCCCGCCGAGAAGGCTGGGCCCCGCTGCCCCCGCGCTACACCCGCGGAGTCCTCGCGAAGTTCGCGAAGCTCGTCCAGTCCGCCGCCAAGGGCGCGGTCACGGGCTAGCGTCGACACGTTCGAACCGCCATCCCTCCAGGCAAGGACCACCTCATGCCCACGGAAGCCACTCCGCTGTCCGCGGCCGCCGGTACGCGGCGGTCGCCCGAGATCCTGACCGGCTCGGGAGCCGTCCTGCGGACGCTCGAGCACCTCGGGATCACCGACGTCTTCGGCCTGCCCGGCGGCGCGATCATCCCGTTCTACGACGAGCTCATGGCGTCGACGACCATCCGCCACGTCCTCGTGCGCCACGAGCAGGGTGCCGGCCACGCCGCCGAGGGGTACGCCTCCTCGTCCGGCAAGGTCGGTGTCGCCATCGCGACGTCCGGTCCCGGTGCGACGAACCTCGTCACGGCGATCGCCGACGCCTACATGGACTCGGTGCCGTTCATCGCGATCACCGGGCAGGTGTTCTCGACCCTGATGGGCACCGACGCCTTCCAGGAGGCCGACATCGTCGGCATCACGATGCCGATCACGAAGCACTCGTTCCTCGTGACCGACCCGGCCGACGTGCCGGCGACGCTGGCCGCGGCCCACCAGATCGCCACGACGGGTCGCCCGGGCCCGGTGCTCGTCGACATCACGAAGGACGCCCAGCAGAAGTCGGCGCCGTACGTCTGGCCGCCGAAGATCGACCTGCCCGGCTACCGTCCGGTCACGAAGGCGCACGGCAAGCAGATCACGGCCGCGGCCCAGCTGCTGGCCGAGGCCGAGCGTCCGGTGCTGTACGTCGGCGGCGGCGTCGTCCGCTCCGGTGCGTCGGCCGAGCTCCTGCGCTTCGCCGAGGCCACCGGTGCGCCGGTCGTCACGACCCTCATGGCCCGTGGCGCCTTCCCGGACTCGCACCAGCAGCACCTCGGCATGCCGGGCATGCACGGCACGGTGCCCGCGGTGCTCGGCCTGCAGGAGAGCGACCTCATCGTCGCCCTCGGTGCGCGCTTCGACGACCGTGTGACGGGCAAGGCTGACGAGTTCGCGCCGCACGCCAAGGTCGTGCACGTCGACATCGACCCCGCGGAGATCTCGAAGATCCGCTTCGCCGACGTGCCGATCGTCGGCGACGCCCGCGAGGTCCTCGTCGACCTCCTCGACGCCTGGGACGACGTCTCCGCCGACCGGGCGGACACGAGCGCCTGGTGGGCGAAGCTCGACCAGCTCCGGCAGGACTTCCCGCTCGGGTACGCGGAGCCGACCGACGGGCTGCTCGCGCCGCAGGCGATCATCAAGCGCATCGGTGAGCTCACCGGTCCCGAGGGCGTGTTCGCCTCCGGGGTCGGGCAGCACCAGATGTGGTCCGCGCAGTTCATCCGGTACGAGCGGCCGAACGCCTGGCTGAACTCGGGTGGCGCCGGCACCATGGGCTACTCGGTCCCCGCGGCGATGGGCGCGAAGGTCGCCCAGCCGGACCGCGTGGTCTGGGCGATCGACGGCGACGGTTGCTTCCAGATGACGAACCAGGAGCTCGCGACCTGCGTCATCAACGACATCCCGATCAAGGTCGCGGTCATCAACAACTCCTCGCTCGGCATGGTGCGGCAGTGGCAGACGCTGTTCTACGACGGCCGACACTCCTTCACCGACCTGCAGACCGGTCACGGCACTCGCCGCGTCCCGGACTTCGTGAAGCTCGCCGACGCCTACGGTGCCCTCGGCATCCGCGTCGAGAAGGCGGACGAGGTCGACGCCGCCATCCAGCTCGCCCTCGAGACGAACGACCGCCCCGTGGTGATCGACTTCGTGGTCAGCCGCGACTCGATGGTCTGGCCCATGGTCCCGCAGGGGGTCAGCAACTCGTCCATCGAGTACGCCCAGGCCCTCGCCCCGACCTGGGACGACGAGGACGCCGACATGACGGGAGAAACCGCATGAGCCACGTCCTCTCCCTCCTCGTCGAGGACAAGCCGGGTCTGCTGACGCGCGTCGCGGGGCTGTTCGCCCGGCGCGGCTTCAACATCGAGTCGCTCGCCGTGGGCGGCACCGAGGTCGAGGGCCTGTCCCGGATCACGGTCGTCGTCGACGTCGAGGACCTGCCGCTGGAGCAGGTGACGAAGCAGCTCAACAAGCTCGTCAACGTCATCAAGATCGTCGAGCTCGACTTCTCCCAGTCGGTGCAGCGCGAGCACATGCTCGTGAAGGTCCGCGTCGACAACCAGACCCGCTCGGCCGTGCTCGAGGCCGTGAACCTCTTCCGCGCGCAGGTCGTCGACGTGGCGACCGACTCGCTCATCGTCGAGGTGA
This sequence comes from Curtobacterium sp. ODYSSEY 48 V2, assembly GCF_023712625.1. Classification (NCBI taxonomy): domain Bacteria; kingdom Bacillati; phylum Actinomycetota; class Actinomycetes; order Micrococcales; family Microbacteriaceae; genus Curtobacterium; species Curtobacterium sp. ODYSSEY 48 V2. Next base: position 139,439 of record NZ_JAMAXX010000009.1, read on the forward strand.
CCGGCGACCCGGGCAAGATCCAGGCGATCCTCCGCGTCCTCGAGCCCTACGGCGTCAAGGAACTCGCCCGCGCCGGTCTGCTCGGCATGGGCCGTGGGCCGAAGAGCATCACCGACCGCGTGCGCTGAGCACACCCCGCTTCCGGGCGGGAGGCGCGGGGCGGTCCCGCCACGCGCCTCCCGTCCGCACACCACAAGCCACCAGAACCAAGGAGACACACCCTCGTGACTGACATCGTGTACGACGCCGACGCCGACCTGACGCTCATCCAGGGCAAGAAGGTCGCCGTCATCGGCTACGGCTCGCAGGGCCACGCCCACGCGCTCAACCTCCGTGACTCCGGCGTCGAGGTCGTCATCGGCCTCCAGGAGGGCTCGAAGAGCCGCGACAAGGCGACCGAGGCGGGCTTCGAGGTCCTCACCCCGGCCGAGGCGACGAAGAACGCCGACGTCGTCGTGATCCTCGCGCCGGACCAGGTGCAGCGCATCGTCTACGCCGAGGACATCGAGCCGAACCTGAAGGACGGCGCGACGCTCGTCTTCGGCCACGGCTTCAACATCCGCTACGGCTACATCGAGGCCCCCGAGGGCGTCGACGTCGCGCTCGTCGCGCCGAAGGGCCCGGGGCACACCGTCCGTCGCGAGTACGAGGCGGGCCGCGGCGTGCCCGTGATCGTCGCGGTCGAGGTCGACGCCTCCGGCAGCGCCTGGGACCTCGCCTGGTCGTACGCCAAGGCCATCGGCGGCCTGCGTTCCGGCGGCATCAAGACGACCTTCACCGAGGAGACCGAGACCGACCTGTTCGGTGAGCAGGCCGTCCTCTGCGGTGGCACGTCGCAGCTCATCCAGTACGGCTTCGAGACCCTGGTCGAGGCGGGCTACCAGCCGCAGATCGCCTACTTCGAGGTCCTGCACGAGCTCAAGCTCATCGTCGACCTCATCTGGGAGGGCGGCCTCACCAAGCAGCGCTGGTCGATCTCCGACACCGCCGAGTTCGGTGACTACGTCTCCGGCCCCCGCGTGATCTCGCCCGAGGTCAAGGAGAACATGAAGGCCGTGCTCTCCGACATCCAGGACGGCACCTTCGCCAAGCGCTTCATCGAGGACCAGGACGCCGGCGCGCCGGAGTTCAAGGAGCTCCGCGCGAAGGGCGAGGGCCACCCGATCGAGGCCACCGGCCGCGAGCTCCGCGCGCTGTTCGCGTGGAAGTCGAACGACGCCGACTACGTGGACGGCTCGGCCGCGCGGTAGTCTGCGGTCGACCACCCGACTCCCGAGGCGGCGGTGCGTTCGCACCGCCGCCTCGCGACGTGACCCGAACGACATGCACCTGTACCCCTCCAGCTCCAGCGCCAGCACCTGGCGCCCCCGTGGCGTCCCCGTACCCGGGCGCTCCGCTTCCGTGACCCGTCCTGCAGTGCTGCCGATGCCGCTCCGCGGCGTCGCGAGGAGTGGTCACGACCGGGTCCTCCGACGTGGGAGGATCATCGGATGGCGGTGACGAAGCGAGCGGTCCACATCGGCGCCGGCAAGATCGGGCGCGGGTTCGTGGGTCAGTTCCTGGTCGCGAGCGGTTACGAGCTCACCTTCGTCGACGTGGACGACCGCGTGGTCTCCGCGCTCAACGACGCCGGCCGCTTCGTGGTCCACGAGGTCGGCGAGCAGCCCGTCGAACACCTCGTGTACGGCTTCCGTGCACTCAGCAGCAAGACCGACCGTGAGCGCGTCGTCCAGGCGATCGCCGAGGCCGACGTCGTCACGACCGCCGTCGGTGCACGCACGCTGCCGCTCGTCGCCCCCGTCATCGCCGAGGGCCTCGCGGCACGGGCGCCCGAGCGCGGCGACGTCACGGTCGTGGCCTGCGAGAACGCCTTCAACGCGACGGACTCGCTGCACGCCAGCATCCGACGCGCCCCGATCCTCGAGGACCGTCACGTCGCGGCGGTCTTCGCGAACTGCGCGATCGACCGCATCGTCCCGGACCAGTCCGGGGTGCTCGGACAGTCCGGTGGTCTCGACGTCGTGCTCGAGCCGTTCTACGAGTGGGTCATCGAGCGCACCCCCTTCGCTCCGTCCGACGCCGAGCCGCCGCAGATCGACGGGGTCACCTGGGTCGACGACCTGCAGCCGTTCGTCGAGCGGAAGCTCTACACGGTGAACACCGCCCACGCGACCGCGGCGTACCACGGCTTCGTCCGCGGGATCCGACTCATCCGCGAGGCCCTCGAGGACCGCGAGGTCCGCGCCGAGGTCGACGGGGTCCTCGCCGAGACGACCGCGCTGCTGGTCGCCAAGCACGGGTTCGACCCGGCCGAGCACGCCCGCTACGTCGCTGCGAACCTCACCCGCATCGCGAACCCGCTCCTGCCGGACACCACGGCGCGTGTGGGGCGCAACCCGCTGCGGAAGCTCGGACGGCGTGAGCGCTTCATCGGCCCGGCGTCGCAGCTGGCCGAACGCGGGCTCCCGGTCGAGCACCTGCTCGGAGCGGTCCGGGTCGCCCTGGCGTTCGACGACGAGAACGACCCCGAGTCGATCGAGCTGCACGCCCTGCTCCGCTCCGGCGCGACGGCGCACGCACTCACCGAGATCCTGACCGGGCTCGTGGAGAGCCACCCGCTGTTCCCCGCGGTGCGCGACGTCGTCGCCGGGGTCCTCGCGACCCAGCCCGCCGACGTCTGAGCGGTCCCTCGTGGTGTCCGCCGTCGCGGGTCCCTCGTAGAATCGTCCCCATGACCACGGCAGCATCCCCGCCCGACGGCTCGGTCGACCACGACGACGACGACGCCCTCAGCTGGGGCGACGCGGACGACGCGACCCACGTCGACGCGGCCCACAACCCGGTCACGGTGAAGGGCCACGGCGGACGCGACCCGGAGCGCCCGGAGACCTCCGGCGCCCTGGTCGGCTTCGGGGTCTTCGGCGGGCTCTACCTGCTCTACACGGTGGCGTGGCTGCTCACCGCCTCGACCGCGTACGTCGCGAACGTCGACACGCTGCTGACCGTCTTCGTCGAGGTCCTCCGCTTCCTGTCGATCGTCGCGCCCGCGCTGTGGTTCACCGTGGTGCTCTGGGCCGGTCGTGGTCGTCGGACCCGCACGCGGCTGCTGTGGATGCTGCTCGGAGCCGCCGTGCTCTTCCCCTGGCCGTTCCTCATGACCAGGAGCTTCGGGTGACCGCCACGACACCGGCAGCCCGCCGGACCTCGTCCCCGCTCGTCGGCCGCATCGTCGTCTGGGTGGTCTTCGGCGCGCTGTTCGCCTACATGACCGTCCAGAGTGTCGGGAACCTCGTCACCGTCTCGCAGTCGGTTCGCGCGTTCAACACGTTCCTCGAGACGACCTCCGGTGGTTCGTCGCTGCAGCGCAGCACCCCCTGGGGCTGGCTCGTCCTCGACATCGCGATCGCGCCCGTCGCGTTCCTGGTCGCCCTCTGGACGACGCGCCGGGCTCGGCTGTCGGTGACGGTCGGAGTCTTCGTCGTCGCGTTCGCGGCGGCGGGCGCGCTCTGGCTCGACCTCCAGCTGTTCGTGCCGCGCCTGCTCGACTTCTGACGCACGTCGCGACCGTCCCACGGACGGGAGGCACGGTGCCCGCTGGCTCCGCGCCTCCGGACCGGCGCGTGGTTCCGTCGGGGACCGACGGTGCGGTCGTAACCGGGTCCCCGCGTCGATACGATGGTGGGATACCGCCCGTCTCGTGTGAGGAACTGCAGCTGTGCCGAAGCCGGTCGTCCTGATCGCCGAAGAACTCTCGCCCGCCACCGTCGACGCCCTCGGGCCCGACTTCGAGATCCGGAACGTGGACGGTACCGACCGTGCCGCGCTCCTGTCCTCCCTCGCCGACGCGCACGCCGTGCTGGTGCGGTCCGCCACGAAGATCGACGCCGAGGCCATCGCCGCGGCGCCGCAGCTCAAGGTGGTCGCCCGCGCGGGCGTCGGCCTGGACAACGTCGACATCAAGGCGGCGACCACCGCCGGCGTGATGGTCGTCAACGCGCCGACGTCGAACATCATCTCGGCCGCCGAGCTCACGGTCGGCCACATCCTGTCGCTCGCGCGCCACATCCCCGCGGCCCACGCGTCGCTCGCCGCCGGCGCGTGGAAGCGTTCGTCGTACACGGGCGTCGAGCTCTACGAGAAGACCGTCGGCATCATCGGCCTCGGCCGCATCGGCGCGCTCATCACGCAGCGCCTGCAGGCGTTCGGCGTCTCGGTCATCGCGTACGACCCCTACGTCACGACGGCCAGGGCCCAGCAGCTCGGGGTCGAGCTGGTGTCGCTCGAGGACCTCCTCCGTCGTGCGGACTTCACCACGATCCACATGCCGAAGACGCCGGAGACGGTGGGCATGATCTCGGACGAGCAGTTCGCGCTCATGAAGCCGACCGCGTTCGTCGTGAACGTCGCCCGCGGCGGCCTGATCGACGAGGACGCCCTGCACCGGGCGCTCACGTCCGGGGAGATCGCCGGTGCCGGCCTCGACGTCTTCGTGTCCGAGCCGCCGAAGGACTCGCCGCTGCTCGCGCTGCCGAACGTCGTCGTCACGCCGCACCTCGGCGCCTCGACGGACGAGGCCCAGGAGAAGGCCGGCGTCTCCGTCGCGAAGTCCGTGCGCCTCGCGCTCGGCGGCGAACTCGTGCCGGACGCGGTCAACGTCGCCGGCGGCGTCATCGACCCGTACGTCCGCCCGGGGATCCCGCTCATGGAGAAGCTCGGTCAGGTCTTCACCGGCCTGGCCACCTCGCCGGTGACGAGCATCGACGTCGAGGTGCACGGCGAGCTCGCGCAGTACGACGTCAGCGTGCTGAAGCTCGCAGCCCTCAAGGGCGTCTTCACCGACGTCGTCAGCGACCAGGTCTCGTACGTCAACGCCCCGCTCATCGCGGAGCAGCGCGGCGTGAGCGTCCGGCTCATCACCGACGCCGACAGCCCGGAGTACCGCAACGTCCTCACGATCCGCGGTGCCCAGTCCGACGGGCCCGCGATCAGCGTGTCCGGCACGCTGACCGGTGCCAAGCAGGTCGAGAAGCTCGTGGAGATCAACGGCCACGACGTCGAGGTCGCCCTCGACGCGCACCACGTCGTGATGGTCTACACCGACCGCCCCGGCATCGTCGCGGTCTACGGCAAGGAGTTCGGCGACGCCGGCATCAACATCGCCGCGATGCAGATCTCGCGCGAGGCCGCCGGCGGGCAGGCGCTGAGCGTCCTGACGGTCGACTCGCCGGTGCCCGCGGAGATCCTCGAGCACGTGCGCTCCACCATCGACGCGACCTCGCTCCGCGAGATCGACATCACGCTGTAGGGGTCCGGGACATGGCACAGACGCTCAAGCTGGCGGTCGTCCGCGGCGACGGCATCGGGCCCGAGGTGGTGGACGAAGCGCTGAAGGTCCTGCACGCGGTGGTGCCGGACGACCTCGACGTGCAGGAGACCGCCTTCTCGCTCGGTGCCGCCCGGTACCTCGAGACGGGCGACATCCTCACCGAGGACGACATGTCCGCCATCGCCGAGCACGACGCGATCCTGCTCGGCGCCGTCGGCGGTGACCCGCGCGACCCGCGACTCGCGGGCGGGATCATCGAGCGTGGACTCCTGCTGAAGCTGCGCTTCGCGTTCGACCACTACGTCAACCTCCGCCCCACGACGGTGTACTCCTCGGTCGCGAGCCCGCTCGCCGACCCGGGCGCGGTCGACTTCGTCGTCGTGCGCGAGGGCACCGAGGGCCCGTACGTCGGCAACGGCGGCGCGATCCGCGTCGGCACGCCGCACGAGATCGCCACCGAGGTGTCCCTCAACACGGCACACGGTGTCGAGCGCGTCGTCCGGTACGCCTTCGACCTCGCCTCCCGCCGCCCGCGGAAGCACCTGACCCTCGTGCACAAGAGCAACGTGCTCGTGCACGCGGGTTCCCTCTGGCAGCGGACGGTCGCGGCGGTCGCCGAGGAGCACCCGGACGTGACCGTCGACTACCAGCACGTCGACGCGGTGACGATCCACATGGTCCGCGAGCCCGGGCGGTTCGACGTCATCGTCACCGACAACCTGTTCGGGGACATCATCACCGACCTGGCCGGCGCGATCAGCGGCGGCATCGGTCTGGCGGCCTCGGGGAACATCAACCCGGACGGCACCTTCCCCAGCATGTTCGAGCCGGTCCACGGTTCCGCGCCGGACATCGCAGGCCAGCAGGTCGCCGACCCGACCGCCGCCGTCCTGTCCGTCGCCCTGCTGCTCGACCACCTCGGTCGTGCAGACCTGGCGGCGGCCGTGACACAGGCGGTCGAGGCCGACCTCGCGAGCCGGGGCACCACGCCGCGCAGCACGGCCGAGGTCGGCGACGCCATCGCCGCCGCGGTCGCAGCACGCACCACCACCGCCTGACAGGAGTCACCCCGATGAGCAGCACCGACACCGAGACCGACGGCGACTTCGCCCTCGAGTTCGCGAACACGCCGTCGCCCGAGCGTCGGGCCGCGGCCGAGCGCGAGGAGATCCTCGCCGACCCGGGCTTCGGCAAGTACTTCACCGACCACATGGCCACCGTCGCGTGGTCGCTCGAAGCCGGCTGGCACAGCGCATCGATCCACCCGTACGGACCGCTGACCCTCGACCCCAGCGCCAGCGTGTTCCACTACGCGCAGGAGATCTTCGAGGGCATGAAGGCCTACCGCCACGCGGACGGGTCGGTGTGGTCCTTCCGGCCGGACGCGAACGCGCGCCGCTTCCAGCGCTCGGCCCGTCGGCTCGCGCTCCCGGAGCTGCCGCTCGAGGTCTTCGTCGAGTCGGTCCGGCAGCTCGTCCGCGCCGACGTGGACTGGGTGCCGTCGGCGCCGGAGACCAGCCTGTACCTGCGTCCGTTCATGATCGCGACCGAGTCCTTCCTCGGGGTCCGTGCCGCGCAGGAGGTCGCGTACCACTGCATCGCCAGCCCGGCCGGGGCGTACTTCACGTCCGGACCGAAGCCCGTGAGCATCTGGCTGTCGACGAAGTACGCCCGTGCCGCACGTGGCGGGACCGGGGCTGCGAAGACCGGCGGGAACTACGCCGCGTCCCTGCTCCCGCAGCAGGAGGCCTACGAGCAGGGCTGCCAGCAGGTGATGTTCCTCGACTCCGAGGAGGGCCGGTACCTCGAGGAGCTCGGCGGCATGAACGTCGTGCTCGTGCGGTCGGACGGCACGCTCGTCACGCCGGACTCGGAGTCGATCCTCGAGGGCATCACCCGCGACTCGATCCTGCAGCTCGCCGAGGACCGCGGGCTCCGGGTGGAGCGTCGTCGGGTGACGCTCGACGAGTGGCGGGACGGGGTGGCCGACGGCTCGATCACCGAGGCGTTCGCCTGCGGGACGGCCGCGGTGGTCACGCCGATCGCAGAGCTCCGCGGCGAGGGCTTCACGATCGGGTCGCCCACCGTCGGTGCCGGCGAGCTGACGATGTCGCTCCGCCAGGAGCTGACCGACATCCAGTACGGCCGTCGTCCCGACCCCCACGGGTGGATGACGCGCCTGACGGACCCGGCCTGAGCCGCGGATCGGTAGGGTCGAACAGTGAAGATCGCACGGTTCAGCAGCACGGGTGAAGACCCGCGGTACGGCATCCTCGACGAGCGTGACCTGGTCGTCCTTGCGGGGGACCCGATGTACCAGGGGTTCGAGACGACGGGGGAGCGGGTGCCGCTCGCCGACGCCAAGCTCCTCGCACCGGTGATCCCTCGGTCGAAGGTGATCGGCGTCGGCCTGAACTACGCCGAGCACGCGTCGGAGATGGACGAGCGTTCGGGGGACGACCCCGTGGTCTTCCTCAAGCCGAACACCGCGGTCATCGGTCCGGACGACCCCATCCGTCTGCCGGCCGAGGTCGGCCGTGTCGACCACGAGGGCGAGCTCGCCATCGTGATCGGCTCGCTCGCCAAGAACGTCCGGCGCGAGGACTTCGCGAGCGTCGTGCTCGGGTACACGATCGCGAACGACGTGACTGCGCGCGACCTGCAGGCCCGCGACGGACAGTGGACGCGAGCCAAGGGCTTCGACACCTTCTGTCCGCTCGGTCCGGTCATCGAGACCGAGATCGACCCGTCGGACATCCGACTCGAGACCCGCGTGGACGGCGAGCTGCGCCAGGCGGCGTCGACCAGCGAGATGGTGCACGACATCCCGTCCCTGGTCGAGTTCGTGTCGTCGATCTGGACCCTCCTGCCCGGCGACGTCATCCTCACGGGTACCCCGGCCGGGGTCGGGGCCATCCGCGACGGCGAGGTGGTGGAGGTCCTCATCGAGGGGATCGGCTCGCTGAAGAACCCGGTCATCGCTCGCCACTGAGCGCTCGCGACACCCGAACGGCCCGTTCCCGCAGGGGAGCGGGCCGTTCGCCGTGCCGGGGCCACGAGGTGCCGACCGTGCGACACGCCCGGGATGTGGGTGGTGTTGGTGGTGTGGTCGGGCCGTGCGTAGAGTAATCACTCGTTGCCGCTGAGGCGGAGAACGGAACGGCCGAGACGGTCACCGGGTTCACCTGGGGATCTTGTCCGCCACGGTTCTTCCCCGGCAACGAACTTCCAGCCCCTCTGATGAGGTTCCACTGTGGTGGTGCTGAGTGGGGGGTGCGTCTGGTCCTTGAGAACTCAACAGCGTGCACATTGTCAATGCCAATTATTTTGACCCCGTGCGATCGCAGCTTTGGTTGTGGTCGTCGGAGACAATTCCTTTTGGATTGAAGATTGTCAGTAGACAGTCAACAGTCAGAATCAACTCGGTTCGGCGCTTTCGGGTGTCGGATCTGTAATTTTTTACGGAGAGTTTGATCCTGGCTCAGGACGAACGCTGGCGGCGTGCTTAACACATGCAAGTCGAACGATGATCAGGAGCTTGCTCCTGTGATTAGTGGCGAACGGGTGAGTAACACGTGAGTA